>NZ_JAPTYD010000001.1 GCF_026913015.1 Paracoccus benzoatiresistens
TCGCTTGCCGACATATCCGTGCGCGTGATCTCAACCGCCATCAAAGCCTCCATCCCTCAAGGCCCATGATTCAGATTTTCAGGTCGAAGGGAATCCCGAGCGAGTCAGAGATCAAGGCGATTGGTATTATCCAGCGCGCCACGGCCTATTTCCGCGAGAACCTGACCCAGGACACAACGGCCGAGGATCTGGTCGGGGATTACAGGATGCTGAAGGTGGCCTTGGGCGCCATCGGGCTGGAAGATGACATCGCCAACAAGGCTTTCATCCGCAAGGTGCTGGAATCGGATATCGGCGACAGTGCATCCTTGGTCAACCGGCTTGGCGACAAGCGCTATCTCAAGCTTGCCCAGGCATTCCGGAACTTGGACAATACCGAGGGCACAAGCGGCAAGGTGACGGAAGCCTATGTCCGGCGGCAGTTCGAGAAGCGCGTCGGAGAAGGGGACGAAAGCTATCGCTTGGCCCTGAACGCGAGGAACGAAATGAAGGCTTTTGCGACTCGCACCTCGAGCGACAAGACGATGTGGTACGAGGTTCTTGGCAACAAAGCCCTGCGCGAGGTTTTCGAAGGCGCCTTCGGCTTTGGAAGCACGATCGCCAACCTGTCGGTCGACCGGCAACTGGAGGAGTTCATGTCGGCTTCCGAGCGTATCTTGGGCAGCAGCAACTTTGCCCAGATCGGTAAGGATGAGATGACCGACAAGTTGCTCACGCGCTATCTGGCGCTGTCCCAGATCCAGACGACAACAAGCACAAACCGTTATAGTGCGGCGCTGACCTTGTTGTCAGGTCGAGTTGATTAGTCATAATGACAAATGTGTTCAGTATCTTGCCTTGAGAGAAACTGTATTGAGTAGTGCTTGCGCTAAGCTCCAGACCCCTTGAGTTACAGAGCCGGGAACAGGACTGTCGCGGTGAGTGCGATGGCGGGAAGAAAGGGTTTCCGGCAGTGGTCGTGCCGTGTTGCGATGCGCTTCCGGTCCTTGAGCTTGCCGGACATGATCTCGATCCGTTTGCGCCGCCGGAAGCACCGCTTGTCGGATGTCACGGCCCCTTGGGGATGTCCGGTCAGGGAGGCAGACCCCTACCCCCGTGTCCTCAGTGACTTCCCCCAGCCGGTCGGCAGCCATGGCCGCGATCTGCCAACAGCCAATGCGCCGGTCTGAACTGCTGCGCTTGGAAGGGGCGCAGGGGAGTAATGAGCGAAAGTTGGTGATGCCCTGAGGGGCGGCATGTCATGGCGGTGTTCACGCGCCGTCAATTCTCAACCGAGAAAGGGATATGCCACGTGCAGAGAATACCATCACCCAGCTCCCCGTTCCATCGGGATTCAGCGCCTATGCATTCACCGACGTCCTCCGCAATGGCGCGCGCAAGCTGATCGAACAGGCGATCCATGCGGAGCTGGCGGCGCTGATGGCCGCGTTTTCCGAGGAGACGCTGGAGAATGGGACATCACGGCTGGTGCGCCATGGTTACCTGCCGGAACGCGAGGTGATGACCGGCATTGGCCCCGTGCCGGTGAAAGTGCCGCGGGTGCGCGATCGCAAGCCCGGTGAGGACAAGATCACCTTCACACCCAGCATCCTGCCGCGATACCTGCGCAAGGCGAAATCGGTCGATGAGCTGCTGCCCTGGCTTTACCTCAAGGGCGTCAGCACGGGGGACTTCAGCGAAGCCTTGGCGGCGCTTCTGGGCCCAAACGCCCATGGGCTATCGGCCAAGACAATCACGCGGCGTGACAAGCTGACTGGTGGAACGACTATGAGGCCTGGCAAAAACGCGACCTGAGCCATCGGCGCTTCCTCTACATCTGGGCTGACGGGGTGTATTTCAAACCGCGCATGGCCGAGGAAAGGCAATGCGTTCTGGTGATCGTCTGGGCTGATGAATATGGCCGCAAGGAGCTTCTGGCGATGATCGACGGCTTCCGCGAAAGCACCGAGAGCTGGCGTGAGCTCTTGCTCGATCTCCGGCGCCGGGCCTGAAGCAGGATCCCAAGCTGGCCATCGGCGACGGGGCGCTCGGGTTCTGGACCGCGCTGCGCGAGGTCTTCGCCACCACGCGCGAGCAGCGGTGTTGGGTCCACAAGGCAGTGAACGTGCTGAATGCGCTGCCGAAGTCGCTGCAGGCCAAGGCCAAGAGCCAGCTGCACGACATCTGGCAGGCGGAAACCAAGGCCGAGGCCAACGCTGCTTTCGATTTCTTCATCGAAACCTGCGGCGTCAAATACGACAAGGCGGTTGCCAAGCTGGTCAAGGATCGCGAGGCGTTGCTGACCTGTCTCACGACTACCCGGCCGAGCACTGGAAACACATTCGGACATCGAACCCGATTGAAAGCACCTTCGCGACCGTCCGGCACCGCACCAAGCGCACCAAAGGTTGCCTCAGCCGCAGGACCGGACTGGCCATGGCCTTCAAGCTGATGATGTCGGCGCAGAAGAAGTGGCGAAAGCTCGACGGCCAGAACCGCCTGCCGGAGATCATCCAGGAGGTTGAGTGCCGCGACGGCCTCCGTCAACTTCTAGCCGCCGCCTGATCAGGCGTCACCAACTCTGGCCCATATCTCGCGCAGGGCGGTGACCGCCGATCTGCGCCGGATCTGCAACGCCCCATGCACCGACAGGGATGCCGCGGAACTTGATACCATCGTGGAGAAAGGGACCGCGAAATCTGCCTCGATCACCCCGGCCTGGTGCCGGGCACGAGCCGAGGTGATCCCATTTCTTGCTTTCGGTCCGGCGATCCGGAAGGTGGCCCGTGCGACCAACGCCATTGAGAGTCTGAACAGCGCGATCCGGAGTTCCATCAGGACACGCAATCCATTCACCGCCGATGACTTCGCAACGAAACTGATCCACATGGCGATCTGCAGCTTCGGAAGGGCGGCGCACCGTCCGGGAAGGGGATGCGGCGCACAAGCGGTTGGCCATGATGTCCGCCGGGCGCTTGGCGCCCGAGCGTATCCGAAGCCACATGAACCGGGCGAGGTGCACAAAGTTTCGGGCACTCACCGCAACACGCCACGGCCACTGCCGGCAAGCTGCCTGTCTGCCATCGCACCGCCGCAACGATCCCGTTCCGGCCCCGAATCAGCGGGCCGGAGCCTGATCAGCCGCTACGCCTGCAGGCTTCTCACCCCGACTTCCCCCTCACCGCGCGACTTGATCGCCGCGACCGCCGCGATGCTCCCGGCGGCGGTCGTGAAATACGGGATCTTGTCGTAGAGCGCGACGGCCCGGATCTCGCGCGAGTCCGCGATGGCTTGCGCGCCCTCGGTGGTGTTCAGGACCATCGCGATATCGCCGTTCTTCAGGCGGTCCACGATGTTCGGGCGGCCTTCGTAGACCTTGTTCACGCGTTGCGCCTCGACCCCGTGCGATCCCAGGAAGTCCGCCGTGCCGCTGGTCGCGACAAGTTGGAAGCCCATGGCAGTCAGGTCGCGGGCGGCGGCGGCCAGCGCCTCGGTCTTGTCGGCGTCCTTGACCGAGATGAAGACGCGGCCCTCGGCCGGCAGGTGGGTGCCAGCGCCCAGTTGCGCCTTCAGGAAGGCGCGGGCGAAGTTGCGGTCCCAGCCCATGACCTCGCCGGTCGAGCGCATTTCCGGCCCCAGCAGCGTGTCGACGCCCGGGAAGCGGGCAAAGGGCAGCACGGCCTCCTTGACCGAGAACCAGGGCGTGATCGGGTCGGCAAGCGTCAGCGGGTCGGCGAAGGGCAGGTCGGTCTCGGGGCCGACGCCTTCGGGATAGGGGGGGCGCTCGGGGAAGTTCGACATCGGCTCGCCGGCCATCAGCCGCGCGGCGATGGAGGCGATGGCGCTGTCGGTGGCCTTGGCCACGAAGGGCACGGTGCGCGAGGCGCGGGGGTTCACCTCGAGCACATAGATCGCATCGCCCTTCAGCGCGAACTGCACGTTCATCAAGCCCCTCACGCGGAGCGCGCGGGCCATGGCGACGGTCTGGCGCTTCAGTTCGTCGATGGTGGCGGCGTCCAGCGTGTGCGGGGGCAGCGAGCAGGCCGAGTCGCCCGAATGGACGCCCGCTTCCTCGATATGCTCCATGATGCCCGCGACATGGACGTTTTCGCCGTCCGACAGGGCGTCCACATCGACCTCGATGGCGCCGGACAGATAGCTGTCGAGCAGGACCGGGTTCTTGCCCGAAACGCTGACGGCCTCGGTGATGTAGCGCTTCAGGTGGTCCATGTCGCGCACGATCTCCATCCCCCGGCCGCCCAGGACATAGGAGGGGCGGATGACCAGCGGGAAGCCGACCTGTCCGGCGATGTCCAGGGCCTGTTCGGCGCTGCTGGCGATGCCGTTGATGGGCTGCCTGAGGCCCAGATCGTTCAGGAGCTTCTGGAAGCGCTCGCGATCCTCGGCCAGGTCGATGGCGTCGGGGGTGGTGCCGAGGATGGGGATGCCCTCGGCTTCCAGGGCATTGGCAAGTTTCAGCGGCGTCTGGCCGCCGAACTGGACGATGACGCCATGAAGCGTGCCGTTCTCCTGCTCCACGCGCAGGATTTCCAGGACGTGCTCCAGGGTCAGCGGCTCGAAATAAAGGCGGTCCGAGGTGTCATAGTCGGTCGATACCGTTTCCGGGTTGCAGTTGACCATGATCGTTTCATAGCCGGCGTCGGTCAGCGCGAAGCAGGCATGGCAGCAGCAATAGTCGAACTCGATCCCCTGGCCGATCCGGTTCGGGCCGCCGCCCAGGATGACCACTTTTTTCGCGTCGGTCGGGCGCGATTCGCATTCCACGTCGCCCATCGCCGGGGCTTCATAGGTGGAATACATATAGGGGGTCTGGGCCTCGAATTCGGCGGCGCAGGTGTCGATGCGCTTGAAGACGGGCAGGATGCCGGCGTTGCGGCGGGCGCGGCGGATCTCGGCCTCGTCCCGGCCGGTCAGGGTCGCAAGGCGCGCATCGGTGAAGCCCATCATCTTCAGACGGCGCAAGCCTTCGGCCTCCGTGGGCAGGCCTTCATGACGAACCTGATGCTCGGCGTCCACGATCTCGCGGATGCGGGCTAGGAACCAAGGGTCAAAGCTGGTGATGCGCTGGATTTCGTCATCCGTCATGCCAAAACGCATGGCTTCGGCGATGATGCGGATGCGGTCGGGGGTGGCGCGGGACAGGGCGGCGATAACCGCAGGCTTGCCCTGGTCGGCCGCCCCTTCGATGGCGATCTCGTCCAGGCCGGTCAGGCCGTTTTCCATCGAGGCAAGCGCCTTTTGCAGCGATTCGTGGAAGCTGCGCCCGATGGCCATGACCTCGCCCACCGATTTCATCGCGGTGGTCAGTTCGGGCTTGCTGCCGGGAAACTTCTCGAAGGCGAAGCGGGGGATCTTGGTCACGACATAGTCGATCGACGGTTCAAAGGACGCGGGCGTGACCTTGGTGATATCGTTGTCCAGCTCGTCCAGCGTATAGCCCACCGCCAGCTTGGCGGCGATCTTGGCGATGGGGAAGCCGGTCGCCTTGGAGGCCAGGGCGGACGACCGCGACACGCGCGGGTTCATCTCGATCACCACCATGCGGCCGTCGGCGGGGTTGATCGCCCATTGCACGTTCGATCCGCCCGTTTCCACGCCGATCTCGCGCAGCACGGCAATCGAGCCGTTGCGCATGATCTGGTATTCGCGGTCGGTCAGCGTGAGCGCCGGGGCCACGGTGATCGAATCGCCCGTGTGGACGCCCATCGGATCGACGTTCTCGATGGAGCAGACGATGATGGCATTGTCGTTGCGATCCCGCACCACCTCCATCTCGTATTCCTTCCAGCCCAGCAGGCTTTCATCGACCAGCACCTGCGCCACCGGCGAGGCATCCAGCCCCGAGCGCACGATCCGTTCGTAATCGTCGCGGTTATAGGCGACGCCGCCGCCGGTGCCGCCCAGGGTGAAGGCGGGGCGGATGATGGCCGGCAGGCCGATTTCCTCAAGCGCGTCCATTGCCTGCTGCACGCCGGCATTGATGTCGTACTTGCCGTTGGCCAGCTTCGGCGCGGCGACAATGGTGGCCTTGGGGTTTTCCAGCCCGATGCGGTCCATCGCCTCGCGGAACAGCTTGCGGTCCTCGGCCATCTCGATGGCGGCGCGCTGCGCGCCGATCAGTTCCACGCCGTAACGGTTCAGGACGCCCATGTCGGCCAGCGCCAGGGCGGTGTTCAGCCCGGTCTGCCCGCCCATCGTGGGCAGCAGCGCGTCGGGGCGTTCCTTGGCGATGATCTTCTCGACGATCTCGGGGGTGATCGGCTCGATATAGGTTGCGTCGGCCATTTCCGGGTCGGTCATGATCGTCGCGGGGTTCGAGTTGACCAGGATGACCCGATAGCCTTCCTCGCGCAGCGCCTTGCAGGCCTGGGCGCCGGAATAGTCGAACTCGCAGGCCTGCCCGATGACGATGGGGCCTGCGCCGATGATCAGGATCGACTTGATATCCGTTCTTTTCGGCATGGCATGGTCCTCGGAGGCGGCTTCGTGGCGGCGGGGGCTGGATAAATCGTCCGGGGTTATAGCCATGCGCGGTCAGACCGCAAGGTGGCACGGGCAGATTATGCATGCGCCGGCGGGCCGGTGATTACCGCGCCCGCAGCGCCATTGTCAGCGCCCGGTCCAGCGATTGCAGGAACCGCGCCCGATCCGCCTTGCCGAACATCGCCCCGCCGCCCTGGTGAAAGGGATCGGCCGCGCGGATGTCGGCCATCAGGTCGCGCGTGGCCAGGCGCGGCCCGATATTGGCAAGCGTCAAGGCCTCTCCATCATGGCGCAGCACCTGCGCGCCGGCCTTCAGGCAGCGATCGGCCAGCGGCAGGTCGCCCGTGACCACAACGTCGCCGGGCCCGCATTGGTCGGCGATCCACTTGTCGGCCTCGTCCGGGCCTTCGGCCACGATCTGAAGCCGCACCAGCGGATTGGCGGGCATCCGCAGCCCGCCATTGCAGACCAGCACCATCGGCACGCGCAGCCGCGTCGCCACGCGCTCGGCCTCGGCCTTGACCGGGCAGGCATCGGCGTCGATGAAAAGCGTGGTCACCCGCCCTTGCCTCAGTCCCGCAGCAATTCGTTGATCGAGGTCTTGGACCGCGTCTGCGCGTCCACCCGCTTGACGATCACCGCGCAATACAGGTTCACGCCGTTCTTCGAGGGCAGGGACCCCGCGACGACGACAGACCCGGCGGGAACCTCGCCATACATGACCTCGCCCGTTTCGCGGTCCACGATCTTGGTGGACTGGCCGATGAAGACGCCCATCCCCAAAACCGAGCCCTCGCGGATGATGCAGCCCTCGACCACTTCCGAACGCGCGCCGATGAAGCAGTCATCCTCGATGATCGTCGGGCCTGCCTGCAGGGGCTCCAGCACGCCGCCGATGCCGACGCCACCCGACAGGTGGACGTTCTTCCCGATCTGCGCGCAGGACCCGACGGTGGCCCAGGTGTCGACCATCGTGCCCTCGCCCACATGGGCGCCCAGGTTCACGAAGGAGGGCATCAGCACCGCCCCCTTGCCGATAAAGGCGCTGCGCCGCACGATGGCGCCGGGCACCGCGCGGAAGCCCGCCGCGCGCCACTGGTTGTCGCCCCAGCCCGCGAATTTCGAGGGCACCTTGTCCCACCAGCCGGACCCCTGCGGGCCGCCCGACATTTCCTCCATGTCGTTGAGCCGGAAGGACAGAAGAACGGCCTTTTTCGCCCACTGGTTCACATGCCAGCCGTCGCCGCGCTTCTCGGCCACGCGCAGGGCGCCGCTGTCCAACTGGGCCAAAACCTCTTCCACCGCCTCGCGCACGAAGCCGTCAGTGCGCGCGTCGATATCGGCGCGGGCTTCCCACGCGGCCTCGATGGCGGTCTCAAGTGCTTGGGTCATGGCCTCTCCTCGGATCTGCGGCATGGGTGGAAACTGTCACGGCCGGGCTATAAGCCTGTGGCAAGGCCCGTGCAATCCGCACCAAAGCCGCAAATGCCCGAGGATCCGATGAGTGACGCGAAGCCGATAACCGCCGAAGACCGCGCCTATCCCTTTCCCCACAGTGAAGAGGATGCGGTCCGTGCCCGGCACATTCCGGATACTCCGCAGACGCGCTCACCCGCCTATCAGCTGGCCTTCACCGACCGCGACTTCCTGCTGCGCGAGGAGTTGCGCCCCGTCCGCCTGCAACTGGAACTGCTGAAGCCGCAGATGCTGCTGGACGAGGCCGGGGTGGAATCGACCGTCGTGATGTTCGGCGGCGCGCGCATCCCTTCGCCCGAAAACGCAGGCCGCGCACGGACGCCCACGCTGGCGAAGCTGTCGGCCTATTACGAGGAAGCGCGGCTTTTCGCGCAGGAGATGACCCGCCGCAGCCTGGAAACGGGCGGACGCGAGTTTGTCATCACCACCGGCGGCGGCCCCGGCGTGATGGAGGCGGGCAATCTGGGCGCCCATCAGGCGGGCGGCAAGTCCATCGGCCTGGGCATCGTGCTGCCGCACGAACAGGCGCCGAACGTCTATGTGACGCCGGAGCTGTGCTTTAACTTCCACTACTTCGCGATCCGCAAGATGCATTTCCTGATGCGCGCGCGGGCGATCACCATCTTTCCCGGCGGCTTCGGCACCCTGGACGAGACCTTCGAGGCTCTGACCCTGATCCAGACCGGCCGCATGGCCCGCGTCCCCTTCCTGATGTTCGGCGCCGAGTTCTGGGACGGCATCATCAACTGGAAGGCCCTGGCCGAGGCGGGGACGATCTCCGAGGAGGATTTGGGGCTGATCCACTATGTCGAAACGGCGCAGGAGGCGGTGGAGGTCATCGATGCCTCGCCGAAGCCGTAGCTGCGGTCCGGCGGGTGATCGGCGGGGACGCGGCCTCTCATGTTACGCTGGTCGCATTTGACCTGATCCGGAGCAATTTCCTGATGCGCCTCTTCCAGATGCGCGGCCCGACCAATTTGTGACGCAGATAGATCTGCTGATAGATTTCCGCCCGCGCCAATTCGCCCGTGTCGTTGCGTGTTGCGGAGCTTGAGATATGGTAGTTCGGGCCTGAAATGTCCGCATGGCGGAAGCGGGCCTGTTTTCGCAATTGCAGGATGAGGTCCCAATCCTCATGCGACTTCAGGGATGGGTCGAACGAAACGCTCTTCAGGTGCCTTCGCGGAATTATTAGGGCGCTAACAGGAATGAAGTTCTGCACGGCAAGGTTGCTCACCTGCAATCCGGCAAGGCTGATCGACCTGCTGCCCGTCCTTTCTGCGCTGCCGCCAGGCAGAATATCTTCCCTGATCTCGGTGAAGTTCGTGTAGACGACCTCGTCCGGCGCCGTCAGCATGGGTTTCAGTCGGGCGAAGAAATCGCCTTCCATGCTGTCGTCGTCGTCGAGGAAGCAGACCCATTGTCCCCGCGCGGCCATCATTCCCATGTTCCGTGTCTCGGCCAGACCCCTTAACTGCGGCAGCCGCAGGAAGCTGTCCGAGGGCCGCAGCAACTCCGTGGCGACCTGAGCTGTCGGCAGGGAGGACTCGTCCGAACACAAGATGATCTCAGCCAGATCGCCTTGCTGCAGAACAGATTCGATCGCGCGGCGCAACAGGACGGGGCGTTGGTGTGTCGTGATGATCACGGAAATCAAAGGCTGCATCCCACACTCCTGAAACTCGATACACTCGAGCCAAACACAGCCGAAGGCTTATGCTTTTTTCGATAACGCAGCACGGCATGTCCAGTCGAACGACCCGCGGCGGGCAGAACCGCCGGAATTGCCTAACCCGCCTCCGCCGCAATCTCCGCCCGGCTCTTCCGCCCCCGTTCCGTCGCCGACTTCAGCTGCCCGCAGGCCGCCATGATGTCCTCGCCGCGCGGGGTGCGGATGGGGCTGGCATAGCCCGCCTTGTAGATGATGTCCGCGAAGGCGTGGATGCGGTTGTTGCTGGAGCGCTTGTAGGGCGCGCCCGGCCATTCGTTGAAGGGGATCAGGTTGATCTTGGCGGGAATGCCGCGGATCAGATCCACCAGGCGGTGGGCATCCTCGTCGCTGTCGTTCACGCCCGCCAGCATCACGTATTCGAAGGTGATCCGCTCACTGTTGGACAGCCGCGGATAATCGCGAAGCGCGTCAAGCAGCGTTGCGATGTTCCAGCGCCTGTTGATCGGCACCAGGACGTTGCGGACCTCGTCAGTGGTCGCGTGGAAGCTGACGGCAAGCTGGCAGCCGATCTCCTCGGCGGTCCGCGCGATCTCGGGGACGACGCCGCTGGTGGACAGGGTAATGCGGCGGCGTGACAGCGACAGCCCCTCGTTGTCCATGCAGACGCGCATGGCGTCGCGCACGGCGTCGAAGTTGTACAGCGGCTCGCCCATGCCCATCAGCACGATGTTGCTGACCAGGCGCGTTTCGTCCTTGGGGGCGCCGGGAAGCGGCCATTCGCCCAGGTCGTCGCGGGCTAGCATCAGCTGGCCGACGATCTCGCCCGCGGTCAGGTTGCGCACCAGCTTCTGCGTGCCGGTATGGCAGAAGGAGCAGGTCAGCGTGCAGCCGACCTGGCTGGACACACACAGCGTGCCGCGCCCTTCCTCGGGGATATAGACGGTCTCGACCTCGTGGCCGCCGGCGATGCGGACCAGATACTTGCGCGTGCCGTCGGCGCTGACCTGCCGGGTCACGATCTCGGGCAGGGCGATCTCGAACTTCTCGGCCAGAAGGGCGCGATAGTCCTTGGCCAGGTTGCTCATCTGCGCGAAATCGCGCACGCCCCAGTGATACACCCACTGCCAGACCTGGCCCACGCGCATCTTGGCCTGCTTTTCCGGCGTTCCGGCCGCGATCAGCGCGTCCCACAACTGATCGCGCGTCAGGCCGATGATGTTCGTGCGCCCGCTGTCCGGCAGCTTGCGGGGAAGGGTCAGGACATCCTGCGTGATGGGCGCGTTCATGGGGCAAACCGGCGATAAGGCGTGAAAGACCCGCAGATAAGCGAAGCGAGGCCGAAAATCAACCGGCCTCGCCTTTCACTTTGGTCCGAATATCCCTCCGGGCGAGATGCGCCCGGAAAAAGTCCGGTGACTTTCTTCAGCGCGAATGCCTGCCGCCCTGGGGCAGGCAGGGGGGGTGTGACCCCCCCGGCGCTTATTCGCAGCGCGACTTGGCCGTGTTCGTGGCCGCCGTGATGCCCGCCAGGCTGAAGGTGTCCTTGGTCACGGTGCCGCGCGAGGACCGCCCGGTGATGACCGCGTTCGACCCGCTGCGCAGGGCGGTGATCAGCTTCTCATCCTCCGACGCGCTTCCGGTCCAGGCGCTTTCGCCCTCGGTGAACAGGTTGAACTTGTTGCCGCCGATATCGACCTCGACCGTGCTGTCGGGCGCGAAGGGATAGCCGCCGCTGAAGGACACCTCGCCGCCCTGGCCAGGGCGATAGGCCACGTAAAGGCGGATGTCGCCGCGCGTCACCTCGCGCGGGTTGCCGTTCCCATCGGTGTTCTGCGTGGCTTTCGGTGGCGAAACGGCCCAGCATTCCTTGGGGTTTTCCGCCGCGAAGACGGTCCAGTCGCCTTCGGTCGCCACGACATTGGTGGATTCCTGCGCCGATGCCGCCCCCAAGCCCACCATCAGGGCAAGGGCGGCGGTCATGCCGCGCAGCGTGGTATTGGTCATGCTCTGGCCTCCTGCCAAGGTTTCGCCACATCAGGGGGCGTTTTTCCCGATTGCTGTGGTCTTTTCAACCATCTGTGGGCAGGATAGCCAAAATCATCGCGTGAAAAAGAGCGCAAGACTGGAAATCGCGCAATTGTCAGGGGGGCGGGCGATGCGGTCGGCGGAATTGATCGAGTTGTGGCGCGGCGGGCAGCGCGAAAGCCTGCATTGCGGCGATGCCGTCGTCTGCGACAGCAAGGGCGTGGTCGAGGCCTGGGGCCGTTCCGGCCGGATCGTCTTTCCCCGGTCATCCTGCAAGATGATCCAAGCGCTGCCCTTGATCGAAAGCGGGGCGGCCGATGCGGCCGGGCTGACCGACCGGCAACTGGCCCTGGCCTGCGCCAGCCACAGCGGCGCGCGGATGCATGTCGAGGCCGTGGGCGACTGGCTGCACGTCTTGGGCCTTGGCGAGGCCGACCTGCGCTGCGGCTGCCACATGCCGCAGGACCGGGACGAAAACCGCCGCCTAACCTGCAGCGACGAAGCCCCCTGCCAGCTTCACAACAACTGCTCGGGCAAGCATGCGGGCTTTCTGACACTGAACCGTCACCTGGGCGGCGGTCCGGACTATGTCGATCCCGATCATCCCGTCCAGCAGGCGGTCAAGGCCGCCTTCGAGGAGGTGACGGCCGAGGTCAGCCCCGGCTACGGCATCGACGGATGCTCGGCCCCGAACTGGTCCTGCTCTCTGGCGGGGCTGGGCCGGGCCATGGCGGCCTTCGCCGATCCGCGCGACGATCTGCGTGGCCGGGCGATGCGGCGGCTGGTCGATGCCATGCGGACCCACCCCGAGATGGTCGCGGGCGAGGGGCGGGCCTGCACGGTCCTGATGCGCGCCATGGATGGCAGGGCCGCGGCCAAGACCGGGGCCGAGGCGGTCTTCGTAGCAATCCTGCCCGAGCAGGGACTGGGCGTCGCGCTGAAGGTCGCGGATGGCGGCACCCGCGCGGTCGAGGCGGCGATCACCGCGCTTCTGGTGCATCTGGGCGTGCTCGCCGAGAACCATCCGGCGGTCGGCCGCCTGCTGACCGATCCCCTCCGCAACTGCCGCGGCCTGGTGACCGGAGAGATGCGGACCGCCCCCGGCTTCCCCGCCTAGATCATCTGCCAGATCAGCCGCAGCGCCAGCGCGGTCGAGGTCGCGACCAGCAGCGGCTTGATCAGCCGCGCGCCGATGCGGCTTGCCAGCCGCGCCCCCAAGGCGGCGCCCGCGATCTGCGCCGCGCCCATCACGATGCCCAGAAGCCACAGCGGCTGGCCTACCAGCGCGAAGGCCGCAAGCCCGCCCAGGTTCGAGGCGAAGTTCAGCATCTTGGTATGGGCGGTCGCCTTCAGCACGCCGTATCCTGCCAGCGTGACAAAGGCGATCATGTAGAAGGACCCCGCCCCCGGCCCCAGGAGCCCGTCATAAAAGCCGACCAGCGGCACCGCCGTGACCGCAAAGGTCGCCCCTGCCACGCGCTGCACGCGGTCCCTGTCATCAAGGCCCGGCTTCAGCGCGAAGAAGGCGGCGATGGCGATCAGGATCACCGGCAGGACCAGCCGCAGCCTGTCGGTCGGCAGAACGCTGACAAGCGCCGCGCCAAGCGCCCCCGCCAGCCCCGCGACCAGCGCCGATCTCCACTGGCTGCGCAGATCCACCAGCCCCCGCGCGGCATAGCTGATGGCCGCCGTCGCCGCGCCGAAGACGCCCTGCACCTTGTTCGTGGCCAGGGCCTGCGCGGGCGGGATCCCCGCCAGCATCAGCGCGGGCAGGGTGATCAGCCCGCCGCCCCCGGCGATGGAATCGATGAAGCCCGCGGAAAAGCCTGCGACGGCGAGAATGGCGAAAAGTTCGAGGGAAAGATCCAGCATGATCCGCGCCATGCGCCTTTGGAGGGGTTTTGTAAAGGCAGGGACAGCCGGGGTTTCACGCCCCCGCCTGCCGCAGGGGGGCAGGCATCCGCCGCTGCAGAAAAGTCCGCTGGACTTCCCTTGGGGCGCGGCTCACGCCATGGGATATTGGTGCCGAGATGAAGGGATGATCATGTTCGACCAACTGACACATCGCGTGGTCCAGGCGCCGATGGCGGGGACCTCGACCCCGGAACTGGCGGTGGCGGTCTGCAACGCGGGCGGGCTCGGCTTCGTGGCCCTTGGCGCGCTGGATGCACAGGGCGCGGGCAGGGCGATCCGGGCGGTGAGGCAGGGGACCGGGCGGACCTTCGGCGTGAACCTGTTCTGCCACGTTCCGGCGCGCCGGGATGCAAGGCGCGAGGCCGGGTGGATCGACGCGCTGCGCCCGGTCTTTCACCGCTTCGGGGCGGAACCTCCGGACGGGCTGTCCGAAATCTATCCCAGCTTTCGCGGCAATGACGACATGCTGTCGGTGCTGCTGGCGGAAAGGCCGGATATCGTCGGCTGCCATTTCGGCTTGCCCGCGCCCGACCAGATCGCGGCGCTGAAGGCGGCAGGGTGCAAGCTGTGGGCAACGGCCACCTCGGTCGCCGAGGGACGGGCGATTCGCCAGGCGGGCTTTGACGTGATCGTGGCCCAAGGGTGGGAGGCCGGTGGCCATCGCGGCATCTTCGACCCCGACGGGCCGGACGGGCGGCTGGATCACGCGGCCCTGGTCCGGGCGCTGCTGCCCGTCGGCCTGCCGGTCGTCGCGGCGGGCGCGATCATGGATCGGGCGGCCGCCCGCGCCGCGATGGATGCGGGTGCCGCCGCGGTGCAATGCGGCACCGCCTTTCTGCGCGCGCCCGAGGCCGCGACATCAGCCCCCCACCGGGCGGCCCTGTCGGGCGGGCAGACGGTAATGACCCGGGCGATCTCGGGCCGTCCGGCGCGGTGCCTAGTCAACGATTTCAGCGGCATCGACGACGCGGCGGCGGCGGACTACCCGCTGGCCTATGACATCGGCAAGGCGCTGAACGCCGCCGCATTGGCGCGAGGCCATACCGGCTACGGCGCCTTCTGGGCCGGAACGGGCGCTGCGGTCAGTGTCGCGCGCCCGGCTGCGGAAACGGTGGCGGCGATCAGCCCGTGACGAAATCGGCGACGGCATAGCCCTGCAGATAAAGCAGCGCGGTCAGGTCGCCATGGTTGATGCGGATCGGCGCCTGCGCGGCCACGGACGGCTTGGCGTGCAAGGCAACGCCGGTGCCGGCAAGCTGGATCATGCCCAGGTCATTTGCGCCGTCGCCCACGGCGATCACATCGGCCGGGGTCAGGCCGCGCGCCTCGGCGATCTGGACCAGGGCCTCGACCTTGGCCTCGCGTCCCAGGATCGGCATGCCGACATGGCCGGTCAGCAGCCCGCCCTCGGCCAGCAGGGTATTGGCGCGGTGTTCGTCGAAGCCCAGCCGGTCGGCGATCGCCTCGGTAAAGGCCGTGAAGCCACCCGAAACCAAGGCCGCATAGCCGCCATGGGCGCGCATCGTCGCCACCAGTTGCGCCCCGCCCGAAGCCAGCGTGATGCGAGAGGCCAGCACATCCGCGATCACGCTGTCCTGCAGGCCCGCCAGCAGCGAAACGCGCTCGGTCAGGGCGCCGTGGAAATCAAGCTCTCCGTTCATGGCGCGCGCGGTGATGTCGGCCACGCGGGGGCCGACGCCGGCGACATGGGCCAGCTCGTCGATGCATTCCTGCCCGATCATGGTCGAATCCATGTCAGCCAGCAGGATCTGCTTGCGGCGGCCTGCGGCGGGCTGGATGGCCAGATCCAGCGTCTGCTGCTGCAGGTCGGCCCAGGCCTCGGGGAAGTCCGCGGGCTGGGCGGGCAGGTCGAACTCGGCCGCCACACGGGGATTCAGCCAGCGCAGCGGCCCGCCCGCCCAGCGGTCGGCCAGGTCCAGCGCCAGGGCTTCGGTCAGGTTGGCGCGCAGGGGCGATGCGATCAGCGAAATGGTGAACATGCCGCAACTCCTTGGAAGATGGCGGCGGTCTAGGGCATCGCGGCGGGCTGCGCCAGAGGCGGGCGGCGGATGCCCAGGAAGGGGCCGCCGCCCTGCGCCTCGATCCGGGCCAGGGCCTCGGGGATCGGCTCGGCGATCACCGCCATGACCCAGGCCGTCGCGTGGATCATCAGGTCGGGCGACATGGCCAGTGCGACATGGCCCGGCCAGAACAGCAGGTCGCCCCGGCGGATGTCCTCGGCTGCGGGAAAGGCGTCACGCTGCAGGTCGCTGTCGCCGGGGCAGGGGATGCCGCAGGCCGTCAGCGCCGCCTGCACAAGGCCGGAGCAGTCGATGCCCGCGCGGCTGTTGCCCCCCCAGAGATAGGGCGTGCCGGCCAGGCTTTCCGCCACCGGCACCGGATCCGGGGCAGGCTGGTCGCCGATGTGCTGGACGGGGACGAAGCCGCCTGTCGCCAGCCGCGCAAAGCGCCCCTCGATCCCCGTGACCGACAGCCGCGCGCCCAGGGACAGGCTGGCCTGTTCGGGCTGCTTCATGTCGGGCGCGGAATAGACATGCGTGGCAGGCGCCGTGACCCGATGGGTGATGGGGGGCAGGTCGGTGCCAAGCGCCGCCTCGGGCAGCCAGCCGCAGTAGCCGTCCAAATCCGCCTGCACGAAGCACCAAGGGCCCCGCGTCTCGATCACCGTGACATCGGCGCCGAAATTCACCTGCCGGTCGCGGCGGCCGTCGGGCGCGGTCATGAGGTCGGCCAGCGGCACGACCAGCCGCGCGGCGTGGCCCGGCGTATAGGCCGGGCGCTCGATCACGCCGCACAGGCTTTCCAGGGCCACGCGATCCGTTGCGGGGGTCAGGCGGCGATCCAGCGTCATGCGAGGACCTGCGGCAGCGCGGCAAGGATGGCGCGGGCGCCCTGGCCCACCCCGCCCTTGGGACGGCCCGGCGCCAGGACAGGCTGCCAGCCATAGATGTCCATGTGGACATAGCGCCCGGCCCCTTGGGCAAAGCGGCGCAGGAACAGGGCCGCCGTGACCGACCCTGCCATGCCGCCCGCGGGGGCGTTGTCCAGATCCGCGATCGGCGGCTCGATCTGCGATTCGTAGCCTTCCCAGAAGGGCAACCGCCACAAGGGATCGCGCACGGCCATCGCGGCGCGCGACAGCGCTTCGGCCGTGGCATCGTCGTCGCAATAGAAGGGCGGCAGATCGGGGCCAAGCGCCACGCGCGCCGCCCCCGTCAGCGTCGCCAGCGAGATCATCAGGTCGGGCGATTCCTCGGCCGCCAGTGCCAGGGCATCGGCCAGGATCAGGCGGCCTTCGGCATCGGTATTGTTCACCTCGACCGTCAGGCCCTTGCGGCTGGTCAGAACATCGCCGGGCCGGAACGAACCGGCCGACACGCTGTTCTCCGCCACCGGCAGCAGCACGCGGATCTGCATCCGCTCCGCCGCGCCGGTCAGCGCCAGCATCTTCAGCAGCCCAAGCGCGGTGGCCGCCCCGCCCATGTCCTTCTTCATCAGGGCCATGGAGGCGAATGGCTTGATGTCCAGCCCGCCCGTGTCGAAGCAGACGCCCTTGCCGACCAGTGTCAGGCGCGGACCGGAATCGCCCAGGCGGATGTCGATCAGCCGGGGCGCCTGTTCGGCGGCGCGGCCCACGGCGTGGATCATCGGCAGGTTGGCGTCCAGCAGGTCCGGGCCGGTCGTGACCGAAATGCCGGCGCCGATTTCGTCCGCCAGGGCGCGGGCGGCGGCTTCCAGATCGACGGGCCCCATGTCGTTGGCGGGCGTGTTGATCAGGTCGCGGGTCAGGAACTCTCCGGCAGCCTGCGCGCGGATCCGGGCGGCATCGGCGCCCTCGGGGCAGGTGAAGCGCGGGCCGTCGTAAGCCGCGCCCTTGTAGCGGGTGAAGCGATACTGCCCCAGAAGCAGGGCCAGGGCCGCTTCGGCAGGGTCAAGCCCCTCGGGCAGGGCCGGGCGCCAGGTACCGGCGGGCAGGGCCGTCGCATGGGCCAGGGCGAAGCGGTGGCGTCCGGCGGATGCCCGGTCACCAAGCCCCAGGAAAGCCCCCGCCAGCCCGCCCGAGGCATTGGGCAGCAGGCAGATCTCGCCCAGCTTGGCGGAAAAGCCGCTGGCGGCAGGCCAGGGGCCTGCCTGATCGGGCAGCGGATCGCCCTTCCAAACGGCCCAAAGCGGCAGGGCATCGGCGGAATCGGGGGCGAAGTCGGGCGTCATGGGTCAGGTCCTTGTCTGCTGGGCGCCAGACTACAGCCTGCGCTTCCGCCCGCAAGTCCGGGTCGCGGGCAGCAGGCGGGCAGGGCTGTCCCCGAACCGGGCGGGACAAGGAAGCGCATGCGCTTCCCCGCCCGCGTGATCCGGTTCCACCGGAGACGGTCGCGCCTGCGACCCCGGGAAGGCCTGTGCCCGCCAGGGCGGGGCAGGCGCAGGCCGGGTCTTCGGGACCGGTGGCATTGGTGGGGAAGGCCTTCGCCAAGCCAGGCGACGGCAAGGCCGTTTTGGCCTTACCCCAACCCCGTCCGATCCCAGATCGCCGTCAGCGACCGGTTCCCCACCCGCATCAGCCGGGCATGGATGGCGCCCAGGGCCACCAGGTCGCGCTTGTCCGCGCAGCCGCCCAGATCCATCGCCACGCCCGCCAGCGACAGAAGGCCGATCTGCCAGGCAAGGCGCGCCAGCAGGTCGCACTGGCGGCCGGCCTCGGGCAGGTCGTTGCCGCGGATGGCCTTGTCGGTGGCGGTCAGCGCGCCCGCCAGTTGTTCCAGCGCCAGCCCGATGACGTTCTGCGCCGCCGTTTCGCCCAGTTCGGTCACGATATCGCCCACGCGGCGGGAATCCACCCGGACCGGCTCCGATACGGCCAGTGCCATGATCTGTGCCATCTGCCTTCCTTTTGTCTTGCACGTCCAGTCCGGCCACCATGGCGTCCCGGGGTGAAGAAAGGCTTGCCGCGGCCATAAGAAATCGCTCGAATTTGTCTCAATCACCGCCTATCAACCGGCGGGACAAGAGAGGTGAGACATGCATAACATCCGCCCCCTGCCCCAGTATCTGGTCGGCCGCTTCCACGGCTGGCGGGCCACGTCCTATTCCGAAAACAGCGCCTGGTATCGCCGCCTGGCCACCGACGGGCAGCGCCCGCGCGCGATGGTGATTTCCTGCTGCGACAGCCGCGTCCACGTCACCAGCATCTTCGGCGCGGATTCGGGCGAGTTCTTCATCCACCGCAACATCGCCAACCTCGTGCCGCCCTATGCGCCCGACGGGCTGCAGCACGGCACCTCGGCCGCGGTGGAATATGCGGTGCAGGCGCTGAAGGTCGCGCATCTGATCGTGGTGGGCCATACCAGCTGCGGCGGCGTCGCGGGCTGCCATGCGATGTGTTCGGGCCATGCGCCGGAACTCGAGGAGAAGACCAGCTTCGTCGGCCGCTGGATGGACGTCCTCCGGCCCGGCTATGACCGCGTGAAGGACCTGCCCGAGGACCAGCAGGTCGCCGCGCTGGAACGCGAGGCCGTGCTTGTCTCGATCGAGAACCTGATGACCTTCCCCTTTGTCAGGGCGGCGGTCGAATCCGGGCAGATGTCGCTGCACGGCCTGGTCCATGACATCAGCGAAGGCTCGCTGGTTCAGGCCATCGACGGCGGCAAAGCCTGGGTGGAGGTCTGATCCCCGCAGGACGACCCGGCGCCGGTCAGGCGTCGGGCTTCCAGCGGATCACGCGCCACAGATAAAGCGCCACGATGCCCACGACGACCGCCGTGGACAGCGGGTCGATCCAGTGTTCGACCTGTTCGTACTGGTCTTCCAGCAGGTATCCCGCCATGGCCAGCCCGCCCGACCAGATGAAGCTGCCAAGCGCGGTATAAAGCAGGAACTGCCCCTGCGGCATCCGCTCGATCCCGGCGGGGATCGAGATCAGCGTGCGCACCGTCGGGACGAAGCGGCCGAAGAAGACGACCGCGCGGCCGTGTCGATGGAACCAGTCCTCGGCCTTCTTGAATTCCGAGGGGGTCGTGGTCAGCCAGCGGCCATGCCGCGCGATCAGGCGGCGCATCCGCTCGGCCCCCACGGCGCGGCCCACCAGATACCACAGCCAGGCCCCGGCCAGAGAGCCCAGGCCCCCCGCCAGGATCGCCAGCCACAGCGGCGTGCCGCCGCGCGCGGCGTTGAAGCCCGCAAGCGGCATGATCAGTTCCGACGGGATCGGCGGAAAGACGTTTTCCAGCAGCATCAGGGCGGCGATGGCCAGGGCTCCGCCGCCTTCCAGAAAGCCGGTGATCCAGTCGAACACCCGCTCAGCCTTTTTTCAGGACGCGGTTGCCCAGCAGTTCCGCGATCTGAACGGCGTTCAGCGCGGCGCCCTTGCGCAGGTTGTCGCTGACGCACCACAGGTTCAGCCCGTTTTCCACCGTCACGTCCTGGCGGATGCGGCTGACAAAGGTCGCGAAATCGCCAACGCATTCGACCGGCGTCGTGTATCCGCCCGGCTCGCGCTTGTCGACGACCAGGATGCCCGGCGCCTCGCGCAGGATGTCGCGGGCTTCGTCCTCGTCCAGGAAATCCTCGAACTCGATGTTGATGGATTCCGAATGGCCGACGAAGACCGGGACGCGCACGCAGGTCGCGGTGACCTTGATGGACGGATCGAGGATCTTCTTGGTCTCGGCCGTCATCTTCCATTCTTCCTTGGTGTCGCCGCTGTCCAGGAAGACGTCGATCTGCGGGATCACGTTGAAGGCGATCTGCTTCTGGAACTTCTTGGCCGCGACCTCCTGACCCGGCACATACATGCCCTTGGTCTGGTCCCACAGCTCGTCCATGCCCTCTTTCCCGGCGCCCGACACGGACTGGTAGGTGGACACGACGACCCGCTTGATGCGCGCGCGGTCATGCAGGGGCTTCAGCGCCACCACCATCTGCGCGGTCGAGCAGTTGGGGTTCGCGATGATGTTCTTCTTGTTGTAGCCGTGGACCGCGTCCGGGTTCACTTCCGGCACGATCAGCGGGATATCCGGGTCGTAGCGGTAGAGCGAGGAGTTGTCGATCACCACGCAGCCCGCCGCCGCCGCGCGCGGGGCATGGGTCTTGGTGGCTTCCGACCCGATTGCGAACAGCGCGATGTCCCAGCCGGTGAAGTCGAACTGCTCGATATCCTTCACCTTGATGGTCTTGTCGCCGAAGCTGACCTCGGTGCCCTGCGACCGGCGCGAGGCCAGTGCGGCAATCTCATCCACCGGGAACTGGCGTTCTTCCAGGATGTTCAGCATTTCGCGGCCCACATTTCCCGTGGCGCCTGCGACGACGACTTTGTAGCCCATCTCCTTGGGACTCCTTTTCATGCGGTCGCGTGCATTTAGCGCAAGCAGGGGTGCAAGGGAAGGGGAAAGGCCCGGGCCAGGGGCCGGCCGGGTAACGCCATTGTCATCAGCCCCGGGCGCGCGGGTGCGGTATCCTTCGGGCCGATGGACAACCGCATCACGCGAGGATCCCCATGTCTTGCCGGTTCCGATCCGCCTTCGTCGCGCTTCTTCTGGGGCTGCCACTGGCGGCACCGGCAGTGGCACATCACGGCTGGTCCTGGGCGGATGCCGAGCAGGTCCGGCTCGAGGGCGTGATCGAGGCGATCTCCATGAGCCCGCCCCATCCCACGCTGCGGGTCAGGGATGCGCGGGGGACCGTCTGGCAGGTCGAACTGGGCAATCCGGGACGCACCGAACGGTCCGGCTTCACAGCCGAGACGGCTGGGATCGGCGACGCGGTCATCGTGATCGGCAACCGCGACGCGGACCGCACCCAAGCGCACATGAAGGCGGTGCGCATCGTGATCGACGGCCGGAACTACGACATGTATCCCGAGCGCATCCGGTCCGACTGACGGCTGATGGAGCTTGTCGCCTGGATCGAAGCCTCGGCCCTGGCGGGCATGCTGCGCGGGTCGGGCAACCTCTACATGGTCGTGAATGCGACGCATATCCTGGGGATCGGGCTGCTGGTCGGGGCGATCCTGCCCCTGGACCTGCGCATCCTGGGGGTTCTGTCCGGTCCGCCCCTGCAGGTCATCGGGCCGTTCCTGTCGCGGATGGCGGGCATCGGCCTGGGGCTGGCGGTGGCGACGGGGTTCTGCCTGTGGTCGGTCAGCGCCGCCGAATACCTGGGCAACGCCGCCTTCCGCTGGAAGCTGGCCTTGCTGGCCCTGGGCCTCGGCAATGTCGCCCTGCTGCATGGGACCGGCTGGAGCCGGCTTGTCGCCACGGGAATTGCCCATGGGACGACACGGGTTCTTGCCGCGATCTCGGCCCTGGTCTGGATGGGGGTGCTGCTGGCGGGCCGCTGGATCGGGTTTCTGTGAGGCGGATCCGGTGCCGGTCGCTTCATCGAACAGGCGGGACAGAAAAGCCCCTCTGTTGCCCCCGCCCGTGACCCGGAGAGGCGGGCGCCTGTCGGGGCGTGGGGCCGGGCGGCAGTTGCCTTGCGTGGCGAAGGCGGTGGCCGCCGCCAGCCTAGGCCAGAAGAAGCCTGTCGTCGGTGCGCTTCAGATCCGCGACCCAGGCCGCCTCGGCGCTGAAGTCATGGGGAACCTGTTGCGCCGTGCGGCGGCCCGACAGGCTCTGGCTGGCGAAGAAGTCGAAGCCATGAAGCGTCAGGCTTGCCAGGCGCGACCGCAGAGCCAGGTCGATCATCATCGCCCCGGTGGTGGGCGGGGCGGCAAGGCGGTCCTTCAGCGCGTGGTAATCTTCCAGCGGGTGCAGGTAGAAGCCGGGGCTGGTCGCCGTCTGCCAGTCCAGCCGCTTGCGCTTGGGCGACATCCACAGGAGGCGGACGGGCGTCAGTCGCCCCCGGTCCTCGTCCGGCAACCGCACGGCCAGCGCCAGCCAGTCGGTTCGCCTGCCGTGGCTTTCGGGCGAGGGCATCGGCGCGCGATTGATGCGGATCACCAGGTCGGCGGCGTCGATGGCCGTGCCCTGGCGGGTTTCGGCCAGCGACCGGGCATTGCCGATCAGGGCGACGGATTTGCCCTCCAGATCGGCCAGCAGGTTGCCCTGGGGGACCGACAGGTCCTGCAGGGCGGGTTCGTCGCGCAGCAGGCGGGCGGTATAGAATTGCAGCCTGTTCATGGCCGGGCCAGCAAGTCGTTGTAGATGCCCACCAGGGCGCGGGCCTCGCCCTCGATGGCATGGTTCGCCGTCACATGGGCGCGGGCCGCCTGGCCTGCGGCGGCGCGTGCGGCATCGTCGTCCAGCCAGCGGCGCAGCGCCCCGGTCAGCGCCTCAAGGTCGTCGGGGGGCACCAGGCTGCCGGTGACGCCGTTGCGGATCAGCGTCTCATAGGCGCCGACGCGGGTGGCCACGGTCGGCACGCCGCAGGCCATCGCCTCCAGCGGCGTCAGGCCGAAACCCTCCCAGCGGGCGGGGGCGGCGAACAGGTCCAGCGCCTGGTAATGGCGCACCACCTGGTCCCAGGGCAACTCGCCCAGGAAGCGGATGCGGTCCTGCAAGCCGGCTGCCGCGATCTCGGCCAGCAGGCCGTCGGCAAAGGCGCGGTTGTCGGGGGTGATGCGGCCCGTGAAGATGATCTGCGCGCGCGGCCGGTCCGGCAGCAGCCGCAGCCCGGCACGGACCAGCAGGTCCACGCCCTTTTGCGCGCGCACCCGGCCGAAGCAGCCGATCAGGACGGCGCCGGGATCAAGGCCCAGCTCGCGGCGCAGCTCGGGCTTGTCGGCGGGTGGCTGGAAGATCGCGGTATCGACCCCGTGCATCACCACCGTGGCGGGCCGGTCCAGATAACTGGCCGCCTTGTCCGATGTGGCCACAAGCGCGTCCTGCTGGCGGATCAGCCATTTGGTGAAGCCGGTATGGCGGCGCTGCGCGGCCGAGGTGAACATCAGCCGGTATTTGCGCCCCAGGACGTGCCGCAGGATCAGCCCAAGCGCCATTTCCGTGTTGCGCCGGGCGTGCCAGACGCGCCAGCGGTCGCGTGGCATCAGGGCGGCGCGGGCCAGCGGGATGTGGGGTATTTCGGGCGGCAGGCCGGGGCCGGTCGCGCGGATCGCGATCAGGCGCGCCTGCACCGGGATCAGCCGCACCACCGTGGCGGTGACGCCCGACAGCCGGCGCTTAAGGTTCGGGGCGATGACCAGCGGGTCAGACATGGCGGTTCTCGGCGCTGAAAAGATAGAACACCAGCCCTATAGTCAACGGCACCAGGAAGAACAGGAAGATGTGACCATAGGCCACGGGCGGCGGGTGGCTGGCCGAGGCCGACAGATAGACCGGCCGCGACAGGAACTGCATGATCCCTACCCCCGAGATCGAGACCATGTTCATGAAGGTGATGCCGCGGCCGACCAGGTGATGGGGCAGGAAGGCGCGGCCATGCGACATGATCAGGGAATAGGAACTGTCCGAGATGCACACCATGACCAGCAGGACACCAGACAGCACGAGGCTGGTCCCCGATCCAAGCCACAGCCCCGCCAGCACGGCGCAGAGCAGCAGCGTATTCGCGACCGAGGTGCGCTTGTCCGAGCCCATGACGCGGACGACCCAGCCGACCGACAGGTTCGCCGCGACCATCGCCAGTCCCATGCCCAGCGTCACCCAGCCGATCAGGTCATCGCTTGCGCCATAGACCTCGGACAGGAAGGGGCCGGCCCAGAGCCCGCGGATGCAGGCCGAAGCGGCATAGGTCACGCTCAGAAGCGGCAGGATCAGCCGCAACTCGCGCACGGCCAGCAGGTCGCGCAGCCGCGCCGGGCGCTGCTGGCCCACGGGTCTGGCGGGATTGCGCACCAGGGCAAGGATCGCCAGCGACACAAGCAGCGTCGCAAGGGCAAGCCCGCCAAGCGCCGCGCGCCAGCCGATCCCGTCGATGATCCAGACCAGCGGCGCGGCCCCCAGCATGTTGCCAAGCGAGCCGATGCCCACCACCGCGCCGCCCGCCGCGCTCATCGAGGCGGGGGGCAGGGTGCGCGCGAAGATGTAGAAGCTTCCCATCATCACCGGCGCGCAACCGATGCCCAGCAGCGCCATCGCCAGGTGGATGTGCCAGGGCGCCTGGGCCAGCGCAAAGACCAGCGCGCCGCCGCATCCGCCAAGGCCCAGCAGCGCCGCCACCGTTTCGCGCGGGCCGAAGCGGTCCAAGGCCCAGCCCACGGGGATCTGGACGGCGGCGAAGGCGATGTACCAGAGCCCCGAGGACAGCGCGAGATCGGCCGGGCCCGCCCCCAGTTCGGTCCCCAGGGTCGGCGACAGCACCGCCAGGAAGGCGCGGTAGAACTGGCTGAGCGCATAGCCCAGAACAAGGGACATCAGTCCCGGCGACATGATCCAGCGCATTCCATCCCTCCGTTGCGGCGGAAAGCTGCGCCAAGGCCGCGGAAGGTGCAAGGCGTCGCGGCGACGGTGCCGCCCTGGCCGCACCGCGCAACATCCCGGGTCAGCTTGACCAGCCCATGGCGGGGGGCTAGCACCGGACCCGATGCCGCGACCCAAGGACCCGGAGGAACCATGTCCGACAGCTATTCGCTTCTCATCCTGCCCGGCGACGGGATCGGCCCCGAGGTCATGGCCGAGGTGGTCAAGGTCATCGACTGGTTCGGCGCGAATCGCGGCATGTCCTTTGATATCCAGCACGGGCTGGTCGGCGGCTCGTCCTATGATGCCCATGGCACCCCCCTGACAGACGAGACGATGGCAAAGGCTCAATCGGTCGATGCGGTGCTGCTGGGCGCGGTCGGCGGGACGCAGTACGACAGCCTCGACTTCAGCGTCAAACCCGAACGCGGGCTGCTGCGCCTGCGCAAGGAAATGGACCTTTACGCCAACCTGCGTCCCGCGCAGTGCTTCGATGCGCTGGCGGACTTTTCGTCGCTGAAGCGCGAGGTGGTCGCGGGCCTCGACATCCTGATCGTGCGCGAGTTGACCTCGGGCGTCTATTTCGGCGAGCCGCGCGGCATCCATTCCGACGACAACAACCCCGACAACGAGGGCGGGCGCGTCGGCATCAACACGCAGCGCTATACCAGCGGGGAAATCCGCCGCGTGGCTCGGTCGGCCTTCGAACTGGCGCGGCGGCGGTCGAACCGGGTCTGCTCGATGGAGAAGGCCAACGTGATGGAATCCGGCATCCTCTGGCGCGAGGAGGTGCAATGGGTCCATGACAACGAATATCCCGATGTCGAGCTTTCCCACATGTATGCCGACAACGGCGCGATGCAGCTGGTCCGCAAGCCCCGGCAGTTCGATGTGATCGTAACCGACAACCTGTTCGGCGACCTCCTGTCGGACGCGGCGGCGATGCTGACCGGGTCCCTGGGAATGCTGCCCTCGGCCTCCCTGGGGGCGCCGATGGCGAATGGCCGGCCGAAGGCGCTCTACGAACCCGTGCATGGCTCGGCGCCGGATATCGCGGGTCAGGGCAAGGCCAACCCGATCGCCTGCATCCTGTCCTTTGCCATGGCGCTCCGCTACAGCTTCGACCAGGGCGACGCCGCGGCGGAGCTGGAACGCGCGGTCGAACGCGTGCTGGCGGACGGCGCACGCACGGCCGACCTGATGGGCCCCGAGGGCGGCACCCCGCTCTCGACCTCGGAGATGGGCGACCGGATCGTCGCGGCCCTGTCGCAGGGCTGAGATGGAGGTCGCGTCGAACGTGCGCGGTGCGGCCTTGGCCTTGCTGGCCATGGGGATCTACGCGACGCATGACGCGGTCATCAAGACGCTGGGGGCGCAGTATCCGGCGCTGCAGGTGCTGTTCTTTTCGTCGCTGCTGTCCTTTCCGCTGGTGACGCTGGTCATCATGCGCGACCCAAAGCCGGGCACGCTGCGCCCCTCCAATCCCGGCTGGGTGGCCCTGCGCACGGTGGCGGGGCTGGCCTCGGGGATGGGCAGCTTCTTTGCCTTCTCGCAACTGCCGCTGGCGCAGGTTTACGCGATCCTGTTTGCCGCGCCCCTGCTGGTGACGATCCTGTCCATCCCGATCCTGGGCGAACGCGTCGGGCCGCATCGCCTGGCGGCGGTGGTGATCGGCCTTGCGGGCGTGCTGATCGTGCTGCGCCCTGGCGGGCAGGCGCTGGAACTGGGCCATCTGGCGGCGCTGCTGTCGGCGGTGGGCACCGCCACCTCGGCCGTGGTGATCCGCAAGCTGGGGCGCGTCGAACGCCCGCTGGTCCTGCTGATGTGGCCGATGCTGGCCAGTTTCGTGGCGACCGGCGCCTCGCTGGCGCTGGAATATCGCCCCATGGATTTGCCGCATTTCGCCATGACGGGGGTGATCGCCTGCCTGGGCCTGACGGCGGGCTTCCTGCTGATCTTGGCCTATCGGGCGGGCGAGGCCGCCATTGTCGCGCCCATGCAGTATTCGCAGATCCTGTGGGCCACCGCCTATGGCTGGATCTTCTTCGGCGAGGTGCTGGACCTGCCCACGCTTGTGGGCGCCACCGTCATCATCGGGTCGGGCATCTATATCGTCTGGCGCGAGGGGCGCGGCGGCAACTCCGCCAACCGTCCCGTGATTGCCTCGCGCATCCGGGCCGAGACGGTGACGGCGCCCCGAACCTCGCTTTTGCAAAGAATATGGCCGTCGCGCCCTTGACAGGGCTTGCAATCCGGCCCGCCCCGCGCTACCTGCCCCGTCACGGTCGGAGCGTAGCGCAGCCTGGTAGCGCACCTGCTTCGGGAGCAGGGGGTCGGAGGTTCGAATCCTCTCGCTCCGACCAGATCGGTTCTTCGTGCCTGACGCGAAAACCGCCATTCCAGCCCTTTTCATATCCCCCTGTTGCTGCTGGGTTCTTGCATCGCTGGTTTTCGATGCGCAGACTGCAGGGATCAAGGGTGGAGAACGGCATGGCACGTGCAGCGCTGGCAATCTTGCTGCTTCTGGGCAGCACCCCTGCAGCATTCGCGCAGCAGGCGACCGATGCCGTGGCGCCCGAGGGCGCGACGGCCGTCGAGACCAGGGCCGATGATCTGGGTCCGCTGACGGAGGCCGCGCGTGCGGCCCTGGCGGCCAAGGCCGAGGGCCGCCCCGTCACCGGGCAGGACTGGATGGTCAGCGCCGCCCATCCCCTTGCCGCCGAGGCGGGCGCAAAGGTTCTGGCTGCCGGGGGCAGCGCCGCCGACGCCATGGTAGCCGTCCAGACCGTGCTGGGCCTGGTCGAGCCGCAAAGTTCGGGCCTGGGCGGCGGGGCCTTCCTGGTCTGGCATGACGGGGAAACGGGCGCGCTGACGACGCTGGACGCGCGCGAAACCGCGCCGATGTCCGCCACGCCCCAGTTGTTCCTGAAGCCCGACGGCCAGCCGATGGAATTCATGGATGCCGTGGTGGGCGGCCGCTCCGTGGGCACGCCAGGCACGCCCGCGGTCCTGGAAGCCGCGCATCGCCGCTGGGGCAAGGCCAACTGGTCGGGCCTCTTCGACGACGCCATCCGGCTGGCGGAAGGGGGCTTCACCGTCTCGCCTCGGCTGGCGGGGATGCTGGCCGAGGAAGGCGAGGCGCTGCAGGCCGACCCGGCGACCGCCGCCTATTTCTTTCCCGGCGGGCAGGCGCTCGCGGAAGGCGCGAACCTGAAGAATCCGGCCTATGCCGCGACCCTGCGCAAGCTGGCCGCGGAAGGTGCGGACGGCTTCTACGGGGGTGAGATTGCCGAGGGGATCGTCGCCGCCGTGCGCGGGGCCGACAGTCCGGGCGGGCTGTCGATGGGGGATCTGGCCGCCTACCGGGTCGTCGAACGCCCCGCCGTCTGCGTCGAATACCGCGCCCATGATGTCTGCGGCATGGGGCCGCCGTCCTCGGGCGGGCTGACGGTGGGGCAGATCCTGGGGATGCTGGGCGGCTATGACCTGGCCGCCCTTGGGGCCGAGAACCCGGAAAGCTGGCGACTGATCGGCGATGCCTCGCGCCTGGCCTTTGCAGACCGGGGCCGCTTCATGGCCGACAGCGACCATGTGCCGATGCCAACCGAAGGGCTCATCGACCCGGCCTATCTGGCCGAGCGCGCGAAATTGCTGGCGGGCGACGACAGCCTGCCCGAGGTCAGCGCGGGCGCGCCCGGCTGGTCCCATGCGATGCTGTGGGGGCAGGACGCCGCGCTGGAGTTGCCGTCCACCACGCATATCTCGATCGTGGACGGGGACGGCAATGCCCTGTCGATGACCACGACGATCGAGAACGGCTTCGGATCCCGCCTGATGACGGGAGGCTTCCTGCTGAACAACGAACTGACCGATTTCAGCTTCGAAACCCATGACGAAAACGGCTGGCCCGTCGCCAATGCCGTGGCACCGGGCAAGCGGCCGCGGTCGTCCATGGCGCCGACCATCGTGCTGAAGGACGGGCGTCCGGTGATGGTCATCGGATCGCCCGGCGGCAGCCGCATCATCGGCTATGTCGCCCGCGCGATCGTCGCGCATCTGGACTGGGGCATGGACATCCAGAAGGCCGTGGCCGCGCCCAATATCGTCAACCGCTTCGGTCCCATGGATATTGAGGCAGGGCTGCCTGCCGCCCTGACCGAGGGCTTGGCCGCCATGGGATACGAGCTGAACGAGACCGACCTGACCTCGGGCCTGCAGGGCATCGTGATCAGGCCGGACGGGACGCTGTCGGGCGGTGCCGATCCCCGGCGCGAGGGGATCGCCCTGGGCGGCTGAGGGATTTTCCGCGGATCGACGCCGGCCTGCGGGGGTTGAACATCGCAAGGCAAGTAGTTAGCTTGCTAACGAAGTGATGAAAGCCACCACCATGCCGCATACCGCGAACATCCTTGATACGCTGTTGCACCTCATGCGCCTTCTGCGCCGCAGCTATGACGCGCGGGCCGAAGCCGTGGGCCTGACGCTTTCGCGCGCCCGCGCCCTGACCACGCTGTCGCGGATGGACGGGGCCACGCAGGCCGACCTGGCCGCCGCGCTGGACATCGAGGCGCCCACGCTGAAGCGCCAGATCGACGCCTTGGAGCATGCAGGCTTTGTCGAGCGCCGCCCGGCCGAAAGCGACGGACGAAAGAACGCGCTGTTCCTGACCGCGCGCGGGCGCGACAGCGGCATTGTCGATTTCACCCGCCGGATGCGGGCCGAACTGGTGGCGGGCATCCCGCCCGAGGATCTGGCCGTGGCCCGATCGGTCCTGGACCGCATCGCCGGCAATATCGCGAGGCTTGACCGGGAATGACCGAGACAGCTTCCTCCGCCCCGGCCCCGGTGGTCCATCCGCCGCTGCCCGTCCCGCAGGCGCTGGCCTATATGGGCGCCGCGGTGATGCTGGCGTTGTCCCAAGGGCTGGGCCAGGGGTTCGTGTCCACCAACATCCCGCAGATCGCGGGCGACCTGGGGATCACGACGGCCCAGGCCAGTTGGCTGATGGCAGCCTACATGATCCCGCGCGCATCCCTCCCCTTGCTGCTGATCAAGATCCGCACCCAATACGGGTTGCGCCGCTTTGCCGAGGTGGGGATCATCGCCTATGTGGCGGTGGCCTTCGCATCCGTCTGGATCAGCGACTTCAGGTCCGCCGTGGTGGTGCAGGCGCTGTCGGGCGCGGCGGCCGCGCCGCTGTCCACCCTGGCCTTCATGTACATGCTGGAACCCTTGTCCCAGGAATGGAAGATGCGCCTTGGCCTGCCCGCCGCGATGACGGCGATGATGGCGGGGCCGACGCTGGCGCGCGTCGTCTCGCCTGCGCTGATCGGGGATGGCGGGCTGACATGGGTCCACCTGACGGCGCTTGGCATGGCGATGGTGTCGCTGATGCTGGTTTTCCGCCTGCCGCTGCGGCCGGTGCCGCACATGAAGGTGATCCAGACGCTGGACTTTCTCAGCTTCCTGTTGATCGGCTTCGGCTTTGCGGGGCTGACGATCGGCTTTGTGATGGGGCCGATCCACTACTGGACCGACGCGCCCTGGATCGGCCTGCTGCTGGCGGCATCCGCCGCGTCCCTAGCGGTCGCGGTCGCGGTCGAGCTGAACCGCAGCGCGCCGCTTCTGGACATCCGCTGGCTGGTCAGCCCCGCCATGCTGCACCTGACCGCCACGCTGTTCCTGTTCCGGCTGATCCTGTCCGAACAAAGCGCCGGCGCCCCCCGCATGTTCCAGAGCCTTGGCGTCGCACCCTCGCAGATGACCGGGCTGTTCGCCATCATTGTCGGCGCAAGCCTGCTGGGCGGACTGGCCTGCGTGGCCTGGATGCGCCCGAACCGGGTGCCCGTCCTGCATCTGGTGGCGCTGCTGCTGATCGCGTTGGGCGCCTTCATGGACGCCCGGGCCACCATGGACACGCGGCCCGAACAACTGATCGTCAGCCAGGCTCTGATCGCGTTTGCCGGGATGCTGTTCCTGCCGCCCGCGATGATGGCGGGGCTGATCTCGGCGCTGTCGCGCGGGCCGCAATACCTTTTGTCCTTCGTGATCGTCTTCATCTCGACCCAATCCCTGGGGGGGGTGCTGGGGTCGGGCCTGTTCACCACCTTCATCAACCACCGCCAGGCCGCCCACTACGCGACCCTGACGGAACAGCTTGCCACCACCGACATGCCCACGGCGCAGGCCATCGCGGCGCGGGCCGCGGGGCTTGCCGCCCAGATCCCCGAAGCCGCCGCCCGCCGCGTCCAGGCAGCAGCGCAGATCGCGCAGGATGCCTCGGCCCAGGCCTATGTGATGGCCTACAACGACGCCTATCTTCTGACCGCCCTGGTTGCCCTTGCCGCCGCCCTGGCCCTGCTCCTGCACCTGCTGCGCGACCGGCTAGCCCTGCGCATGGCCCCCCGGCCGAACCCGGATACGACCCCATGAAAAAAGAAAACCTCCTTCCCACCCTCATCGCCCTGGTCATCGGCGCCGCGGGCGTCCTGCTGCTGCTTTACGCCTGGCACCTGCCGCCCTTCCAGGCGTCCGAGCCCACGACCGAGAACGCCTATGTCCGTGGCAAGGTCACGATCATCGCGCCGCAGGTCACGGGCTATGTCAGCGCGGTCGAGGTCACGGATTTCCAGCCTGTCAAGGCAGGCGACGTGATCGCGCGGATCGACGACCGGATCCCGCGCCAGAAGCTGGCCCAGGCCGAGGCGCAGCTGGCTGCCGCCCGTGCCGCGATGGAGGTCGCCACCCAGGGCGTCGCCTCGGCGGAGGCGGTGGTGCGCGCCGAGGAGGCGGGCGCCCGATCCGCGCGCTCGGCACTGACCACGGCGCAGGCCAACTGGGACCGCTCGGAAGCGCTGCGGACGCGGGGCGTCGCCTCGCAATCGGCGGCCGAACAGTCGGAACTGGCCTTGCAGCAGGCCGACGCGGCGGTGACCCAGGCCGAGGCGCAACTGGACGTGCAGCGCGAGGCCGTCAAGTCCGCGCGCGTTGCCCTGCAATCGCACCAGGCCGAGATCGCCAGCGCCGAAGCCGCCGTCGAATTGGCCCGGATCGACCTGGACAACACCGTCATCCGCGCGCCCGCCGATGGCCGGCTGGGCCATGTCTCGATCCGGGTCGGGCAGTACGTGACGCCGGGTGCGGCACTTGTGTCGCATGTGGGCAGCGACGTCTGGGTCATCGCGAACTTCAAGGAAACCAGCCTGACCGGGCTGCAGCCGGGCGAGGTCGTGCGCTTCACCGCGGATGCCCTGCAGCACCAGGGCTTTACCGGGCGGGTGGAATCCTTCTCGCCCGCGACGGCATCGGAATACAGCCTTCTGGCGGGAACCAATGCCACGGGCAATTTCACCAAGATCGCGCAGCGCCTGCCGGTCCGCATCTCCATCGACCCGGGCCAGCCGAGGGTCGAGGATCTGCGCCCCGGCATGTCGGTGGTGGTTCACGTGGACACCGATACAGCGCCCGAATGACGGATCAGCCCCCTGCGGAGGCGGCCAGTCGGTCGCCCTCGTCCACGTCCGGCGCCGGATCGTCCCCGACGCCTTCGTCCAGCATCTCACCGGCCTCGGCCATGTCGGCCGCATCGGACGGATCGACTCCAAAGCGCGCCGCCACGTCGGGGGCATAGCGGAACAGATCCCCGCGCAGCTTCAGCAGCGACAGGTCCTTGGTCTTGGCCTCCAGCATCACGTCGAAATCCAGGCCCTCGGCCTCGCGCATGAAGGTTGCGAACTCGAAGGGATTGGTGAAATCCGCATGCCCCGTCCAGATGGGCGGCAGCAGCACCGTCTTGAAGCGCGACGTGGACTTCACCACCTCCCGGGTCAGCGGACCCTTGGCCGGAGCCGCCGATTTCAGGGCCGCGCGTTCCTTGTCGGTCACCTTGCGCTTGACCTCCCGCAACTCGGTCCGGGGCGAGGAAAAGTGGATCTTCGGCCGCACGCCGTCCGGCCAGGACCGGACAAAGCGTTCCAGCGTCGGGCGCAGCGCCAGCCCCTCGGGGTTCAGGCACCAGAAATGCTGGTAGTCGAAGATCAGCGGCACCCCGCAGCGGTCATGGATCCACAGCACGTCGGCGGCGGAAAAGCGGATGTCGTCGTTTTCCAGCACCAGCCGGCGGCGGACATGGTCGGGGCACTGGTTGTAGCCCTCGATCCAGCGGGCGCGGCTTTCCTCCCGGTCGTCGTAGACGCCGCCCACATGGGTGACCAGCACCGCCTCGGGGCCCATGCCCATGCGGTCCAGCATCTCGGCCTGCGAGGACAGATCCCAGATGCTTTTCCGGGTCAGCGCCGGGTCGGGGCTGTTCAGCAGCACGAATTGCGAGGGGTGGAAGGACAGCCGCATGTCCAGTCCGCGCGCCTTGCGCCCGAGCGCCGCGAGTTCGGCATCGCTTTCGCCCACCATGCCGTGGAACTGCGGCATGTCGGGATGGGTCGCATAGGGCGCAAGATCCGAGGACATGCGGTACATGTCGATGCCTGCCTCGACCAGGTAGTCCAGGATCGCGTCCACATATTCCAGCGAGGTCTTCAGATGCGGGTTCTGCTGCCAGCGCCGGGTGTCGTTGCTTTTCATGCCGGGCCGTCCCATCACCTTGACGGGAAAGCCCAAGCGGAGCGGTCTATCAGTCATGCACAGTCTCCTCGGGGAATCCGATCCGGGCGGCAAAGTCGTTCCAGTCGGCCGGACGTAGCGCGCCGCCCGTGGCCTGGGCGTGGCCGCTGCCGTATTCCGTGCCCGCGCCGGGGGGGCGGTGATCGGCCAGGAAGCGGATCAGATCCGTGCCGGTCGCGCTGCGCGCGGCAAAGTGGATCCAGCCGGGGCGATAGCCGGTATTGACGGCCAGCACGATCTTGTCCCTCAGCCTGCCGCGCCAGGCCTGCGCCACCAGCGGGTGGACTTGGCAGGGCGATGAAAAGCGGATCAGCGCGATGTTCCCGCGGATTCTCGGCGGGCTGCGCCGGGCAGCGTCCAGTTCCGCCGCGACCTCGGCCTTGGCGGCGTGCAGAAGCGCGGTCTCGGGGTGCCCGCCCCTGAGCAGGTCCTTGGGCGAGGCGCATTTCAGCAGCAGCGCCAGCGCCGGGCTTGCATCGGCCCCGGCCGTCCGGCGCGGCGCATTGACCAGCGACACGGCATCCCGCAGCGCCGTCTTGCCGTATCGGGCCTGCGCCTCGGCCAGTTCCGGGAAGCCTTCGACGGCCATGTCGCCGATAAGCCCAAGCGCCGCGAGCCAGAGGTCGTCCTCCGCCGCCCCGCCGCACCACCAGGCCAGCAGCGAGGAGGTCGGCTCGGGCAGCCAGCCATTGCCGGAAATCACGGCCGCATCGCCCGGCGTGCCGGTCGGCACATGGTGATCGACCAGCACCGTGGGCAGGCCGGGCAGGATGTCGCCCTGCCGCACGCCAAGATCGGTGACGACCAGCCCGCCGGGCCGCTGCGCTTCCAGGTCCTGCCGCAGGGCGGGTGTCCAGGGGTTCTCGCCCTTGCCCATGATGCGGATATCGGCGGCCCGGCCCGCGCGGTCCAGGGCGCGCGCCAGGATCGCCACGGCCGACAGCCCGTCGGCGTCGAAGTGACCCAGGATCAGCGGGCGCCGGTTCGGGTCGAAGCGGTCAAGCGCCGCCCGGAAGGCGGGGGCCACTTCGGCAGGGTACCGGGGCGCGGGATCCTGGCGGGCAGGGTTCTGGGGGAGGGGTGCGGGCATGGTCCCCAACGTCGCAGGGGCCTCCCGGTTTCACGAAACACGGGAACAGACTGGGTCCCGTCCGGCGTTCCATGGCATGACCCGGCAAGTGACAGCGGAGGGTTCGACATGAAACTGACCGACGAGGGACGCGACCGTGTTGCCCAGGTCGCGCGGCGGCACGGCTTCAGCCTTGATGCGGCCGAGGCCCTGCTGGCCGCCTTGGCGCAGGGCGGGGGCCGGCAGGCGCAGTTCGATCACCCCGAACTGGGCGGCATGGGCCAGTGGTCCGGTGGAATGCTGATGATCGGAGAGATGTTCGACAACAACCTGAAGGCACGTGTCGCGGGCCTGATCCAAGACCTGGCGGACATGGCGGGATCGGTGTCGCAGGCTTCACAGGCACGGGGCGGCGAATCCCCATGGCCGTCCGAACTTGGCGCGCCATCGTCCAGCGGGGCGCAGAACGACATGCGCTATGCGGTCTTTCCCGCCTCGAGGCGGCTGGCCGTGATGCGCGGCGGGCAGATGTTCCTTTATGACACGGGCGAACACCAGATCAGCGGCGTGTCCCAGCAGCAGGGGGCCGGCCATGCGCTGTCCTTCACAAGCCAGCATGGCCCGGTGTCGCTGGACAGCCTTGCCCCGGCAGGCCTTCCGGGGGCCGCCCCCGCGCCGGATGCGCAGCCCGGCCCAGCCGATGCCGCGCCCCGGCCGGTGAAGGCCGATGAGTCGATCCCGGCCATGATCGAACAACTCCACGCGCTGCTGTCGCGCGGCATCCTGACCCAGGCCGAATTTGATGCAAAGAAGGCGGAACTGCTGGCCCGGCTGTAGAGATCACTGGACCTTCGCTGATTTGCGAAGGCCATCGCCTTCGCCATGTGCAGCGATCGCCATCCTTGCCGCCGTGTTCCAAAGGACCGCTCGGCACCCGTCCTTGCCGCTCAGGCCAGGTATTTCCCGAACCAGGCCAGGGTGCGGTCCCATGCCTGCCGGGCCGCCTCCGCGTCATAGCGGGGGGTCGAGTCGTTGTGGAAGCCGTGGTTGGTGCCGGGATAGATGTGGGCCTCGAAGACCTTGCCATGTTCCTTCAGCGCGGCCTCGTAGGCGGGCCAGCCCGCGTTGACGTTCTCGTCATGCTCGGCAAAGTGCAGCAGCAGCGGGGCCTTGATCTTCGGGACATCCTCGACCGGCGCCTGGCGGCCATAGAAGGGCACCGCGGCCGCCAGTTCGGGATAGGCGACCGCGGCCGCGTTCGACACGCCGCCGCCATAGCAGAAGCCGGTGATGCCGACCTTGCCGGTGGTCATGGGGCTTTCCAGCAGGAACTCGATGGCGGCTAAGAAGTCGTTCATCAGCTTGGCGGGATCGACCTCGCGCTGCAGCTCGCGACCCTTTTCGTCGTTGCCCGGATAGCCGCCCTTCGAGGTCAGCCCGTCCGGCGCAAGCGCCACATAGCCCGCCTTGGCGACGCGGCGCGCCACATCCTCGATATAGGGGTTGAGGCCCCGGTTCTCGTGCACGACCACGACGCCGGCGGCGGGCGTTTCGACCGCGACCCCGTCCCGGGCGGGGCGGACCAGATAGGCGCGCACCTCGCCATGCCCTTCCGGGGAAGGGTAGGTGATGTATTCGGCGACGATGCCGGGATCTGTGAAGGCGACCTGCTGGGCCAGGGCGTAATCGGGGCTCAGCGTCTTCAGAAGCGCCATCGCGGTCATCCCGCCGACCGCGTATGTCGCGGCGCGGTCCAGGAATTCGCGCTTGGTGATCCGGCCATGGGCATAGAAGTCGTAGAGTTCCAGCAGTTCCTGCGGAAAGTCCTTCGCGGTCAGGCGTGTCATCCGAGATCCCCTTGTGCGGTGGAGTGCCGGCAAAATCCTAGGGCAGGGTTCACCCCCGGCAAAGCGGATCCTTTGCACATTCCCGCCAGCCGGCTTGCCCGCAGGGGGAACGCGGGATCACCCCTTGGTGTTGGGCCAGTCCCACAGACATGCAGGAGGTCGCGATGAGTGATAAGGCAAATCCCGATGCCGTGCCGCCCGGCGCACCCGGCTCGGGCGAAAATATCTGCCGCAAATGCGAGGGAAGCGGCCGGGTCGATGGCAAGGACTGCCCCGATTGCGGCGGCACGGGCAAGGTCACGACGGGGATCGGCGGCGGGTAAGCCGCGGCCCGGGGTGAAGGCATTCCCGAACCCCGGGCGTCACAAGGCCGCAAAAAAATAGTCAGCCGGACAGCGGCTTAGCGTCGTTGACCGACCGGCGAAACAATGTCACCCTTCCGTCATGCGAATGTTGCGTTCGCGTCACCTTGGCCCGCTAGGCCCGGCGCGAACCGCAGCTCCATAAAGGGGGGAACATCATGAAACGACTTTTCGCCGCATCCGCGGTGGCGTTGATTGCGTCGCTGACGGCTGCCCAGGCACAGACCGAAATCCAGTGGTGGCACGCCATGGGGGGCGAACTGGGCGCCAAGCTTGAGGAAATCACCAAGGGCTTCAACGACAGCCAGGACGAATTCCGGATCGTTCCCTCCTACAAGGGCACCTATCCCGAAACGATGACCGCTGCGATCGCCGCCTTCCGCGCGCAGCAGCAGCCCGCCATCGTTCAGGTCTTCGAGGTCGGCACCGGTACCATGATGGCCGCCAAGGGCGCCATCGTGCCCGTCCACCAGCTGATGACGGAACAGGGCGCCAACTTCGACCCGGCCTCCTTCCTGCCCGCCGTGGTAGGCTATTACACCGATACCGACGGCAACATGCTGTCGCTGCCCTTCAACAGCTCGACCCCGATCGTCTATTACAACAAGACCATGTTCGAGAAGGCGGGCCTTGATCCGAACACGCCGCCCAAGACCTGGGCCGAGCTGGAGGAGTTCAGCACGAAGATCAGGGACTCGGGCGCGGGAACCTGCGGCTTCACCACCCAGTGGATCAGCTGGATCCAGACCGAGAACCTGTCCGCCTGGCACAACCAGCCCATCGGGACCGAGCAGAACGGCTTTGGCGGCACCTCGGCGCGCCTGTCGCTGAACGGCCCGGTGCAGGTCAAGCACTGGGCAAACCTCAAGCGCCTGTCCGATGAAGGCATCTTCAAGTATGGCGGCCCGGTCGGCGGCGACAACGCGGCGCCGATGTTCTATTCCCAGGACTGCGCCATGTACATGGCAAGCTCGGCCAGCCGGGCGGGCGTGGTCGCCAATGCCAAGGACTTCGAGGTCGGATACGGCATGCTGCCATACTATGACGATGTCGAGGGCGCGCCGCAGAACTCGATCATCGGGGGAGCGACGCTGTGGGTCCTGTCGGGCCGCCCGGACGAGGAATACGCGGGCGTGGCCAAGTTCTTCGAATACCTGTCCTCGCCCGAGGTTCAGGCCGACTGGCACCAGTTCTCGGGCTATCTGCCGATCACCCAGGCTGCCTATGACCTGGGCAAGCAGCAGGGCTTCTACGACAAGAACCCCGGATCCGAGGTCGCGTTGCAGCAGATCACGCTGAACGAGCCGACCGAGAATTCCAAGGGGCTGCGCTTCGGCAGCTATGTCCAGATCCGCGGCATCATCGACGAGGAGTTCGAGCAGCTTCTGTCCGGGTCCAAGGACGCGCAGGGCGCGCTGGACTCGGTGGTCGGGCGCGGCAACGCGCTGCTGGAAGAATTCCAGGCCCAGAACCAGTAATCCCGGCACGGGGCCGCGCCTTGTCGCGGCCCCGTTCCCCGAGAAGGAAAGACGATGAAGCGCACGATTTTCAGAAACCAGTTGCTGCCCTGGCTGTTGCTGGCACCGCAACTGGCGATAACCTTCGTCTTCTTTCTCTGGCCTGCGGCCCAGGCCGTCCGGCAGAGCTTTCTGCGCCAGGACGCCTTCGGCATCAGCACGCAGTTCGTGGGCCTGTCGAACTTCAAGGCGCTGTGGAACAGCCCGGAATACCTGAACTCGCTGCAGGTGACGGCGGTCTTTGCGGTGATGGTCACGGTGCTGTCGATGGGCTTTTCGCTGCTGCTGGCGGTGGCCGTGGACCGCACGATCCGCTCCTCCAGCCTTTATACCACGCTGCTGGTCTGGCCCTATGCGGTGGCCCCCGCCGTCGCGGGCATCCTGTGGTGGTTCATCTTCAACCCGACCATCGGCATCATGCCCTATGTCCTGGACGTGGTGGGCTATGACTGGAACCACATCAGCTCCAAGACCGACGCCCTGGTGCTGGTCGTCATCGCATCCGCCTGGAAGCAGATCAGCTACAACTTCCTGTTCTTCGTCGCGGGCCTGCAATCCATCCCTGCCAGCCTGCGCGAGGCCGCGGCCATCGACGGGGCGGGGCCGGTCAAGCGCTTCTTCGACATCACCCTGCCGCTGCTGTCGCCGACGACCTTCTTCCTGCTGGTGGTCAACATCGTCTATGCCATGTTCGACACCTTCGCCGTCATCGACGCCACAACCGAGGGCGGCCCGGCGCAGGCCACCAACATCCTGGTCTACAAGGTCTATTTCGACGGCTTCGTGGGCCAGAACATGGGCAGTTCGGCCGCGCAGTCGGTGGTGCTGATGGGCATCGTGATCGCCCTCACGGTGATCCAGTTCCGCTATGTCGAGAAGAAGGTGGCCTATTGATGATCGAGAACCGCCCCGGCCTGAACCTTCTGGCGCACCTGACCCTGATGCTTGGCGTGGCGATCGTCGCCCTGCCGGTCTGGGTGGCCTTTGTCGCATCCACCCATACCGCGACCGACTTCATGTCGGGGACCATCCCCATCTGGCCCGGCCCCCACCTGGTCGAGAACTACGCCCGGATGCTGGACGCGGGCGTGTCCACCAGCGGCACGCCGCCGGTCGGCACGATGATGCTGAACAGCCTGATCATGGCGCTGCTGATCGCCTGCGGCAAGATCGCGATCTCGATCACCTCGGCCTTTGCCATCGTCTATTTCCGCTTTCCGCTGCGCAACCTGGCCTTCTGGTGCATCTTCATCACCCTGATGCTGCCGGTCGAGGTCCGGATCGTGCCGACCTTCCAGGTGGTGGCCGATCTGGGGCTGCTGAACAGCTATGCGGGCCTGTCGATCCCGCTGATCGCATCCGCCACCGCGACCTTTCTGTTCCGGCAGGTCTTCCTGACCATCCCGGACGAACTGACCGAGGCCGCCCGTATTGACGGCGCAGGGCCGATGAAGTTCTTTCGCGACATCCTTCTGCCCTTGTCGCGCACCAATATCGCGGCGCTGTTCGTGATCCTTTTCATCTATGGCTGGAACCAGTACCTGTGGCCGCTGCTGATCACCACCAGCAGCGATTACTACACGGTGGTCGCGGGCATCAAGCGCATGGCCGATGCCGTGGACGGGCTGCCGCAATGGCATCTGGTCATGGCGACCGCGATGCTGGCGATGCTGCCACCGGTCGCGGTGGTGATCGGAATGCAGCGCCTGTTCGTCAAGGGCCTGGTCGAGACGGAGAAATAAGATGGCCTCAATCACGCTCGACACTGTCGGCAAGATCTATGCCGGCGGCACCCGCGCCGTGACCGGCGTTTCCATCGACATCGCGGATGGCGAATTCATCGTGCTGGTCGGCCCGTCAGGCTGCGGCAAGTCCACGCTGCTGCGCATGGTCGCGGGGCTGGAACCGATCAGCGAGGGCACGGTCCGCATCGGCGACCGCGTGGTCAATGACATCGAGCCCGCCGACCGCGACATCGCCATGGTATTCCAGAACTATGCGCTGTATCCGCACATGTCGGTGCGCCAGAACCTGGCTTACGGGTTGAAGAACCGCGGCACGCCCAGGCCCGAGATCGACCGTCGCGTGGCCGAGGCCGCCGAGATCCTGCAGATCGGCCCCTATCTCGACCGCAAGCCCCGCGCCTTGTCGGGCGGCCAGCGCCAGCGCGTCGCCATGGGCCGCGCCATCGTCCGCGAGCCGGCGGCCTTCCTTTTCGACGAGCCCCTGTCGAACCTGGACGCCAAGCTGCGCGTCACCATGCGGCTGGAAATCAAGGAATTGCAGCGCCGGTTGCGCACCACCGCGATCTATGTGACCCACGACCAGCTCGAGGCGATGACGCTTGCCGACCGGCTGGTGGTGTTGAACGGCGGCCGGATCGAACAGATCGGCACCCCTCTCGAGGTGTATCGCAAGCCCGCCTCGACCTTTGTCGCGGGCTTCATCGGCAGCCCGGCCATGAACCTGATCCCGTCCCGCGCGGTGCCCGGCCTGCCCGGCACCGCCCATGCGGGCATCATCGGCATCCGCCCCGAGGATCTGACCGTCGCCCCCGACGGGCCCATCGGCATGGATGTGGTCGCGGTCGAGGAACTGGGCGCCCAGCGGCTGGTCCATGGCCGGACGGGGGGCGAGCCCTTGACGGTGACCATGCCCTCGGACGCCGCGCTGTCGGACAGGCTGCAGCTTGCCTGGCGGCCGGGCGCGCTGCACCTGTTCGGGGCCGAGGACGGGCGGCGGATCGACTGATCCCTCACGCCTGGCCGATCAGCACCATCACCAGCGGAATCGTCACGATGCCAAGCGCGGTCGAGATCAGGATCGCTGCTGACACCCGCTGCTGCGCCACGCCGAAATGCTGGGCCAGGATATAGACATTGCCCGCCACGGGCAGGGCGGCGGCGGCGATCATGACGCCCGCGGCAAAGGGCTCGACCCGCAGGGCCCAGGCCGCCAGGGCCACGGCCAGGGGATGCAGCACCAGCTTGGCGCCGCTCAGCCAGGCCGAGGCTGCCAGCCGCTGCAGCCGCCGGCCCGCAAGGCTGGCGCCGATGGCAAACAGCGCCCCGGGGGTCGCGGCGGCGCCCAGCAGGACCAGGAACTCGTCCAAGGGGCCGGGCAGGGGCAGGCGCATCTGCGCCCAGGCCAGGCCCGCGACCATCGACAGGATCATCGGGTTGGCGACGATGCCGCGCCCGATGGGCGCAAGGCTGGCCAGTCGCAGCCCGCCGCTGCGCCCGGCATGGATGATCAGCGTGATCAGCGTGGAAAAGACCAGCATGTCGATGGTCAGGACCATCAGCACCGGCCCGATGGCACGGTCCCCCAGCAGCACGACCAGCATCGGCACGCCCAGGAAGCCGGTGTTCCCGATCATGCAGCACTGCGCCTCCATCGCCGCCTCGGCCAGAGGCAGCCCCCGGGCGCGGGCTGCCGCCATGCCGATCAGCCAGACCGCGAAGGATCCGCCCAGATAGGCCAGCACGAAGCGCCCGTCGAACAGCGCCGCCAGATCCAGGCGCGCGGCAAACCGGAACAGCATGGCCGACAGCGCGAAATAGAAGACGAACTTCGTCAGCCAGGCCGCCGCCTCGTGGGGAAAGAACCGCGTCCGCGCGGCCAGCCAGCCCAGGCCGATCAGCCCGAAAAAGGGCAGCGTCTTCAGGAAAACGGCCAGCATGCCTTCTTCTTCACTCAAATATCCCCGGGGGTGAGGCCGCGCCGGCGGCCGAGGGGGCGGAAGGCCCCCTTTCGACGGTGAATTCCGTCACGCCGTCGCCCCTGTCGCGCTGACCGACCAGCAGGTGGCCGGCGGTCTCGCAGAAATGCGGCACATCCACCGCCGCCATGGCGTCGGTCGCAAGCAGCCGCACCTGCGCGCCCTCGGGCTGGTTCACTAGGACCTTGCGCAGCCGCAGGACCGGCAGGGGGCACAACAGCCCGCGCGCGTCGATCACAAGGTTCACTGGACGCCCGTGACCTGGTCCAGGCACCAGTCCGCCAAGCTGTCGGGCGCAAGGCGCTGGCCCATGCCCCCGCAGAAGGCGGCGAAATCGGCGCGCTGCTCGGGCGGCACATGCAGCAGCACCGGGATGCCGCCGGCCACCGCCTGCGCGATCACAGAACGAAAGCCGCGTCCGATCGCCTCCTGTCGGCCGAACTTGGGCAGGATCAGCAGTTCCGCCCCGGCCATGCGGGCGGTGACGCGGGCCGCGGCCGCTTCCAGCGCGCCGGGATCCAGTCGGCAGCCGGTCGAGCCGCTGCCCAGCGACTGGGAAATCCGGATCGGCGCCTCTTCCTCTCCGATCACGATCACATCCATGTCGCAGGCGCAGTCCGCGCCCTTGTCGATGTTGCTCTGGACGGCGCCCGCCACGCGCAGCCCGGAATCGGCCAGGCGGACCGCCAGCCGCGCCAGGATCCGGTCCGCCTCGCCCGGCGGGGCATCATCGTCCAGCCCGAACCAACCCAGCATCCTATACCCCGCTGTCCAGCGCGAATTTCATCAGGCCATTGATCCCGTCCACGCCCAGCTTCTTCTTGAGCAGGGACGAGGTATTGGCGGCGGTCTTGTAGCTGACATCCAGCTCGTCCGCGATGGCCTGCAGGCTCATGCCCCGGCCGATCAGGGCCAGCACCTGCCGTTCGCGGTCCGACAGCGCGCCCAGGGGGTCGGCGGCGGCACCGGCCCGCAGGGTCGCCAAGGCCATGGCGTGGCGCGGCGACAGGTAGAACTCGCCCTCCTCCAGCATCCGCACCGCCTCGCGGAAATCGGCGGGGGGCGCGTTCTTGGACAGGAACCCCTGCGCGCCCGCCTGCAGGGCGCGGGCGGCGAAACCGGTCTGGTCGTTCATGGAAAAGATCAGGATCCGCGCATCGGGCGCGGCCGCGCGCAGGGGCGCCACCAGATCCAGGCCCCCCGCACCCGGCAGGCTGATGTCCAGCACGATCAGGTCGGGCGCTTCGCCCTCGGCCAGCTGGGCCAGCGCTTCCTCGCCCGACATGGCCTGGCCGATCCGCTCGTATCCCAGGTCGCGCAGCAGGCGGTTCGCGCCCAGATGGGTGACGGGATGGTCGTCGATGACAAGCGCGGATTTCATGGCGATCCTTCTTCCGGCTGCTGCAGGGGCAGGCTGGCGGCGATGGTGGTTCCCCCTGCGCCCGAGGACAAGCGCAAATCGCCGCCCAGAAGGGTGATCCTTTCGCGCATCCCGGTCAAGCCGGTGCCCTCGCGCGCGCCGGGTGCCATGCCGCGGCCATTGTCGCGCAACTCCATCCGCCAATGCGCCGGATCGGTCCACAGCCGCACCGTGACCCGGTCGGCCCCGGCGTGGCGCAGGGCATTGGTGGTGCCTTCCTGCAGGATGCGGAACAGGGTCAGGGCGGTCGCCTCGTCCGGCTCGGGCAGGCCGGGCGGAAGGTCCAGGTCGATGTCGAGATCGGGAAAACGCCGCCCCAGATCGCCGACATAGTCCGACAGCACGGCAGACAGCGGCAACTGCCCGATGGCGGCGGGGCGCAGGTCGCCCAGCAGGGCGCGGTTCACGCGGGCGATCTCCTCGGCGATCTGGGCAATGGACGTCGCATGGGCTTCGATGGCGGGGCTGGTCGCGGCTTCGCGCAGGGCATCGACCTCGACCCGCAGGCCGAACAGGCAGGGGCCCATCTCGTCATGAAGATCGCGGGCGATGGCCTTGCGCTCCTCGTCGCCCCGCGTGATGACGCGGCGCTGCAGCCGGGCGCGGTCCGCCTGCGCCTGGACCAGGGCCTGGGCCAGGTCGTCCACCCCCGCGGCCACCCCGGCCAGATCGCGCTGCGGCACGGGGCCAACGCGGGCCGACAGATCCCCCCGGCGCAGGTCGGCCAGCCGGCTGGCGATCACTGCGACCGGGCGCAGCGCATGGCGGGTGGCCAGCAGGATCAGCCCTGCCTGCACCAGCGCGGCCAGGGCCGCCAGGCCCAGGAAGGCCGACAGGTCGCGCCATGCCAGCGCGATCTCTGCCCCCGGATCGGCCGCGATGAAGACATAGCCGCGCGGCCGCCCCTCGATCGCCACCGGCATGCGGGTTTCCAGCGGGTCGGGGGCGACCAGGGCCGCGAACCAGCGCGGCGCCGGGGCTGGGGCCTGGACGGGGGCGGGCGGGCGGCGCACCACCCCGTCCACCGCATCGACGATGCCCAGGGTCACGTGGCGCGGCACGACCAGCCGTTCGGGCAGAAGCTGCATGATCCGGTCGGGCGGCACCGCCCCCTGCATCGTGCCCACGGTGGCCAGCACCAGGGCGCGCGCGGTTTCCACGGCCAGCCGCGTCTCGGTCGCGATGTCGCGGCGCGCGCTTTCCAGGCTGGCGGCGGCCAGCGCGCCGAACAGCGCCGCCTGCACGGCCAGGATCACCAGAAGAATGCGCTGCGTCAGGCTGAGCCGGTTCATGGCGTGCAGATTGGCCGACGGGCGCGGGGCCGTCAAATGGGCGAAAGACGCCTTTTCGCAGGCCCCGTGGCCACGTAGAAGGGGGCATGACCGATTACGACGCACTTCACGCCCGCATCCGCTCCCTGACCCATGGCGAGACCGACGAGGTCGCGCTGATGGCGACCCTGGCCTGCGAGATCCACCATGCCGACGACCGGTTCGACTGGACCGGCTTTTACCGCGTGACCGCGCCCGAGCTGCTGAAGATCGGCCCCTATCAGGGCGGGCATGGCTGCCTGGTGATCCCGTTCTCGCGCGGGGTCTGCGGGGCGGCGGCGCGGACGGGCCAGGTCCAGCTTGTGCCGGACGTGGACGCATTTCCCGGCCACATCGCCTGCGCAAGCTCGACCCGGTCGGAAATCGTGCTGCCGGTCCGGGGCAGGTCCGGGCGGCTGATCGGCGTTCTGGACATCGACAGCGACCAGCCCGACGCCTTTACCGAAGGCGACGCCACCCGGCTGGCCGCCATTCTGGAGGAGGTCTTCAAGGATGTCTGACTTTGCCGGGCGCTGCCTGTGCGGCGCCGTCACCTTCAAGGGAACCTGGGCACCCGAGCCCGTCCGCGCCTGCCATTGCGGCCAGTGCCGCCGCTGGTCGGGCCATGTCTGGGCCGGAGCCGAGGCGACCGGCCTGACGATCGAGGGGCCGGTCAAGTGGTTCCGCTCCTCGGCCGAGGCCGAACGCGGCTTCTGCCCGGAATGCGGCAGCAGCCTGTTCTGGCACCAGCTGGGCGCCACCCGTCATGACGTGGCGCCGGGCGCCGTGGACAACCCCACGGGCCTGCGGCTGGCGGGCCATATCTTTGTGGCCGACAAGGGCGACTACTACGACATCGCCGACGGCCTGCCGCAAGAGCCGCAGGGCTGAGACCAGGGAAGAACCCGCATGATCTGGGACACGATGACCGCCATTCCCCCGGCGCAACTGGCCGCCTTTGTCGCGGGCGGGCTGATGCTGAACGTGGCGCCTGGCCAGGACGTGTTCTTCGCCAGCGCCTGCGGCATCCAGGGCGGGCCGCGCGCGGGGGCGCTTGCGGGTCTTGGCGTGGGGCTCGGGGTGCTGCTGCATGTGACGATGGCGACCCTGGGTCTTGGCGCCATCGTCGCCTCCCACCCCGGGACGCTGCTGGCGATCAAGTACGCGGGCGCGGGTTATCTGCTGTGGCTGGCCTGGAAAAGCTGGCGGGCGGGACCCGAGGGCCCTGCGGCGCGCGGCAGCAGCGGGCGCTGGAACATCATCTGGCGCGGGTTCCTGTCGAATGCCCTGAACCCCAAGCCGGTGCTGTTCCTGCTGGCCTTCCTGCCGCAGTTCACCAATCCCGCCTGGGGGCCGGTGTGGCAGCAGATCCTGGGCCTTGGCCTGATCTTCGCCTTTACAGGCACGCTGGTCACCATGGCTTACGGCGTTGTCGCCGGCCATGCGGGCCATGTGATCGGGCAGCGCCTTGGCCTGGTCAACAAGGTCGCCGCCGTGATGTTCGCAGGCCTGGCGATCCGGCTGGTGGCGAAATGACCGCCTTTGCCTATGCGCCCCCGACGGAAGCGCCGCAGGTGCTTCATGCCGATCACGAGATCCTGGTGGTCGCCAAGCCCTCGGGCCTGCTGTCCGTGCCGGGCCGGGGCGAAGGCAAGGACGACTGCCTGATCAACCGGCTGCGGGGCGCCTTTCCGACGATCCTGCTGGTGCATCGGTTGGACCAGGACACCTCGGGCGTCATGGTCTTTGGCTTGACGCCGCACGCGCAGCGGACCCTGTCGAAGCAGTTCGAGGGTCGCCGCGTCAAGAAGGCCTATGTCGCCCGCCTTGCCGGGCGGCTGGAGCCGAAGACCGGTCAGGTCGATCTGCCGCTGATCGTGGACTGGCCGAACCGCCCGCGCCAGAAGGTCGATCACCATGAAGGCCGCCCGGCGCTGACCGAATGGCGGGTAATGCGCGCAACCGATGACGAAACCCGCGTGCGCCTGTTCCCGCTGACCGGGCGCAGCCACCAGTTGCGCGTCCACATGGCCGAGATCGGCCACCCGATCCTGGGCGACCCGCTTTACGCGACAGGTGCCGCGGCGGATCACCCCCGCCTGATGCTGCATGCCGAAAGCCTGCGCCTGCGCCATCCCGACAGCGGCGTGCAGGTCAGCTTCAGCCAGCCCGCGCCATTTTGAGCCTGGGCCGGCGCGGGCGGGGGTTCTACGCGCCGATCACCTGATCCGCGACCTGTGCCGACCGCAGCATGTCCTCCAGGGACAGTGATTCGATCAGGATCAGGTAGGACCAGAAAATCTCGGCAAAGACCTTGCGGATGCGGCAGGATGCCTCGTCCCGGCAGTCCTCGCAGCGCTGATAGGCGCGGCGCGACAGGCAGGGCAGGGGGGCGATCGGCCCGTCGATCAGGCGCAGCAGTTCCGAGATGGAAATGTCGCTGGGCCGCTTGATCAGCAGATAGCCGCCCGACCGGCCACGGATGGAACTGACCATGCCGGCGTTGCGCAACTCCAGCAGGATCTGTTCCAGGAACCGCTTGGGCGTGTCCGAGCGGCGGGCGATCTTTTCAATGGTCAGCGCCTCGGGGACGGGTTGGGCAGCCTCGTCGCCCAGCACCAGCATCGCCTTCAGCGCATATTTCATCTTTTGCGTGATCATGGCCCACACTATGCCGAGGAAATACCCGACTCAAGGTCGAGATTTAGGCAAGGGATGCCCTCGATGGCATTTTCTCCTGCAAGGGCAGGCCAAGATGCGTCCATTGCAAGATATACGACAAAGACGCTAGACTTTTGCTGTTTTTATGGCACCCTGAAGGCCAAGACGCCTGCCGAAGGAATTTCGAATGAACAGCCTGGACCTGATCGACCGCAAGATCGTCGCCGCCCTGATGGAGGACGCGACGCAGCCGATCGCGCAGATCGCCGATCGCGTGGGCCTGTCGCAAACCCCGTGCTGGAAGCGCATCCAGAAGCTGGAGTCGGCGGGCGTGCTGACGGGCCGCGTGGCCCTGGCCGATCCCGCCCAGCTTGGCTTGGGCTTGACCGTCTTCGTGGGGGTCGAGGCAAGCGACCATGGCGCCGAATGGCGCGATGCCTTCCTGGCGGCCGTCCGCAAGTTCCCCGAGATCATGGAAGCCTATCGCATGGCGGGGGAAATGGACTATCTGCTGCGCGTGGCGGTGCCGGACATGGCCGCCTATGACGACTTCTACCGCAGGCTGACCGATGCCGTTCCGATCAAGAACCTGACCTCGCATTTCGCGATGGAGCGGCTGCGCTATACCACCGCCTATCCCATCAATACCCGCGACCGCTAGAGATCGTTGTTCTCTTTGGCACAGGATCTTTGGGAACTAAATCACGACAATCTGTGTAGTGTTATGTGGAATTAGAGAGGAAGGAATCGCACGATGTCCAAGACCCTGATCGTTCCCGGCCTCGACGGATCGCCCGCCCCGCATTGGCAGGACTGGTGGGCCCGCACCGATCCCAATGCGATGATCGTCGATCTGCCCGATCCCCGCCGTCCCGTCCGAGAGGCCTGGGAAGCGGCCCTGGCCGTGATGATCCTGCGGCATCCGAACAGCATCCTGGTAGGCCATTCGCTGGGATCGGTGCTGATCGCCCAGATGCTGACCCGCTGGTCGGGGCTGAAGGTGCGCGGCGCCATCCTTGTCGCCCCCGCCGATCCGCTGGCAGGAACCGAGGACTGCAAGCGCATCCGCCGCTTCGGCCCGCTGCCCGACATCGCGCTGGACGTGCCGGCGGTGCTGGTCGCCAGCCGCAACGATCCCTGGATGTCCTTCGACCGCAGCCGGGATCTTGCCGAAACGCTTGGCGCCGACCTGATCGACCTGGGCCATGCCGGCCATATTAACATGGCCTCGGGCTTTGGTCCCTGGCCGGGCGGCAAGGTGATCCGCGACCGGATGCTGGAACAGACCGAGCGCCCTTCGGTCCTGCGCAGGCTGCTGGGCCAGACCGGCGCGGCCTTGTCGCGGCGCGCGCCGCTGGCAGGCACGTGATGGTCAGCCGCAGCTTCCAGCGCCATGTCGATCCCGATCCAAGCCCCGTCATCGATTTCGGAGTGCCCTACATGTTCGACATCCAGACCGAACTGCACCTGCGCCGCGCCGAACGCGAGGCCGCGACCTGCCACGACGCCAGCCGCGCCACCCGCGCGATCCTGATCGCGGCGAACCTGTCAGCCCTGTCCTTGCTGGCTGCAACGCTGCTCTGAACCCTGCGAGGCCCCATGACCGTTGATCCGATCCTGATGGCTCCCCTGGCCCCGCTGGCGGAGGGCGCCGGCCCCCATGTCGTGGTCATCGGCGGCGGCGCCAGCGGCGTCCTGATGGCCGCCCACCTTTTGCGCGATTCGCAAGGGCAGGCCAAGGTCACGATCATCGAAGGGCGGCACATGCTGGGCTGCGGCATCGCCTATTCGACCGACGATCCCGACCACCTGCTGAACACCCGCGCCATCAGCATGAGCGCCTTTCCCGACCAGCCGCGCCATTTCTGCGACTGGCTGGCCGAACAGGGCATCCCCCTCGGCCCGCAGCCCGGCGACAGCTTTGTCAGCCGATCGACCTATGGCGCCTACATGGCCAGCCTGATCGAGCCCTGGTCGCGTGGCGAGGGTCCCCGTCGGCTGCGCTGCCTGCGCGATCTTTGCGTGGGTCTGACGCAGGACGCCAAGGGCGTCACCGCGCATCTGTCGGACGGCCAGGGCATCCGCGCCGACATGGCGGTCCTTGCCACGGGCCATGCGCTGCCCGAACCCGACCCCCAGGGCCTGGTGCAGGGGTCCTGGGAACAGGGCGAACCGCCGGACCGGGACGATCGGGTGGTGATCGTGGGGTCGGGCCTGTCGATGATCGATCAGGCGCTCAGCCTGCTGCGCCGGGGACACCGGGGCGAGATCCTGGTGGTTTCGCGCCGTGCGCAACTGCCGCGCGTTCATGCCATAACGCGGCCCCTGCCTGTGGCGCTCGAGGATATTCCGCTGGGCGCGCCGGTCAGCCGGCTGGTGGCCTGGCTGCGCGCGCTGGCCGCCCGGGCCGAGGCGGCGGGTGGCACCTGGCGCGACGCGATGGACGGGGTGCGCCCGCATATCCGCGCGATCTGGCAGGCGCTGCCCCTTGCCGAACGTGCCCGCTTCCTGCGCCATGCGGCATCGTGGTGGGAGGTTCATCGCCACCGCCTGCCCCCGGAAAGCGCGGCCCCGATCCGCGCCGCGATCAGGACCGGGCGCATGCGCCTGCTGGCAGCAAGCTTCCAGGGCGCCGGGCGCGATGCCGAAGGGCAGTTGCAGGCCGTCATCCGATGTCGCGGCAGCCGGGCCGAACAGCGCGTCGGATGCGCGCGCATCATCGATTGCCGGGGCATCCGGCGCGATCCCGAACGGAATGCCACGCCCGTGGTCGGCAGCCTGCTGCGCGACGGCCGGGCGCGCATCGATCCGCTTCGCCTGGGCCTGGATGTCAGCCCCGACGCGGCCGTCATCGATGCGCAGGGCCAGCCGTGGGAGCGGATTTTCGCCATCGGTCCCGCATCCCGGGCGGCCTTCTGGGAAATCACCGCCATTCCCGACATCCGCGACCAGACGGCGCAGCTGGCGCGACAGTTGATCGCGCTTTCGGCGCGCGCCTAGACCTGCGCCAGATAGCCGCGCAGCACCTGCAGCTTGGCGGCGGCGACATCGACGATGCTGTCGGCCGACATCGCGTCGTCATTGGCCCAGATGCGGAAGGTATCGCCCAGGGCATGCGAGATCGCCTCGGCCAGCAGTTCCGCGTCGGATCGCGCATCCTCTCCGACCCTGGTCACGGCCAGGTCCGCGATCTGGTCGCGCAGGCGTCTGAGCGATCCATAGAAGATCGGCAGCAGCTCCGGCGCCGTTCCCAGCAGCCGGTCGATCAGTTGCGAGGTGCCGCGGTCCAGGTCGCTGTTGTTCAGCAACTGCCGCAGCGCCTGCAGCAGGTCGGCCAGCAGCGGCCCGGACGAGGCGCGGAACCAGGCCACCGTTTCCTCGTCGAAGCAGGGTGCCTGGCCCACGATCGCCGTATCCCTGTTCAGGTAATAGTTGAAGAAGGTGCGCTGGCTGATGCCCGCCTCGGCGGCGATCATCTCGGTCGTCACCAGGTCATGGCCGTGCCGCAGGGACAGGGTCAGGGCTGCCCGTTGGATCTCGCGCGAGGTCTGCAACCTCCGGCGATCACGAAGCGTTGATTTCCCGGCCATATCGCCATCCCCCCATATATTCACCAAAAGCAAATATTGCACAGTATGCATCCTTGTGCAATACGGAGCGCGGGCTGTCCCGCCCTGACCCCTCCCTGCGTCAAGGAACCACCGATGTCCCGTATCCATCCCCTGCTGTGCCTGTCGCTGATCGCGCTGTGGTTCCTGTCCATCCCAGGCCATGCGCAGGAGGGTCAGATGCCGCCGCCCGCCGTGGGGGTGGTCACGGTCCAGTCCCAGCAGGTGCCGCGCATCCTGACATTGCCGGGCCGGGCGGTGGCAAGGGCCGACGCCGCGATCCGCCCCCGCGTGGGCGGGCTCATCACCGAGATCCTGTATCGGCCCAGCACCGCGCTCGAGCAGGGTGCGCCCATGTTCCGCATCGATCCGACCACCTACCGGGCCAATCTTTCCAGGGCCGAGGCCGAGGTCACCTCGGCCCGCGCGGCGCTGACGCAGGCCGAAACCTCGTTCGGCCGGACCGAGCAGCTGCTGGGATCGGGCACCACGCAGGCGCAGGTGGACCAGGCGCGCGCGACGCTGGAGCAGGCCCGGGCGGCGCTGCAGGCGGCCGAGGCCGCACGGACCCTGGCGCAGGCGGAGCTGGACTGGACCACCGTGACCAGCCCCATCGAGGGCATGGCCAGCGTGGCCGAGGTCTCGGTCGGCGATCTGGTCACCGCGAACCAGTCCGAGGCCATGGCGACCGTCACCCGGCTGGATCCGATCGAGGTGGACATGTACGAGCCCTCGGCCCGGATGCTGTCGGTCATGGGCGACATCAGCGAAGGCCGCCTGAAACTCAGCGAGACGATCCAGGCGACGCTGACGTTGGAAACGGGGGAAACCTATGCCGCGACGGGCGAGCTGGTCGCGCCGGGCTTCACCGTCTCGACCTCGACCGGGGCGGTGGACACGCGGTTCCGCTTTGACAACCCGCGCCGGCTGATCCTGCCCGGCATGTTCCTGCGCGGCCAGATCAACCTGGGCACGACCGAGGCCTTTCTGGTCACCCAGAACGCCGCATCGCGCGACAAGACCGGCCAGCTTTCGGCCTGGGTCGTCCGCGACGGCAAGGCCGTGCAGGTCAAGCTGACCGACAACGGCACCTACCAGAACCACTGGATCGTCACCGCCGGGCTGCAGTCGGGCGATCTTCTGGCGGTGGACAACCTGTCCAAGCTGACCGAGGGGGCCGCCGTGACCACCGTTCCCGTGTCCGTGGACGAGAACGGTGTGGTCCAGGAACAGGCGGCCGAGACGCCGGACCGGGCCACCCCGGCCCAGCCTGCTCCGAGCGCAGGATAATTTCACATGGCCCGCTTCTTCATTCGCCGCCCCGTCTTCGCATGGGTCCTGGCCTTCGTGACCATGCTGGTCGGCGCCCTTGGCCTGCAAAGCCTCGCGATCGAGCAATATCCCCAGATCGCCCCCACCACCGTCCGCATCAGCGCGACCTATACCGGCGCCTCGGCCGAGATCGTGGAGAACTCCGTCACCACCGTCATCGAGGACGCGATGACCGGGATCGACGGGCTGATCTACATGACATCGAACTCGACGCCGGGATCGGCCTCGGTGTCGCTGACCTTCGACGACACGGTCGATGCCGACATCGCGCAGGTGCAGGTGCAGAACAAGCTGCAGCTTGTCACCAGCCAGCTGCCCGACATCGTGCAGCAGCAGGGGGTGAACGTGTCGCGCTCGACCTCCTCGATCCTGCTGGTCGGGGCGCTGACCAGCACGGACGGCAGCTATTCCTCCGTGGAACTGGGCGACCTGGTGTCCCAGATGATCGAGGACCCGGTCAAGCGGACCCCGGGCGTCGGCTCGATCAACACCTTCGGGTCCGGCTATGCGATGCGCATCTGGCTGGATCCGATGAAGATGGCGCAATACCAGGTCACGCCCGCCGACGTGACCGCCGCCGTGTCCGAACAGAACACCAACGTCACCGTGGGCGACCTGGGCGCCGAGCCCTCGGCCGAGGGCCAGCGGCTGACCATGACCCTATCGGCGCAATCGCAGTTTTCATCCGTCCAGGAATTCGAGCGGATCCTGCTGCGCGTGGATCCGGACGGATCGACCGTCTTCCTGGGCGATGTCGCCCGGATCGAGATCGGGCAGGAAAGCTATGGCGGGGCGGCGCGCCACAACGGCAACCCGGCGGCGGGCTTTGGCGTGAACCTGGCCACCGGCGCCAATGCGGTGGACACGGCCCATGCCGTGCGCGACGTGATCGACGGCATCGCGGCCTCGCTGCCTGCCGGTGTCGAGGTCGTCTATCCCTATGACACCGCGCCCTTCGTGGAGAAGTCGATCCACCAGGTCTACAAGACCCTGGCCGAGGCCGTGGTCCTGGTCTTCCTGGTGATCCTGGCCTTCCTGCAAAGCTGGCGCGCGACGATCATCCCGGTGATCGCCATTCCGGTCGTGCTTCTGGGCACTTTCGGCGTCCTGGCGGCGGCGGGCTTTTCCATCAACACCCTGACCATGTTCGCCCTGGTCCTCGCCATCGGCCTTCTGGTCGACGATGCCATCGTCGTGGTCGAGAACGTCGAGCGCGTGATGGAGGAGGAGGGCCTGGACCCGGTCGAGGCCACGCGGAAAAGCATGGACGAGATCACCTCGGCCCTGGTCGGCATCGTGATGGTGCTGTCGGCGGTGTTCCTGCCCATGGCCTTCATGTCCGGCGCGACGGGGGTGATCTATCGGCAGTTTTCCTTGACGATCATCACCGCGATGGTGCTGTCGCTGGGCGTCGCGGTGATCCTGACGCCCGCGATGTGCGCCAGCCTTCTGCGGCCGCGCAAGCATGGCGACGGGATCGCGCCGGCGCGCTGGTTCAACCGCAACCTGGACCGCGCCACCAACGGCTATGGCTCCGTCGTGTCCCGGCTGGTGCACCGCCCGTTCCGGATGCTGGTGGTGCTGGCCGTTATCGGCTTCGGCGTCGCCGCGCTTTACCAGAAGCTGCCGGGATCCTTCCTGCCGGACGAGGATCAGGGCGTGATGATGGTGATGATCGAGACGCCCGACGGATCGACCACCGCCCAGACCCTGGCCCTGGTCGAGAAGGTCGAGGAATACCTGCGCGTGCAGGAGGCCGACACGGTCGAATCGACCTTCTCGGTCCTGGGCTTCAGCTTCGGCGGATCGGGCCAGAACAGCGCCATGCTGTTTGCCAAGCTGCGCGAATACAAGGATCGGCCGGGCCTTGACGTGGCATCCCTGGTGACGCGCGCGAACGGACATTTCTTCATGAACAACCGCGCGGGACAGGCCTATTTCCTGCAACCCCCGGCGATACCGGGCATGGGCGCATCCTCGGGCTTCTCGATGTATCTGGTCGATCAGTCCGGACGCGGGCAAGAGGCGCTGACGGCCGCCGCCGACCAGCTGGTCGCGACCGCCCAGGAAGACGGCCGCGTCACCAACCTGCGCGGCAACGAGGCGCCCTTTGAGACCTCCCTGCGGCTGGACATCGACCAGCAGAAGGCCGCGGCCTTCGGGCTGTCGATCTCGGAGGTGAACGCCATGCTGTCCGTGATCTTCTCGGGGCGCGAGGTGAACGACTTTGCCTTGGGCACGGAACTGCGCCCCGTGATCGTCCAGGGCGAGGCCTATGCCCGCTCGCAGCCCGAGGATATCGACCGCTGGTTCGCCCGCAATTCCGACGGCGACATGGTCAATTTCGGGGCTTTTTCCACGCGTGCCTGGGACCAGGAACCGCAGGCCCTGACACGCTATGGCGGCACCCGCGCGCTGGAGCTGTCGGGGGCGGCGACGCAGGGCCTGTCCTCGGGCGCGGCCATGTCCGCCATGGAGGAGATGGTGGCCGACATGGAGGGCGGCTATGGCACCGCCTGGACGGGGCTGTCCTATCAGGAACGGCTGTCGGGGAACCAGGCGCCGGTGCTGTTCGCACTGTCCGCCTTGGTCGTCTTCCTGGCGCTGGCCGCGCTTTACGAAAGCTGGACGGTGCCGCTGGCGGTGATGCTGACCGTGCCCATCGGCATCCTGGGGGCCCTGCTGGCGGCGCTGTTCTTCGGCCAGTCGAACGACGTCTACTTCAAGGTCGGCCTTCTGACCACCATCGGCCTTGCCGCGCGGAACGCCATCCTGATCGTGGAATTCGCGCAGGCCCTGGTGGGCCAAGGGCGCCCCTTGCTGGAGGCCGCCATCGAGGCGTCCAAGATGCGCCTGCGTCCGATCCTGATGACCACCTTCGCCTTCATGCTGGGCGTGCTGCCCCTGGCCATCGCCAGCGGCGCGGGGGCGGGGGCGCAGAACTCGATCGGGATCGGGGTTCTGGGCGGCATGGCCTCATCCGCCGTGATCGGCATCTTCCTGGTGCCGGTCTTCTATGTGGCCGTTCTGAAGACGGTCGAGCTTGTGACAAGAAGAAGGGTAAGACCCGCATGACGAATGGAATGCACCGCCGCGCGCTGCTGGGATCGGTCCTGGCCCTGGGGGCCTGCGCGGCGGTCGGCCCGGATCCGGACGCATTGCCGACGCCTGCCGTCCCGGCCGGTTTCGCCGAAGGCGACGGCACAGCGACACCCGCGCAGGCGGCCTTCTGGTCGGGCTATGACGACGCGGCCCTGAACCGCCTGATCGGGCAGGGCATGGGCCAGAGCTTCGACATCATGGCCGCCAACGAACGCATCCGCGCGGCCCAGGCCGATCTGGCGGGCAGGGGCGTGCTGGCCTCGCAGGTCGGCGGAACAAGCACCGTGGGGCGCGAACGCGCGGGCGGCGACGGGATGGGCGTTTCAACGTCCAACTCCGCCGCCCTGTCGGCCAGCCTGGTCTTCGACCTGTTCGGGGGAGCCCGGCGCGGCAGGGAAGGGGCGCGTGCCAGCCTGCGCTCTGCCCAAGCCGAGGCGCAGACCGTGCGCCTGGCCTGGCTGGCCGAGGTGATCGCGGCCTATGCCGACGCGCGCTTCCATCAGCAGGCCCTGGCGCTGACCCGCGACACCATCAGCGCCCGCGAGGCCACGCTGGAGGTGACGCGGAACAGCCAGTCCGTGGGCATCGCCACCGATTACGACGTCGCCCAGACCGAGGCGCTGCTGCAGACTGCCCGCGCCGACCTGCCGAACTATGAGGCGCAGTTCAACGCCCAGGTGTATCGCCTGTCCACGCTGCTGAACACGCAGGCCGCGCCCCTGATGGCGCAGATGCGGCGCGGGTCGGCGCAGTTGCGCACCCCGCCCGGACCCGGCACGGGCGTCCCCGCCGACCTGCTGCGGTCGCGGCCCGACATCCGCGTGGCGCAACAGGATTATGCCGCGGCTCTGGCAGCCGTGGGTGTGGCGACGGCGGATCTGCTGCCCGCGATTTCGCTGACCGGGACGGTGACGGACCAGGGCGGCGCGAATGCCTGGGGCTTCGGCCCCGGGCTGTCGCTGCCGGTCCTGAACCAGGGCGCCTTGCAGGCCACCCGAAGCCGCCGCCTGTCCGAGGCGCGCCAGGCCGAGATCGCCTGGAAATCCTCCATCGCCGGCGCTGTCGAGGATGTGCAGACGGCGCAATCCAACCTGCGCCGCTATCGCCAGCGGGCCGCGACGCTCGAAGGGGCTGCCGCGTCATACGATCGCGCCTATCGCCTGGCCCGGCAGAACTTCGAGGCCGGCGCCCTGGCGCTGGTCGATCTGCTGGAGGCTGACCGGTCCCGCGCCAGCGCCCGGCTGGCCACCGCGCAGGCGCGCAATGCGGCGGCCAAGGAATGGGCGACGCTTCAGATCGCCACGGGGGCGGGGTCGCGCCAGGGGGGTTGATATCGGCATGGGCGGTGTCAGGAAGCGCATGCGTTTGCACGGATCAGGTCGTTCCCTGACGCGGGCAGGGGGATGGCGGGCACAGAGGTCACAAAGGCTCGCCGCAGGGGCATCTTTCTGGCTGTTCGCCCGGCAGACCTGATCACCCTGCCGACCCGTCACCGCCAGCGCCCCCCGAAGGACAGCGGCTCCAGCACCACAACCGTCGGCCGGTCGGGCAGCCCGCGCAAGGAAGCCAGGTATTCGCTGCCCCCCGGCCGCTGGATGTCGAACTGGTCGGCCATGCCCGCCACAAAGGTTTCCAGCCGGGCGGGGCCGAACCAGTGCATCGGGATCACGACGGAACTGTTCAGCCGGCTGACCACCCGCATCATCACCGCCTGCTCCATCGTGTAGCTGCCATCGACCGGCACCAGCAGCACATCGACCCGGCCAAGCGCCGCGTATTGTTCGTCGGTCGGCTCGTGATGCAGGTGCCCCAGATGGCCGATGCACAACCCGCCCGCCTCGAAGACGAAGATCGAGTTGCCGTTTTCCTCGACCGTGCCCCAGGACCGGATGTCGGTCGGCACGTTGCGGATCAGCGTATCCTCCAGGGTCAGGTAATGGTCGGCAGCGATGCCGAACTGGTCGGACCAGCCTCGCAGGACATGCGGGATGCCCTCGACCGCGTCGGTCCAGTGGGACGAATGCGCATGGTTCATCGTCACCACGTCCGGGGCGGGGACGCCGGCGGGCAGGGCGCCGTTGTAGTCGGTGACGATGTCCAGGCCCCCTTCGGTCTGGATCAGGAACATCGAATGGCCCAGATAGGACAGCCGGACCGAGCGTTCGGGCACCGGGTCCGTCCAGGCGGCCTGCCGGACCCGCTCCGGCCCCCCGGCGATGGCGATGCAATGGCTGGGCCGCCGGTCCTGTGCCTGGGCGGCCAGGGGCATGGCGAGACACAGGGCGGCAAGGATCGCAAGGCGCATGACATCCCCCTGGCGTGACGCGGAAAGGCTAGCGTGGATCCGCCCCCGGCCCAAAGCCGCAGCGCGCCACGCGGCTCACAACCGCGTGACAGGGCTGTCGCCCGCGCCTGAGCGGCGGGAAGATGCCTTCAGGATCGCCAGTCAGAAAGGACGCCCATGTTCATCGCCATGAACCGCTTCACCGTGCCGGTCGAGAATGCCGCCGAATTCGAGGCCCTGTGGCTGTCCCGCGACAGCAAGCTGAACGAGCTGCCGGGTTTCGTCGAATTCCACATGCTGAAAGGCCCCGAGGAGGACGGCCGCCGCCTTTACGCCTCGCACACCGTCTGGGAATCCGAGGAGCATTTCCGCGGCTGGACCCGCAGCCAGCAGTTCCGCGACGCCCATGCCCGCGCGGGCGAGACGAAGAAGCTTTACGTGGGCGGGCCCCGCTTCGAAGGCTTCACTGCGATCCAGCAGATCGGCCGGGCAGGATAGGAGCGCGCCGCCCCTGACCTGGCCTTGGGCCTGGGTTGTCCCGGCTCAGAACCCCTTGTGGGTCTTCAGGAACTCTTCCTCGTCCGGTGTATTCGGCCGGTCCAGCAGGGTGTTGCGATGCGGGAAGCGGCCGAACTTCTCGATGATGTCGTGGTGCTGGATGGCATAGTCCAGATAGCCTGGGTCGCCCAGGGCCTCGAACAGTTCGACCGACATGGTCTGGTCGGGCAGATCCTCGCTATGCTCGAAGGGCAGGTAGAGGAACACCCGCCGCTTGGCGTCGATCTGCTGGTCAAAGCCCGCATCCACCGCGGCGCGGGCATGTTCCAGGGCGATGTCGTCCGATTCGAAGGTGCGCCCCGTGCCGCGAAAGATGTTGCGCGGGAACTGGTCCAGAACGACGATCAGGGCCAGTGCGCCGTCGGGCGTCCTGGCCCAGTTGTCCAACTCGCGCCGATGCGCGGCGTGATAGGTGTCGGCGAAGCCGTCGCGGATGCGGGCGTCGATCTCGTCCGACTTGGCGAACCAGTGCGGCTCCATCTCCTCCGAGAACCAGAAGTCCAGCACGTCCTGAGCGGTCCTGATCGTCATTCCTCGGTTCCTTTCCGGCAGCGGATATGCCTGGCGCGGTCGGTGGGTGCAGGTCGAACGGACCCCGGCCCCGGTGTTCCGCCCGCCATTGGCGTCTCGCCTCCTCGATGCGTTCGCAAGAGGATGCCATGACGTTCCACCAGATATCGCGCGGCCCGTCCAGCGTTTCCCTGCCAGGCGCCATCGCCACGGTCGCCCGCCTGCACCGCGATCGCGTTGCCCGGGCGCAAGCCCCTCGTCTGCCCCGCACCGATTTCCCGTCCGGCAATGCGGATGAACCCTTCGGTGACGTGGAGGCCGCGATCCTTGTGATTGGCGGGAGAAGCGGGTGCAGGGTTCCAGATCATGCATCTTCTCCCTGATCTGGTCCTCGGGGCAGGTCCGTGGACTGCGAACTGCCAGGCATGGACGCGTTCGCCTGCGCCGAACACCGGGTTGGCGGCCGCGGGGATGGCGCAGGGCCGGCAGGAACCGCATTCTTCGTGGGAAGTTTTGCGAAACCAGAGGTGTGCGATGACCAGCGGAATCCATCATGTCACGGCAATCACCCGCGACGTGCAGGCGAATGTCGATTTCTGGATGGGCTTTCTGAGCCTGTCGCTGGTCAAGCAGTCCGCGGGCTTCGAGGATGCCGAGCAACTGCACCTGTTCTATGGCGATCCGGCGGGCACCCCCGGCAGCCTTGTCAGCTTCCTTGTCTGGCAGGACGGCGCGCCGGGCCGCGTGGGCCATGGCCGCGTGGCCGAGATCGCGCTGGCGATTCCCCGCGCGCGGATCGGCGACTGGCTGACCCGCGCCATGCAGCGCGGCCTGCGCGTCGAAGGCCCGGTGCGAGAGTTCGGCGAGCCCGTGCTGCGGCTGAAGGATCCCGACGGCATCATCGTCAAGCTGGTGGGCACCGACATGGCCGATACCGGCTGGCCCGCCGCGCCCGGCCGGATCCGCGCCGTCACGATCTGGTCCGCCATGCCCGGGCAGACCGCCGCCTTCCTGCGCCCCTTCGGCTATCGCGCGGGCCCGGCCGAGAGCGGGCTGACCCGGCTGCTGTCGGACACCGATGCCGTCGACATCCGCGATGCCTCGGGCTTCGTGCCGGGCATTCCCGGGACCGGCGTCATCGACCATGTCGCCCTGCGGGTGCCCGATCCTGCGGCATTGCAGCGCCACCACGATGCCCTGAAAACGCGCAACGCGGGCGAGCTGGCGGTGCATGACCGCAGGTATTTCACGTCGCTTTACGTCCGCGAACCGGGGGATACGCTGGTCGAGCTTGCGACGGATGGTCCGGGCATGGCGGTGGACGAGGATGCGGATAGTCTGGGCCGGGCCCTGATGATTCCCCCGCATCTGGCCGACACTGCCGACCTGCGGCTGCGCTTGCCGCAATTCGCCCGTCCGGGCGAGGAAAGGATACGGATGAGAGAACTTCCCTTCGTTCACCGGCTTCGCCAGCCCGACGAGCCCGACGGCTCGGCCATGGTGCTGCTGCACGGCACCGGCGGGAACGAGGCCGATCTGATGCCGCTGGCCCACCGGATCGCGCCGCATGCAACGCTGCTGGGCGTGCGCGGCCGTTCGACCGAGGAGGGCGTGGCGCGGTTCTTCCGTCGCACCTCCATGACCAGCTTCGATCAGCAGGACATCCGCGACGAGGCGCAGGCCTTTGCCGCCTTCTGGAAGGGCGCATTGGCGGCCTATGACCTGGATCCCGCGCGCATCACGGTGATGGGCTATTCCAACGGCGCGAACTTCGCCGCCGCCATCATGGGCCTGCAGCCGGGACTGATCCGGCGCGCGATCCTGATGCGGCCGATGGCGGTGCTGGAGGATCTGCCGCAGGCCGACCTGACCGGCGTGTCGGTGCTGACCCTGACGGGCGCGCGCGACCCTTACGGCCCCCATGCGCCGCGCCTGAACGAATGGCTGGCCGCCCGGGGCGCAGCCCTGGATGCCCGCGTCGTCCAGGCCGGGCATGACATCGTGGCCGACGACCTGACTGCCGCCACTGACTGGATGAAGGGGATAACGGATGCCTGACCTGACCATCACCAAGGAAGAGATCGACGCCCGCCACGGCCGCTATGTCGCGCGGATGGCGGGCACGGCTGCCGAGGCGGAACTGACCTTCACCCGCCGCGGCCCGGATCGGATCAGCGCCGATCACACCGGCGCGCCCGCCGAACTGCGCGGCACGGGCGCGGCGGGCGCGCTGGTCGAATACATGGTCGCGGATGCGCGGAAATCGGGCTTCCGGATCCTTCCGCTGTGCTCCTATGTGTTGTCGCGCTATGCCAAGCATCCCGACTGGGCGGATGCCTTCGCCACCGCGCCGGGCGAACGCGTCGAGCCCTAGGGCGGGGTCTTGCCCGGGCCTTACACGAAGCGGAAGCGCGTGCCCCAAGGGTCGCCGATCGCCTGCCCGGCGCGGCGGGGATCCGCGATGACGACCTCGGCCAGGCCCGCCATTCCCGCGTCACGGGGACCCGCGCCCCGGCTGTTCCAGACATTGCCGGCCAGATGGTGGTGATAGCCGTTCCAGCCATACCAGGCTCCACCCTGGCCGTCGAAGGTCCGCGTCAAGGCCAGGTCGCCCGCGAGGAAATCATGGGCCCGGTCCAGATCGCCCACCTGAAGGTGGACATGGCCGATGCTGCTGCCCTCGGGCGCGCCGGTCCAGGGGACGTCCGCCGCAGACAGCAGGTCGTCCAGATCCAGCCTGCGGGTGAACATCAGGATCCGGCTGCCGTCGCGGGTCCAGTCTGATGGGGGACGGTCCCGATAGATCTCGATGCCGTTTCCCTCGGGGTCGTCCAGATAGAGCGCCTCGCTGACGCCGTGGTCGCTGGCGCCGGTCAGCCGGACCCCGCTGTCGGCCGCATGGCGCAGCCAGCGGGCCAGGGCGGCGCGGTCGGGCAAAAGAAAAGCAGTGTGGAACAGCCCCGCCTGGCGCGGATCGCGGGGCCGGGCGGCGGGTTCGGCGCGCAGTTCCAGCAGGGTGCGATTGCCCGCGCCCAGGCGTGCGCTGCCGTTGTCGCCGCCCAGCGGGGACAGGCCGATTGCGTCGCGGTAGAAAGCCGTCATGCCCGGCAAGTCGCGCACGGTCAGGACGACATGGTCGATGGCGGGGGTCATGGCTTGTCCTTTCGCAAACTGGCTGCAAAGCCCGCGACGAATTCCGCCAGCTGTTCGCGGGTCTTGTCGTCGGTCAGGGTGCCGTCCGCGTCGAACAGCCCGCGCGCGCGCGACACCATCAACCGGCCCTCCCACCAGGGCAGGGTCTTCAGCGTCCGCAGCACGGGCCACCAATGCGTCTGCGCCTGCGTGGTCCCGAACCCGCCGGGCGAGGCGCCGATCACCGCGACGGGCTTGCCCGCGAACAGCGCCAGCCCCTCGCCGCGGGACATCCAGTCGATGGCGTTCTTGAAGACGCCGGGGATGCCGTTGTTGTATTCGGGCGTCACCAGCAGCAGGCCGTCGGCCTGGGCCAGCTGCCGGTTCAGCGTGGCGACCGCCGGCGGCGTGCCATGGGCGGCTTCCTCGTCGCCGTTATACAGCGGCACGCCGGAGATATCGCCGATGACGATCTGCACGCCCTCGGGCGCCTTCTCATGCGCGGCGCGCAGAAGGCCCGTGTTGAACGAGGCGCGGCGCAGGCTGCCCGAAAGGCCAAGAATGGTGGTCATGCGAAATCCCTTCGTGAAGTGCCGGGGGCAAGGGTGCCCTTGGCGCGGCCATCAGTCCAGCGGCTTCAGGCCCGCCTCGATCGCGGCGCGACGGCCTTCCAGGAAGGGCGGCAGCGACAGGCCCTGGCCCATCGTTTCGCGCGGTTCGTCCACGTCGAAGCCCGGCCCGTCGGTCGCCAGTTCGAACAGGTTGCCGCCGGGTTCGCGGAAATACAGCGAGCGGAAATAATACCGCTCGACCTCGCCCGAATTGGGGACGCGGAACCCGCGCAGGCGGGCGGCCCATTCGGCAAGCGCCGCCGGATCGGGCACGCGGAAGGCGACGTGGTGGACACCGCCCGCGCCCTGCCGGGCCGCGGGCAGGCCGGGCTGGACCGCGACATGCAGTTCGGCGGCCGCCCCGCCATTGCCCATTTGGAAGACATGGACCTGCCCCTGCCCATCCGGGCTGGCATAGTCGCGCACCCGCGTCATGTTCATGACTTCGGTCAGCACGGCCTCGGTCGGCGCAAGTTCGGGCACCGAGATCGTGATCGGGCCCAGGCCGCGGATCTGGTGTTCCGCAGGCACGGGGCTTTGATCCCAGGGCTGCCCTGCGGGATCGGGCGCGGCGACCAGGCGCAGGCGCTGTCCTTCGGGGTCTTCCAGGTCCAGGCTGGCGCGGTTGTCCAGCGTGGCGACCTTGCCGGTGGACACGCCAAGGCCGGTCAGCCGCGCGGCCCACCAGTCGAGGCTGTCCTCGGCCACCCGCAGGCCGGTGCGGCTGATCGAATGGGTGCCGCGCCCTTCGCGGCCGACCGGCCAGTCGAAGAAGGTGATGTCGGTGCCGGGCGTGCCCGCCCCGTCCGCGAAGAACAGGTGATAGGCCGAGATGTCGTCCTGGTTCACCGTCTTCTTCACCCGGCGCAGGCCAAGGCTGTCGGTGTAGAAGCGGTTGTTGCCCGCCGCGTCGGCGGTGATGGCGGTCAGGTGGTGGATGCCGGTCAGCTGCATGGGTGCTGCTCCTTTCCCTTTGCTTGATGCCAATATGGCGCAAACGCACCGTTCGGGGCAGCCGCCGCCGCGGCAAAGCGGCGTTCGGTTCTTGCGAACGATGCCATCCCGGCTATGGTGCGCCGATGGACTGGTCGATCAACGACATTCGCACATTCCTGGCCGTGCTGGACGCGGGCAGCATCTCCGGCGCGGCGGCGCGGGCCGATCTGTCGAAATCAGTGGTCAGCAAGCGGATCAGCGATTTCGAGGCGGCGCTTGGCGTGGCGCTGTTCGTGCGCCATGCGGGCCGGATCGCGCCCACCGACAATGCCCTGGCCCTGGCCGACCGGCTGCGCCCGGCCCTGGCGGAACTGATCGCCGCGACCGAAAGCGTGGGCGGGCAGGCGGATCTGCGGGGCCGCCTGGCCATCGCCGCCCCGATGAGCTTCGGAATCCGCCACCTGGGCCCGGTGATCGCGGGTTTCGCCCGCGCCCATCCCGGGCTGGAGATCGTGCTGGATTACGACGACCAGCTGACCGACCTGGGCCGGGCGGGCTTCGATGTCGGCCTGCGCATCGGCGAGCTGAAGGACAGCAGCCTGATGGCGCGAAGGGTTTGCGAGGATCCGCGCGTCCTGGTCGCCAGCCCCGACTATCTGGCGGTGCATGGGGCCATCGGGGCGCCTCGCGATCTGGCCGGGCATCGTACCATCGGCTATCTGAATGCACGGATGGGGGATCTCTGGCCCTTTGGCCCGGACGTGGCGCCCCCGCCCCCGGGGCGGATCACGGCGAACAATGGCGATGCGATCCGCGACATGGCAATCGGGGGTCTCGGGCTGGCGCTTTTGCCGATGTTCATTGTCCATGATGCCTTGCGCGACGGGCGGCTGGTGCGGCTGCTGCCCCATCTGCCGCAGCGGTCCCTGCCCGTCAGCGTGGTCTGGCCGCCGGTCCGGCCGATGCCGCGCAAGACGCGCGCCTTCATCGACCATGTGGCCGGGGCCTTTGCCGGGGCGGCGCCATGGCTGGCGGGGTTGTAGAAAGACCGGGGGCCAGCCCCCGGACCCCCGGGATATTTGCAGTCCAACGCAGGAGCCGTGACAGATGCTGGTTGATCCGAATGCGCCGTTTTTCCGTCAGCTTTGGGTGCGGGTGGCCTGCGTCGCCACGCCCCTGATCTGGGCGGGGGTCGAGCTTTACACGGGCAACCCCTTCTGGGCGCTTCTGTCGGGGGCTGCCGGTCTTTATCTGGCCTTCGAGCTGTTCGTACGGCGCAAGCCCGACTGATTCACGCGGATAGCCTGACCGCGCGGTCCAGCCAGGCAAAGCCGTTCGGCGGCAGGTCCAGCACGCCCTCGGACAGCGTGGCCTGCGATGGGCCGACCAGGTCCGCGCCGTCCGACAGGGTCAGCCGCTGGGATTCCGCGGACAGGTTGAAGACGCAGGTCAGCGCCAGCCCCTCGATGCCCCGATAGAAGGCCAGGATCGGCTCGGGCAGGTCCAGGAACGAGGTTTCGCCCATCCGCAGCGGCACCTGCGACTTGCGGAAGGCGATGGTCGCGCGATAGGCCGAAAGCACGCTGTCATTGTCGGATTGCTGGCCCGCCACCGCGCGCGCCGCCTGTGCGTCCTTGACCGGCAGCCAGGGCTTGGCAGTCGAAAAGCCCGCGTTCGGGCTTTCGTCCCAAACCATCGGCGTGCGGCAGCCGTCGCGCCCCTTGACCTCGGGCCAGAAGCGCAGGGCAGGGGGATCGGTCAGTTCCTCGTAGACCAGCTCGGTCTCGGTCTGGCCCAGTTCCTCGCCCTGGTAAAGACAGATGGTGCCCGGGAAGGACAGCAGCATCGCCGCCGATTGCCGGGCCAGGGCCTCGGCGCTTTCGGCATAGGGCAGCCAGCGGGTGACGTGGCGGAACACGTCGTGGTTGGAAAAGGACCAGCAGGCATGGCTGTCGGGCGCGTCCTGGTGGACACCTTCGATCGTGTGGCGGAAATGGCGGGCGGTGAACTGGTGGCTCAGCATCTCGAAGCTGTAGCACATGTGCAGCCGGTCGGTGCTGGCGGTGTATTCGGCCATGATGTGGATCGAGGTATCGCCGCTTTCGCCCACCTCTCCGACCATCATGCGGGCGTCGTATTCGTCGGTCAGCTTGCGCATCCGCTTCAGGAAGGCGATATTTTCGGGCCGGTTCTTCGAATATACATGGCGCTGCATGTTGTAGGTGTCGGGCGCGGCGCTGTCGGGATTGGGCGGGTTGTTCCGCAGCCGCGCGTCGTGGAAGTAGAAGTTGACCGTATCCAGCCGGAAGCCGTCCACGCCGCGTTCCAGCCAGAAGCGCATCGTGCCCAGAAGCGCGTCCTGCACGTCGCGGTTCCACAGGTTCAGGTCGGGCTGCTCGATCAGGAAGTTGTGCAGGTAATACTGCCGCCGCTGCGGCTCCCACTCCCAGGCCGGGCCGCCAAAGACCGAGGGCCAGTTGTTCGGCGGCGTGCCGTCGGGGTTCGGATCGGCCCAGACATACCAATCGGCCTTGTCGTTGTCGCGGCTGGACCGGCTTTCGGCGAACCACGGGTGGCGGTCGCTGGAATGGCTGAGGACCTGGTCGATGATAACCTTCAGGCCCAGTTCGTGCGCACGCGCCACAAGCGCGTCGAAATCGGCAAGCGTGCCGAACAGCGGGTCGATGTCGCAGTAGTTGCTGACGTCATAGCCCATGTCCTTCATGGGCGAGGTGAAGATGGGCGACAGCCAGATCGCATCCACGCCCAGCGAGGCCACGTGGTCCAGCCGACGGGTGATGCCCGGCAGGTCGCCGATCCCGTCGCCGTTGCTGTCCTGAAAGCTGCGGGGATAGATCTGGTAGATCACCGCGTCGCGCCACCATTCGGTCATCCGTTTCTCCTGTTGGATCGCCTTGGCGCCGATAGAACACGACGGGTGTGGCACCGGAAAGACGATTTCGGCGTTACAAGACAGATTGCCCCCAACGGCGGGCCGGTTAGAGTGGGTTCATGGGACAAACGCCTGACGATCTTCTGCGCTTGACGAACGACGATATCGCCGCCCTGTCAGGCGGGCGCTGCGACCGCCCTTTCGATATCCTGGGACCGCATGACGGCTGGCTGACCGTCTATCATCCCGACCTGGCCGCCCTCGGCGCCGTGACGGATGCGGGCGATGTGCCGCTGGAGCGTGTCTTCGGCGACCTGTTCCAGGGGCGGGTGTCCGGCCCCTATCGGCTGAAGGCCCGCACGGCGGGCGGGGCCGAATGGCAGTTCGACGATCCCTATCGCTTCGGCCCGGTCCTGGGCGAGCTTGACCTGCATCTGCTGGGCGAGGGCATGCATCGCCGGCTGTGGCAGGCGCTTGGCGCGCATGTCATCGTGCATGAAGGCGCCGCCGGCACGCATTTCGCGGTCTGGGCGCCGAATGCCCGGCGGGTTTCGGTGGTCGGCCCCTTCAATGCCTGGGATGGCCGCCGCAACCCGATGCGGCGCATCGGCGGCAGCGGCGTGTGGGAGATTTTCCTGCCGGGCGTGGCCGAGGGGGCGCTTTACAAATACGAGATCCTCGATGCTCAGGGCGGGCTGCTGATGAAGGCCGACCCGGTGGGGTTTGGCAGCCAGCACCCACCGGAAAAGGCCAGCGTGGTGCGCGACATCACCGGCTATGGCTGGAAGGACGGCGACTGGATGGCGGGCAGGGCCGCCGTCCAGGACCGCCGCGCGGCGATCAGCATCTATGAGGTGCATCTGGGATCCTGGCGCAGGCGGCTGGACCAGGGCGGGCGGCCGCTGTCCTACAAGGAACTGGCGCGCGACCTTGTGGCCTATGCCGCCGACATGGGCTTCACGCATCTGGAACTGCTGCCGGTCAGCGAGTTTCCCTTCGACGGATCCTGGGGATACCAGCCGGTGGGGATGTATGCGCCGACGATCCGCTTCGGCCCGCCCCACGAATTCCGCGACCTGGTCGAGGCCGCGCACGAGGCGGGACTGGGCATCCTGCTGGACTGGGTGCCAGGCCACTTCCCCACGGACGCCCATGGTCTGGCGCGCTTCGACGGGACCGCGCTTTACGAACATGCCGACCCGCGCGAAGGCTTTCATCAGGACTGGAACACGCTGATCTACAACTATGGCCGGACCGAGGTCCGGAACTACCTGATCGCCAATGCACTGTATTGGCTGGAGGAATACCACATCGACGGGCTGCGCGTGGATGCGGTGGCCTCCATGCTCTACCGCGACTATTCGCGGTCCGAAGGACAGTGGATCCCCAACAAGCATGGCGGGCGCGAGAACCTGGAGGCGATCGACTTCCTCAAGGCCATGAATGTCGCGGCCTATGCCGAAAGCCCCGGCATCATGACCGTGGCCGAGGAAAGCACGTCATTTCCCAAGGTATCGGCCCCCGTGGACGCGGGCGGGCTTGGCTTCGGCTTCAAGTGGAACATGGGCTGGATGAACGACACGCTGCGCTACATGCAGCGCGATCCGGTGCACCGGCAATACAACCACGACCTGATGACCTTCGGGCTGATGTATGCCTTTTCCGAAAACTTCATCCTGCCGATCAGTCATGACGAGGTTGTCCACGGCAAGGGGTCGATGCTGCGCAAGATGCCGGGCGACGAATGGCAGCAATTCGCCAACCTGCGCGCCTATTACGGCTTCATGTGGGGCCATCCGGGCAAGAAGCTGTTGTTCATGGGCTGCGAGTTCGGCCAGCCCGAGGAGTGGAACCACAATGGCGAGTTGAACTGGCCCGCCGCCGCCCAGCCCCGGCACCAGGGCGTGCAGGCGCTGGTGCGCGACCTCAACCGGCTTTATCGAGAAACCCCCGCGCTTTACCGCAAGGATGCGGATCCCGACGGCTTCCAGTGGGTGGCGACCGATCCGGCGCAATCGACCTATGTCTGGATCCGCCGGGGCGAGCCGGGCGATCCCCCGGTGGTCGTCGCCTGCAACTTCACTCCGGTGCCGCGGCCCGGTTTCCGCATCGGCGTCCCGCAGGCGGGCCCTTGGCGGGAGGCGATCAATACCGACGCGGCCCTTTATGGCGGCAGCGGCATGGGCAACCTTGGCGGGGTCGAGGCCACGGACAAGCCGCAGGACGGCCAGCCCGCCTCGATGGTGATCACCCTGCCGCCCTTGTCGGTCGTGATCCTTGTTGCAGGCGAACGTATTCAAGGGGAGGATGTTGGATGTCCGAGGCAAGATTGACCCGGCGCGCGATGGCTTTCGTGCTGGCCGGCGGGCGGGGCAGCCGCCTGAAGGAATTGACCGACCGCCGCGTCAAACCGGCGGTCTATTTCGGTGGCAAGACCCGCATCATCGACTTTGCCCTGTCGAACGCGATGAATTCAGGCATCCGCAAGATCGCGGTCGCCACCCAGTACAAGGCCCACAGCCTGATCCGCCATGTGCAGCGGGGCTGGAACTTCTTCCGGGCCGAGCGCAACGAATTCATGGACATCCTGCCCGCCAGCCAGCGCATGTCAGAGGAACACTGGTATCGCGGCACCGCCGATGCGGTGACCCAGAACATCGACATCGTGGACAGCTATGACGTCGATTACATCGTGATCCTGGCGGGTGACCACATCTACAAGATGGATTACGAGATCATGCTGCGCGAGCATTGCGAAAGCCGCGCGGACGTGACCATCGGCTGCCTGACCGTGCCCCGGATGGAGGCGACGGCCTTTGGCGTCATGGCGGTGGACGAAACCGGGCGCATCACCTCGTTCCTGGAAAAACCCTCCGATCCGCCGGGGATGCCTGACGATCCCGACAGCGCGCTGGCCTCCATGGGGATCTATGTCTTCAGCTGGCCCTTCCTGCGCGATCTGCTGCTGAGGGATGCCGAGGATCCGAATTCCAGCCATGATTTCGGCAACGACCTGATCCCCGAGATCGTGCGCAGGGGCAAGGCGATGGCGCACCGCTTCGATGTGTCCTGCGTGCGCGATCCGGGCGCGCCCGCCTATTGGAAGGACGTGGGCACGGTGGATGCCTTCTGGAAGGCCAATATCGACCTGACCGACTTTACCCCCGAACTGAACCTGTGGGACCGCGAATGGCCCATCTGGACCTATTCCGAAAGCGCGCCGCCCGCGAAATTCATCCATGACGAAAAGGACCGGCGCGGCATTGCCGTGTCGTCCATGGTGTCGGGGGGCTGCATCATCTCGGGCACGGAAATCCGCAACTCGCTGCTGTTCACGCAGGTCCATACCAACAGCTATGCGTCGTTGGATCATGTCGTGGTGCTGCCCTACGTCACCGTCCAGCGGCGTGCCCGCCTGACCCGCGCGGTGATCGACCGGGGCGTGGTCATCCCCGAGGGCCTGGTCGTGGGCGAGGATCACGCCGAGGACGCCAAGTGGTTCCGCGTCAGCGAAGGAGGCATCACCCTGATCACCCAGGACATGCTGGACCGCCGGGCGGCCAGCCTGTGACGCGGGTCCTGTCCATCGCCTCGGAATGCGCGCCGCTGGTCAAGACGGGCGGGCTGGCGGATGTGGCGGGCGCGCTCCCCGCCGCCCTGTGGACCCAGGGGGTCCAGATGCGGACCCTGCTGCCCGGCTATCCCGCCGTGATCGCCGCCCTGCATGACTGGACCGAGGCCGCGCACTTCGATGACCTGTTCGGCGCCCCGGCACGGCTTCTGACCGGCTGGGCGGCGGGGCTGGATCTGCTGGTGATCGACGCCCCCCACCTGTTCTCGCGGCCGGGCAATCCCTATCTGGGCCCGGACGGGCGGGACTGGCCCGACAATCCCGAACGCTTTGCCGCGCTGTCCTGGGTCGGCGCGCATGTCGGGATCCATGGCGCGGCGGGCTGGCATCCGCAGGTTCTGCATGGCCACGACTGGCAGGCGGGTTTCGTCCCCGAATACCTGCGCCAGATGGGCGGCGGTCCCGCCACGGTGCTGACCATCCACAACATCGCCTTCACCGGGGCGACGGATGCCGGCCGGATGCAGTCGCTCCGCCTCGATCCCTGGCGCTTCCAGATGGATGGCTACGAGTTCTATGGCGGCATCTCGGCGCTGAAGGCCGGGCTGATGGAGGCGGATGCCCTGACCACCGTGTCCCCCACCTATGCCGAGGAGTTGATGACCCCCGAATTCGGCATGGGCCTGGACGGGGTGATGCGGTTTCGGCGCGAAGCGCTGACCGGCATCCTGAACGGCATCGACCTGCACGCCTGGAACCCCGCGACCGATCCCGCGATCCGGCCCTATGACAGCCTGCCCGGCAAGGCCCCCAGCAAGGCCGCCCTGCGCGCCGAGATGGGCCTGCCGGAAGCGGACGGCCCGCTTTGCGTGGTCGTGTCCCGGATGACGCACCAGAAGGGCCTGGATCTGGTGGCCGAGGCGCTGCCCGCGCTGCTGGATCATGGCGGGCAGCTTGCGCTTCTGGGGTCGGGCGAACCGGCGCTTGAACATGCCTTCCGCCGCCTGGGCGAACAGAACCCCCATGTCGCCGTGCGCATCGGCTATGACGAGGCGCTGTCGCACCGCATGATCGCGGGGGGCGACGCGATCCTGGTTCCCTCGCGGTTCGAGCCTTGCGGGCTGACGCAGATGTACGGGCTGCGCTATGGCACGGTGCCGGTGGTGGGCCTGACCGGCGGGCTGGCCGATACCGTCATCAACGCATCCCCCGCCAGCCTGGCGCAAGGGGTGGCGACGGGCATCCAGTTCTCGCCCGTGACGGCCGAGTCGTTGCGCAACGCCCTGACCCGGCTGTGCCAGCTTTACCGGGACAAGGACACATGGTCCCGGCTGGTCGCGAACGCGATGGCGCAGCCCGTCGGCTGGGACCAGTCGGCACGGGCCTATGCCGCGCTTTATGCCCGGCTGACGGCCGGCAGATGAACCACACGATCACGGCGGGGCATCCGTTTCCGCTTGGCGCCTCGTTCGACGGGGGCGGGGTCAACTTCGCCATTTTCTCGCAGCATGCCGACCAGGTGGTGCTGTGCCTGTTCGACGACAAGCACCGCGAAACGCGTATCCCGCTGCCGGAACGCGAAGGCCACATCTGGCACGGATACATCGCCGGGCTGGCGCCGGGCCAGCGATACGGCTTCCGCGTCCATGGGCCCTATCGCCCGCGGGAGGGGCATCGCTTCAACCCGAACAAGCTGCTGATCGACCCCTATGCGAAGCGCCTGACGGGCAGCCCGCGTCCGCATGACGCGCTGTTCGGATACCGCGCCGGGCATCACGATTCGGACCTGTCCTTCGACCGCCGCGACAGCGCCGCGCACATGCCGCGCTGCGTCGTGGTGGATCCCGCCTTCAGCTGGGGCGACGACCAGCCGCTGCGCCGCCCGTTGACGGAAACCGTCATCTACGAGGCGCATGTGAAGGGCCTGACCATGCTGCACCCGGAGGTGCGGCATCCCGGGACATACCTTGCCATGGCCTCGGACCCGATCCTGGACCATCTGAACGGCCTGGGTGTCACGGCCATCGAGCTTCTGCCGGTCCACGCCTTCGCCGACGACCGCTTCCTGACCGACCGGGGACTGTCGAACTACTGGGGCTACATGTCCTATGGCTTCTTCGCGCCCGAGCCACGCTACATGCAGGCAGACGACATCGCGGAATTCCAGCAGATGGTCGCCCGCTTCCACCAGGCCGGGATCGAGGTGATCCTGGACGTGGTCTACAACCACACCGCCGAGGGCAACCACCTTGGCCCGACCCTGTCCTTTCGCGGCATCGACAACGCCGCCTATTACCGGCTGGCCGAGGACCGGCGCTTTTACGCGAATGACGCGGGGACGGGGAATGTCCTGAATCTCGACAGTCCCTTCGCGCTGCGGCTGGTGGTGGATTCGCTGCGCTACTGGGTCGAGGTGATGCATGTGGACGGCTTCCGCTTCGACCTGTGTTCGGTTCTGGGCCGCACGCGCGGCGTCTTTGACCGCGACGGGCCGTTCTTTCGCGCGGTCAGGCAGGATCCGGTCCTGAACCGCGTCAAGCTGATCGCCGAGCCGTGGGACCTGGGCGAGGGAGGCTATCAACTGGGCGCCTATCCTGCGCCCTTCTGCGAATGGAACGACCGCTTCCGCGACGATGTGCGCGCCTTCTGGCGGGGCGACGCGGGCCACATCGGCCATCTGGCCAAGCGCATCGCCGGATCGGCGGCGCGCTTCGACCATGACGGGCGGGCGGCCACCGCCTCGGTCAACTTCATCGCCGCCCATGACGGTTTCACGCTGATGGATACCGTCAGCTTCGCCAGGAAACACAACGAGGCGAACGGCGAGGATAACCGCGACGGGCACAACCACAACCTGTCGGACAACATGGGCGTGGAAGGCCCGACCGGGGATCCCGCCATCCGGGCCCGCCGCGACCGCCGCCGCCGCAACCTGTTTGCCACCCTGCTGCTGAGCCAGGGCACCCCCATGATCCTGGCGGGGGACGAGCTTGGCAATTCGCAGAACGGCAACAACAATGCCTACTGCCAGGACAACCCCTTGGGCTGGGTGGACTGGGAAGGCGCGGACCGGGGTTTTCTGGACTTCTGCCGCCAGGTGATCGCCTTCCGCAAGGCCCATCCGATCCTGCGCCAGCGCCGGTTCCTGCACAGCCAGTCGCGCGAACAGGACGGGTTGCCCGACCTGTTCTGGCGCCGCGCCGACGGCCAGCCGATGACGCCCGCCGACTGGTCGAACCCCCAGGGGCGGCTGCTGGCGGCGGAAATGCGCATGGCCTCGGGGACGCCCGCCTATGCTGCGCTGCCGGGGGCGGTCTTTCTGGTCTTCAACAACGGTCCCGATGCCAGGGTGCATCTGCCCCAGCCCGCGCAGGGTGGCCACTGGCGCAGGCGGCTGGACAGCGCGCGCGACGCCATGCCAGACCAACGGGCGGGAAAGGTCGAATGGATCGTCGCGGCAAGTGTGGTGGCTTTCGTGTTGTGCGACCTGACGGCGGATGCCTGAGGCAGGCGCAGCCGATCACAATTTCGGGCATCCGTGATACACAGCATAGAATCGCGCGTCCGGCCCTTTTCAACCGTATGGAAACTTGGCAACAAAAATTAACCGCCAAGCGATATTCTGGCGGCCAGCGGCAGACGCGTGATTCTTTTCCGCCCGAAAGGCCCGATCTTGAAAACTCCTCCTTCGGCCCTGCACCTGCGCGACCAGATCCTGCACCACCTGACCCACAGCCAGGGACGGGGGCCTGAATTCGCCACGCCCTTCGATTGGCGGATGGCGGTCAGCTATACGGTGCGCGACCTGATGGCCGGGACCTGGATCAACGCCTTCCGCGCCGCGCGCGACCAAGGGGCCAAGCGGGTCTACTATCTGTCCATGGAGTTCCTGATCGGGCGCATCCTGGACGACGCGATCATCAACCTGCGGCTGGAAAAGCCCATGGACGAGGCGCTGCGGATGCTGGGCCTCGACCGGCAGGAGATTCTGGACAACGAACCCGACGCGGCGCTTGGCAATGGCGGGCTGGGGCGGCTGGCGGCCTGCTTCATGGAATCGCTGTCGTCCCTGCAATGCCCGGCCTTCGGCTTTGGCATCCGATATGAACACGGTCTGTTCCGCCAGCGCTTCGAGGGCGGCCAGCAGGTCGAGACGCCCGAGGACTGGCTGAACCAGCCCCACCCCTGGGAATTCGTGAAGATCGACTACAGCTATACCGTCGGCTTCAAGGGCCATGTGGAAACCGTGGATGGCCGCGCCATCTGGCGCCCGGGCGAAAGCGTGATCGCGCGGGCCTATGACACGCCGGTGATCGGCTGGGGCGGCAACTGGGCCAATACGCTGCGCCTGTGGGGCGCGCATCCGACGACGCTGCTGGATCTGCCCCGCTTCAATGCGGGCGACCACACGGCGGCGGCGGAACCCGAAGCCTTGGCGCGGACCCTGTCGCGCGTCCTTTACCCCGACGATACGACCGACGCGGGCAAGGAACTGCGCCTGAAGCAGGAATATTTCCTGACCTCGGCATCCTTGCAGGACATCCTGCGGCGCTTCCTGCAGGAGCATGGAGACTTGCAACTGCTGCCCAAGAAGGTGGCGATCCAGCTGAACGACACGCATCCGGCCATCGCCGGGCCGGAACTGATGCGCCTGCTGATGGACGATCACGGGCTGTCCTTCGAGGTCGCGCGCGACCTGGCCAGGGGGGTGCTGAACTATACCAACCACACCCTGATGCCCGAGGCGCTGGAGCGCTGGTCCACCTGGCTGATGGGCGGCGTCCTGCCGCGTCACCTGCAGATCATCCAGATGATCGACGATGACCACCGCGCCGCGACCGGGCGTCCCGCGCATGTGGGCATCGTCCAGAACGACCAAGTGCGGATGGGGGAACTGGCCTTCATCATGTCGGGCAAGGTGAATGGCGTCTCGGCGCTGCACAGCGAACTGGTCAAGGACACGGTCTTCGCCGACCTGCACAAGCTGCACCCGGACCGCATCGTGAACCAGACCAACGGCGTCACGCCGCGCCGCTGGCTGCGCATGTCCAATCCGGGTCTCGCGCAGCTTCTGGACGACACCGTCGGCGAGGGCTGGACCACCGACCTGGAACAGCTGCGGTTGCTGGAACCCCATGCCGAGGACGGGGCCTTCCGCGAGGCGCTTGGCCAGGTCAAGCGCGCCAACAAGGTCTGGCTGTCGAACGGCCTTCTGGCGGGCATGGGGCTGAAGGCCGATCCGGACGCGATCTTTGACATCCAGGTCAAGCGCATCCACGAATACAAGCGCCAGCTTCTGAACATCCTGGAAGCCATCGCCCTGTGGAAGCGGATCCATGACGATCCGAACGGCGACTGGACGCCGCGCGTCAAGATCTTCGGCGGCAAGGCGGCGCCGGCATACTGGCTGGCGAAATCGGTGATCCATCTGATCAACGACGTGGCGGCGACGATCAACAACGATCCGGTCACGTCGAAATACCTCCAGATCGCCTATCCGCCGAACTACAACGTCTCGATGGCCGAGGATCTGATACCCGCCGCGGACCTGTCCGAACAGATCAGCACCGCCGGGAAAGAGGCCTCGGGCACCGGCAACATGAAATTCACCATGAACGGCGCGCTGACCATCGGCACGCTTGACGGGGCCAATGTCGAAATCCGCAGCCTGGTCGGGCCCGAGAACTTCTTCCTGTTCGGCCTGACGACGGAGGAGGCCGCAGCCGAGGCCGCCACCCCCGGCCATGCCCGCGCCGCCATCGAGAAGAGCGAGGATCTGTGGGCCGCGCTGCACCTGATCGCCGAGGGCCGCTTTGGCCGGGCCGAAAGCTATTACGCGCTGCTGGACCGGACCTGGAACGACGATCCCTTTCTGGTCGCCAGCGACTTCGACGACTACTTCGCCACGCAGCGCAGGGTGGACGCCGCCTATCGCGACAGCGCGACCTGGGACCGGATGGCGGCGCTCAACATCGCGCGGTCGGGTTTCTTTTCCTCGGACCGGACGATCCGGGGATACATGACCGACATCTGGCATGTGCTGCCCGTCGCCATCTGACGGAACGGCCTAGTCCAGGCCTGTCCGCTGCCGCGCGCGGGTCTCCAATGCCTGGAAGCCGTGGTGGATCAGCACGGCCAGGATGCCGACCACCAGCGCGCCCTGCAGCACAAAGGCGGTGTTCGAGGATAGAAGCCCGGCAATGATCACCTCGCCCAGGGTGCGGGCCGCGACCGTCGATCCGATCGTCGCCGTGCCAAGCGAGATCACGGCGGTCAGACGCATCCCCGCCAGCAGAAGGGGCAGGGACAGGGGAAGGTCGATCTGCCGCAGCCGCTGGCCCGGCGTCAGGCCCATGCCGCGCGCGGCCTCGGTGACGGCGGGCGGCTGGCCGGTCAGACCGGCCAGGGCGTTCTCGAACACGGGCAGCAGGCCATAAAGGAACAGCGCCACAAGCGTCGGACCGGTGCCGAAGCCCATCACCGGCACGGCCAGCGCCAGCACCGCGACCGGAGGGAGGGTCTGGCCGACGGCGGTGACGGTGCGGGCCAGGGGCAGGAACTCGCGTCCCGTCCGCCGCGTCACCAGGATCGCCAAGACCAGCCCGACGATCGTCGAACCCGCAACTGCCGCCGCCACGATGGCCAGATGCGACAGGGTCAGCGACAGAAGGCTTGTCTGCGTATAGATCGCCGGCGCGCCGTTCCGGGTGAAGGGCTGGAACAGCGGCGCAAAGCTGGCGGGCGAGATCAGGAAGGCCAGCAGGAACAGCCCCGACGCCGCCAGCAGGATCCGGCCGGTCATGGGTGCCGGGCCTGGGTGCGCAGGGCGTCCAGCGTCACCACGCCGCCGCCTTCGACGGGAAGGGCGGCCCGGCCGCTCCACAGGCATTCGGCCAGGGCGTCGCGCAGGCTCGCGCCGGGGGCGATGGCGGGACCGGCGGCCTCGCCGGGCATGGCGATGTCGGCGACGGGGATCAGCGACAAGAGCCGCAGCGCCCGGTCCGCCGTGCCGATCAATTCGCCCACGAAGGGCGTTGCCGGATCGGTCAGGATGCGGGCGGGCGTATCGTCCTGCAGCAGCCGGCCCTTGTCCATGACGGCGATGCGGTCGCCCAGGGCCGTCGCCTCGGCCATGTCATGGGTGACCAGGATCAGCGTGGTGCCAAGGCGCCGCTGGATGGCCTTCAGGTCGGCCTGCGCCTTGGCGCGGATCAGCGGGTCCAGCGCGCCGAAGGGTTCGTCCATCAGCAGCAGGTCGGGCTTGGCAGCCAAGGCGCGCGCGACGCCCACGCGCTGCGCCTGGCCCCCCGACAGCTTGTGCGGCATCCGGTCCCGGAAGGTCGCCGGGTCCATCTGGAACAGGTCCAGCAATTCATCGACGCGCGCGGCGATCTGCGCACGCGGCCAGCCCAGCAAGCGCGGCACGGTGGCGATGTTCTGCGCGACCGTGCGATGCGGGAACAGCCCGTGGCCCTGGATGGCATAGCCGATCCGGCGGCGCAGCAGATGCGGGGGCAGGGTGGCGGTGTCCACGCCCTCGATCAGGACGCGGCCGGACGACGGTTCCACCAGGCGGTTGATCATCCGCAGAAGCGTGGTCTTGCCAGACCCCGAGGTGCCGACCAGCACCATCACCTGGCCCCTGGCCACCGTCAGGCTGACATCGTCCACCACGCGCAGGTCGCCGTAAAGGCGGGTCAGGTTCTGGATCTCGATCATGCCGTGTCCCTCCGGGCGGACTGGACCAGCAGGTCCAGCGCGATCCCCGCCACCAGGGCCATCGCGATGGTGGGCAGCGCGCCCAGCAGCACCAGATCCATCGCCGTCTGGTTCAGCCCCTGGAAGACGAAGGTGCCGAAGCCGCCGCCGCCGATCAGGCCTGCGATGACCGCAAGGCCGATGTTCTGGACCAGCACGATCCTGACCGCCGCCAGCAGCACCGGCAGCGCCAGCGGCATCAGCACCCCGGCCATTAGCTGCGCGCGGGTCATGCCAAGGCCCAAGGCGGCATCGCGCGTGGCGGCGGGAACGCCCGACAGCCCGGCCAGCGTGTTCGACACGACCGGCAGCAGGGAATAGAGAAACAGCGCCACAAGCGCCGGAAAGACGCCGATGCCCGAAACGCCGGCCCGCGCCGCACCCGGCACCGTTGCGGCGACCCAGCCGAAGATCGGGATCATGATGCCGAACAGCGCCAGCGAGGGGATGGTCTGCAGGATGTTCAGAACGCCCAGCACCGGCCCGCGCAGGCGCGGCGACTGGAAGATGGCGATGCCGGCGGGGATGCCCACCAGCAGCGCCGCGCCCAGCGAACCGAAGGCCAGCGCCAGATGGGCCTGCGCCTCGCGCCCGAACAGCTCGCGCCGGGTGGCGTATTCGCGCATGACCGACACGCCGTCCAGGGCGCCCGAGCCGAGGATCGTTCCCGCCAGCGCCACCGCGCCCCCCAGCATCAGCCAGCGCACGGCCAGAGAGGGACGCAGTCGGTTCACGGCATCGGCCAGCATCAACCCGAAGGCCAGAAGCAGCAGCCAGAAGCCCGAGGCGGGCGCGACCCGCGCCAGCATATTCCCCGGCGGCACAAGATGCGCCGCCACCGCGCCCAGCGACAGCGTGACCGCGATCAGCGCAACCATCGCCGCGGCCAGCCGCAGGACGGCCGGCCAGCCGGACCAGCAGGCGGCGGCCAGGACGGCGCCCAGGGCAAGCATCGCCGCAAGGCCACCGGGCAAGGCTGCAAGGCCCAGGCCCTCGCCCGGGACGATGCGGTTCGGCTTGAACTGGACCAGCGGCAGCGCCAGCCCGGCCAGCCCGATCAGGGCGAACAGAACGGCAGGCGGCTGGACCCGCGCCACCGGATCAGTCCAGGAAACCAGCCTGTTTCAGATAGTCCTCGGCCACGGCGGCGGAGGGTTCGCCGCCCACCTGGATGCGGCCGTTCAGCGTCTGCAGCGTTTGCAGCGTCAGCGAGGTGAAGATCGGCTCCAGCACCTCGGCGATCCGGGGATGGGCCTCCAGCACCTTTGCCCGGACGATGGGCGCGGGCTGATAAACGGGCTGGACGGCCTTGTCGTCCTCCATCACCAACAGCCCGGCCTCGGCGATCGCGCCGTCGGTGCCATAGACCATGGCCGCGTTCACGCCCGAGGTCTGCTGCGCCGCCGCCGCGATGGTGGCGGCCGTGTCGCCGCCCGCAAGCTGCACAAGCTGGTCGGGCTTCAAGATGAAGCCATAGGTTTCCTGGAAGGCGGGCAGGGCGGCGGGCGAGGTCACGAATTCGCTGGACGCCGCCAGCTTCACCTGCCCGCCGCCCGCGATCCACTGGCCCATCTGGGTCATGGTGGTCAGGCCGTTCTCCTCGGCCACCTCCTGCCGCAGGGCAATGGCCCAGGTGTTGTTGGCGGGGGACGGCGTCAGCCAGACGATGTCGTTCTGCTGCTTGTCCAGCTCCGCCACGCGGGCATAGCCCTTGGCGGCGTCCTTCCAGACCGCGCTGTCGGCCTCGTTGAAGAAGAAGGCGCCGTTGGCGGTGTATTCCGGATAGATGTCGATCTGCCCCGCCACGATGGCGTCGCGCATGATCGGCGTGCCGCCCAGCTGCAGGCGGTCCTGCACCGGCAGCCCGGCATCCTTCAGCGCCAGCAGGATCATGTTGCCCAGAAGCCCCCCCTCGGTGTCGATCTTGGAGGAGACGACGATATCCTGCGCGGCAAGGGGCGTTGCCGCCATCAGCAAGGTGACGGCAAGCGGGGCAAGACGGGTCATGGCGAAACTCCTGACAAGGGGACATGGGCAAGACGCCCCGGCCCAATCAGGGTTCCCCTAAAAAATTCAACGGGTCAACCGCCAAAGCTGCGGCTGCCAGCGGACGAGCCGAACCCCCCGCGCGAGGCGGCCGTGGCCCGCGACATCGGCGGCTGTCCGGCCGTGGCGGCAGGCCGGGCGAACTGGCTGCTGTTCAGCGCCGCGCGCCCGGTATTGCTGGAAAACGTGCTGGTCCGCGCGGCATTCGTGTAGCCGCCCTGGGGCGTGCGATACATCGGCTGGGACCGCGACAATCCGCCGCCCCCCAGCATGGAGCCGATCAGATAGCCCGCCAGCAGCGGCATGAAGATGCTGCCCGACCCGCCGTTCGAGACCTGCTGGTCCTCGGACCCGCAATTGCCGACGCCGTGCTGTTCCTCGCAGACCTGCAGGCTGTCATAGCGGGGCGCGGATTCGACGTGCAGCTGCTCGGCCTCGGCGAAGGACTGGCGGCACTCGTCGGGGGTGAACAGCCCTCCCTGGTCGGCGGCGGCAAGGCAGGCGTTCAGGTCGGGAAAGGCCTGCGCGTCGACCTGTTCCTCGCGGCAGCCGGCGATGGCGAAGCTGGCTGCGCCCAGAATGGTCAGGGCCACGGTCCTGGAGCGTTTCCTCATGTCTTTCCCCCTTTAGTCCGCAATGAAATGCGGCTTGAAGCGCGACAGATCCTGCGTGATGCGCGCCCGGTCCTCTCGCAGGCCCATCCCCACGCAGCGGTCGCCCACGATCCAAGCGCCGACGATCGGCCGGAAACCGTCGAAATCGGGCAAGGGCGCATAGGCCTGGACGATGCGCGGATGCTGGTCGTAATCGGTATTTGGGGAGGCCTCGGTCACATCGCCAGCCTCGACGATGCTGACGCCCGCGCCTTCGCGCGAAAAGATCGGCTTCACCACATGGCCGCGCTTGAACTGGTCGGCCACCTTGTCGAAGGCCGCGGCCGCGGCGGGCACCGGACGCCCCCCCGCCACCAGCGCGTCGGCCACGTCGTCGGCGAAGAAGGCGGGCAGCAGGTTCGGATGACCTTCGAACATCTGCCACAGCACCGGCAGGATACCCTTGTTCGACACAAGCGCCTTCCAGGCCGGTTCCAGGAACAGGCAGCCCGATGCCTTGATGTGGCGCGCGTAATCGTCGCGCAGCAGGTCTTCCCAAGGGTACAGCTTGAACAGCGTGCCGATCACCCGGTCCTCGGCATCGACGAACTGGCCCTGCTTGGTCACGCCCAGCTTGTCGAGGTCGCTGTAATGCGCCCCCATGCCGGCCTCGCGCGCGGCCCAGGCCATCGCCTCGACCGTGGCGTAATCCTCGGGGTTGTTCGCCATCGCGGTGAAGTGGATGTCGGTGTTCTTGGGAAACAACGCACGGAAGCGTTCGACAAGCGCCTCGTGGATGCCGTTGAACTGGTCCGCGCCGCGCGGCAGCACGCCCGCCGCAAGCTGGTCTTCCAACCACTGCCACTGGAAGGACGCGCTTTCGTAAAGCGAGGTCGGCGTGTCGGCGTTATATTCCAGCAGTTTCGCCGGACCCTTGCCGTCATAGGCCAGGTCCAGCCGGCCATAGATCTCGGGCTCGTTGCGGCGCCAGCTGTCTGCGACCAAGTCCCGGTGCTGGGGCGGGATGCCCAGCCGGTCCATCATCTGTTCGCTTGTGACGATCTCGGCCACGGCGTCGCGGCACATGGCGTGCAGGTCGGTCGCGGGCTCCTCGATATCGTCCTCGACCTGGCGCAGGGTGAACAGATAGGCCGAGCTTTCGTCCCAATAGGGCTCGCCATGCATGTCGGCGAAGGTGAAGCCCACCTCTTTCGCGGTGTCGCGCCAGTTGGGCCGTTCGGGAAGCGTGATCTTTTGCATGGCGGATCTGTAGCGCGGGACAAGGGGCGGGGCCAGACGAAACGCATCTCAGCAGCCAAGGGGTCCCGGCCTGCGTTCCTCGGACAGCATCACGTTGGCCTCCACCTGGCCCACGCCGGGCAGGGTCATGATGCGGCGGCGCAGGATGCGTTCGAAATCGCTGATGTCGCGCGCGGTGATGCGCAGGCGATAATCGAACTGACCCAGAACGTGCTGGACCAGTTGAACCTCGGGGATGGCGGTCACGGCGCGCTCGAAATCCTCTAGCCCGGTGCGGCCCTTGGCGGCCAGCTTGATGCCCAGGAAGACCGTGACCCCAAAGCCAAGCGCGGCCTGGTCCAGCACCACCCGCCGCCCGGCGATCACGCCCTCGTCGGTCAGTCGCTTGATGCGCCGCCAGGCGGCGGGCTGGCCGATCCCCACGGCACGCCCCACATCGGCGGCGCTGCGCGTGCCATCGGCCGCCAGCACCCGCAGGATCGCCAGGTCGGTCGCGTCCACATCGGTCACAGCGCCAGTTCCCCGCTGTCCTTGATGGTGGCGACCAGCATCAGCGCATCCAGTTCCGAGATATGGGGCAGGGTCAGGATGCGGTCGCGATAAACCTGCTGCCAATGCGCCATGTCGCGCGCGATGACAGAGGCGCGCCAGTCCACGCTGCCAAGAAAGGACTGTATCTCGATGACCTCGGGCACCTGGCGGAGGGCTGCCAGGAATTCGTCGAAGGCGCGCGGGTTCGTCTTGTCCAGGGTGAAGCGCAGGCTGACCTCGACCGCCCAGCCCATCGCGCGCCAGTCGATGCGCGCCTGCACCCCCTTCAGGACGCCTGCTTCTCGCATCCGCTCCAGCCGCCGCCACAAGGCGGCGGGCGTGACGCCGGCGCGGTCGGCCAAGGCGGCATTCGATGCCTCGGGCTCGGCCAGAAGCTGGCGCAGGATGCGGCGATCAATGCTGTCGGGCATGAAATTCATAAAAATAGCCCTAACACGGCATGAACTTTTCGGAAAGTGGCCTGAATATCGCGTCAGGCACGCGGACATCATCGCTTGTCATCCCGTAGAAGATATCCAACTGAATGAGAGGACTTTGAAATGCGCGTTTACTATGACCGCGACTGCGACGTGAACCTGATCAAGGACAAGAAGGTCGCGATCCTGGGCTATGGCAGCCAGGGTCATGCCCATGCGCTGAACCTGCGCGATTCGGGCGCCAAGAACCTTGTGGTCGCGCTGCGCGAGGGTTCTCCCTCGGCCAAAAAGGCCGAGAGCGAGGGGCTGAAGGTCATGGGCATCGCCGAGGCCGCCGCCTGGGCCGACCTGATCATGTTCACCATGCCGGACGAACTGCAGGCCGAGACCTACAGGAAATATGTCCACGACAACCTGCGCGAAGGCGCGGCGATCGCCTTCGCCCATGGCCTGAACGTGCATTTCGGCCTGATCGAGCCGAAGCCGGGCGTCGATGTCATCATGATGGCGCCAAAGGGTCCGGGCCACACGGTTCGCGGCGAATACGTCAAGGGCGGCGGCGTGCCCTGCCTGGTCGCCGTGCATCAGGACGCCACCGGCAAGGCGCTGGAAATCGGGCTGTCCTATTGCTCGGCCATCGGCGGCGGCCGTTCGGGCGTCATCGAGACCAACTTCCGCGAGGAATGCGAAACCGACCTGTTCGGCGAGCAGGCGGTCCTGTGCGGCGGCCTGGTCGAGCTGATCCGCTGCGGCTTCGAAACCCTGGTCGAGGCGGGCTATGCCCCCGAGATGGCCTATTTCGAATGCCTGCACGAGGTGAAGCTGATCGTGGACCTGATCTATGAAGGCGGCATCGCCAACATGGATTATTCGATCTCGAACACGGCGGAATACGGCCAGTATGTCACTGGCCCGCGCATCCTGCCCTACGAGGAAACCAAGGCCCGCATGAAGGCGGTGCTGGAGGACATCCAGCGCGGCAAGTTCGTGCGCGACTTCATGCTGGAGAACGCCGTTGGCCAGCCGACACTGAAGGCATCGCGCCGCGCCAACGACGAACACCAGATCGAACAGGTCGGCGCCAAGCTGCGCGAGATGATGCCCTGGATTTCCAAGGGCAAGATGGTCGACCGCGCGCGGAACTGATCCGTTGGACGAAGGCCGGGGGTTTTCCACCCCCGGACCCCCGAGGATACTTGTTGTCCAAGGCAGGCCTGCGGCGGACCGGAAATATCATGGGGGAGTCCGAAGGAGGGGGGCAACGCCCCCTTTTTTCATTCCGTTCCGATCTTGTCCTGCGTCCGCGTCTGGAAGTCGGACGCGTCGTGGCGTTCCCACAACTGTTCCGACGGCTCGCCCGAGGTCTTGTTGACCATGATCCCGCGCTGCACGGCGGGACGGGCCGCGATCTCGTCATGCCAGCGGCGGACATTGGCATAGATGCCCGCATCCAGGAAGGTCGCCGCGTCGCCATAAAGCTTTCCTGCCACGACCTGCCCGTACCAGGGCCAGATCGCCATGTCGGCGATGGAGTATTCCTCGCCCGCCATGAAGCGGCTGTCGGCCAGGTGGCGGTTCAGCACGTCCAGCTGACGCTTGGCCTCCATCGTGTAGCGGTCGATGGCATATTCGATCTTCAGGGGCGCATAGGCGTAGAAATGCCCGAAGCCGCCGCCCAGGAAGGGGGCCGAGCCCATCTGCCAGAACAGCCAGTTCATCGCCTCGGTCCGTGCCGCGGGATCGGCGGGCAGGAAGGCCCTGAACTTCTCGGCCAGATAGACCAGGATGGATCCCGATTCAAAGACCCGCCGCGGCGGCGTCACCGAATGGTCCACCAGCGCCGGGATCTTGGAATTCGGATTGACCGCCACGAAGCCGCTGCCGAACTGTTGGCCTTCGTTGATGCGGATCAGCCAGGCGTCGTATTCGGCGTCAAGGCCCGCTTCCAGCAACTCCTCCAGCATGATGGTGACCTTCTGCCCGTTGGGCGTGGCCAGCGAATAAAGCTGCAGGGGGTGCTGGCCCACCGGCAGCTCCTTGTCGTGGGTCGGGCCGGCCACGGGGCGGTTGATGCTGGCGAATTGGCCGCCATTGGCAGCCTTCTGGGTCCAGACCTTGGGTGGGATGTAGTCGTCGGCCATGACGCCTCCTGAAGCTGGGTCGGTGGCAGGATGCGGGCAGGCGGCGGGAACATCAACCGGCAAAACATTGGCATATGTTCGCGACTTGTTCTAACATGACAACATGCTGCCGCCCCGCAACCCCGACGAGCGCCTGAAGGCCCGAGGCACCGCCAGCCGTCCCGAAGGGCGGTTCGAAGCGCATCGAAGGAGCCGCGAATCCGACGGCTGGGACATCCCCGAGGAGGGCAGCCTGCTGCGAACCGAGGTCGTGACGGAACGACCGCGCAGCATCATCACGCGCAACAGCTCGCCCGACATTTCCTTCGACCGCTCGATCAACCCGTATCGCGGGTGCGAGCATGGCTGCATCTATTGCTATGCCCGCCCGACCCACGCCTGGCTGGGCCTGTCGCCGGGCCTGGATTTCGAGACGAAGATCACCGCCAAGCCGGACGCGGCCGACCTGCTGGCGCGCGAACTGGCGCGGCCGTCCTATCGCCCCGCGCCGATCGCCTTGGGCACGAACACCGATCCCTATCAGCCGGTCGAATCGAAGCTGGCGATCATGCCGGGGATCCTGCGGGTGCTGTCGGACTGGAACCATCCGGTGACGCTGGTCACGCGGGGCCAGACCGTGCTGCGCGACATCGCCCTGTGGGCGGAACTGGCCGCCAAGGACATGGCGGCGGTCGGCATCAGCATCACCACGCTGGACCCGGGCCTTGCCCGCGCGATGGAGCCCCGCGCGCCCGCGCCCGCGACGCGCCTGCGGATGATCCGCGACCTGGCGGCCGCGGGCGTCCCCGTGCGGGTCATGGTCGCCCCCGTGATTCCCGTCCTGACCGAGCCCGAGATCGAGGCGATCCTGTCCGCCGCGCGCGAGGCAGGCGCGACCACCGCCAGCATGATCCCCCTGCGCCTGCCGTTGGAGGTCGCGCCGCTGTTTCGGGACTGGCTGGACCGCCACCGCCCCGGCATGGCCGCGCACATCATGAACCGGGTCCAGGCCATGCGGGGCGGCAAGGACAACGATCCGCGCTTTGGCCACCGTTTTCGCGGACAGGGGATCGAGGCCGATCTGGCGCTGCAACGCTTTCGCCTGGCGCGCAGGCGGCTTGGCTATCACAAGGATGCGGCGCCACTGGATTGCAGCTGCTTCGGCGCGCCGCCCAAGGCGGGCGAACAGTTGTCGCTGTTCTAGGCTTCGGCCCTCAGGCGCCGCGGTCCTGTTCGTTCTTGGCCCAAAGATAGCCGATGAACGCGCCCTTGACGAAGCGCAGCAGGATCAGCGTCACGATCGTCGTCACCAGCCCGGTGATCACCAGCAGCATCATCGGCGAAGGGCGGAACAGCACCCAGGTAAAGCCCAGCAGCGGGATCAGCAGAAGCAGCATGATCGTCATGGTGAAGAAGGCCGGGCCATCGGCCGCCGGATAGCGGCCCAGGGGCGCGTGGCAGACCTCGCATTCGACCGGGACGCCCAGATATCCGCGCAGCAGCTTTCCCTTGCCGCAGTTCGGACACTTGTTCATCAGGCCGCGGCCGATGGCCGTCCTGCTGTCGCGTTGCTCGGTCATGGTCCTGGCCTTTGCGGTTGGATTCCTGGTCGGTGGACGCCGTGCCGGCGCCGCCGGGGTGGCGAGGCAAAGGCGGGCATCGCCAGAGCCAGCAGCAATGCCGCCAGCGGCAACGAGAAATAGAACCCCGCTACCGCATAGCCCAAGGCACCAACGATGCCGCCCAGCACATAGGTTCCCACCAGGGACAGAAGGATGCGCAGTTTCGCCCTATCCGCCCGCACCGCGCTATGCGGCTGGAACAGGCGATAGAGCGCACGGCCGCATTCTATGCCGATATCGGTGATCATGCCGGTGGCATGCGTGGTCCTGATCCGTGCACCCGAAATCTTGGTAATCGTGGCGTTCTGCATCCCCATGATGAAGCACAGGCAGGCCAAGGCGAACAACCGACCCGACGGGGCGGTGAAGATGCCGCCGAAGGCAAAGCAGCCAAGGCAGGCGCCCTGCACCGCCAAAGGCAATGCGAATTGCCGCCGCCCCATCCGCTGCCGTGCCCAGTTGACCAGAAAGGTGCTGAACGCCGCGCCCGTGGTGAAGGCAGCAATCGCCAGCAGCGCGGACGCGATGATCAGCAGGTTGCCCGCCACCAGGCTGTCGGCGACCTGCGACAGATAGCCGGTCATGTGGGATGTGTATTGCCCAAGCGCGAAGAACCCGCCCGCGTTCGAGGCCCCCGCGATCCCCGCCAGAAACAGCGCCAGGATGAAATCGCTGGCCTGCGAACGGCGGTGGCTGACGAGAACCCTGGCTGCCACGAAGGGACGGGTCATGCGATGTCGTCGTGTCATGCCCATGGTCTAGCGCGCGGGCCGCTGACTGTCAGCCCAGGACCGAAGTTCTAGTAACCCCCGACCGAGCTGAACCCGCCAAGGCGCGCCGCGATTTCCTCCAGCGAGGGACGCGGGCCTGCGGGACGCGTTTCCAGCGCCTCGCGCATGGCGCGCAGATGGGCGGGCGTGGTCCCGCAGCAGCCGCCGATGATCCGCACCCCCAGGTCGCGCGCCAGGCAGGCGTAATCGGCCATGATGGCGGGCGTGCCGTCGTAATGCAGGTGCCCGTCCTCGAGGTGCGGGATCCCGGCGTTGCCCTTGGCGATGATCGGCCGTTCGTTGCCCGAGGCGACGAAGTCGCGCACCGTGCGCAGAAGGTCCGCCGCCCCCACGCCGCAATTCGCCCCATAGGCCAGGGGCGGGTTCGGCAGGCGTTCCACCAGCGCCGAGAGCTGGGCCGAGGTCACGCCCATGATGGTGCGGCCCGCGGTGTCGAAGCTCATCATCCCGCACCAGGGCATGTCGGCCAGATGCGCGGCCTCGGCGGCGGCGCGGAATTCCTCGGCCGAGCTGATGGTCTCGACCCAGAGCACATCGGCCCCACCTTCCTTCAGCGCCTCGGCCTGTTCGTGGAACATCTCGACCGCGCGGGCGTGGGACAGGCTGCCGATGGGGGCCATGATTTCCCCAGTCGGGCCGATGTTGCCCGCCACGATCACCTTGCGCCCGGAAGCGTCGGCGATGTCGCGCGCCATGGCGGCGCCCGCCAGGTTCAGTTCGCGCACGCGATGCGCCGCGCCCTGCAGCTTCAGGCGGCTGGCATTGCCGCCAAAGGTGTTGGTCAGGAACAGGTCGGCCCCGCCTGCCACCGAATCCCGGTACAGGCTGCGCACCTTATCGGGCTGGTCGGCATTCCACAATTCGGGCGCGACATTCGACGGCAGGCCCATGTTGAACAGGTTGGTCCCGGTCGCTCCGTCAGCCATCAGCCATGCGCGGCTGGCAAGAAGCTGGCTCAACGGGTCCGGCATCTGATAACCCCGGGTGAAATGGGAAAGCTCCGTCCAGGGACGGCTACCAATCATCAAGTCCATGATACGTCTGGTTCCGATGGGAAACAATTTGCACCGGAACGAAAAAAGGACCGCAGCGGTTTCCCGCCGCGGTCCTGATATTTGCGTGCGCGGGCCGGCTCAGCCGCGGTCGCCGTCTTCGTCGTTCGAGGCGCCGCCGATGTCGTCGAACAGTTCGGCGATCTCGAATTCGGCAGCGGCATCGGCCTCGGCGGCCAGGTCCTGGATCGACTTGCCCTGCGCCTGCAGCTCGGCTTCCTCGGCCGAACGGGCGACGTTCAGCACGATGGTCGCCTCGACCTCGGGGTGCAGCACGACGCTGACCTCGTGCAGGCCCAGTTCCTTGATCGGCTGGTTCAGCACGACCTGCTTGCGGTCGAGCGTGAAGCCCGCCTCGGTCGCGGCATCGGACGCGTCGCGGGTGGTCACGGAACCATAAAGCGCGCCGGCGTCGGACGCGGAACGGATGACCACAAAGGTCTGGCCGTCCAGCTTGTCGGCGATCTTCTGCGCTTCGGCCTTGGATTCGGCGTTCTGCGCTTCCAGTTGAACCTTGCGGTTCTCGAAGGACTTGATGTTGGCTTCGGATGCGCGCAGCGCCTTGCCTTGCGGCAGCAGGAAGTTGCGGGCGTAGCCTTCTTTGACGCGGACGACTTCGCCCATCTGGCCAAGCTTGGCCACGCGTTCCAGCAGGATGACTTGCATGTCCCCGTTTCCTTACTTCACGACATAGGGCAGCAGGGCCAGGAAGCGGGCGCGCTTGATGGCACGGGCCAGCTCACGCTGCTTCTTGGCCGAGACGGCGGTGATGCGCGAGGGCACGATCTTGCCGCGTTCGGAAATGTAACGCTGCAGCAGGCGCGTGTCCTTGTAGTCGATCGCCGGGGCATTCTCGCCCGAGAAGGGGCAAACCTTGCGGCGGCGGAAGAACGGTTTGTTGGCCATGATCAGATCCTTTCAGTCCGCTCGCGGCGCTCGCCGCGGTCACCACCACGATCGCCGCGGTCGCCACGGTCACGGTCGCCACGGTCACGGTCGCCACGGTCGCCACGCGGGCGGTCGCCACGGTCGCCGCGGTCACCACGCTCGCCGCGCTCTTCGCGCTTCTGCATCTGGACCGAGGGGCCTTCCTCGTGCTGGTCCACGCGCACGGTCATGACGCGCATCACGTCGTCATGCAGGCGGGCCAGGCGCTCCATCTCCTGCACGGCGGCCGAGGGCGCGTCCGAACGCAGGAAGGCATAGTGGCCTTTGCGGTTCTTGTTGATCTTGTAGGCCAGGGTGCGGACACCCCAGTATTCGTTTTCGATCACGCGGCCGCCGTTGTCGGCCAGCACGGTCGAGAAATGTTCGATCAGCCCTTCGGCCTGCGTGTTCGACAGGTCCTGGCGGGCGATCAGCACATGCTCGTACAGAGGCATGGCATCCCTTTCGGTTATCAGGCGCATTTCATCGACGGGCCAACCCTTCCGCACCCGTCACGAGAGGCTGCGCCGGTTGCAAGATCTCGGCAGAAGGATGCGGCCTTATAGCGGCGAATGCTGCGGATGCAAGGTGATTCGGGCGCCGGCACGCCTTGAGGAGCCTGCCAGAGCAATCCCGATGTCTCGGACGAGGTCTGGCCGATGGGGGCGGCGCCCCCTGATGCAGATCAGGCGGGGGCGCTTGCGGCTTGCGTCCCGCCGCGCCACCATGGCGGCAGGCAATGGCGGGGAACGGCGATGGCGCTGGAAGATGCGAAGAACCAGGTGGATCAGGCCTTTACGCGAAGGGACCCGCGCGGGTTGTCCTTCGAGAACGCCTTTGGCGGCGCCACCAGCTTCCTGAGGCGGCGCTATGCCAAGGATCTGGCGGGCGTGGACGTGGCGGTGACCGGCATCCCCTTCGACCAGGCCGTGACGCACCGCCCCGGCACCCGCTTCGGCCCGCGCGCCATCCGCGAGGCCTCGACCTTGCAGCCCTATGACCCGCCCTATGGCTGGGGCTATGATCCGCTGTCGGCCCTGACGGTGATCGACTACGGCGACATGGCCTTCGACTACGCCAACACCCGCGAGGTGCCGGCGCGGATCGAGGCGCATGTCGGCGCCATCTTGGACGCGGGCGCGGCCCCGGTGACGCTGGGGGGCGACCATTCCATCACCCTGCCGATCCTGCGCGCGGTGGCGGCCCGGCGCGGCCCCGTGGCGCTGATCCAGTTCGATGCCCATTCCGATACCTGGGTGGACGACGATCCCGGCCGGATCGACCACGGGACGTTTCTCTACAAGGCGATCCGCGAGGGCGCGGTGGACGCGCAGGCCAGCGTCAGCGTAGGCATCCGCACCGAGAACCCTGACACGCTGGGCGTGACCATCCTGGACGCGGCGGGCGTGCATCGCGACGGGGTGGATGCCACGCTGGCCCGGATCCGGCAGGTGATCGGGGACCGCCCGGTCTATATCACCTTCGACATCGACGCGCTGGACCCGGCCTTCGCGCCTGGAACCGGCACGCCGGTCTGGGGCGGGCTTGCAAGCTGGCAGGCGGCGGCGCTGCTGCGCGGGCTGGCGGGGGTGGACCTGATCGGCGGCGACGTGGTCGAGGTCTCGCCCCCCTATGACACGACCGGGGCCACGGCCATCGCGGGAGCGCATGTGGCGACCGAACTGATCGCGCTTTACGGCTGGACGCGGCGCGGGTAATCCCCCGCCATGTTGCCCGAAGATCGCCTGTCCCAGATCGTCCAGCGGTTCGAGTTTCTCGAAGCGCAGCTGAATGCCGGCGCGGCCCCTGATCAGATCGCCCGCATCAGCCGCGAATATGCCGAGCTGAAGCCCGTGGTGGACCAGATCGCCCGCTGGCGCGCGGCCCGCGACGGCCTGGCCGAGGCCGAGGCCATGCTGGCCGATCCCGAGATGCGCGAACTGGCCGAGGACGAGGCGGCCCGGCTGCGCGAGGAGATGCCCACGCTGGAACAGGCGCTGCGCATTGCCCTGCTGCCCAGGGACGCGGCGGACGCGCGCCCGGCCATCATCGAGATCCGCCCCGGCACGGGCGGGGACGAGGCCGCGCTGTTCGCGGGCGACCTGCTGTCGATGTATCGCCGCCATGCCGAACAGCAGGGCTGGTCCTTCCAGATGCTGGACCTGACCGAAACCGAACTGGGCGGCGTCAAGGAAGCCGTGGCGCGGGTCGAGGGCGAGGGCGTCTTTGCCCGGCTGAAATACGAATCCGGCGTTCATCGCGTCCAGCGTGTGCCCGAGACCGAATCGGGCGGGCGCATCCATACCAGCGCCGCGACCGTGGCCGTGCTGCCCGAGGCCGAGGAGGTCGATATCGACATCCCCGCCAACGACATCCGCATCGACACCATGCGCGCCAGCGGCGCGGGCGGGCAGCATGTGAACACGACCGACTCGGCCGTGCGCATCACCCACCTGCCGACCGGGATCGTCGTCACCAGCAGCGAAAAGTCCCAGCACCAGAACCGCGCCAATGCCATGGCCGTGCTGCGCGCGCGGCTTTACGACATGGAACGCAGCCGCGCCGATGCGGAACGGGCGGCCGACCGCAAGTCCCAGGTCGGGTCCGGCGACCGCAGCGAACGGATCCGCACCTACAACTTTCCGCAAGGGCGGATGACCGATCACCGCATCAACCTGACGCTTTACGCGCTGGAGCGGATCATGGCGGGCGACCTGGGGGAGATCATCGACGCGCTGACCGCCCATGACCAGGCCGCGCGTTTGGCTGCCGAAGCATGAAGCTTCCCGAGGCACGCGCCGGTGCCGCCCGGCGCCTGGCGGCTGCCGGCATCGAGGGCGCGGCGCGCGACGCCGACCGGATCCTGGCCGCCGTCCTGGTGGTCGAGCCCGGGCGGCTGCGGCTTCTGGATCGCGCCTTGACGGCGGAAGAACTGGCCGGGCTGGACCAGGGCCTTGCCGCCCGCGCCGCACGCCAGCCGGTAGCCCAGATCGTGGGCTTCCGCGACTTCTACGCGCATCGGTTCCGCGTGACGCGCGACACGCTGGACCCGCGCCCTGAAACCGAGGTCCTGGTCCAGGCGGCGCTGGATCTGCCCTGGAACAGCGTGCTGGACATGGGGACGGGGACGGGGGCGATCCTGATCTCGCTTCTGGCGGCGCGCCGGGGGGCCGTGGGACTGGGCACCGACATCTCGGGCGCGGCCCTTGACGTGGCGCGGGACAATGCCCAGATCATCGGTGTGACGGCGGGTTTTGTCCTGGCCGACTGGTATGAGGGGGTGACAGGCCGCTTCGACCTGATCGTCTCGAACCCGCCTTATATCGCGCTTTCGGAAATGGCGGAACTCGCCCCCGATGTCCGGGAATGGGAACCGCATGGAGCCCTGACCGACGGTGCGGACGGACTGAGCGCCTATCACGCCATCGCGGCAGGGGCGCGGGATCACCTGAATCCCGGCGGGCATGTGCTGGTCGAAATCGGTCCGGCCCAAGGGTCGGCGGTGTCGATCCTCTTTGCAGGTGCCGGAGCGGAAACAAGGGTGATTTCCGACCTGGACGGGCGCGATCGTGTCGTCCTGGCGCGGTTTCCGGCCTGAAAGCCGGGAATTGCAGGGCTGCCACACGATTTCGCTTGTCAGCCTGCCTTTGGCGTGATTAGTCGCCCTTGTGCAGGGGGCAGCGATGCCCGCGCACGGGTCAGCCTGGAAAAGCCGGTTTCCTGGGGAACGTGGATGCGTTCGTTCGGGCACAGGCGCGGGTTGAACGGCGAAGCGCGTCCCGCGCCGCCGCTGCCGCCCGCGAAGCCGTCCAGATCCCTGGAAACCCAGATCACACTGGAACCATATACAGACAGACTGATGAGATCATCGAAATCCCGCTCGCGCAACAAGTCGAACCGCCAGCGTACGCTTGGCAATATCGTCAACCGCGTTTTCGACAGCTCGGGCCCCGAGGGCAAGGTGCGCGGAACGCCCCAGCAGATCATCGACAAATACCTGACGCTGGCCCGCGACGCGCAGCTGTCGGGCGACCGCGTGGCCGAGCAGGCCTTCCTGCAGCATGCCGAGCATTACACCCGGATGCTGGGCGAGGCGCAGCGCGAAATGGCCGAGCGCCAGCAGTTCCACCAGAGCCGCCAGGATGGCGAGGAAGGCCGCGAAGGCCAGCCGAACGGCAATAACGGCCATCAATATCGTGAGGCGGGCGGACGCGACCAGGGCGGACGCGACGACAGCCGCCGGGACAATGGCCCGCGCGAGAACGGCGGTCGTGAAAACGGCGGGCGCGACAATGGTCAGCGCGACAACGGCTATCGCGACAATCGTGACCAGCAACGTGACCAGGGTGCCCGCGACCAGGGCAGCCGCGAACAGCCGCGTTCCGCACCCGTTGCCGAACAACGCGAGGATGACCGGCCCGCGCGGCAGCCTGAACCGGCCCCCGCGCCGCAGCCCGAGCTGCAGTTGCAGCCCGAGGGCCTGCCGGATGCCGTGACGACCTCCGAGGAGGAAGCCGCGGGTCCGGTCGAGACGCCGGAATCCGGGGCCAAGCCCGCCCGCAGCCGCGCCCCGCGCGCGCCTAGGGCCGAAAAACCGGCAACGCCCCGGGCTCCGCGGCGGCGCAAGGCGCCCGAGGATCAGGCAAAGGCCGAGGAAACGCCTGCCGCCAGCGAGGAATAAGGAAACGGGGCCGCGGCGATCAGCCAGCGGCCCTTTTCATTGCGCGTCCCTTGCGGCCTGCAGCGCGCGGGCCAGGGCGCAGAACCGTTCCAGGTCGATCTCCTCGGCCCGGGCGGTCGGGGGGATTTGCGCCTGGTCCAGCAGCGACTCGATCTGCGGATGCAGGCCCCGCAGCGATGCCCGCAGCATCTTGCGGCGCTGGTTGAAGGCCGCGGCCGTGACCCGCGACAGGATGGCCGGATCCGCCGGATAGCGGGGCGCGGGCAGCGCCGTCAGATGGACCACCGCCGAATGGACCTTGGGCGCGGGCACGAAAGCCTCGGGCGGCAGGGTCATGACGATCCGCGCATCCGACCGCCATTGCGCCAGAAGGGCAAGGCGGCCATAGGCCTTGCTGCCGGGCGCGGCAACGATGCGCTCGGCGACTTCCTTCTGGAACATCAGCGTCAGCGACTGCCAGAAAGGCGGCCAGTCCGGGGGCGTCAGCCAGCGGATCAAGAGTTCGGTGCCGACATTATAGGGCAGGTTCGCCGCGATGCGGATGGGCGGGGTCAGGTGCGCCAGCGGGTCGATCTCCAGCGCGTCGCCGTGGATCACGGTCAGGCGGCCCGGATAACGGTCGGCGATTTCGGCCAGCGCGGGCAGCGCGCGGGCGTCCTTTTCGATGGCCAGGACGTGCCGCGCTCCCTCGGCCAGTAGCCCTCGCGTCAGGCCGCCGGGGCCGGGGCCGATTTCCAGCACGTCGCATTGGCTCATGTCGCCCGCCTGCCGCGCGATCTTGGCGGTCAGGTTCAGATCCAGAAGGAAGTTCTGGCCCAGTTGCTTCTTGGCGCGCAGATCGTGGCGGGCGATCACCTCGCGCAGGGGGGGAAGGTTGTCGATGGTGCTCATGGCCGCGACCGTGCCATGTCGCGGGCCATGCGCAGGGCCGCGATGGTGGAGGCCGCATCCGCGATCCCCTGGCCCGCGATGTCGAAGGCGGTGCCGTGGTCGGGCGAGGTGCGGATGAAGGGCAGGCCCAGGGTCACGTTCACGCCGCCCGCGAAATCCAGCGTCTTGATCGGGATCAGCGCCTGGTCGTGATAGGCGCAAACCGCCGCGTCGTATCGGGCGCGGGCGGGGGCGTGGAACATCGTGTCGGCGGGCAGGGGGCCGGTCAGGTCGAAGCCTTCGGCCCGCAGCCGGTCCAGCAAGGGGGCGATGCGGTCGGTTTCCTGGCGGCCCATGCTGCCGCCTTCGCCCGCATGGGGGTTCAGGCCTGCGACCGCCAGGCGCGGCGCGGGGATGCCGAAATCGCGGATCATCGCGGCATGGGTGATGCGGATCGCCTGTTCCAGGACCTGATCGGTCAGGGCGGCGGGCACGTCCTCCAGCGGGATGTGGATCGTCGCGGGCACCACGCGGCAGGGAGGCGTCACCGTGGTGGAAGCCAGCATCATCGCCACCGGCACATCGCCCGCCAGATGGGCCAGGTATTCGGTATGGCCCGGAAAGGCGAAACCTGCGCCTTCCTTCAGGGCCTGCTTGCTGATCGGCAGCGTGCATATGCCGGCGGCCTGTCCGCGCATCGCCAGATCGACCGCGCGGGCGATGACCTCGATCACGCCTGCCGCGTTGGCGGGGTCGGGACGCCCCGGCACGGCAGGCGCCGCAAAGTCGTGGCGCAGCACGGGCAGGTGGCCCGCAGGCACCGTATCGCCGGGCGCTGCGATTTCCATGAAGGCCGTTCCCGCAGGCAGGTGGCGCGGATCGCCCATCCAGGCGAAATCCACGCCGGAGGCCAAGGCCTGCGGGGCCAGTTCGGGGCCGACGCCCGCCGGTTCCCCGCAGGTCAGGATGATGCGGCCCAGGGTCATGTCGGCGACGTCACGGGCGGCGGATGACGGCTTGGGCGCGCAGCTCGGCCAGATAGGCCTCGGCCCCGGCATTGGCCTTGCGGTTGAAGATCTCGTCCCGGACCGCATCGCGCGTCGGCAGGGCGTCGGCGTTCGGCACCGCGGCCTCGACCCCGTCGTCGGGCAGGGCGGTCGTGGCCACGTCATCCGCCATATCCGCCACCAGCGCCGGCTGGCGGGAGCACAGCATCACCAGATCCGCGCCATTGCCGTAATCGACGACGCCGGCCTCGTCCCGGTCCATCGTCGCCAGCCGCGTGGCGATCAGCGTGGGGATCGCGCCTTGCGAAATGGTCTGGCGCTGGACCTGCGCCGCCGCCTGCGGGCCTGCCTGCAGGTAAAGATCGTCGCAACTGCGCGTCCGCGCGGCCAGGGCCGCCGCATCCGCGGCCGAGGGCAGGCGCAGCGTCGCATAGTCGATGACCTGTTCGGTCGCGCCGGGGCGCAGCGTGCCCTGGCTGTCGCGCAGGTGGAACAGGACGACCGCGCCCTCGACGGTCAGGGGCTGCGTCGTCTGGCCGGGCTGCAGGGCGCCGATGACCTGGCGCAGGGAAGGGGGCAGGTTGTCGATGTTCACCCAGGCCAGCCGCCCGCCCGCTTGGGCCGATTCGGCGGCGGAATATTCCCGCGCCGCCGCCTCGAATTCGTCCGAGCCGAGGTTCGCCCCGGCGATCTGCCGCGCCAGGTTCATGGCCTGCTGTTCCTGCCCCGGAGGGGCCGGGATGATCAGTTCGGAAATCAGCACCCGCGACAGGACCGGGGTTTCGACCTGCTTGCGCAGTTCCTGGTCCACCTCGGCGTCCGAAACGTCGATCTGCGGCACGACGCGCTGGCGGATGACCGACCGCCAGACAAGGCCGGCGCTGACGAAATCGCGATAGGCCTGGGACTCGATGCCTGCGCCTTCAAGGGCCGCGGTGAATTCGGCGGCGGACATGCCGGCGCGGGCAGCGAATTCCTCGAGCCCGTTCTGCAGTTCTTCCTCGGTCGGCTCGATGCCAAGCTGGCGGGCGGCATGGTTGCGCAGCCGGTCGTCGATCAGCGCCTTCTGCGCGTCCTCGGCCGTGGTGTTCGGCGCGCCCAGGATCTGCATGAAGCGCTGGCGCTGCCCGACCTCGTACCGGGTGATGGCGGCGTTGTTGATATAGATCACCGGCTCGAACAGGTTCTGCGCCAGGAGCGGCGCGGGCGCGCCTGCCATCAGGGCTGCCGCCAGGGCGAAGCCGGAAAGGAAATGCCGCATCTGCTGCCCCTTCTATCGTTTGTTGGCGCGGAGATTAGCGCATGCAGGACCGGCGCGCCACCGTGCCCGGCAAGTCTTCCTGACTGGTGCCAAAGCCGCCCAGCCGGAACGACAGTCCGACGCTGGTTTCCGGCCGCACGCTGTCCGAACTGGTGAACCGGCGCGAAACGCCCATCTCGACCGTCAGGCATTCGTTGCGATAGGTCAGGTCCAGCGATGCGCGCTGCGCCCGGTCGGCCACGAAGTCATAGCGGGTTTCGGCGCTGCCCCACCAGCCCTCGCGAATCTGCCAGCCGATGTTGGCGGCCAGTTCGCTGATGTCGGAAAGCTCGGCCTCGTCCTGGTTGTCGTCATCCTGCCACAGATGGCCTGCCGACAGTTGCAGGTCCTCGCGCAGCCAGCCAAGGCGCAATTCGTTGCGCGACATGTCCAGGTTGTCGTCGAACAGCGCCCGGTTGGCGATGGCAAGGCCGGTGCCGCTGTCGTATTGCGCCGAGACCAGCCAGTCCGACCGCGTTCCCGACAGGGCCGAGCCTTCCGGAAAGGCCTCGTCCGGCTCGGCGCGCAGGACGCGGCCGCCGGTCAGGGCCAGGGACCATCCCGTGGGGTCGATTCGCGTCCAGGTCACGCCCAGGTTGGCGCGCAGCCCGCTTTCGCGCGCGTCCCATCCGGGAAAGCGGTTTTCGGAAAACAGGTTGCCCTCGTCGAACTCGATCAGGGGGCTGTCCTCGTTCGGGATGTCGTCGTCGCTGTCGGGCGGGGAATAAAGGATCTGCGCCACGGGTTCGACCATGTGGGTCGCGCCCCCCGCCCCGCCGATCAGCGGCCAGCGCAGTTCCACCCCTGCCGTGGGGGTGGCCCGGGCCACCAGGTTGTCATAGCGGCTGTCCTGCACGATGCGATAGATGTCGGTGTCGATGCTTGCCAAGGCCGCGCCGACCACGCCGGCCGGCAGGATCTCGCTGCGCTGCCAGTCCAGCCCGACCGAGGCGCGGGCCATGTCGCGCCCCACCTGATCCTGGTCCGAGGGGCGGCGATGGGCATGGACCGACCATTCCAGCAATGCCTGCCCGCCGATGTGGCGTGGGGTGAAACGGCGCTGCCAGATCACGTCGGCCACCTGCGCGGGCGAGGTGCTGTTGTCCTCGTCGTCCCGCAGGGAGTGATAGTTTCCGACCCGCCCGAAGAACAGCCTCTCGCGGGTGATGCGGTCCAGGGTGAAGCCGCTCCACAGCCGGTCGGCCTCGGTGATGTCGTAGTCCAGCAGATAGCCCCTGTCGGATGCGGCCTGCACCTGCACCCCCAGGCGATAACCGCGCGGCAGGTCGACCAGGGCATTGCCGAAGACATATCCCCGCGTCTCCCCCGGCTCGATGTCGTCGCGGGTGATGGCGCCATTCCATTCGGTCACGGCATTGGCCCAGGCCCGGCGATAGCGTAGTTCCAGCGTCCGCGTCCGGCTGGCCGCGACATAGGGCGTGACCGTCAGGTCGGCATGATCGCCAAGGGTGATGAAGTAGGGCAGCTTGATCCCGAAGCCCAGGTTCGAGGTGGTGCGGTATTCCGGCCTAAGAAAACCGGTGCGGCGTTCAACCGTGGGGTCGGGCGCGGTCAGGGCAAAGGGCGCGGCGGCCAGGGGGATGCCAAAGGCGCGGAACTGCGGATGGTCGAAGGTGATCAGCCGGGTTTCCGCGTCATGGGTGATGTTGCGGGCGCGGATTTCCCACAAGGGCGTCGGGTCGCCGGCGCAGATCTGGCACGAGGACGCCACGACATGGCGCAGGTTGGTCATGCGTCCGTTTCCGGTCCGCGTCAGTTCCGTTGCCGCAAGCTGCAATTCGCGGGCCAGCACCAGCCGCGCGCCGCGGATGATGCCGTCCTGCAATTCGCGGTCAAGCTGGCCGCTGTCGGCGATCAGCACCGCCTCGGCTTCCGGGTCGGCGGCGCCCGGGCGGGACAGGTGGATGGGACCCTCGATGGTCAGGTTGCCCGAAACGCCGTCCACGACGATGCGCGAGGCCACCAGCCGCGCGCCCTGGTACCAGACGACCACGCCCCCCGCCGCGATCAGCGTCTGGTCGCCCTGCAGCACCATGCTGTCGGCAAGAACGGTCGCCGCGTCGTCGGCCGGCCCGCCGGTGTCGCGGCCGGGCAGGGTCACGTCGACATCCGGGGCCGCGGCCTGAAGCTCGGCGGCCTCGGGGGTGCGGTCGCCCAGGATGTCGTTGCCCAGGGGCGTGGCGGCCGGGGCCAGGGCGGCCTCGTCGCTCCACTCGAAGGTTCCGGGACCGCCGAGACTGCCCGCGCCGAGGCCCGGATCCCGGCTCAGGACCGTCTGGCCAAGCGCCATGCCCGGCAGCAGGGCCAGCCCGAATGCCCAGCCTTTCAGCTTGTGGCCGTTCATCCGTCCTCCCGCGCAAGGATCATCGCCATGGCCAGAAGCCCCCCGACCAGCGGCGGCGTCCAGCCTGCCAGCAGGGGCGGCACCTGCCCGTTGTCGCCCAGAACCTGCGCCAGGTTGCGCAGGAAGAACAGCCCGATCCCGGCGCCGAAGGCCAGCAGCACCGCGCCTCCGGTGCTGCGCCCGCGCATGTGGCGCATGGTGAAGGCGGCTGCGATCAGCACCATTGCGGCCATCAGGAAGGGCCGCGCCAGTTCCATCTGCAGCCAGACCTTGTGGCGCGCCGCCGAAAAGCCCGCCCGTTCCAGGCCCGCGATGAAGCCCGGCAATTGCCAGACCGGCACGGCCTCGGGGCGGCCGAAGCCCTCGCGGATGCGCTGAGCGGTCAGGTCGGAGGCCAGATCCATCCGGGCGACGGCGCTGACGGCGGCCTCGGGGTTCGGCTCGGTCAGGGGATAGTCGCGCACATCGGTCAGGTCCCACTTGCCGGGAACCAGCCGGGCCTCGCGCGCCTCGACCCGCCGGACGGGACCGCGGGTTTCGTGGAAGACCATGAAGGTCGCGTCATAGAGCGTCGTCGCATCGGGGCTGGCGCGGCGGGCGCGGATGACGATCTGGCCTGCTTCCTCGGCCCCCTCCACCACGGCCTGCCGCAGCCAGACGGCGCTGTCGCCGACCGAGACCGTCTGGCGGCTGGCGCGTTCGATATCGGCCACGGCCTCGTCGAAGCGCGCGCCGGTGACGGCGACCAGGGGGTTCAGGAAGGCGACCGTCAGCGCCCCGACAAGGACCGCCGTGACGGCGGGCGCGGTCACCACCTTCAACGCCGACCGGCCCGAGGCGCGGATCGCCACCATCTCGGAGGTGCGGGCAAGGTTCAGGAACAGCGCGATCCCCGCCAGCACGGTCAGTAGCGGCAGGATCGAGTAGAAGCTGGAGGCGACGTTCAGCGCGGCCAGCCTGAAGGCGCCCCCCAGGCCGATGTCGCGGTCGGAGAAGCGGCGGATCATCTCGATCATGTCGATCAGCAGAAGGATCAGCAGGAACACGCCCGCGATGGTCACGAAGGACCGCAGGAAGCGCCGCGCGACATAGCGGGCCAGGATCATGCGGCGGTTCCCCCCCGATGCGAACCGTGCCGCAGCCGCCGGGGCTTGGCGGCCACCCACAGCAGCCCGCAGCACAGCGCCGCGCCGATCAGCGCGGGCAGGTACAGGACCGGCCACAGGCCGGGATCGCGCCCGACCTGGTTGGCGGCCGCATTCGTCAGGAACTGCACCACGATCAGCCCGAGGATCGCCCACAACACCTGCCGCCAGACGCCGAAGCGCGAATAGCCGCCGATCAGCAGCGTCGCAAAGCCGATCATGGCGGCAATGGGCGACAAGAGGGGCTGGGCGATCCGCTCATGCGCCTCGCGCCTGGCGTCGGCGGGGCTGGCGCCGGTCGCGGCCAGCAGGTCGGCATCGGGGTTCAGCAGCCGCAGGGTGCCATAGTCGCGCAGGTCGCGGCCCTTTCGCGCGCCGCCGGTCAGCATCGCGCCGATGTCATAGCTGAATTCCCGGAACCGCGTCACCGCCAGCGATCGGCGCTCGTCCGTCTGGCGCAGGTTCTGCGACATGCCGCTGAGCAGGATCAGCACCGGCCCGGTGTCCGCGCGGACCACCAGCGCTTCTTCGGACGTGTAGATCGTCTGGTTGGCCGGATCCCGCGCGTCCTCGATGAACAGGTCCAGCAGGCGGCCGTCGCTGGCGATGTCGCGGATGAACAGGGTGATGCCCTCGGCCGGATACTGGAAGGTGCCGGGCCGCAGGAACTGCTCGGTCACGTCCTGGGCCAGTTCCGCCTGCCGCTCGGCCAGGCGCGCGCGGGCCATGGGCACCAGCCCGTGGACCAGCACCGCGACCATCACCCCCACGAAGACGCCGAAGACCAGCACCGGCCGCGCCAGCCGCCAGGGCGACAGCCCCGCCGCCTGCATGGCCACCAGCTCCGATTCCCCCGACATCCGGTTGGCGCCGTAAGCCGTCGCCGCGAAGGCCGCGACCGGCAGCACGACCGAGATCACCAGGGGCAGCGTCAGCGCCGTGAATTCCAGCACCACCAGGGCGGTCTGCCCGTCGCTCAGCAGGTCGTCGAACAGGCTGACGGCGCGGTTGATCCAATAGACGGACACCAGCACCAGCGCGAAAAAGCCGAACAGCGTCAGCAACTGGCTGAGGATGTATCGGTCGATCCGGGGCATGTCGCGGGGCTGTCCTTGGAGGCATGTCGGGGGCTGCGGTCACGTCCTGCTTAGCCGCAAGGGCGGCTCTGGAAAAGGGTGCGCGGGCCGACTAGGCTGCACTTCGCGAAAGATGAGGACGCCATGACCCACCCCGTCGAGATTACCTTTACCGAAATCGCCGCCGACCGGCTGGCCAGCCACGAGGGCCGGGTGGCGATGATCGTCCAGCCGGGGGGCAGGCTGCCCTCGGGCCTGCCGCGCGCGGCGCGCGAGGCCGCGCAGCGGGCGCTGGAGTCGAAGGCGGGCAAGGGACTGAAGCCCGGCGCGGCGCTGGAGCTGGCCTTCCCGGCCGGCATGGCCGCCGAGGCCCTGACGCTGGTGGCGCTGCCGGGCGGGGCCACCATCGCCGAGGCGCGCAAGGCCGGCGCCGCCATCGGCGCCAAGCTGGGCAAGACCCATACGCTGGTGCTGGCGGGCGGGCACAAGCTGGCGGGCGAGATCGCGCTTGGCATCGCGCTGCGGGGCTATGACTTCTCGGTCTATCAGACGAAGCCGTCCGAGGACGGGCAGGAGGCGGGCGCCGACCCCATTCCGCAAAGCGTCACGCACGAGGCCGACAATGCGGTGATGGCCGACGCCCAGGCCGACAGCGCACCCGAGGCGCCGGACGAGCCGGTGTCGGAAAAGGCCCGCGTGACCTTCATGGTCAAGGATCCCGAGGCGCTGGCAAGGACCGCGCAGGACGCCGCGGCGGTGGCCGAGGGCGTGTTCTTCACCCGCGACCTGGTCAACGAACCGGCCAACGTCCTGACCACCACCGATTTCGCCGACCGCCTGAAGGCGATGGAGGAGATCGGCCTGACCGTCGAGGTGCTGGAGGAAGACCAGCTTGCCGAACTGGGAATGCGCGCGCTTCTGGGCGTGGGGCAGGGGTCGGAAAGCCCGTCAAAGGTCGTGGTGATGCACTGGAACGGCGGCGGGGACGAAGCGCCGCTGGCCCTGGTCGGCAAGGGCGTCGTCTTCGATACCGGCGGCATTTCCATCAAGCCCGCCGCCGGGATGGAGGAGATGACCATGGACATGGGCGGCGCGGGGGTCGTGGCGGGCGTCATGCGCACGCTGGCCCTGCGCCGGGCCAAGGCCAATGTCGTGGGCCTGGTCGGCCTGGTGGAGAACATGCCCGACGGCAAGGCGCAGCGCCCGGGCGATATCGTGAAGTCGATGAAGGGCGACACGATCGAGGTCATCAATACCGATGCCGAAGGCCGGCTCGTGCTGGCCGACGTGCTGTGGTATGCGCAGACGCGCTTCAACCCGCCTGCCGTGATCGACCTGGCGACGCTGACCGGGGCCGTCATCATCGCGCTTGGCCATGACAACGCAGGCGTCTTTGCCAATGACGACGCGCTTGCCGACAACCTGCTGTCCGCTGCCAGGGCGGAAGGCGAGGGCGCGTGGCGGCTGCCCCTGGGCCAGCCCTACGACAACCTCATCAAGTCGCGCCTGGCCGACATGAAGAACACCGGCGGCCGTGCGGCGGGGTCGATCACGGCGGCGCAGTTCCTTCAACGCTTCATCCGCAAGGGCCAGCCTTGGGCGCATATCGACATCGCGGGCGTGGCGCTGCCGCCCGGCGCGACCGATCTTGCGCCCAAGGGGGCGACCGGCTGGGGGGTGATGACGCTCGACCGCCTGATCCGCGACCGCTACGAGGCGAAATAGGCCCGATGGGCAACGCGCTGTTCTATCACCTGACCCGCTCGCCCGCCGAAAGCCTGTTGCCGCAGCTGATCGGCAAGTCGCTGGCGGCGGGCTGGCAGGTGGAACTGCGCGGCACCGATCCGGCCCGGATGGAGCGGCTGGACCTGCATCTGTGGCAGGGCGACGGTTTCCTGCCGCACGGGCTGGCGGGCGGGCCGCATGACTCGCGCCAGCCGGTCCTGCTGACGGTGGCGGGCCAGGGGGCCGCGAACGGCCCCGCCTGCCTGATGGCGCTGGACGGGGCCGAGGTCGCGCCCGCCGAATGCCAGGCGCTGACCCGCACCTGCATCATCTTCGACGGTGGCGACGGGGCTGCCACCGCCCGGGCCCGTGACCAGTGGCGGGCGCTGACCGGCGCGGGGGTGGCCGCCGAATACTGGTCCGAGGAAGGCGGCCGCTGGGAACGCAAGCGATAGGCCTTGCGGCAACTTGACCCTTGCGCGGAGCGCGCGGGATCTGGCATCGCCACGGTCATGCGGCGCAAGCGTTCACCCCGGATCCTCGGCCTGGCCTTTCTGGCCCTGACGGTGCTTGCCCTGGCCACCGGCCTTTCCGCAAGTCCCGTCCCGACCGAGATGGACCTGCGGCTTCAGGCCTGGGTCCTGTCGGGCGTCAGCCTGGACGACATCCTGTGCGAGGACCACGGCGCGGGCCACCTGGGCCACGGTGATGGTCATTGCCCGCTGTGCAACCTGACCGCGCCGCCGGGGCTGCCTGCGGTCGCCCCGTCGCTGACAGATGCCGACCAGCGGATCCTGGCCCGCATCGTGCTGCCCCAGATCCGACGGGCCGAGGGGCGGGCCCGCGATCCCGCCCTCCCCAAGCGCGGACCACCGGCCCTGACCTGAATGACGCCGCCGCCCCAAACGGGCGGCACAGCCTTGTCCTTTCAGGTTCCATCCATGACACATCTGATCGATACCCCGCGGGCCGATGCCGCCCGCACCACGCTGCGTCCCTTTCTGCTGCGGATGCATTTCTATGCCGGGCTGTTCGTCGGCCCCTTCATCTTCGTCGCCGCCCTGACCGGGCTGCTTTATGTCCTGACCCCGCAGATCGAGACCTGGCTTTATCGCGACGCGCTGTTCACCGATTCTGCCGGCACGCCGCGCAGCCTGACCGACCAGGCCCGGGCCGCGCGCGAGGCCCTGGGGGCCGACCTGGCGGTATCCGCCGTGCGCCCGGCGACCGGGCCGGGCCGGACCACGCGGATCATGTTTTCGGACCCCGCGCTTGGCCCGTCCGAGAACCGGACGCTGTTCGTCGACCCCGTCACGCTGGAGGTGCGGGGCGACCTGACGACCTATGGCACTTCGGGGATCCTGCCGTTCCGCACCACGCTGGACTACCTGCACCGCAACATGCTGCTGGGCGACCTGGGCCGGTATTACAGCGAACTGGCCGCGTCCTGGCTGTGGGTGGCGGTGCTGGGCGGCGTCGCCTTGTGGGCGACGGGGCCGCGCAGACGTCGCAGGCTGGCCGAAATGCCGTCCCCGCAGCGCCGCCGCTGGCTGCATGGCACGATCGGCACCGTGCTGTCGGTGGTTCTGCTGTTCGTGTCGGTGACCGGGCTGACCTGGTCCCAGCAGGGCGGCGCGCGGATCGACGCGCTGCGCGGCCAGTTGGGCTGGGTCACGCCCTCGGCCAGTGCGGCGCTTGACGGGGCTGCGGATCCCGCGGGCGAACATGCGGGACATGGCGATCACGCCGCGCACATGTCCCACGACCCCGCCGCAAGGGAGGACCGCCTGGAGGGGCTGGACGCGGTGGCCGGTGCCGCCCGCGCGGGCGGGTTGGATTCGCCGATGATGGAAATCCGCCTGCCCAAGCCCGATCAGGCATGGGTGGTGCGCGAATATGACCGCAGTTGGCCCACGCAGGTCGATACGGTGGCGATCAACCCGGACACGCTGAGGATCACCAGCCGCGCCGATTTTGCGGACTTCACGCTGATCCCCAAGCTGATCCGCTGGGGCATCGACGCGCATATGGGCGTTCTGTTCGGCATCCCGAACCAGGCCTTGATGGCGGCGGTCGCCCTGGGGCTGATGGTCACGATCGTTTATGGCTACCGGATGTGGTGGACCCGTCGCCCCAAGCCGGCAGAACCGCTGTGGGCAAGCTGGCGGCGCCTGTCGCCCGGCCAGCAACTGGCATGGGCGGCGCTTGCGGCGGCGCTTGGCTGGGCGCTGCCGGTGCTGGGGGTCAGCCTGGCCTTCTTCCTGGCGGTCGACCTGCTGCGGGGGCAGGCGGCGCGCTGATCAGGCCGCCGCGTGGCCGGCCAGCCGGGCGTGCAGGTCGGCGCGCCGCAGGCTGGCCTTGGGGCCGGACATCACTGCGCGGCCCCGCTCCAGCACCAGGAAGTCGTCCCCCAGATCCCAGGCGAAGTCGAAGAACTGCTCGACCAGGACGATGGCCATGTCGCCTTGGTCGCGCAGCGCGGCGATGACCCGGCCGATACCTGCTATGATGTTGGGCTGGATGCCCTCGGTCGGTTCGTCCAGCAGCAGCACGCGCGGCCTGGTGATCAGCGCGCGGGCGATGGCAAGCTGCTGCTGCTGGCCGCCCGACAGGTCGCCGCCGCGGCGATGCGCCATTTCCGCCAGGACGGGAAAGCTGTCGAAGATCGTATCCGGGATTCGGCGCTGATCGCGGGGCAGGCAGGCGAAGCCGGTCTCGAGGTTCTCGCGCACGGTCAGCATGGGAAAGATCGCGCGGCCCTGCGGGACATAGCCCACTCCGCGCCGCGCCATCTGCTGCGCGGTGATCCGGCCCAGATCCTTGCCGTCGAAGCGGATCGTGCCGCCGGTTCGCGGATGCCGCCCGGCCAGCAGGTTCATCAGGGATGTCTTGCCCACGCCGTTGTTGCCCATCACGCAGGTCACGGAACCGGGACGCGCGGCGATGTCGATCCCGTGCAGGATCTGGCTGCCGCCGTAATGCAGGGTCAGGTTCTTGGCTTCCAGCATGTCCTATCGCCCCAGATAGACTTCGATCACGTCGGGATTGCGGGTCACATGATCCAGCGACCCTTCGGCCAGCACGGAACCCTGGTGCAGCACCGTCACCTTGCAGTTCAGGCGGCGCACGAAGTCCATGTCGTGTTCCACCACCACGACCGCCCGCGTCTGCGCCAGCCTGACCAGCAGCGCGGTGGTTTGTTCGCGTTCGGCCAGCGTCATCCCGGCGGCGGGTTCGTCGACCAGCAGCAGGCGCGGTTCCTGCGCCAGAAGCATGCCGATCTCCAGCCACTGCTTCTGGCCATGCGACAGCTCGCCCGCCTTGCGGCCGACCTGCTGGGCCAGGCCCACCTCGGACGCCAGGTCGGCCACCTTGTCGTCCGATGCCGCGGACGGCCGCCAGCCCAGCACCGAAAAGGGGTTGCGGCTGGCCTTCAGCGCCATGGTCAGGTTGTCGGCCACCGTCTGGTCCTCGAAGACGGTGGGCCGCTGGAACTTGCGCCCCACGCCTTCGCGCGCGATCTGCGCCTCGTTCATCCGCAGCAGCGATTTCGGCGGCGTGCCCCATTTGACGTCGCCCGCATCGGGGCGGGTTTTGCCGGTCACGATGTCCATGAAGGTCGTCTTCCCCGCGCCGTTGGGGCCGATCACGGCGCGCAACTCCGCCTCGCCGATGTTGAAAGACAGGTTGTTGATGGCCTTGAAGCCGTCGAAGCTGACCGAGATGCTGTCCACCTCAAGAAGCGCGCTCATGCCTTGGCCTCCTGTTCCTGCAATGCGCCCTGGTCGGGGCCAAGGTCGCGGCCATGCCGCTGCGGGGGCAGGATGCCGCCCAAGCGATCGAAGATCCCCGCGATGCCCTTGGGCGCGAACAGCGTGACCAGCACGAAGCTGAGGCCAAGCGCCACCTGCCACCAGTCCACCCAGTTGACCACATAGCCCGGCAGGTGGATCGAGGGTGCCCGTCCGCCGGTGAACCAGCTTGACAGCAGCGACACGACAACCGCGCCGATGATGGCGCCGTAAAGCCTGCCGCGCCCGCCGATCGCCACCCAGACCGCCAGATAGATCGAGGCGATGGGCATCAGTTCCGCCGGATTGATGATCCCGGCCTGCGGGTAATACAGCGCCCCCGCGACGGCGGTGATCATCGCGGCCAGGGTGAAGACCACCAGCTTGAAGCCCTCGACCGGGTAGCCGAGGAAGCGCACGCGAGTTTCATCGTCGCGGATGGCGCGGACCACGCTGCCGAACTTGCCGCTGACCAGCCAGGCCGCCAGGACATAGGCCAGTGCTAAGGCCAGGGCCGATGCCCAGAGGAACCAGACCGACAGGGTGGCTTGGTCGATGCCGTCAAGGCCCGGGATGTTCTGCAGGCCCGACAATCCGTTATTGCCGCGAAAGCCGCTGTCGTTCTGGAACAGCCACAGGGCCAGCGCCAGCGTCATCGCCTGGGTCAGGATCGACAGGTAGACCCCGTTCACGCGGCTGCGGAAGGCAAGCCAGCCGAAGACCAGGGCCAGCAGGCCGGGCACGGCCAGAACCAGCAGCAGCTGGATCGGCAGCGAATGGGCGAAGGACCAGACCAGCGGCAGATCGGCCGATCCGACGACGCCGAAGATCTGGTTGGCGACGCCTTCCTGCAACTCGGCCGGCGTGGGCGGGATCGGGTTCTGGGCCAAGCTGGCCGCGACGATGGATTCCGTGCGCGCATACATCAGCCATTGGCCGATCAGGTAGCCGCCAAGGGCGAAGAAGGCCATCTGGCCCAGCGACAGGATGCCCAGGTAGCCCCAGACCAGATCCATCGCCACCGCCGCAAGCGCCAGGCACAGGGTCTTGCCCAGCACCTTGACGGTCGAGGTCGGGATGACGCCGCTGCCATATGCCTGGCTCAGCAGCGTGACGGCGACGGTGAAGACCGCCAGCACCGCCAGCACCACCAGGACCTGTGGGTTGCGCAGGATGAAGGGCTGCCGGGTCAGCTTTTCGGTCATGGGGTCACGCCTCTGCCGCGCGGCCGCGCTGCGGGATGATGCCGCGCGGTCGGAACTGGATGAAGATGATGATGAAGAGGATCATGAAGGTCTGGGCGGCCAGGGTGTTCGCGGGGTTCAGGAACTCGATCACCTTGGACAGCCCGCCGATCAGCGCGGCCCCCGCCAGCGTGCCCCAGATGTTGCCGACGCCGCCCACGACCACGGTCATGAAGCTTTGCACGATGTATTGCTGGCCCAGTTCGGACGTGACCTGCGCGAACAGTCCGATGGCCACGCCCGCGATGCCCGCGATGCCCGATCCCAGGCCGAAGGTCATCATCGCGATGCGGTCGGGGTTGATGCCCATGGATGCCGCCATGCCGGGGTTTTGGGTCACCGCGCGGACCTCCAGCCCAAGGCGGGTCCGCTTCATGATGAACAGGAACAGGCCCAGGAACAGCAGCGCCAGCACGAAGATCGCCACCCGGATTGAGGATATCGAGATCACGTCGTTGATCGTGACCGCGCCCTCCAGCCAGGCCGGGGCGGTCAGGGGACGGGCCTGGGTGCCGAAGATGTTCTTGGCAAGCTGCTGGAGCGCGATGGACACGCCGAAGGTCGCCAGCAGGGTTTCCAGCGGACGGTGCGCCAGGTGGCGGATGACCAGCCGGTAAAGCACAACGCCTGCCCCGAAGGTCACGGCGAAGGCCAGAGGCAGGGCAACGACCAGCGACAGGGTGCGGTTCGCGATCAGCGTCTGGACCACATAGCCGGTATAGGCGCCCATCATGATGAATTCGCCATGCGCCATGTTGATCACGCGCATCACGCCAAAGGTGACCGCCAGTCCGATGGCCGCCAGGAAATAGATCGAGGCCAGCGACAGCGCGTCCAGCCCCAGGTCGATGCCGGTCATCGCGGCCAGCCGCACCTGCGCGCGGGTCTGGGCAGCGCGGGCGGCGTCGGTCACGTCGGGGTTCGGTTCGGCATAAACCTCGAAGAAGCGGTGGGACTCGAGGGCGGCATCCGCCTCGGCCTCGGTTGCGGCGGGGGGAACGGCGCCAGAAGCCTCCAGCGCCTCATAGGCGCGGTCGCGGGCGGCGGGATCGAACAGATCCGCGACCGGGATGCCGCCAACGGTGCCGCCCGTGACGTTCGCGGCAAGCGCGTTGCGCTGATCGGCGGGGGTCAGGCGGGGTTGCAGGACGCCTTGGCTGGTCAGCAGGGCGATGGCGGCATCGCGCGGGAAGTCGTCCGCGCCAATGCTCAACTCGCGGGCGATGTTGGCGTCCGGCTCGGCGGGCGCGGCGATGCGGCTGGTCGCCAGCAGCGGGTTCAGCGCCGCGCGGAAATCAAGGCCCACATCGCCCGCCATCCTCTCGATCGCGGCGACCCGGGCGGCAGGTTCTGCATCGAAGCGGATCGCCAGCAGGTTGGTGACACGCTGGCGCTGTCGGGCCAGGATGGGATCGGGTTCCGCCGGGGCGGCGCGCAGGGCCGCCAGGTGTTCGGCAGTGCCGTCGCGGGCGATACTGGCCAGGGCGGCGGCGCGGCGGGCGGGGTCGGGGCTGGAAATCTCGCCCGCGACCAGGGCGGATTCGATGACGCCGCGCACGCCGGAATTGGGGCGCAGCATCTTGGGCTCGGCGTCCGTCACCGCCGCGCCGGTCACGGCATCGGTGGCGGTGTCGCCATCGACGATCAGCAGCCGCCCGTCATCCGTCACCCCAAGCGCGCGGCCCGACCAGGCCTGAAGCAGCGCCAGGCCTTCCGGCCCGGTGGCGGCGATCTGGGCCACCAGCGGTTCGACCGTGCGGCGGGACGGCTTTTCGATCTGGTCCAGATTGTCGGCGATGACCGCTTCAAGGGCGGGGTTCGCGCTGGCGGGCATGGCCAGAAGCAGCGTCAGGGCCAGTGCGATCAGCGGGCGGATCATGGGTGCGTTCCCGGAAAAAAAGGGGGCGGCGCGACCGCCCACGGACTGGATCAATAGTTCGACTGGGCCTGCACGCAGGTGTTCGTCTCCTGGTTGAACATGCCGCAGTCCTTGCCCGGCCAGTCGGCGGCCAGCTTGGCGCTTTCGGGCAGGAAGTCGGTCCAGGCATCGCCCTCGACGGGTTCGGTCTGGCTGACGATGTCGAACTGGCCGTCCTCGCGGATTTCGCCGATCAGCACGGGCTTGGTCAGGTGGTGGTTCGGCAGGACGGTGGCGGTGCCGCCGGTGAGGTTCGGGACCTCGACGCCGACAATGGCCTCCAGGACGGGATCGACATCGGTGGTGCCGGCCTTTTCCACGGCCGCGACCCAGGCATTGAAGCCGATCATCGTGGCTTCCATCGGGTCGTTGGTCACGCGCTTGTCGTCGCCGATGAACTTGTGCCATTCCTCGATGAAGGCGGCGTTTTCCGGCGTGTCGGCGGTCTGGAAATAGTTCCAGGCGGCCAGATGCCCGACCAGGTTGGTCGTGTCCAGGCCCGCCAGTTCCTCCTCGCCGACCGAGAAGGCCATGACCGGAATGTCGTCGGCCGAAACGCCCGCCGCCGCCAGTTCCTTGTAGAAGCCCACGTTCGCATCGCCGTTGATGGTGGACACCACGCCCACCTTCTTGCCGTCCGCGCCAAGCGCGACCACGTCGGCCACGATCTTGGACCAGTCGGAATGGCCGAAGGGGGTGTAGTTGACGAAGATGTCGCCCTCGGCCACGCCCTTTTGCTTCAGATAGGCGTCCAGGATGTTGTTCGTGGTGCGGGGATAGACATAGTCGGTGCCCAGAAGCGCCCATTTCTCGACGCCCAACTCCTCCATCATGTAGTCCACCGCCGGGATCGCCTGCTGGTTCGGGGCGGCGCCGGTATAGATGACGTTCCTCGACGATTCCTCGCCCTCGTACTGGACGGGATAGAACAGCAACCCGTTCAGTTCCTCGATCACCGGCAGCACGGACTTGCGTGACACGCTGGTCCAGCAGCCGAAGATCGCGTCAACCTCGGAGACGGTCAGCAGCTCGCGTGCCTTTTCGGCAAACAGCGGCCAGTCGGATGCCGGGTCCACCACCACGGCCTCCAGCGGGCGGCCCAGCAGCCCGCCCTTGGCGTTCTGCTGTTCGACCATCATCAGGACCGTGTCCTTCAGCGTCGTTTCCGAAATCGCCATGGTGCCCGACAGCGAGTGCAGCACGCCGATCCTGATCGGCTCGCCTTCCTGCGCCATCGCCCCGGTCGCCAGCGTCATGGCGCTGGTCAGCATCAGCATCGCGGACAATCTTTTCATCGCTACCTTCCCCGGCCGTCCGGCCCATGTCCCTGTTGTTTCCGTTGAAGGCGCGTGGCCTTCGCAGGGGCAGCAAGACGGGTTTTCGGCTGGCTGAACAGGATCGAGGCAGGTTTGCGGCGGGCGATGCGGAAACTGGTTCGGATGCGGGCAGGATATCGGCCACCTGCCTGCCCGGGAGGCAGCGTCAGGCCGGTCGAGGCTGCAATCCCCCCTGGTCGATCAGGAAATCGACGATCTGCCCCACGCCCCTGCCGTGGCGCAGTTGCGCCATGACCACCGGGCGGGCAGCGCGCGCCTTTCGCGCATCGGTTTCAAGCAGTCCGGCGTCCACACCCACATGGGGTGCCAGATCGGTCTTGTTCACGACCAGCAGGTCGGACCGCGCCAGCCCCGGACCACGCTTGCGGGGGATGTCCTGGCCCGCGGCGGTGTCGATGACATAGATGGTCAGGTCCGCCAGTTCCGGGCTGAAGGTCGCGGCCAGGTTGTCGCCGCCCGATTCGATCAGCACCAGATCCAGGTCGGGAAAGGCCGCGTTCAGGTCGGCGATGGCGGCCAGGTTGATGCTGGCGTCCTCCCGGATGGCGGTATGCGGGCAGCCGCCGGTTTCCACGCCCCGGATGCGTTCGGCAGGCAGGACCTGGGCGCGCATCAGCGCCTCGGCATCCTCGCGGGTATAGATGTCGTTGGTGATCACCGCCATGGACAGGCGGGGGGCAAGCGCGCGGGCCAGCTGTTCGGTCAGCGTGGTCTTGCCTGCGCCCACGGGGCCGCCGATGCCGACGCGGAGGGGGCCGTTCTGGCTCATGATCGGAATATCCTGACTGACATGGTTTCGTGCCGCATGGCGGCGATATCCGCGCCCCAGGCCGTGCCGGCAAGATCGCTTTCGGTCGCTTGCGCGGCGCGGACGGCGGTGGAAAGGACTGCCGGGTGCAGGGCGGCAAGCATCTGCTGGCCCTCGACCGGGCCAAGCGGCAGAAAGCGCACGGCGGCGCTGATCAGGGCGGCGGCCTGAGCCTGCAGGAAGGCCGCGATGATCTCTGGATGGGGCAGGGGCATCCCGGCACAGGTGCGGCCGAAGGCCACGGGCAGGGCGGCGGCGGGCTGCGGCTGTCCGGTCAGCGCGGCGATATTGGCGGCGAAGGCGGTGCCCTGTTCCACCGTCTCGGCCAGGCGCTGCGAGGTCAGGCAGGCGGCGCGGGCCAGATCGTCCAGCGCCGCGTGATCGGCGGCGCGCAGCGACAGGGCGACCAGCACCGCGTCCGTCCAGCCCGCGCCGTGATCCAACCAGTCGGCCAGCCACTCAGAAAGCGTCCCGCGGGTGACGGTCCCCTGGTCCATCCCCCATTCCAATCCCTGCGACCAGGCGAAGCCGCCCACCGGGAAGGCGGGCGACAGGAACTGGGCCAGGCGCAGGCGGGCGGCCTCAGGCGTGGTGGTGTTCGTTGCCGTGGCTGTGGTCATGCGTGTGGTCGTGGTCATGCGCCCCGCCGTGATCGTCCCCATGATCGTGATCGTGATCGTGCTCGTGGTCAGGGCCATGGTCATGACCGAAGGTGCGGCCATGGCCGTAGGCGCCGCCTTCCGGGCGGAAGGGCAGATCCTTGTGGCAGATATCGGCCCCCAGCTTGCGCAGCATGGCTTCCAGGACGTGGTCCTGGCGGATGACAAGCCGGTCGGCCTCGATCCGGCAGGGGGTATGGCGGTTGCCGATATGCCAGGCAAGCCGAGCCAGATGGCCGCGGACAACCATCACGGGCTCGGCCTTGGCGCGCACGACGATACGGCGGCCGTCCGACAGCTCGAAGGCGTCGCCGTCTTCCAGGCTGGTCACCTCGGGCAGGTCGACCAGGAAATCGTCGCAGCCGAAAGCGGCCTGGCAGGACATCTTCTTGCGTCGCAGCAGACGCTCTTCGTAGTCCAGCGACACTTCTCCGTCGAAGGGGGTGGGGGCGTTGCGGATGATGCGGGTGGCAGTGATCATGGCTGTGTTCCTCCCTAGAAGAGAAAATAGCGCTGGGCCATCGGCAGTTCCGTCGCGGGCTCGCAGGTCAGCAATTGTCCATCCGCACGGACCTCGTAGGTTTCGGGGTCCACCTCGATATGGGGCATGGCGCTGTTCATCGCCATGTCGGCCTTGCCGATCTGGCGGGTGTTCTCGACGGCGATCAGGGTCTTTCCCAGCCCCTCGCCCGCGCCGTTTTCCAGACCCGCCCGGCTGACGAACAGCGCGGATGCCCGCCCCGTATGGCCCCACATCGGGCGCGAGAAGATCGGCTGCACCGGGATCGAGCCGTTGGGATCGCCCATCTGCGCCACGCTGATCTGCCCCCCGACAAGGACCATTTCGGGCTTTACGCCGAAGAAGGCGGGCGACCACAGCACCAGGTCGGCGCGCTTGCCGGGGGTGACGCTGCCGATGCGCTGGCTGACGCCATGCGCGATGGCCGGGTTGATGGTGTATTTCGCGATATAGCGACGGGCGCGGATGTTGTCGTTCTGGCCCTGTTCATCGGGCAGGCGGCCGCGCTGGCGGCGCATCTTGGAGGCCGTCTGCCAGGTGCGGATGATGACCTCTCCGATCCGGCCCATGGCCTGGCTGTCCGACGAGATCACGCTGAAGGCGCCCAGGTCGTGCAGGATGTCCTCGGCCGCGATGGTCTCCTTGCGGATGCGGGATTCGGCGAAGGCCACGTCCTCGGGAACGCGGCGGTCGAGGTGGTGGCAGACCATCAGCATGTCGAGGTGCTCCTCGACCGTGTTGGCCGTATAGGGCCGCGTCGGGTTGGTGGACGAGGGTAGGACGTTGGCCATGCCGACCATGCGGATGATGTCGGGGGCATGGCCGCCGCCCGCGCCTTCGGTGTGATAGGCGTGGATGGTGCGGCCCGCGATCGCGGCCATCGTGTCCTCGACGAAGCCCGATTCGTTCAGCGTGTCGGTGTGGATCATCACCTGCACGTCCATCGCGTCGGCCACGGTCAGGCAGGTGTCGATGGCGGCAGGCGTGGTCCCCCAGTCCTCGTGCAGCTTCAGCGCGCAGGCGCCGGCGCGGATCTGTTCCTCCAGCGGTCCGGGGACCGATGCGTTGCCCTTGCCCGCGATGCCGATGTTGACGGGCAGGTCCGCACAGGCCTCCATCATCCGGGCAATGTGCCAGGGACCGGGGGTGCAGGTGGTCGCAAGCGTGCCATGCGCGGGGCCGGTGCCGCCGCCCAGCAGCGTGGTGACACCGGAATGCAAGGCGTGGTCCACCTGCTGAGGGCAGATGTAGTGGATGTGGCAGTCGAAACCGCCCGGCGTCAGGATGCGCCCCTCGCCCGCGATGATTTCCGTGCCGGGACCGATGATCAGGGTCACGCCCGGCTGCGTGTCGGGGTTGCCCGCCTTGCCGATGCCCGCGATCAGGCCGTCGCGCAGGCCCACGTCGGCCTTGATGATGCCCTGGTGGTCGAAGACCACGACGCCGGTGATGACCGTATCCATGGCGCCATCCGCGCGCGTCACCTGGGACTGGCCCATGCCGTCGCGGACGACCTTGCCGCCGCCGAACTTGACCTCCTCGCCGGGGATGGTCAGGTCGCGCTCGACCTCGATCACCAGTTCGGTATCGGCCAGGCGGATGCGGTCGCCGGCGGTGGGGCCGTAAAGGGCCGCGTAATCGGCACGGGACAGGCGGATCATAGGGCACCCATGATGTCTTTGCGGAAGCCTTGCACGACGCGGTTGCCCGCGAAGGGGATCAGGCGGACCTCGCGGGACTGGCCGGGCTCGAAGCGGACGGCGGTGCCGGCGGGGATGGACAGGCGCATCCCGCGCGCGGCGGCACGGTCGAAATCCAGCGCCGGGTTGGTTTCGGCGAAGTGGTAATGGCTGCCGACCTGGATCGGGCGGTCGCCGGTGTTGGCGACCATCACCGTGATCGGCTCGCGGCCCTCGTTCAGGATGATCTCGCCCGCGGCGGGCAGGATTTCGCCGGGAATCATTCAGCCCCCCATCGCCAGGGCCATGCCCGCGACAGAGGCGGCGGCGCCGAGAACGCGCAGCAGCACGCCGCTTTGCAGACCCTTGCCGATGCCGATGCCCGCCAAATGCAGCGCCATCGTCGCCACCGCGAAGCCCAGGGCATAGAGCGTCATCCCCGCTGCGGGGCCTTCCGCGCCGTGCGCCCAGCCATGGGCGAATCCGAACAGCGCCGCGCCCGGCAGCAGCACCGCCAGCGGCAGGCGCGCGGCCATGGCGACAAGCGCGCCCAGGATGATGACCGAGGCGAGGATCATCGGCTCGACCCCCGGAAAGGGCAGGCCGCCGACGCCCGCCAGCCCGCCCGCGATCATGCTGCCGACAAAGCCCAGCGGCAGCGCCCAGAGCGCCCGTCCGCCCCCCTGCGCGGCCAGCAGGCCAAGCGCCACCATCGCCAGCATGTGATCGGCGCCGCCGACGGGATGGGCCATACCGGCAAGGAACTGCCCTTCGTCATGATGGCCGACATGCGCCAGGGCCGCCTGCGGCAGAAGAAAGGCGGCAATGGGGAAAAACTTGTTCATTCAGGCCTCGTGGCGGATCGGGTGGTGGACGGTCACCAGCTTGGTGCCGTCGGGAAAGGTGGCCTCGACCTGGACGGATTCGATCATGGCCGGGACGCCCGCCATGCACTGGCCGGCGGTGATCACATGCGCGCCCGCCTGCATCAGGTCGGCGACGCTGCGGCCGTCGCGCGCGCCCTCGACCACGAAGTCGGTGATCAGCGCGATGGCCTCGGGGTGGTTCAGCTTGACGCCGCGGGCCAGCCGGGCGCGGGCCACCATCGCGGCGACCGAGACCAGCAGCTTTTCGCGCTCTCGCGGGGTAAGGTTCATCGTCAGACCTGCCAGATACGGGGAAGGGGATCGGGGCGCAGCGCGGCCAGCAGCCGGTTGACCTGCCGGCGCAGCGGCCAGTTGTCCTGCGCCAGAAGGCGGATCACGAGGCGCCCGGGCGGGGCGCTTGCGGCAGAGGTGACGCCGGGTTCGTCCAGCGCGGCGCGGGCCGTGCCCAGAAGATCCGGCGCATGCGGCGCGATCATCGCCAACACCGCCATGCAGCGCGCGCCGCCCAGCAGGGCGGGACCGTCCAGCCGGGGCAGCGTGGCATCGTCCAGCGCCATGGCATCGTGATGGATGATCCGGCCCGCCTGCCGCACCACGCGGCGGTCGCGCAGGTGCAGGCGGCGGGGCCGTTCGCCCATGGCCAGGCGGCCCAGCACGATCATCTCCAGCAGCAGGCAGCCTGCGCCGTCGGCCAGATCGACCTGCGTGTCGCGGTCCAGCTTCGCGCCGTCGAACAGGATGGTTTCCTGCGGCAGCCAGTCCAGCCAGCCGCCTTCGCCGACCTGCAGGCGCACCTGGGCCAGGGCCGCGCCGCCCTCGGCGCGATAGGCGCGTTCGGCGGTTTGCGTGGTGGCAAGCGCCCGGGTTCGGCCGCGCAGCGTGACCCCGAAGGACAGCCGGTCGTTCGACGCCAGCCCGCCCGAGGTATTCAGGAACACGATCTCGGGCAGCCCTGCCGTCAAGCGCGGCAGCATGGCCTTGGCCGATCCCGCTTGCGCCAGATCCAGCAGCCCGCGTGGTCCCATGACCACATGCGCGGCGCCTTGGCTGCGCTGAAAGGATTGTGTCGGAACGGGGCTGTCGAACATGCCCCGACTGGGCGGCGGAACCCTGGCAAGGTCAATCGGCGAGCGTTTTCGCAATGCCCAGCATGCGCGCAGCATGATGGATTTTGCCATTCCTGCGGGCGGTCTGCCCAAGCCGAGGGCAGTTTCCGGATCAACCCGCCGCGACTTGCAGCAACCGGCGGCGGGTCGGCGGGATCGACCGGATCTCGACCCCCGTAAAGACATGCATGGTGCGCAGGACGGGATCCACGACGGCATGGTCGCTGACCCATCCCCCAAGCGCCAGATAGCTGCGCAGCAGCGGCGGCATCGCGGCCATCGCCCGTTTCGGATCGGGCTGGCCCGGCAGCAGCGCGCGGGCGAAGCGGAAGACATGCGGCGCCTTGATGCGCGGCCACCAGCGGCGGGGGGCAAGATGGCGGGCGCGCAGCATCGCGAAGGCCTCGGCATGGGCCGCAGGCTCGGTCCCCGTGAAGCTGGAACAGCCGAACAGCATCTGGGCGCCCGTGTCCCCGACCAGGCGGGTCAGGGCGGCCCAGGCCGTGCGGATGATGTCGGGATCGCGCGCGTCCGGATGGACGCAGAAGCGCCCGACCTCGAGCATCGGGGCGTCAAAGGATTCCAGCGCGGACAGGTCATAGAACTGCGCCGAATAGCTGCGGGCGATGTCCGCCCCGCCCGCCAGCGGCAGGAAGCGGAAGCAGCAGGCCAGCCGGCCGGTCGCCGCATCCTCGACCAGCATGTGGCGGCAATCGGCATCCAGCGCGTCGGCATCCAGTCGGGCGCCTCCGCCCTCCGCCCCGTTGCGCGCCACGAAGCACAGCCAGCGCAGGCGCTGCGCCGCCTGCAGGTCGCCGGGCGTTTCCGCCAGCCGCGCCAGATAGCGGCCTTTGCGCAACGGTTGCATGCAACGCCCCCGGATCAACCAAGACGATCATAGCGCCATGTCGTGAACGATTTGCGAAAAAGTCTAGTCCCCCTGCCAGTCGTCCAGCACATCCTCGACATAGATGCGCTTGACCAGGATGATGGACACAAGCAGCAGGGGTGTCGCCAGCACGATGCCCGCGAAACCGAACAGGCTGCCAAAGGCGAGGATCGCCAGCACCGTCAGCGCGGGCGGCAGGTCGGCGGCGTATCGCTGGATCAGGGGCATCAGCAGGTTGCCTTCGGCCTGCTGGACAAGGACGAACAGCAGCGCGACATAGATCGCCAGGTCGAAGCCCTGCGTCAGCGCGAACAGGACCGCTGGAATCCCCGACATGAAGGGGCCGACCACCGGGATGATGTTGGTCAGCCCGGCGATCAGGCCAAGAACCAGCGCCAGGGGCACGCCCAGCAGCCACAGGCCGACGCCGGTGACCAGGGCCACCACCGCCATGTCCAGCGCCTGCCCGCCCATCCAGCGGGCGAGCGCGCGGGCCAGTTCATCCGCGATCTGCCCCGCGCGGGCGCGATAGGACGGGGGCACCAGCCGCAAGGCGCCTGCGCGATACATGGGCGCGTCCAGCGCCAGGAAGATCGCCACCGTTATCAGCAGCACCAGATTCGCCACGCCGCCGAAGACCGTGGTCAGCGTTCCGGTCAGATAGCTGAAGACCGTGGGCAGATCGCCGCCCTCTCCGCCCCCGCCGTTTGCCTGGGCATCCTCGATCCGCCGTTCCAGGAACTGGCCAATGGAACTCTGGCCCAGCCAGTCCTCGATCTGCTTCCAGGCGTCGGGCAGGCTGCCGATCAGCTGGCGGAACTGGCCCGATATCGAGGGTCCCGCCCAGGCCACGATCCCCGCGACGACCAGGACGGCCGCCAGACCCGACAGCAGCACGCCGGGCTTCAGGCCGATGCCGGCGTAGCGGTGCATGGCCCTCGCGCCGGCCCGCAGCGCGATGGCGATCAGGATCGCGCCAAAGCCCATCAGCAGCACGTTCGACCATTGCCAGACGGCAGCCAGCGCCAGGGCCGTGGCAAAGGCGATGGCGATCGGGCCGGGCCGTAGGCGGGGCTGCGGGGCGGGTGTGCTGGGTCGTTCGGTCATGCGCGCGCCTTTGATAGCCTTGACTTGCCCGCATCATGCCCCCGCCTTGCCGGCAGATACCATCCCTGATAACCGGGCGCGGATTTCACGATCGGGCGGGGCTGGCCCGCCTGCCACAGCAAAGGGATGCCCCATGGCCATCGAACGCACGCTTTCCATCATCAAGCCCGACGCGACCCGCCGCAACCTGACCGGCAAGATCAACGCCAAGTTCGAGGAAGCGGGCCTGCGCATCGTCGCGCAGAAGCGCATCAAGCTGTCGCCGGAACAGGCGGGCAAGTTCTACGAAGTCCACAAGGAACGCCCCTTCTATGGCGAACTGGTCGAGTTCATGGCATCAGAACCCGTCGTCGTGCAGGTCCTGGAAGGCGAGAACGCCATTGCCAAGAACCGCGAAGTGATGGGCGCGACCAACCCCGCCCAGGCCGACGAGGGCACCATCCGCAAGGAATTCGCCCTGTCGGTGGGCGAGAACTCGGTCCACGGCTCGGACGCGCCGGAAACCGCCAAGGAGGAGATCGCGTTCTTCTTCTCGGGCCTGGAACTGGTCGGCTGACAGCCGGACAAAGGTGAGTTGGGGAAAGGGGCCGGGCAGGCCCCTTTTTCTTTTGCGGCCTAGCAGGGCGTGGCGACCGGCCTGTCCCTGGGCCCGTCCTTGCCGAAGCTGCCCAGGATCAGGTCGCGCAGCCGGTCCATCGGCAAGGGCATGCTGCCCCCGGGCGGGATCAGCCCGCAAGCCAGCCCCCAGCGGGCGGCCCGGTCCACCAGATGCGCCGGGCCGATCAGGTGCAGCACGGTATCGCGGCGGTCGTCCAGCGCGATCTCGGGGGATGCCTGATGATCGCCCAGCACGATCAGCAGCGGCGGATCCGCGGCATGGCGCAGCGCATAATCCGCGACCGTGTTCAAGCTGTAGTCGAGGGCATCGCGATAGTGCCGCCGGACGCGGTCGGGGTCGCGCCAGACGACGGCCGGCGGGTCGCCCTCGGCCGCCATGGCGTCGAAGACCCGGCCATCGCCCAGCCGGTCCCAGTCCAGCAGGCGCGGCACCGGCACCCAGGGCGCGTGGGACGAGATCAGCGCGACCTGGGCGAACAGGCGCGGCTGGCCGGGCCCTGCGCGCAGCAGCCGGTCGGTGGCGGCCAGCGTGAACTGGTCGGGCATCGTGACCCAGTTGAACGGCTTTCCGCGATAACCCAGGTCGGCGGCGGCCAGAATCCTGTCAAAGCCCATGGACCGGGATTCGGGCCAGGGCCGGGTGATCGCGGGCATCACCGCCGCCGTCCGAAAGCCCGCGCGGCGGGCATGGTGGAACAGCCCCGCGCGCCCGCTGGCCAGGACCGCGCGATAGCGCATCTGGTCGTCGATCCACAGCCCGCTTGCGAAGGTCGCGTGGGACAGCCAGCTTTGCCCGCCCTGCGTCGGCGCCGCGACAAAGCCCGACCGCATGGCAAGACCCGCCGCGCCAAGCCGCGCTTGGGCCCGCTGCAGGGTCGCCAGATGCCGCGAGGCATGGAGGGGCGCATCGAAGCTGGCCCGCCCATAGCTTTCGACAAAGATCACGATCACGTCGCGGTCGATCGCCTCCAGCAAGCCGGGCGTTCCCACGAAAGGGTCATGGGCGCCGGCCGCGCGCAGGTCCTGCAGATCGGCCAGCGTCTGGCGGGCTTCCGCGATCTTCCGGACGGCATAGGCGCAGTTCCTGGCGCCCGGGAACCCCATGGCCAGGGGAATGGCCGCAAGGACCGCCAAACCCGTAACCGGCAAGATGGCCTGCCGTGGCCGCAACCCGGCCAGAATCCCGCAGGCCCACCACAGGCCCGCGGCAAGCCCGCAGGCCAGCGCCACGGCAACGGCCGCGGCGGCAACCGCTGCGGGCGTGCCGAAGGCGCCCGACACCAGATCCCAACCCGCCCTGACCAGCGGCAGGTCCGCGACCGCGTCAAAGGGCCTGCCAAGGACATGGGCCATGACCAGGTCGGCCAGCTTCTGCAGGGCCAGCAGCCACAGGACCACGGTCGCGGCAACCCGCGCCGCAACGCCGAGGCAGGCAAGGGCCAGGATCAGCACCGGCAGTTCGGCAGCCACGATCAGCATCGCCCCGCCGGACCATCCCTGCGCGATGGGCAGCGCCAGCACGGCATGGATCGCCAGGATCGCCGCCAGCAGGCGAGGCCAGGATGGCGTCATCCGCGCCGTCTCCAGAGCCACAGGATGTCGGTGGCGAAGGACCACAGCAGCGCAAGAACGGTCAGGCGCGTCAGCCAAAGCGCCGGTGTCTGGGCCAGCAAGGGGGTTTGCAGCAGGATCAGCATTGCCAGTTGCAGCACGCAGACCACCTTGCGCCGGAAGCGCGGCGGCAGGTCGGCGCGCATCCAGGGCAGGGCCAGCCCGGCCGCGACAAAGGCGTAGCGGGCCAGGCCCAGGAACAACGCCTCGGGTCCCGGGCCCGCGCCGGCCAGGACGTGCAGGCACAGGGTCAGGGCCAGGGCGGCATCGACCTCCATGTCGAAGCGGGCGCCGAATCGCGACACAAGGCCCGCGCGGCGCGCAAGCCAGCCATCGGCCCCGTCCAGCACCAGGGCCACCATGGCCACCGCCGCCACCGCCCATCCCGCCCCTCTGCCATCCGCAAGCGGCGCCAGCAGGGCGCAGACCAGGGCCGTGCGCAGCAGGGTGACCATGTTGCAGGCGCCCATGCGGGGGTGGGGATAATGCCGCCGCATCAGGATCCCGATGCCCGCCGCCGCCAGAAGAAAGCCCGCCGCCGCCGCTGCCTGCGTGGTCCCCCTTGCGCCAAGCGCCTGCGCTGTCGGCCACACCAGAACCGCTGCCATCCCTGCCGACAGCGCAAAGGCCGTTCCGATGGTTGCCGGCGGCACGGCGGGATGCAGCTTTGGGACAGGCGAAGACTTGCGCATCCCGGAAGCCTAGGGCAGGCGCGCATTGCGTCAATGGGTTCTAAAAAGCGCTGTGTGCCGCGGCGTTGCGGTGATAGATATTTCTTGAACCGCACCTTCATCGGGCGCATACCACCGCGGAATCGCAGTCGGAGTGCCGGAATGGCAAGCGAAGAAGCCGCAACCAGCCCCTCTGCGGCGGATCATGCGCCTGAACCCCATACCCCGTCAAAACTAACGCCGGCGCTCGTGCTGGCCTGCCTGGGCGTCGTCTATGGCGACATCGGCACCTCGCCGCTTTATGCGCTGCGGGAATCGCTTGTCCATGCGCATGAGGAAGGCATGCCCGAGACCTCGGTGATCGGCATCGTCTCGCTGCTTTTCTGGACAGTGGTCCTGATCGTGACGATAAAATATGTCATCCTGATCCTGCGGGCCGACAACAACGGCGAAGGCGGCACTCTGTCGCTGGTCGCCAAGGCCCAGGGCGCGCTGAAGGTCGGCCCCGATGCGCGGCGCCGGCGCCTGCTTCTGCTCTTGGGAATCTTGGGCGTGTCGCTGTTCTTCGGCGACAGCATGATCACCCCCGCGATCTCGGTCCTGTCGGCGGTCGAGGGGCTGACCCTGGTCCAGCCGGACTTCCAGCCCTGGGTGGTGCCGGGCACGGTGGTGATCGTGGTCGTCCTGTTCTGGGTCCAGAGCGGCGGCACCGACCGCATCGCCCGGCTGTTCGGCCCCATCATGCTGCTCTGGTTCTCGACCATGGCGGTGCTGGGCATCAGCCACATCGCGGATGACGCGCGCATCCTGCAGGCGCTGAACCCGCTGCGGGCGGCCACCTTTCTCATCGAATACGGCATGGCGGCGATGCCGGTGCTGGGCTCGGTCTTCCTGGCCGTCACGGGGGCCGAGGCGCTTTATGCCGACATGGGCCATTTCGGCCGAAGCGCGATCCGCACCGCCTGGAGCGTGCTGGTCTTTCCGGCCCTCGCGCTCAGCTATCTGGGCCAGGGCGCCATGGTGCTGGCCCATCCTGAAACGGTGGCCAATCCCTTCTTCCTGATGGCGCCCGAATGGTTCCTGGTGCCCCTGGTGATCCTGGCCACGGCGGCCACGGTGATCGCCTCGCAGGCGGTGATCTCGGGCGCCTTTTCCGTCGCGGCGCAGGCCGTGCAGATGGGGCTGCTGCCCCGGCTGCACGTCAAGTATACCTCGGACCTGCAGGTGGGGCAGATCTACCTGCCGAAGGTCAACGCGGTGCTGATGGTCGGCGTCGTGGCGCTGGTGCTGGCCTTCGGCTCGTCGGCGCGGCTTGCCAGCGCCTATGGCATCGCCGTCACGGGCGACATGGTGATCACCTCGGTCCTGGCCATCATCGTGTTCCGCTGGGCCTGGAACTGGACATGGCCGCTGGTCGCGGTGGTGATGGTGCCGGTCCTGGGGATCGAGCTGATCTTCTTCTCGGCCAACCTGATGAAGCTGCTGGACGGCGGCTATATCCCGCTGATCTTCGCCGCCTGGGCCGTCGGCATGATGGTGATCTGGGTCGAGGGAATGCGCCGTCTTCAGGAAAAGCTGGCCACCGAAAGCATTGCGCTGGACCTGCTGGCCGGCAAGCTGGCGAAATCGCCCCCGGTCATCGTGCCGGGCACGGCGGTCTTTCTGACCGCCGATCCCATGGTGGCCCCGCCCGCGCTGTTGCACAACCTCAAGCACAACCGTGTCCTGCACGAGCGCAACCTCATCGTGAAGGTGGAAAGCGCCACCACCCCCCGCGTCCCCGAGAATGCGCGCCTGCGCCTGGAAAGCGTCGCCCCGGGCTTCTGGCGGGCCTGGCTGTCCTTCGGCTACATGGAGCAGCCGAACGTCCCCCGCGCCCTGGCCGAGGCCAAGCGCCAGGGCCTGAAGTTCGACATCATGTCCACCTCGTTCTTCCTGAACCGCCGAACGCTGCGGTCGGGCAAGGGCAACCTGATGCCCCACTGGATGAGCCGCATCTTCGTGCGGCTGTACCGCTCCGCCTCCGAGCCGACGAACTATTATCGCCTGCCGTCGAACCGGGTGGTGGAACTAGGGCAGCAGAAGAATATCTGAGGGGATGAGCCGCCCCCGTTGAAAGCCTGCAAGGGCGGTAATCGCTGGTTTTTCGCACTGCGGGGGTTGGAAGCTGGGCCGGAAAGGCCGGGTGGCGGGCCGAACGGTCTGGCGGAAGACCGGCGACCTGGTTGTCGCCCCGTTGCACCCCCACCCCCATCCGCGCTATCCCTCCTGAACCCAAACCACCCGAGGAGGCCCCACATGCGCGCGTTTGTCTTTCCAGGCCAGGGGGCGCAGGCTGTCGGCATGGGGCGCGAACTGGCCGAGGTCTATCCGGCTGCGAGGGAGGTGTTCGAGCAGGTGGACGAGGCGCTTGGGGAAAAGCTCTCGGACCTGATCTGGAACGGGGATATCGAGACGCTGACGCTGACCCAGAACGCGCAGCCGGCGCTGATGGCGACCTCGGTCGCGGCGTTCCGGGCGCTGGAATCCGAGGGCATCACGATCCGGGACGCCAATTTCGTGGCCGGCCACTCGCTGGGGGAATACTCGGCGCTTTGCGTGGCGGGGGCGCTGACGCTGGAGGATACGGCGCGGCTGCTGCGGCTGCGCGGCCAGGCCATGCAGGAGGCGGTGCCGGTCGGGCAGGGGGCGATGGCGGCGATCCTTGGGCTCGACTTCGCCACCGTGGATCATATCGCGCGCGAGGTCGCGGGCGAGGAGGTCGTGCAGGCCGCTAATGACAACGATCCGGGCCAGGTGGTGATCTCGGGCCACAAGGAGGCGGTGGAGCGCGCCGCGGCCGCGATGAAGGAAGCCGGCGCCAAGCGGGCGCTGATGCTGCCGGTCTCGGCGCCCTTCCATTCGGTGCTGATGCAGCCCGCGGCGGCGGTCATGGCCAATGCGCTGGCGGGCGTGGACATCCAGCCCCCCGCCGTGCCGCTGGTCGCCAATGTCCGCGCTGAGGCGGTGACGGAACCCGGCGCGATCCGCCGGCTGCTGGTCGAACAGGTGACCGGCACCGTGCGCTGGCGCGAATCCATCGCCAACATGGCCGGGGCGGGCGTGACCGAGTTCTGGGAAATCGGCGCGGGCAAGGCGCTGTCGGGCATGATCAAGCGCATCGCCAAGGACGTGACGGTCAGGAATGTCGGCGCGCCTGCGGATATCGTGGCGCTGAAGGGCTGAGGGCGGACCGGGGCGCTGCCCCCCAGCCTGCCGGCGGGGCGGCAGGCGTTCGTCGCTGAAAAAGGCCCAATGGACCTTTTTCCGGGCGCTTCTTACCCCCGAGGATATTTGGATGAAGAAGAAGGAACGGGCATGTTCGATCTGACAGGCAAGACGGCTTTGGTGACGGGCGCATCGGGCGGCATCGGCGGCGCCATTGCCGAGGCGCTGCACACGGCGGGCGCCACCGTTGCCCTGTCGGGCACGCGCGAGGGGCCCTTGCGGGAACTGGCCGACAGGCTGGGCGAGCGGGCGCATGTGGTGCCTGCGAACCTGTCGGAGCCCGAAGCTGCCGCCGGGCTGATCAAGGATGCCGCGGGGGCCATGGGCTCGGTCGATATTCTGGTCAACAACGCGGGCATCACGCGCGACAACCTGTTCATGCGCATGTCGGACGAGGAATGGGCGCAGGTCCTGGAGGTCAACCTGACCAGCGTCTTCCGGCTGTCGCGCGCGGCGCTGCGCGGCATGATGAAGGCTCGCTGGGGGCGGATCGTCAACATCACCTCGGTGGTGGGGTCCACGGGCAATCCGGGGCAGGGCAACTATGCCGCCGCCAAGGCCGGGCTGGTCGGCATGTCGAAGTCGCTTGCCTACGAGGTCGCAAGCCGCGGCATCACCGTGAACTGCGTGGCGCCCGGCTTCATCGAGACGGCGATGACCGACAAGCTGACCGACGAGCAGAAGGGCAAGATCCTGGGCCAGATCCCCGCCGGCCGCATGGGCAGCCCGGCCGAGATCGCCGCGGCGGTCCTTTATCTGGCCAGCCCCGAGGCGGGCTATGTCACCGGCGCCACGCTGCATGTGAACGGCGGGATGGCGATGGTCTGAGCCTGCCGGAACGGCGGCGTCTTAACGCAAAAGCGGTTGCAACAGGGCAGGCGGGTGCTATATCCCCGCCTTGAGCAGCAGGGAAACCGCCCTGTGCCGAAGCGGATCACGTATTCGCGGATAAATTGGGCGGATGCCCGCGAGAATGAGGATGTGACATGAGCGATATCGCTGATCGCGTGAAGAAGATCGTGGTCGAGCATCTGGGCGTCGAAGAGGACAAGGTGGTCGAATCCGCCTCGTTCATCGACGATCTGGGGGCCGACAGCCTCGACACCGTCGAGCTGGTCATGGCGTTCGAGGAAGAATTCGGGATCGAGATCCCGGACGACGCCGCCGAAACCATCCAGACCGTCGGCGACGCGGTGACCTTCATCAAGGGCGCGGTCTGATCCGCATCCCGCCGACTGACGGCACCATCCAGACGGCGTCCTTGCACCAGCAAGGGCGCCGTTTTCCATTGGCCTGCATGGACGCCATGCCGGAACCACGCGCGGCAGCCCGCCGTTGGATCGTGCAACATGGAATGGAAAAAGGAGCCGATCATGGCTGTCGAACTGAGGGGCCTGACCGATAACGCCCGCAAGACCTCGATCTCGGAACTGAACGAGCGACTGGCCGATTCAATCGCGCTGGCGCTGGCGGTCAAGCAGGCGCATTGGAACGTGAAGGGCCGCAACTTCATCGCCGTGCACGAGTTGTTCGACACCGTCCACAACAACCTGCGCGAGCATATCGACGTGATGGCGGAACGCGTCCAGCAGCTGGACGGCGTGGCCGTCGGCACGGCGCAGAAGGTGGCGGTTGCCAGCGGTTTGCAGGAATACCCGACCGATCTGGCCAAGGCCGAGGATCACATCCGGGCGCTGTGCGAACGCTACCGCGAACATGGCGAAAAGCTGCGCTTGGCCATCGACGCCACGGACGAGGCGGGGGATGCCGATACCGCCGACATCTTCACCGCCGCCTCGCGCACGGTCGACAAGGACCTGTGGTTCATGGAAAGCCATCTGGAGTGATGGCTGCCATGCGGCATCAGCGCCCAAGCTTGGCGTGAACCTCGTCCAGGTCGACCTCGCCCGTGGGCATCTTGTTGTCGGGATCGTCGAAGTCATAGCGGAACAGCTGGAAATCGTCCTTGTAGATTTCCCAGACCAGGTGCCGCGACAGGTCGTCGAAATAGGCGCTGACCTTGTGGGCGCGCTTTGGCCCGTGCCCTTCGGATTCGTTGAAGCGCGGGACATCGGCCAGATCCACCGGGACCGGCGTGCTGGTCGAGCCCAGCACCTGCGCCATGCCGGCGTTGAAGTCCTCGGTAAAGAAGATCCGGTCGTAGCGACCGCCATTGGCGATGAAGGTGGCGATATGGCCCGACATGGCCGACCAGTGGATGTCGGGCTCCATCGGGCGGCGCCAGCAGATGGTGTCGCGGGCAAACAGCAGAAAGCGGCGGAAGCTGGCGATCTGGTCGAAGTCGAAGCCGTTTTCCTGGCTGCCCACGTCGATGCCGTAGCGCTGCGCCAGCTGCGGCACCAGATTGCCGCGATAGCGCCGGCCGTTGCGCTGGATCCCGGCGATCTTGTCGAAGAAGGACGACAGGATACGGGCATAAGGGTTGCGCACGCAGGTAAACGTGACGGCCTCGTGGCGCTTGACCGCATTATCGATCAGCGGCTTGCTGTTTTCCTGCGACCACTTGTGCAGGCCGGCGGTGGAATCATGGATGTCGCCGTCGAAGAAACGCCCGTGATCGGAATAGAACATGATCTGCCCGATGGTCGAGCAGGCGCATTTCGGCACCACCCGATAGATCATGCTTTCGCTTTCGGTCATCCAGACACCGGGAAAGCCCATTGTCACCCATTCTCCAGAATTGCAGCCCGCCTTGCCGGCACACGTCCAAGGCGTTTACACACAGAAACCAGGGCAGGCGCAAGATTTGAACGCCTGTGCGACATTGCAGCATTTGACCGGGAATTTGCGCCCCCATGGCCCGCATCGCCTTTATCCTGCTGACGCACAAGGATCCGCAAGGGGTGGTGGACCAAGCCCGGCGTCTTACGGCGACCGGCGATCATGTCGTCATCCACTATGACCGCAGCGCTCCCGCCGAGGAGTATCGCCTGATCCGGCAGTCGCTGGCGGATGAGCCGGGCGTTGCCTTTGCGCCCCGTCGTTTCCGGTGCGGCTGGGGCGAATGGTCGCTGGTGGCCGCGACCCTGTCGGCCCTGCGCGAGGCCGAGCGCAGCTTTCCCGAGGCCACGCATTTCTACATGCTGTCGGGCGACTGCATGCCGATCAAGTCGGCGGAATATGCGCGCGCCTTCCTGGACGGCGACGACTGCGACTATGTCGAGGCCTTCGATTTCTTCGACAGCGACTGGATCAAGACCGGCATCAAGGCGGAACGGCTGATCTATCGGCACTGGTTCAACGAACGGAAGAACAAGCCCCTGTTCTATGCCAGCATGAACGCGCAGCGACGGCTGGGGCTTGAACGCAAGCTTCCCCGGGGCCTGCAGATCATGATCGGATCGCAATGGTGGTGCCTGCGCCGCCACACGGTCGAGGCGATCCTGGCGCTGATCGACGGGCGGCCCGACCTGGTGCGCTTCTTCCGCACGACCTGGATTCCGGACGAGACCTTCTTCCAGACCCTTGTTGCCCATCTGGTGCCCAAGGACCAGATATGCCGCCGCTCGCCCACCTGCCTGATGTTCACCGACTACGGCATGCCGGTGACCTTCTACAACGACCATTACGACCTGCTGATCCGCCAGGATTACCTGTTCGCGCGCAAGATCAGCGCCGAGGCGCAGGACCTGCGGGCCAGGCTGGGCGCGCTGTGGCTGGCCGAAGGGGTCGGCTTCGCCGTCTCGAACGAGGCGCCGAGCCTGTTCCGCTTCCTGACCGGGCGCGGCCGCGTCGGCCGCCGTTTCGCCCCCCGCTTCTGGGAAGACAAGGGCATGTCGCGGAACCACGTGATCTGCCTGGTCGTCTCGAAGAAATGGCATGTTGCCAAGCGGCTGACGGCGGCCATCAGGACGCTGACCGACATCGCGGCGGTGGACTATGTCTTCAATGAACGCGATGCGGGATTGCCGGATCTGGGGGGCATCGCCTCGACCGTGGCCAAGCGGGAACGGCACCGCCGGGCGCTGGTCCGGTTGCTGCTGGACGAATTCGGCGCACGGCGGCTGGTCCTGTGCCTGGATCCTTCCGCCCTGGCCCTGATCGCGGATTTCGCCGCGGATCGGGCCGAGACGCGGATCCTGTTCATCGAAAGCGACTTTGACGAGGCCTATCTGCGCGGCCACATGCGCCGCACCGGCCTTGCGGCCGATGGCACGCCCGACGTGGTGATCGACCAGCTGCTGCCCGTCGTCGCAGGCGACCTGGCCCACGAGGCCGAGCGCTTGCGCGACATGGACTTCGCGCAGTTCGACAGCATCGCCCCCGCAAGGACCGTTGCCGCCAATGCCGAGGCGATCGCGCGCTTTCTGGATGTTTCCCCCGCCATCGCGCATGATCTGGCGCAAACGCCGCATCTGTTTACCGACTGACCACAGGACCGCTTCATGGCCTTCGCTTACGACGACACCAACATCTTCGCCCGCATCCTGCGCGGAGAGATCCCCTGCAACACCGTGGCCGAGAACGACCACGCCCTGGCCTTCCGCGACATCCACCCCAAGGCGCCCAGCCATGTGCTGGTGATCCCCAGGGGCAAGTATGTCAGCTTCGACGATTTCGCAGCCAATGCCTCGGATGCCGAGATCGCCGGCTTCATGCGGCTTTGTGCCGAGGTGATCAAGGCCGAGGGCCTGGGGCTGGAGGACGGCCATGCGGGCTTCCGCGCCATCACCAATGCGGGTCCCCACGGCGTGCAGGAGGTTCCCCATTACCACCTGCACATCATGGGCGGCCGGGTCATGGGGCCGATGGTCAGCCTTCGGGGCTGACGGCTCAGCCGCGCGTCATCTCGACGAACACGTCCTCCAGGTCCGGCTGCTCGGTCGCGACATCCAGGATGGGGATGCCCGCGCCGCGCAGAGCGTCCAGCAACTGGTCGGCGCGGATCCGGGACGGGGGATAGCTGATCGCCAGCCGCCCGTCGCCCCGCCATTCGGGATGCGCGCCTTCCGGCAGCGGCGGCAGGGCCACGCGCCCGCCCGTGTCCAGCACCAGCGTCTTGCCGTCGGCACGCGACAGCAGGCTGCGCGTGTCCTGCCGCACCACCAGTTCGCCATGGTTGATGATGGCGATCTCGTCGCACATCTGTTCGGCTTCCTCCAGGTAATGCGTGGTCAGGATGATGGTCATGCCCTGGCGGTTCAGCGCCCGGACATTCTGCCACAGCATCTCGCGCAGGGTGATGTCCACGCCCGCCGTGGGTTCGTCCAGGACCAGGATCTGCGGGCGGTGGACAAGGGCCTTGGCCAGCAGCAGGCGGCGGCGCATGCCCCCCGACAGGTTGCGGGCATAGGCATTCGCCTGGTCGGTCAGGCCCACCAGCTCCAGCAGCTCGTCCGTCCAGCGTTCGGATTTCGGCACGCCATACAGGCCCGCCTGAACCTCGAGGCTGGCGCGAGGGGTGAAGAACGGGTCCATGTTCAGTTCCTGTGGCATCACCCCGATGGCCGCGCGCGACTGGCGCGGATTCACGTCCTGGTCGAAGCCCCAGATCGTCACCTTGCCCGCGCTCTTGTTGACCAGCCCGGCCAGAATGTTGATCAGCGTGGACTTTCCCGCCCCGTTCGGCCCCAGAAGTCCGAAGATGCTGCCCGCCGGGATGGCGAGGTTGATCCCCTTCAGCGCCTCCTTGGCGGGTGCGTTTCCCTGGGCGGCATAGGTCTTGCGCAACCCTGTGATCTCGATGGCGTTCGGCATGGGTCTGATCCCCGACGGCTTGCGAAGGCAGGCGGCGCTGCGGTATCAGGCGTTAGACCAGATGATGCCCGCCGCCACAAGAAGGCCAGCCATGACGCAATACGTGATCCCGGAAAACTCGCTGTCCACGGAACAGACCGATTTGTCCGAGCTGAAGCTGCCTGCCCCCGCGACCCAGGTCGTGACCACCTGGAAGGTCGCCTGCGACGGCGACGACGCGGGCGGCATGGGCCATCCGCGCGTCTGGCTGGCGATCTCGCCCGAGACGGGCTTTGTCGATTGCGGCTATTGCGACAAGCGCTTCGTGATCGACCGCGACCACGCCCACGGCGACGACCACTAGGGCCTGGCGGGGCAGGGGGCCTTCGTCCCCTTGCACCGGTCCGAGCAATAGCGGACCTGGTCCCAGTCCCGCGCCCATTTCTTGCGCCAGGTGAAGGGACGCCCGCAGCAGGCGCAGATCTTGCTGGGCAGATCGCCCTTGCGAACCATCCTGGGCATTGCCACCTCTTGCGTTCCGCCGGGGCCAAGGCGCGTCTGGAAACCGCGGCGCGATCATGCCAGAACCGGGGCCGGAACCGGAAAGGAACATGGCGATGAGCGACGGCTTCGGCAAGGGCCACCACCTGCACCTGATCGACGGATCGGCCTTCATCTTCCGGGCCTATCACGCCCTGCCGCCCCTGACGCGCAAGTCGGACGGGCTGCCGGTCGGCGCCGTGGCCGGTTTCTGCAACATGCTGTGGAAATATGTCAGCGACGAACGGGGCCACGACGCGCCGACCCATGCGGCGGTGATCTTCGACCATTCGTCCAAGACCTTCCGCAACGACATCTACAACGCCTACAAGGCCAACCGCCCCGAGCCGCCCGAGGATCTGCGCCCGCAATTCCCGCTGACCCGCGACGCCACCCGCGCCTTCAACATCGCCTGCATCGAGACCGAGGGCTATGAGGCCGACGACATCATCGCGGCGCTGTCCTGCAAGGCGCGCGATGCGGGCGGGTCGGTGACGATCATCAGCAGCGACAAGGACCTGATGCAGCTGGTCGGCGATGGCGTGCAGATGCTGGACCCGATCAAGGGCAAGGCCATCGACCGCGACGAGGTCTTCGCCAAGTTCGGCGTCTGGCCCGACCGCGTGGTGGACGTGCAGGCGCTTGCGGGCGATACGGTGGACAACGTGCCGGGCGCGCCCGGCATCGGCATCAAGACGGCTGCGCAACTGATCACCGAATACGGCGATCTGGAAAGCCTGCTTGCGCGCGCCGAGGAAATCAAGCAGCCCAAGCGCCGCCAGACCCTGATCGATCATGCCGAACAGATCCGCGTCTCGAAGCGGCTGGTCGAACTGGATTGCAACACGCCGCTGGACTTCACGCTGGAAAGCCTGGAGGTGCGCGCGCCCGATGCGCCGACCCTGCTGACCTTCCTGTCGGAGATGGAGTTCCGCACCCTGACCACCCGGGTTGCCGAGAAGCTGGGGGCCGAGGCCCCCGCCGTCGTCTCTGCCCCGCCGCGCGAAGCGCCTGCCGCCCCCGACCTGGCCCCGATCGACCGCGCGATTTACGAAACCGTCACCGACCGCGAAGGGCTGGATCGCTGGATCCAGTCGATCCGCGACACCGGGCAGGTCGCCATCGATACGGAAACCACCGGGCTTGACGAAATGCAGGCCGATCTGGTGGGCATCTGCCTGGCCGTGGCGCCCGGCCGCGCCTGCTACATCCCCGTGGGCCATGTGGCGGGCGGCGACGACCTGTTCGGCCAGTCCGCCCTTGTCGCGGGGCAACTGCCGCTGGATCAGGTTCTGGCGGCGCTGAAGCCGCTGCTGGAGGATCCGGCGATCCTGAAGATCGGCCAGAACCTGAAATACGACTGGAAGATCCTTGCCCGCCACGGCATCCGCATGACGCCGCTCGCCGACACGATGCTGATGTCCTATGCGCTGAACGCGGGCACGCATAACCACGGCATGGACGAACTGGCCGAGCGTTACCTGGGTCACAAGTGCATCCCGATCAAGGACCTGATCGGCACGGGCAAGTCGCAGATCAACTTCGGTCAGGTGCCCATCGACAAGGCAGCCCCCTATGCCGCCGAGGATGCCGAGGTCACGCTGCGCCTTTACAACCATTTCGCGCCCCTGCTGCCCATCGAACGCGTCACCACCAGCTATGAGCTGACCGAACGCCCGATGGTCCCCGTCCTGGCCGAGATGGAGATGGCCGGCATCCGCATCGACGCCGAGGTGCTGCGCCGCATGTCGGGTGCCTTCGCCCAGAAGATGGCGCAGCTGGAGGACGAGATCTTCGCCCTCGCAGGCCAGAAGTTCACCATCGGCAGCCCCAAGCAGCTGGGCGAGATCCTGTTCGACAAGATGGGCATGACCGGCGGCAAGACCGGCAAGACCGGTGCCTTTTCCACCAGCGCCGACGTGCTGGAGGACCTGGCCGCCGAAGGCCATGACCTTCCCGCCCGGATCCTGGACTGGCGGCAGATCAGCAAGCTGAAATCGACCTATACCGACGCCCTGCCGACCTTCGTGAACCCGGACACGGGCCGCGTCCATACCAGCTATTCCATCGCGGGCGCGCAGACCGGGCGGCTGGCATCGACCGACCCGAACCTGCAGAACATCCCCGTCCGCACCGAGGAAGGCCGCCGCATCCGCGAAGCCTTCATCGCCGCCGAGGGGCACCGGCTGGTCAGCCTCGACTACAGCCAGATCGAGTTGCGGATCCTTGCCCATGTGGCGGACATCCCGGCGCTGAAGCAGGCCTTCCGCGAAGGCATCGACATCCATGCCATGACCGCCAGCCAGATGTTCGGCGTCCCTGTCGAGGGCATGGATCCGATGATTCGCCGCCGCGCCAAGGCGATCAACTTCGGCGTGATCTACGGCATTTCCTCGTTCGGGCTGTCGCGCAACTTGCGCATCCCGCGGGCCGAGGCGCAGGATTTCATCGACACCTATTTCCAGCGCTTCCCGGAAATCCGTGCCTACATGGACCGGACGCTGGCCGATGCGAAGGCGGATGGCAGCGTGCGCACCCTGTTCGGGCGGCGCATCAACACGCCCGGCATCAACCAGTCCGGCCCGGCCGCGGGCGGCGCCCGGCGTGCTGCGATCAACGCGCCGATCCAGGGTGCCGCCGCCGACATCATCCGTCGCGCGATGATCCGGATGCCCGCCGCGATCGCGCATCTGCCCGCCCGGATGCTGCTGCAGGTCCATGACGAACTGGTCTTCGAGGTGCGCGAGGATGCCGTGGACGACCTGACCGCCACGGCCCGCGCGGTCATGGAGGGCGCCGCCGAGCCCGCTGTCAGCCTGTCAGTGCCGCTGGTCGTCGATGCCGGATACGGGCTGAACTGGGCCGAGGCGCATTGATGGCCCATTCCCACGGCCATTCGCACGGGCATGGTCATGGTCACCATCACCACCACCATGGCGACAGTGCCATCGGCTGGGCCGTGGTCGTCAACCTGGCCCTGACCGCCGCGCAGATCGTCGGCGGCTATTCGGCGGATTCCACGGCGCTGATCGCGGACGGCATCCACAACCTGTCCGACGCGCTGGCGCTTGTGCTGGCCTTCGGCGCGCGCCGGCTGGCGCGGCGGGCGGCCACGCCCGACTGGTCCTATGGCTGGGGCCGGGCGGAAATCGTCGCGGCTTTCGTCAACTATCTGGCGCTGATCGCCATATCGATGTGGCTGGCCATCGAGGCGCTTGGCCGCCTTGCCGATCCCCCGCAGGTCGCGGGCGGGCTGGTCATGGGACTGGCCGCCTTCGCGCTGGTGGTCGATCTGGCCACTGCCGCCCTGGTCTGGCGCGCGGCCAAGGACAGCGCGAATATCCGCGCGGCCTTCCTGCACAACCTGGCCGATGCGGGCGTCTCGGTCGCGGTGATCCTGGGTGGCGCGCTGATCTGGGCCTTCGGCTGGAACTTGGCCGACCCGATCCTGACGATGGCGATCTCTGCCGTGATCCTGTGGCATATCGGGCTGGAGATCGGCCCGGTCCTGCGGATGCTGATGCTGGCCGCGCCTGCCGGCAGCGATCCCGCGGGCGTCCTGTCGGCGCTGCGCACGCTTCCCGGCGTCAGCGATGCCCATCACCTGCACCTGTGGCAGATCGACGAGAAACGCACCGCGGCCTCGGTCCATCTCGTGGTGCCGGAGGGCGATCCCTTTGCCGTCACCCGCGCCGCCAAGGAGATGCTGGCCCACAGGTTCGGCATCCCCCACGCCACCATCGAGATCGAGCCGCCCGAAAGCTGCGCGGATCACAAGAGCCATGACCACCCGTAGGATGCGTGCTTGCACGCACCCTGCGCTGTCTTACACCGCCGAGGAATGGCTGGTGGGCGCGGCCATGTAGGCGTCCAGCATGTTCGCCACCATGCGCGCCAGCGGACGGCCCTCGGGCGCGATCCGCAGCCCCCAGGGGCCAAGCTGGACCATGTTGCCGAACTGCGCGACCACGGGGTCGAAGACCTGCTGCAACTGGGCAGGCGTCAGGCCGTAGTCCAGCACCATCTCGCCCGCGTCCACGGCGAAATCGCACATCAGCGATTCGATCATCCGGCCACGCCAGCGATCCTCGGGCGTGAAGGTATGGCCCCGCGTGACGGGCAGCCGGCCCTCGCGCACGGCAGCGGTATAGGCGCCGGTCGCGGGCGCGTTCTGCGCATAGCCCTGCGGGAAACGGGAAATGGACGACGCGCCAAGACCCAGCAGCACCTCGGCCTGATCGTCGGTATAGCCCTGGAAGTTCCGCCGCAACTGGCCCGCCTTTTGTGACAGCGCCAGCCCGTCGCCGGGGCGCGCGAAATGGTCGATGCCGATCTCTTGATATCCATCGGCCACGAACAGGTCGCGCGCGGTGCTGAACAGCGACAGGCGATCCTCGTTGCCGGGCAGGGCATCCTCGGGGATCATCACCTGGCGCTTGGACATCCAGGGCACATGGGCATAGCCGTAAAGCGCCACCCGGTCGGGCGACAGGGCCAGCAGCTTCTGCACCGTTTCCGAAATGCGGTGCTGGTCCTGGTGGGGCAGGCCATAGAGGATGTCGGCGTTCAGGCTGGCGATGCCGTGGCCGCGAATCAGATCGACTGCCCGGGCGGTCAGTTCGAAGGATTGCTGGCGGCCGATGGCCTCCTGGATCTTCGGATCGAAATCCTGCACCCCGATGGAGGCGCGGTTCATCCCAGATTCCGCAAGCGCCGCCATGCGCGGGGCGTCGATCTCGGCCGGGTCGATCTCGACCGAGAATTCGGCGCCCTCGGCCATCGGCACCACGCCGAGAATCGCATCGGCGACACGCCGCATCTGGTCGGGCGGCAGCAGCGTCGGCGTTCCCCCGCCCCAGTGCAGCCGCGACAACCGGACCCCGCGCGGCAGGCGGGCACGCAGCAATTCCAGTTCGGCCAGAACCGTGTCCACATAGCCGATGACCGGATCCAGCGTCCTTGTTCCCTGCGTGCGGCAGGCACAGAACCAGCACAGCCTGCGACAAAACGGCACGTGCAGATAGAGCGATATCGCCGATCCGGCAGGGATGGAATCGAGCCAGCCCGAAACCATATCGGCATCCACGCCGTTCTTGAATTGCGTCGCGGGGGGATAGCTCGTGTACCGCGGGACACGCGAATCGAACAGGCCCAACCGCCTCAGTTGCGAAAGATTGCTCATGTGGATAGGCTTAGAGGGTAGCGCGCGAGATTGCCTTGACCCAGATCAACCAGAAATCTGCCAGCCTTGACGGTCCGGAACGGTGCGGCGACTGCCCCATCCGCTATCGCGCGGTCTGCGCGCATTGCGAAACGGACGAGCTTGCCCTGCTGGAGGGCATGAAGTTCTATCGCAACTTTGAGCCCGGCCAGCCGATCGTCTGGGAAGGCGACCGGATGGAGTTCGTCGGGTCCGTCGTCACCGGCGTTGCGACCCTGACGCAGACGCTGGAGGACGGGCGCACGCAGATGGTGGGCCTGCTGCTGCCAAGCGACTTCCTGGGCCGGCCCAGCCGGGACATCGCCCCCTACAACGCCATTGCCGCCACCAAGGTCGTCCTGTGCTGCTTCCGCCGCAAGCCGTTCGAGCAGATGATGCGCACCACGCCGCATGTCGCGCATCGGCTGCTTGAAATGACCCTGGATGAACTGGACGCGGCGCGCGAATGGATGCTGCTTCTGGGCCGCAAGACCGCGCGGGAAAAGATCGCCTCCTTCATCGCGATCATCGCCCGGCGCGACGCTGCCCTGCACAAGCGCGACCCGGGCGGGCGGATGCGGATCGATCTGCCCCTGACGCGCGAGTCGATGGCCGACTATCTTGGCCTGACCCTGGAAACCGTCAGCCGCCAGGTCAGCGCCCTGAAACGCGACGGCGTGATCGAGCTTGCGGGCAAGCGCACCATCATCCTGCCCGACTTTTCCCGCCTGGTCGAGGAATCGGGCGATGATTCGGATGGCGGCTATCTAAGCTAGGTCCACTCCTCCGGGATCCGGGGCATTGCCGCGACCAAGGCCTTGGTATGTTCGTGCCGGGGTGTGCCGACAAGCGCCTCGGGCGGACCTTCCTCGACGATGCGGCCTGCCTGCATGACCACGATCCGGTCGCTGATGCCGCGCACCACCGACAGGTCGTGGCTGATGAACAGGTAGGACAGCCCGTGATCGGCCCGCAGGCGCGCCAGCAGGTCCAGGACCTGCGCGCGGACGCGGACATCCAGCGCGCTCACCGCCTCGTCCAGGACGATCAGGGCCGGGCGGATGATCAGCGCGCGGGCGATGGCAAGACGCTGGCGCTGGCCGCCCGAGAATTCATGGATGAACTTCCGGGCGTCGGCAGGCTGCAAACCCACCTCGGTCAGCGCGGCGGCGACGCGGTCGCGCCAGTCACCCGGGCGACCGGTCAGGTGGAACGGCTCGGCCAGCAGGCGATCCACGCGCCAGCGGGGATCGAAGCTGCCGAAGGGGTCCTGGAACACCACCTGCATCCGCGCCCGCAGATCCCGGGGCATGTGGCCCTGCGCCGTGACCTCCCTCCCGTCCAGGCGGATGCCTCCGCCCTGCAGGGGATCAAGGCCCAGGATCACCCGCGCCAAGGTGGATTTCCCGCAGCCGGATTCACCCACCAGCCCGACGCTTTCGCCGCGCCCGATGGTCAGGCTGACCCCGTCGAGGGCCCGCAGCCCGCCGTCTGCGGTCCGATAGGCGCGGACCGCTTGTGTCACCTGCACCAACGGCACGGTGGCGGGACGGGGCGCACGCGCAGGCACATGCCGCGAGGCTGCGAAAAGTTGCTGCGTATAGGGATGGCGGCGCTGGCGGAAGACGGACTCGGTGGTGCCGGATTCCACGATCCGGCCCGATTGCATGACCGCGACCCTGTCTGCCATGCCGGCCATCACGGCAAGGTCATGGGTAATCAGCAGCAGGGCCATGCCTTCGTCGCGCACCAGCCCCTTCAGCAGGTCAAGGATCCGTGCCTGAGTGGTCACGTCCAGGGCCGTCGTGGGCTCGTCCGCGACCAGCAGGTCGGGGCGAAGCGCGATGGCAAGGGCGATGGCCACGCGCTGGCGCTGGCCGCCCGACAGTTCGTGCGGGTACAACGTCAGCGGGAAGCGGGAACCGGGCAGGCCCACGCGGTCCAGCCGTTCGCGGGCGCGGGCCAGGGCGCTGCGGCGGTCGAGGCCCTGGTGGAGGCGCAGCACCTCGGCCACCTGGTCGCCGATGGTCATCAGCGGGTTCAGCGCGGTCATCGGTTCCTGGAAAATCATCCCGATGCGGCGCCCCCGGATGCGGCACAGCGCCGCTTCCGGCTGCTCCAGCAGGTTCTGCCCATCCAGCATCGCCCGACCCGATGCCCGCGCCCCCTGCGGCAGCAGCCCCATGATCGCCAGGGCGGTCATCGACTTGCCGCTGCCGGATTCGCCGACCAGCCCGGTGACGTTGCCCGGCGCCAGGTCCAGCGACACGTCCCGCAGGATCGGCCGCCCGTTTATGGCGACGGACAGGTCCTCCAGCCGGATCATCGCAGCACCCGCAGGCGCGGGTCCGAGGCATCGCGCAGCCCGTCTCCCAGCAGGTTCAGGCCCAGCACCGTCAGCACGATGCACAGCCCCGGGATGACCGCCACATGCGGGGCGAGCACTGCCATGGTCTGCGCCTCGGCCAGCATGCGCCCCCAGCTTGGAACGGGGGGCTGCGCGCCAAGGCCGACATAGGACAGCCCGGCCTCGGCCAGGATGCCCAGGCTGAACTGGATGGTGGCCTGCACGATCAGCAGGCTGGCGACATTGGGCAGGACATGCTGCAGGCTGATCAGAGCCGCGCCCTTGCCCGCCACCCGGGCCGCGCGGATGTAGTCCAGGGTCCAGATCGGCAGCGCCGCGCCGCGCGTGACGCGGGCAAAGACCGGGATGTTGAAGATGCCGATGGCGACGATCGCGTTCACCGCCGAGGGCCCGAAAACCGCCGTGATCAGGATCGCGATCACCAGCGAGGGGAAGGCGAAGACCAGGTCGTTGCCGCGCATCACGGCCTCGTCCGCCCAGGTGCCGCGCCGCGCCGCCGCCAGCAGCCCCAGCGGCACGCCCAGGCCCATGCCGATCCCCACCGCGACCAGCGCCACGGCCAGTGATGTCCGCGCCCCCAGCATCGCCATCGACAGGATGTCGCGGCCCAGATGATCGGTGCCGAACCAGTGCGCTGCCGATGGCGGCAGCAGCTTTTGCGCGATCGCCAGTTGGCTGACATCATGGGGCGTCCAGAAGGCCGACAGCGCGGCCGAGGCCAGCGCCAGCCCGGCCAGCGCGCCCCCAAGGATCAGGCCGATCCTCATGCGCGGCGCAGCCTGGGATCCACGGCGGCATAGGCCAGATCGACCAGGAAGGTGACGGCGATCACGGCCGCAACCAGCACCAGAACCGCCGATTGCACCACGATCAGGTCGCGCTGCGTGATCGCCTGGAAGATCATTCGGCCCAGGCCGGGCAGGTAGAACACGTTCTCGATGATGATCGCGCCCGCCAGCAGGAAGCTGAACTGCATCCCCAGGATGGTCAGCACCGGGATCAGCGCGTTTCTCAGCGCGTGGCGGCGCAGGGTCTGGCCGGTGGTCAGCCCCTTGGCGCGGGCGGTGCGGATGTAATCCTGCCCCTGCGTCTCGACCAGCGCGGACCGCAGCACGCGCGCCAGGATCGCGGCCTGCGGCAGGGCCAGGGCAAGGCTGGGCAGGATCAGCGATCCAAGCGCGGCAGCGGGGTCGGACCAGCCGGGAAAGCCGCCCGCCGGCAGCCAGCGCAGCTTCACCGCGAAGACCAGGACCAGCAGCATCGCAAACCAGAAATTCGGCAGCGCGATGCCCAGTTGCGTGGCCGCCATCACCAGCCCGTCGCCCGCCCGGCCGCGCCGCGCCGCCGCGTAAAGTCCGACCGGCAGCGCGACAGCCACTGCCAGCGCCAGCGCCATGACCGCCAGCGGCAGCGAGACCTGCAACCGTTCAAGGATCATCCCGGCGACCGGCGTCCTGTAGGTGAAGCTGGTGCCGAAATCCCCCTGCAGGATCGCGCCTGCCCAGGCCGCGTAACGCAGGGGCAGGGGCTGGTCCAGGCCCATCTGCTGGCGCAGCGCGGCAAGGGTTTCCGGCTGCGCGCCCGTGCCCAGCATGAAGCTGGCCGGATCGCCGGGCACAAGCTCGGTCACGGAAAAGATCAGGGCCGAGGCCGCAAGCAGGCTCAGCCCCATCACGATCATCCGGCGAGACAGGTATCGCAGCATGGCGGCATTGCTAGCCTGCCTTGCGTTCGCGGTAAAGCGGCGGCGGCGTCAGCCCGCCTCGCCGCGGGGATACCAGTTGGCAAGGACGACCAGGCTGCCCGCGCCTGACGCCTCGACCAGGCGGGCGAATTCCTGCACGTCGCTGCCCCGGTGGTGATAGGGAAAGACCGTGACCGGCTTGAAGTCCGCGACCGCATCGGCCGCCTGCTGGACGGTCATCGTGTAGGGCAGGTTCATCGGCAGGAAGGCGACCTCGATCCCCTCCAGGTCGCGCATCTCGGGCGTGTCCTCGGTATCGCCGGCGATGTAGAAGCGCTTGCCGCCGATGGTCAGGACATAGCCGTTGTCGCGGCCCTTGGGGTGATACTGCAACCTGTCGGGGGTGGTGTTATAGGCGGGCACGGCCTCGATCCCCATGCCGATGGCCTGGGCCTGGTCGCCATTGGCCATGGCGGTCGCGCGCGACTGCATGTCGGCGGGCAGCATCCCATGCACCGCCGGATTGGCGATGATCGCCACGGCGGGCAGGGCCTGCAACGTGGGCAGGTCGAAGTGGTCGCCATGTTCATGCGTGATCAGGATCAGCGAGGGCTGGGGCATCCCGCGATAAGCATCCGCGCCCCCCACGGGATCGACATAGATCACTCCGCCCGGCGTCTCGACCACCACCGAGGCGTGATCGACGGGATGAAAGACCACCTGGCCCCCTTCGACCGGGTAGGAGAACGAGGTCGGCGCGGCGGTCTGGGCGGATGCGATGCGGGGCATGGCGGCGGCGCTGAAGGTGGCAAGGCCCAGCATCAGGCTGGCGCGGCGGCTGAGGATCATCGGAACACTCCGGGCACAAGGCTGAGAACGGGATGGAACACGGTTTGCGCTTGCGGGGTTCCCTTGCCTCTGTCCGCCGGGGCAGACTGGAAGGCAAGGCAACCAAGGAACCGAGGGGACGATGACGCATTTGTGGGTAAGGGCCGAAAGCCGCCCGAACGAGGACCGGGTCGGCATCACCCCCGATGGGGTGGCGGCGCTGACCGCCCAAGGGTTCACCGTCACGGTCGAGGACAGCCCCCGCCGCGTGCTGCCGACAGACGCCTATGCCCGCGCGGGCGCCACAATTGTCCCCGAGGGCAGCTGGCCCACGGCGCCCGACGACGCCATCATCTTCGGCCTGAAGGAACTGCCCGAGGACGGCACCCCCTTGCGCCACCGCCACGTCATGTTCGGCCATGCCTTCAAGGGCCAGCCCGCGAGCCAGGTGCTGCTGCGCCGCTTCCGCGACGGGGGCGGGCGGCTTTATGATCTGGAATACCTGACCGACGACCACGGCCGCCGGCTGGCTGCCTTCGGCTACTGGGCGGGCTATGCCGGGGCGGCGGTCAGCCTGAAGGCCTGGGTCGCCCAGGCGCGGGGCGGGATCTGCGGGCCGGTCCATGCCTATGCCGACAAGGCGCTGTTGCTGGAGGAACTCCGCGCGCAACTGGACGCCACCGGCCGCCCCCGCCCCCGCGCCCTGGTGATCGGCGCCAAGGGCCGCGTAGGCAGCGGCGCCGCCGACCTGCTGGTCGAGATGAACGTGCCCGTGACCCGCTGGGACATGGCCGAGACCGCGCATGGCGGCCCCTTCCCCGAGGTTCTGGCCCATGAGCTGTTCATCAACGCGATCCTGGCCCAGCCGGGCGCGCCGGTCTTCGTGCCCGCGGGCGCCGTGGCGCCGGGCCGTGCGCTGACGGTCATCGGAGACGTGGCCTGCGACCCGACCAGCGACTTTTCCCCGGTCAAGGTCTATGACCGCACGACGACCTGGGACCAGCCGGTGCTGCGCGTGGCCGAGAACCCGGTCCTGGACGTGATGGCCATCGACAACCTGCCATCGATGCTGCCGCGCGAAAGCTCGGAAGATTATGCAGGGCAGCTTCTGCCGGTGCTGGCGCAGCTTGACCGGATCGAGGCGGGGCCCTGGGGGCGGGCCGGGGCGCTTTATCGCGACCATGCGGAAAGGCTGACGCAGACGTGAAGCGGCGGGACGGAACGCCGCCCTTCCAGGCGTGTTCGGCCAGCGCTCCCTTCCCATCCCGCCGGAGGCTCGCATGGTTCCGTCCCGCATCGCTACCCGCCTGACCACCCTGACCGCGTCCCTGGGCCTGCTGGCCGGCCCGGCCCTGGCCCAGGAGTTCAATGCTGCCCCGCCGAATGCCCCGGACCAGCAGCCTGCCTTCGAGAACCAGACCCGCGCGCCCGTGCGGGCCGATGACGTGGCGCTGCAGCGGACGGTCCTGGCCGAGGGGCTGGACCATCCCTGGGGTCTTGCCGAACTTCCGGACGGTGCTTGGCTGGTGACCGAGCGGGCGGGCAACCTGCGGATGGTCGGCGCGGATGGCGCGCTGTCCGACCCGATCGACGGCCTGCCCGAGATCGACACCCGCGACCAGGGCGGGCTTCTGGACGTGGCCGTCCGGGAGGACTTCGACCAGACCCGGCGCGTCTGGATCAGCTTTTCCCAGCCACGCGAAGGCGGCGCGACCGGCACCGCCGTCGCGACCGGCACGCTGTCCGCCGATGGCAGCGCCCTGGAAGGCACGAAGGTCATCTGGCAGCAGCAACCGGCCTGGAAATCCACGAAGCATTACGGCTCGGTGCTGGTCTTCGACGGGCAGGGCGGGCTGTTCGTCACCACCGGCGAACGCTCGAACCCCGATTCGCGGGTTTATGCGCAGAACGTCACCACCACCCTGGGCAAGGTGGTCCGCATCGACCCCGACAGCGGCGCCCCCCTGGGCCAACCCGGCGTGGCCGAGGCGCTGCCCGAGATCTGGTCCTGGGGCCACCGCAACGTCCAGGGTGCGGCCCTGGACGACCAGGGGCGGCTCTGGACCATCGAGCACGGCCCGAAGGGCGGGGACGAGTTGAACCTGCCCCAGGCAGGCCGCAACTATGGCTGGCCGCGCGTGACCTATGGGGTGGAATACAGCGGCAAGCCCATCGGCGAGGGGATCACCCGACTGGAGGGGACCGAGCAGCCGGTCTATTACTGGGATCCGGTGATCGCGCCGGGCCAGATGACCTTCTATGACGGCGCGATGTTCCCGGACTGGCAGGGCGACCTGCTGATCGGCGGGCTGAAGGCGCAGGCCTTGGTGCGGCTGGAGCTGGACGGCGACCGCGTCAGCGGAGAGGCGCGCCACCTGCAGGGCATCGGCCGCGTGCGCGAGGTCGAGGTCGCCCGCGACGGCGCGATCATGCTGCTGACGGATGAGGACAACGGCCAACTGATCCGCGTGACCCCGGCGCAGGACGAATCCTAGGCTGGCCTTCTAGACTGGCCGCGTCACATCGTCCTCGGCCTCCTCGGGCGAGATGCCGAGGGCTTCCAGGCCGGATTCCAGCAGGTCGGCCAGGCGCGGCTCGCCCATCAGGTAATCCGCGGTGGGCGCGGTGCGCTCGGCCCGCGCGGTCTCGATGGCCTCGTCCAGTTCCTCGGGCTCGAAGCTTTCGCGGCCGATCCACATGACGGCGACCAGCGAGGCCTGCTCGTCCTCGTTCAGGTTGGCGATGAAGTCGCGCAATTCGCTCCGCACCCCACCTTGCCGCCCGCCTCCCGAATGCGCCCAGGGATTGACGCCGCTGTCGTATTCGCGGGCGCGGATGATGATATGGGCGATCTTCTCGGGGCTGATCTGCAGCATGGCCTGGCTCCTCTGGGCCACTGTCGCGCCATTGGGGCCGCCGGTCAATCCTTGCGGCCGAACAGGCGCTCGATGTCGGACAGGCGCAGCTTGACCCAGGTCGGGCGGCCATGGTTGCACTGCCCGGATTTCGGCGTGCGCTCCATTTCCCGCAGCAGGGCGTTCATCTCCTCGGCCGACATGCGGCGGCCCGAGCGGACCGACCCGTGGCAGGCCATGGAGGAGAGAACCGCGTCGATCCGCCCCCGCAGCCGGTCGGACGCGCCCTGGTCCGCCAGATCGTCCAGGATGTCGCGGATCAGCGCCGGGGCGTCCAGCCTCGCCAGCATCGCCGGGGTTTCCCGCACTGCGATGGCGCCGGCTCCGAAGGGCTCGATGACCAGCCCCAGATCGGCCAGGTCCTCGGCGATGGACAGGATGCGGGCGGCGTCGGATGCGGACAGGACCACGATCTCGGGGATCAGCAGGGCCTGGCGCGCGATGCCCGTGGCGGCCGCCTGCGCCTTCAGCCGTTCATAGACCAGCCGTTCATGGGCCGCGTGGCCGTCGACGATGACCAGCCCGTCATCGGTCTGGGCAATGATGTAGTTCTCGTGGATCTGCGCCCTCGCCGCGCCCAGGGGGGCGCCGACGGGTGCCGCGACCGGCTCCTCGGCGCGGGCCGATGGCGACTCGGCAAAGCCCGGCGCCGGCGCCTGCAGGTCAAGGCTGGCGCGGATGGCCGCGGGCGAGGGGCGATAGTCCATCTGATAGGTCCGCGCCACGGGCTCGGCCCTGAACGCCGCCAGCGTCGCATCCCCGACGGTCGAGGATGCGCGGTGCCCGGCATTCGCCAGCCCGTGCCGCAGGGCGCTGACCACCAGCCCGCGCGCGCCTTGCGGATCGCGGAAGCGCACCTCGGCCTTGGCGGGGTGGACATTCACGTCCACAAGCTGCGGGTCGCAGGCCAGGTACAGCACCGCCGCCGGATGGCGCCCCGATGCCAGCACGTCGGCATATCCCGCCCGCAGCGCCCCGGTCAGCAGCTTGTCGCGGACCGGGCGGCCGTTCACGTAAAGATGCTGCGCCACCGCCGCGCCGCGCGAATAAGTCGGCAGGGCGGCAAAGCCTGTCAGGGCCAACCCGTCGCGTTCGGCGTCCATGGGGATCGCATTGTCGATGAAGTCGCGGCCCATGACGCGGGACAGGCGGATCTGCAGGGCGTCGAACAGCTCGCCCTGTTCCGCGTCCGCGCGGAAGATTTCCTTGCCGTCGGCGCTCAGCGTGAAGCCGACAAAGGGTTCCGCCATCGCCAGGCGGCGGACGCATTCGGCAACCGCCATCGTTTCGGCCCGTTCGCCGCGCAGGAACTTCAGCCGCGCGGGGGTGGCGAAGAACAGGTCGCGCAGTTCCACGACCGTGCCGGGATTGGCGGCTGCGGGCCGCAGGGGCGCCAGCTTGCCGCCCGCCACGGCGATCACCGCGCCATCCCCGCCCCGCGCGCGCGAGGTGATGGTCAGCCGCCCCACCGCGCCCAGCGAGGGCAGCGCCTCGCCCCGGAAGCCGAAGGAGCGGATGGCGAGCAGGTCCGTCCCGTCGATCTTGCTGGTGGCATGGCGCGACAAGGCCAGGGGCAGGTCGTCCGGTGCCATGCCGCAGCCGTCGTCGCAGACCCGGATCAGCCGCTTGCCGCCCTCTTCTATGGCGATGTCGATGCGGGTGGCACCGGCATCCAGCGCGTTTTCCACCAGTTCCTTGACCGCCGAGGCCGGGCGTTCCACGACCTCGCCTGCCGCGATGCGGTTGGCGACGGATTCGTCCAGCTGCCGGATGATGGGCCGGATATGGGGGGCATGGCTGTTCATTCCCCCAAATCTAGCAAGCCCGGAGGTCTGTCGCCAGCGATTCCGTGAACAAGGGCGGGGGGCAAATGTCCCTTGGACATCCGCCCGGACCGGTTGCCCGAAGGCGCAGGCAGGGCAAGGCCCGCCTGCGGGTCAGTTCAGCGCAGGCTCGGCCTTGTCGGTCGCGCTGATCCCCTCGGGTCGGCCGACCAGCACGAAGCGCAGGTCATCCGCGTGCAGCAGCCGCCCTGCGACACGCTTCACGTCATCGGCGGTGACGGCCTCGACCTTGGCGTTGCGGGTGTTCACATAGTCGATGGGAAAGCCGATCAGCTGCATCCCGGCAAGGATCCCCGCGATCTTGCCGTTGCCGTCGAAGCGCAGGGGGTATTCGCCGGTCAGGTAGGTCTTGGCGTCGTTCAGTTCCTGGTCCGTCACGCCTTGGGCCATCCGGTCCCATTCCTGCCGGATCAGGTCCACCGCCTGGCCGGTCGTGGCGTTCGACCCCGCCATGCCGCCTTGCCAGGTCTGGCCATAGATGCCCGTCGCCAGCGATGTGCCGACCCCATAGGTCAGGCCGCGCTTTTCCCGGATCTCGTTCATCAGGCGGGAACTGAAGCCGCCGCCGCCCAGGATGTGGTTGGCGACATAGGCCGCGAAATAATCGGGATCGTCGATGGGCAGCCCCGGCCCGGCAAAGCTGACAATGGTCTGCGGGCTGTCCCAGTCGATCACGGTGACGCCGCCGGTCAGCTGCAATTCCGCCGGTTCCGGCAGGGGCGCGGTGCCTTTCTCGGGCAGGCCCCCCAGCACCTTGTCCAGCAGAAGGCCCAGTTCCTCGGGCGTGATGTCGCCTGCGGCGCCCACCACCACGCGGTCGCGCGCCAGCACCCGGTTCTTGGCCGCGACCAGATCCTGCCGCGTCAGCGCCGCCACCGATTCGAGTGTGCCGTTGATGGATGTCGCATAGGGATGATCGCCCCAGGCCTGGCGGGACATTTCCTTGGCGGCGATCGATTGCGGATCGGTCGCCTCGGACCGGATGATGGACTGGACCTGCGCGCGCACGCGTTCGACCGCCGCATCGTCGAAGCGGGGCTGGGTCAGCGCCTCGGCCAGCAGGGCGGCGGCCTCGTCGCGGTTCTCGCTCAGCGCGCGCATGCCGACGGTCAGCGCGTCGTCGCCCACGTCAAAGGAGAACTGCGCGCCCAGATCCTCGACCGCCTGGGCGAAGGCCACCGAATCACGGGTGCCCGCGCCTTCCTCCAGCGTGCCCGTCATCAGGTTGATGGCGCCGCGCTTGTCGGGCGCATCCAGGCTGGCGCCGCCCTTGAAGTCGAATTCCACCGCGACAAAGGGGATGCTGTCGTCCTGGACCAGCCAGGCCTTGATGCCGCCGGGCGAGGTCACCTCCTGGATGTCGATTGCATGGGCCGGAACAGCCAGAACGGCAAGGAACAGGGCAATGGCGGCGCGGATCATCCTTGCACCTCGGGCTTGGTTGTCTGGGAGGAGGCGGGCGGCGCCTTTGCGGCGGCGGGTGCGGGCGTGGCCTCGGGGGGGGCGGGCAGCAGCCAGCCGGTCACGCTGGCCTGGCTTCCCAGAACCTCGCGCGCGGCAGCCAGCACATCCTGGGCCGTGACGGCGGCCAGGATATCGGGCCAGTCCTTCACATCCTCGACCGACAGCCCGGTCGCCAGCCCCTGGCCATAGTCATAGGCCCGGCCATGCGCCGAATCGAGTTCGTAGACCCGCGCGGCCTCGATCTGCGTCTTCACCCGGTCCAGATCCGCCTGGTCGGGGCCGGTTTCCAGGAACCGCGCCAGAACCTTGTCCAGTTCCGCCTCGGCATCCTCGGGCGACATGCCGTCGGCAGGAACCAGAGAGATCGCGAAACTGGTCGGATCGACGGAAAAGCCGTCATAGCCCGCGTTCACCCACAAGGCCTTGCCCTTCAGCGCCAGTTCGCGCCCCAGGACCGAGGTCTGCATGGATCCGCCCAGAAGTTCGGCCAGGACCGTCAGGGCGGCGGCGTCCTTCTGGTCGCCGGGATTGCGCTCGGGGGCGACATAGCTGCGCGTCATCACCGGCTGCGGCACGCGGGGGTCGGTCATCTCCATCCGGCGCGGAGAGCGCTGCGTGGGCTCCTGCGGGCGGATGCGCGGCTCGGCCTCGCCCTTGGCGGGGATCGGGCCGTAATACTGCTCGGCCAGTTCGCGGGCGCGTTCCGGCGTCACGTCGCCCGCCAGGATCAGTACCGCCTCGTTCGGGGAATAATGGTCGTCATACCATTTCAGCGCATCCTCGCGCGTAAGCCCCTCCATCTCGGCGCGCCAGCCGATGATCGGACGGCCATAGGGGTGGTTGTAGAACAGGGTCGCATAGCGTTCCTCGGCGAACAGCGCCGCGGGGTCGCTGTCGACGCGCTGCGCCCGTTCCTCCAGTACGACCTGGCGTTCGGCCTGCCAGTCATCCTCGCCGATGCGCAGGTTCGCCATCCGGTCGGCCTCCATCTCCATCACCAGGGGCAGGCGGTCGGATGCGATGCGCTGGAAATAGGCGGTATAGTCAAAGCTGGTGAAGGCGTTGTCCATGCCGCCATTGGCGGTGACGGTCTTGGACAATTCGCCGGGCTCCAGCTTTTCGGTGCCCTTGAACATCAGGTGTTCCAGATAATGGGCGATTCCCGACTTGCCGGGCTGTTCGTCGGCGGAACCGATCTTGTACCAGACCATCTGCACGACCACGGGCGCGCGGTGGTCCTGGATCACGACGGTTTCCAGTCCGTTGGGCAAGGTGAAGTGGGTGATGCCATTCGTTTCCGAGGCAGGCATCTCGGCCAGGCTCGGCAGGGGGGCCAGGGTCAGGGCCATCAGGACAGGCAGGATCGGGCGGTGCATGGGGGCGGAACCTCCTTGGTCTTGCGGAAATCTGATCAAAGGCTGCGGCCCGCGCAACCTGTCACACGCTAATGTGTCGTCAGAGAGATGGGCAGGCACAGGGGGCCATGCGCCTGAAGCCCGGTCTTCCAGGCCACGGGACCGGCAGGATCGATGCCGCGGGTGCGGGCCAGAAGCCGACTGAACAGCACCTCCATGTTCAGCCGCGCCAGGTTGTTGCCCAAGCAGACATGCGGCCCCGCGCCGAAGGCCAGGTGGAGGTTGGGCCTGCGCGCGACATCGAAGCGGTCCGGATCCGGGAAGGCTTCGGGGTCGCGGTTGGCGCTGGCGTAAAGCAGCCCGAACTTCGTGCCCCTGGGCCAATCCTGCCCGCAGATCGTCAGGTCCTCGCCGGCGTAGCGATGGAAAAAGACCAGCGGCGGGGCAAAGCGGAACATCTCCTGCACGGCATGCGGCATCAGGGCGGGGTCTGCGCGCAGCCGCGCCATCTGGTCGGGATGGGTCAGCAGCGCGTGCAGCCCGCTGCCCATCACGTCGATGGTCGAGCCATGCCCGGCATGGAGGATCTGCATGATGGTCGCGATAAGTTCGTCATGGGTCAGCAGGCCCGCATCCTCGGCCCCGACCATCGCCGACATCAGGTCGTCGCGGGGACGGGCCTTGCGTTCCGCATGAAGGTCCTGCAGCGCGTCGTGGAACAGTCGCACCGCCCGTTCCGCCTGGGCCTTGCGCCCGGGGCTGCGGCGGCTCACGTCGAAATAGCTGACGGTTTCCTCGGACCACAGGGTCATCTGCGGGGCAAGCGCGGGATCGGTGCCGATCAGGTGGCCGATCACCTGTCCCGGCAGATGCGCGGCCAGATCCGCGATGAAGTCGAAGCGGCCCCGCGGGACCAGCCGGTCCAGCGCGGCATCGACCCATCCGGTGACAAACGGGCGCAGGCTTTCCAGCCTGGTCTTGGTGAAGAACGGAAACACCGCGCGCCGCAGCCGGTCATGGTCCGGCCCGTCGATCTCCAGCATCGAGGTCTGCACGAAGCGTTCGTGGAACGGCATGTCGTGGAAATTCTCGGCCCGCTGCAGGTCCCGGCGCTGCTCCTGGGGGAAGATCGCCGTGCCCCGCACCATCCGCCGGTCCGAGGCGATGGCCTGCACATCGGCAAACCGCGAGCCAAGCCGGAAGCCCTGCCACAAGGGCAGGCCGGGCATGGCCCTCAGCCGCGCATAGGCAGGCCAGGGGTTTTCGCCGAAGTCGGGTTCGGTGGGATCGAAGCCCCCGGTCATTCCTCGAGCGGGGCGGGCGAGGTCTGGGTGATCGCGCCCGCGCGCTGCCAGCGCTGCTGTTCGGTCCGCGAATCAAGCGCCAGGGGGCGATAGGCGCGCTGATAGACGGTGGTGCCGAACAGTGCCTCCAGCGGGCGGCGCTTGTTGCGAGAACGCCATTCCACGTCGGCCTGGGCCAGCGTCTGGCGGATGGCGGGATCGCTGCCGCGCCGGGTGGCATGGGCGACCAGCGCCCCGTCGGCTGCGGCGATGCCCTGGTCGGACAACCGCGCCGGGTTGCCGCCAAGGGCCGCAACGGCATCGGCATTCGGGTTGGGGTCGGTGATGTTGGCCCCGCCCGGGGTGGGGGCGGGCAGCAGCGCCAGGTCGGGCGGCATGGACAGGGGCCGGGTCGGCAGGATGGCGAATTCGTCCGGGCTGTTCTGGCCGGTCTCGATATTCATCAGCTGGTTGCTGCCGCAGGCGGAAAGCCCCATGACGGCCGCAATGGCGATGCCCCTGACGATAGCCTGCATGTCCTGCCCCTTGTTTGTTGCGCCCCGTTCTAGCCGGATTTGCCTGCCCCGTCACGGGTCTTGTCGTGGCTGTGATCGGCGGGCCTGCCACGCGGCTTTCGCGCGGCTTTCGGCGGTTCCTTCTTCTGCGGCACCAGGACCAGCCCGATGGCGCCCGCGAAGATGGCGATATCGGCCACGTTGAAGCTGTAGGGGTTCTGCCAGCCGGGCAGCGACATGTTCAGGAAATCCGCGACCGCTCCGTAAAGCAGCCGGTCGATCACATTGCCCAGAGCGCCGCCGATCAGCAGCCCCGCCGCGATCCTGGCAAACCTGCCGGCATTGGCGCGCCAGATCCAGATCCAGACCCAGGCCACGATCGCGATCGCGACCGCGATCAGGATCCACCTGGTCACGTTGGTCTCGGACGCCATCAGCCCGAAGTTCACGCCCTGGTTCCAGGCCATGCGCAGGTTCAGCCAGGGCGGCAGCACGTCGATCTCGCGCACCCGGTCCAGTCGCAACACATGGACCACCCAGTATTTCAGCACCTGGTCCAGCAGGAAGATCAGCCCCGCCGTCCAGGCCACCAGCCGCATGTTCGTGCGGGCGGGGGGCGCGGGCCTTTTGGGCGCGCGCGACCGCCTTGGCCTCGGCCCCGGTTGCTGCGGGGCCGGCTGGGGCGGCGGCTGGTCCAGGGGCAGTTCGTGCTGCATCAGTGCCGGAAATGTCGCTGGCCGGTGAAGACCATCGCAAGGCCCAGGCGGTTTGCCGCCGCGATCACCTCGTCATCGCGCATCGATCCGCCGGGCTGGATGACGGCGCGGGCGCCGGCTTCCGCCAGGGCCTCGATCCCGTCGGCGAAGGGGAAGAAGGCGTCGGATGCCACGACCGCGCCGATGGTCAGGGGCTGGGCTAGGCCAAGCGCCTCGGCCATGTCCTCGGACTTGCGGCGGCCGATGCGGGTGCTGTCCACGCGGCTCATCTGGCCCGCGCCGATGCCGACGGTGGCAAGGTCACGGGCATAGACGATGGCGTTCGACTTGACGTGCTTGGCGACGGTCCAGGCAAACAGCATGTCGTTGAGTTCAGCCTCAGACGGCTGGCGGTCGCTGACGACCTTCAGGTCCGATAGGCCCACATGGCCGTTGTCGCGGCCTTGGACCAGGAAGCCGCCCGCGACCTGCCGGAAGGCAAGGCCGCCTGCCTTGGGATCGGGCAGCCCGCCCGTGGTCAGCAGGCGCAGGTTCTTCTTGGCGGCGAAGATGCGTTTGGCGTCCTCGTCCGCGTCGGGGGCGATGACGACCTCGGTGAAGATCTTGGCGATCTCCTCGGCGGTCGCGCCGTCAAGCGTCCCGTTCAGCGCGATGATTCCCCCGAAGGCCGAGGTCCGGTCGCAGTCGAAGGCCCGCTTGTAGGCATCCAGTGCAGACTCGCCGCGCGCCACGCCGCAGGGGTTGGCGTGCTTGATGATCGCGCAGGCCGGGCCTTGGGCGGGATCGAACTCCGCCACCAGTTCGAAGGCCGCGTCAGTGTCGTTGATGTTGTTGTAGGACAGTTCCTTGCCTTGCCACTGCCTTGCCGTGGCCACGCCGGGGCGGTTCTCGCCCGTGACATAGAAGGCGGCCTGCTGGTGGGGGTTCTCGCCATAGCGCAGGGGCTGCGCCAGGGTGCCCGCAAAGGCGCGGCGGCGCGGCGTTTCCTCGCCGATGGCGGCTGCCAGCCAGGTGCTGACGGCGGCGTCATAGGCGGCGGTGCGCGCATAGGCGATCTGCGCCTGGCGCTGGCGGAAGGCCAGCGTGGTGCGGCCGTCGTTGGCGTCCAGTTCCGCCAGCAGGGCGTCATAGTCCTGGACATCGACGATCACGGTGACGAATCCGTGGTTCTTGGCCGCCGCGCGGATCATGGCCGGGCCGCCGATATCGATATTCTCGATGCAGTCGTCGTAGGTCGCGCCCCTGGCGACCGTTTCCTCGAAGGGATAAAGGTTCACCACCAGCAGGTCGATGGGGCCGATGCCGTGCGCCTCCATGGCGGCCAGGTGTTCGGGATTGTCGCGCAGGGCCAGAAGCCCGCCATGGACCGCCGGGTGCAGCGTCTTGACGCGGCCGTCCATCATCTCGGGAAAGCCCGTCACGTCGGCCACGTCGATGACCGTCAGCCCGGTCTCGCGGAGCGATTTCGCGCTGCCGCCGGTGGACAGGATCTCGACCCCCCGTGCCTCCAGCTTGCGGGCAAAGTCGATCAGCCCAGTCTTGTCGGAAACGGAAATCAGCGCGCGTTTGATCGGCACGGGACGGGACATGGGGGCCTCGCATCTGGTTTGCGGTGCATTAGCCGCATGCAGGCCAAAGGTCCAGTGGCACGGCCGGGGGCGCTTCGCCCCCCGCTCGGGCCTGCCGGCCCCTTCTCCGCTGAAAAAGGTCCACTGGACCTTTTTCCGGGCGCTTCGAAGCCCCAAGGATATTTATCGTCCAAAGCAGGAGCGGATCAGCTTGCCTTGCGCAGCCGCGCCATGAAGAAGCCGTCCATGCCGCCCCGGTCGGGCCAATAGTCGGGCCGCGTGCGCAACCCGCCTTCGGGCGTGATCCAGGACGGATCGGTGCCGAACAGGTCCGGCTCCTCGACCGTCAGGCCGGGATGGCGGGACAGGGCTGCGGCGACCTGCGCCTCGCCCTCGTCCGGCAGCAGCGAGCAGACCGCATAGACCATCCGCCCGCCCGGCGGCAGCAGGGACAGGGCGTGGTCGATCAGCCGCGCCTGAAGGTCGATCAGGGCGGGAATGCCCGATCCGTCGCGCAGGAAGGGCAGGTCGGGATGGCGACGGATCGTGCCGGTGGCCGAGCAGGGCGCGTCAAGCAGGATGGCGTCCAGCGGCCCGTCCGGGCGCCAGTCCAGCGCGTCCGCCGCGACCGGATCGGCGGAAAGGCGGCAGCGGCGCAGGTTCTCGGCCACGCGCCTGAGGCGGGCGGGGCTGATGTCCACCGCCGTGACCCGCGCGCCGCTTGCCGCCAGTTGCAGGGTCTTGCCGCCGGGCGCGGCGCAAAGGTCGGCGATTCGCTCGCCCGGTTGCGGCGCCAGCAGGCGGGCGGGCAAGGCCGCGGCGGCGTCCTGCACCCACCAGTCGCCAGTCTCGAAGCCGGGCAGGGCGGAGACCTGTGCGGGGCCGTGGACGCGCAGGGACCCGGTGGGCAGCGGCTCCGCGCCCTCGACCGTAAGACCGGGCTTCGGCGTCAGGTCCAGGGGGGCTGCGGCCTGGTGCGCGGCCTCGATGGCCCGTGCCACGTCCTCTCCGTAGGCGGCGGCGACGGGGTCGCGCAGCCAGGCGGGCATCGGCTGCGGGGGCAGATCCGCCCAGCCCTGGTGGGCGGCGACCTTGCGCAGCACGGCATTCACCATGCCCGCCGCCGCCTGCCCCTTCTGGCCAAGCCCGCGCGTCAGGCTGACCGCCGCATCGACGACGCCATGGGCGGCCGCGCCCAGCTCCAGCAGCTCGACCGTGGCCAGCCGCAGGATGTCCGCGACCGGGGTGCTGGGCTTGCGGTTGACATAGGCCGCGATCACCTGGTCCGCGCGGGCGTGGTGGCGCAGCACGGCGGCGGCAAGCCGCCCGGCGCGGGCCTGGTCGGCGGGCGACATCGCCTTCAGCGCGCCTGTCTGGTCGGACAGCGACAGCCCGTCCCGTACGCCTGCCAGCAGGCGCAATGCGCCCGACCGTGCCATATCCAAGCCCCGCTTTGCCAAATCGCTTTCCTTTGCCTAAATCCGCTGAAAGACTGCCCGTGACTTTGCTTCAAACGGGACCCTTACGTTCATTCGGGGAATGTTGCCATGACCGATCTGCCACAAAACGAGCGGCCCGATCTGCCGCCCGAAGCCATCCGCGCCCTGGCCGAGGCCGAGGAACGCCGCAAGGCCGCTGCCGCGGCCCAGTCCTTGCCCAAGGAATATGGCGGGCGCGACGGGCCCGAGCCGGTCCGGTATGGCGATTACGAAAAGAACGGCATCGCGGTGGATTTCTGAGGATGGACTGGCTACGCGCCCCGGCCGCCCAGCAGGGGCGTGCGATCATGGCCGGGCTTCTGGATCCCATCGACCAGACCGAAGCCTATCTGGCCGCCATCAAGGCCCATCCTGACGGCGAGCGTATCTATGCCCGCGTGACCGAGGCCCGTGCCCGGTCCGAGGCCGTGGCCGCCCATGACCGCGCCAAGCTGGAACGGCGCCGCGGGTTGCTGGACGGCGTGCCGATCAGCTGGAAGGACAATATCGACAGCGGCGGCATCGTGACCGAGGCCGGATCGAAGCTGCTGGAAGGGCGCATTCCGCGCAAGGACGCGACCGTGCTGGCGCGCGCCTCGCGCATGGGGACGATCTGCCTGGGCAAGACCCATATGACGGAACTGGCCTTTTCCGGCCTGGGGCTGAACCCGAACACCGCGACGCCGCCCAATGCCTTGGACCCGGACCTCGCGCCGGGCGGGTCGTCCTCGGGCGCGGCGGTGTCGGTGGCGCTTGGGCTGGCGGCGGCGGCGATCGGGTCGGACACGGGCGGCTCGATCCGCGTGCCCGCGGCCTGGAACGACCTGGTAGGCTTCAAGCCCACGCATGCCTCGGTGCCGGAAAAGGGCGTCGTGCCCTTGTGCCGCAAGTTCGAGACCGTTGGCCCGATTGCCCGCACGGTCGAGGACTGCGCCGAGCTGTTCGCGCTGATGGCCGGGACCAGGGCCGCCGACCTGACCGGCGCCGATGTCGCCGGGCGCCGTTTCCTGGTGCTGGACGGGGTGCCTTTCGAGGGCGCCGAGGAAGGCCCGGTGGCGGCTTTCGAGAATGCGGTGGACCGCCTGGCCCGCGCGGGGGCGCAGATCACGCGGCTGTCCTCGGACTGGGTCGCCAAGGCGATGCCGCTGTCCTCCGCGCTTTTTGCGCCCGAGGCCTATGGCATCTGGCGCGCGCAGATCGAGGACGCGCCGGAACTGATGTGGAAGCCAATCCTGGACCGGTTCCGCAGCGGGGCCGAGGTCAGCGCCTCGGACTATGTCGCCGCCTGGGAAAGCCTGGTGCGGATCCGGCGCAAGTGGGTCAAGGAAGTCGCCTCTCCCCATGACGCGGTCCTGCTGCCCACCGTGCCGATCCTGCCCCCCAATGCCGCGCGGCTGATGGCGGACGAGGCGGAATTCGTGCGCGCCAACCTGCTGACCCTGCGCAACGCGCGCATCGGCAACCTGCTGGGCCTGCCGGTCTGCACGCTGCCCACGGGCAGCCCTGCCTGCGGCATCTCGGTCATGGGTCACGCGGGGCGGGACGGGCATCTGCTGCATGTGGCGGCCGGGGTCGAAACCGCCCTAGCCGTGGCTTGAGATGTGGGGGCATGTCCGGCTTTCGCTGGACGCAAGGGCGCGATCAGGCTAAACTTTCCGCTGATAAACGGGGCCAAAGACCCTGAAAGCGAGGCAGAATGGCAATCCCCGAGCGGTTCTCGAACCTGCCGGACTATGCGTTTCCGCGCCTGCGGGCGCTGTTGTCCGGCATCGAGCCCGGCTTGAAAGACGGTGAAACCCCGACGGTCCTGACCATCGGAGAGCCGCGCCATGCCATGCCCGATTTCGTGGCCGAGGTGATGGCCGCCAACATCGCCGGATTCGCCAAGTATCCGCCGAACGACGGCACGCCAGGCCTGCTGTCTGCGATAGGGGACTGGCTGGGGTCGCGCTATGGCCTGAATGTTGCGCCCGAGAGGATCATGGCCCTGAACGGCACGCGCGAAGGGCTGTTCAACGCGGCCCTGGCCTTGTGCCCGGAACGGAAGAACGGCCAGCGGCCGGCGATCCTGATTCCGAATCCCTTCTACCAGGTTTATGCGGTCGCCGCCGCCGCCGTTCAGGCCGAGCCGGTCTTCGTGCCCGCCACGCCCGACACGGGCAACCTGCCCGATTACGCCGCCCTTCCGCCTGAGTTGCTGGACCGCACGGCCATCGCCTATCTGTGCTCGCCCGCCAATCCGCAAGGGGCCGTCGCGGACCGTGACTATCTGGAGCAGCTGATCGCCCTGGCGGACCGGCACGATTTCCTGGTCTTCGCCGACGAATGCTATTCCGAGATCTGGCGCGACGCCCCGCCGCCGGGCGCGCTGGCGGTGGCGACCGACATGGGGCTGGCCGACCGGGTGGTGATCTTCAATTCACTGTCGAAACGCTCGAACCTGCCCGGCCTGCGGTCGGGCTTCGTCGCGGGCGCCGCTGCCGACATCGCCCAGATCCGGCGCCTGCGGGCCTATGCCGGGGCACCCTTGTCGCTGCCCGCGCAGGCGGTCAGCGAGGCCGCATGGCGGGACGAGGCGCATGTGGCGGCCAGCCGCGCGCTTTACCAGCAGAAATACGCCATCGCCGACCGGGTGCTGGGCAATGTGCCGGGATACCGGCCGATCCAGGGCGGGTTCTTCCTGTGGATGCCTGTCGCCGATGGCGAGCAAGCCGCAAGGACCCTTTGGGCGCAAGCAGGCATCCAGGTGCTGCCGGGGGCCTATCTGTCCCGCGCGGTGGACGGGCACAATCCGGGCCAGGGCTTCATCCGGGTGGCCCTGGTGGCGGATGCGGAACAAACGGAACCGGCGCTGCAGCGGCTGCGCGCGGTGCTGTATGACGGAAAGACGGACGGGGAAGGGTAAGGAACGATGGCAAGCTGGCACGCAAGACACCGCGATCCCCTCTTCGACCAGTCCACGCAGGCCGCGCTTGAACGGCGCGGCAAGGAACTGCTGGGCGGCCTGCTGGTCGTCGTCGGCATCGCCGTCGCGATGATGCTGGGCAGCTGGTCGGCCGAGGATCCCAGCTTTCTGTCCGCCACGGATGCGCCTGCGCAGAACATGCTGGGCAGCTTTGGCGCCTATGTCGCCTCGCCGCTGATGATGATCGCGGGGCTGGGATCCTGGATGCTGGTCCTTGCCCTTGTCGTCTGGGGCCTGCGCTTCATGCTGCACCGGGGCGAGGACCGCGTGATGCGGGGGCTGTTCACCCCGATCGCGGTGGCGCTGGCGTCGGTCTATTGCAGCACGCTGGTGCCGGGCGAGGCTTGGGAACAGACCTATGGCCTGGGCGGGCATTTCGGCGACATGATCATGGGCGCGATGCTGAACGTGTTGCCGATGAAGGCGCAGATCGGCATCCGGCTGGCCGGGCTGATCGTCGCCCTGGGGACGCTGGCCATGACCGCCTTTGTCCTGGGATTCGAGCGGGCGGAACTGCGCGTCTTCTGGCGGCGCTTCGTGACGGGGCTGCTGATCGCCCATGACCTGGCGTTGCGGGCCGCGGGCCGGGGTGTCGCGGCATCGGCCGGGCTGAAGGGCCGGCTGGCTGCCCGGCGCGAGGCCAGGGCCGCGCAGCCGGGACCCGCGCCGCGCACCCCGGTCGTTTCGCGGCGCAAGTCCGCCGCCCCGGCCTTCGAGCTGGAGGAAGACCTGCCCGAACCCGAGCTGATCGAGCGGGATGCCGATTACGAAGGCGACGCCCCTTCGGCCGAGGAGGTCAGCGGCCGGATCAACGACGCGATCCGCACCCGGTCGGGCAAGCCCTCGGTCCTGGCGACCGTGACCGCGCGCCTGACGCGCGAAGGCAACCGCGAGGCGGCAGACGAACCGGCCGCCGCCATCGCTCCCGTCATCGCCGACATGCCGCGCGTTGCCGTCGCCTTGCCGAAAAAGCCTGCGGCCCCCTCTCGCCCTGCGCGCGACGACGCCGAGGCGGATCTGCCGTTCGCCGAGGGTCTGAACGCCTATGAACGCCCGCCGCTGGAACTGCTCACGGCGCCCTCGGCCGGCGACCAGGCGCAGATCTCCGAAGAAGTGCTGATGGACAACGCGCGGATGCTCGAGGCGGTGCTGGACGATTACGGCGTCAAGGGCCAGATCACCGAGGTCCGGCCCGGTCCCGTGGTCACGCTTTACGAACTGGAACCGGCGCCCGGGCTGAAGGCATCCCGCGTGATCGGCCTGTCCGACGACATCGCGCGGTCCATGTCGGCCCTGTCGGCGCGTGTGTCCACCGTGCCGGGCCGCACCGTGATCGGGATCGAGCTGCCCAATGCCCGCCGCGAAAAGGTGCTGCTGCGCGAGATCCTGGCCTCCCGCGCCTTTGGCGATGGCACGCAGCCCTTGCCCCTGGCGCTTGGCAAGGACATCGGCGGCGATCCGGTCGTGGCGAACCTGGCCAAGATGCCCCACCTGCTGATCGCGGGGACCACCGGTTCGGGGAAATCCGTCGCGATCAACACCATGATCCTGTCGCTGCTCTACAAGCTGACGCCGGACGAATGCCGGCTGATCATGATCGACCCCAAGATGCTGGAACTGTCGGTCTATGACGGCATCCCGCACCTGCTGTCCCCCGTCGTCACCGATCCCAAGAAGGCGGTCGTCGCTCTGAAATGGGTCGTGGGCGAGATGGAGGATCGCTATCGCAAGATGTCCAAGATGGGCGTCCGCAACATCGAGGGCTATAACGGCCGCGTCCGCGAGGCGCTGTCGCGGGGCGAGATGTTCAAGCGCACCGTCCAGACCGGCTTTGACGAGGACACGGGCGAGCCCATCTTCGAGACAGAGGAGTTCAAGCCCGAAACCTTCCCCTATATCGTCGTGATCGTGGACGAGATGGCCGACCTGATGATGGTCGCGGGCAAGGAGATCGAGGCCTGCATCCAGCGTCTGGCGCAGATGGCCCGGGCATCCGGCATCCACCTGATCATGGCGACGCAGCGCCCCTCGGTCGATGTCATCACCGGCACGATCAAGGCGAACTTCCCGACCCGGATCAGCTTCCAGGTGACCTCGAAGATCGACAGCCGCACGATCCTTGGTGAACAGGGGGCCGAACAGCTGCTGGGGCAGGGCGACATGCTCTACATGGGCAACGGCGCGCGGATCACCCGCATCCACGGCCCCTTCTGCAGCGACGAGGAGGTCGAGGAGGTCGTGACGCACCTCAAGTCCTTCGGGCCGCCGTCCTACAAGTCGGGCGTGGTCGAGGGTCCCGAGGACGAGGTGGCGTCCGACATCGACGCGGTGCTGGGTCTTGGCGGCGAGGGCGGGGACGATGCGCTTTATGACCAGGCGGTGATGATCGTCGCCAAGGACCGCAAGTGTTCGACCAGCTATATCCAGCGCAAGCTTGCCATCGGCTACAACAAGGCCGCCCGCCTGGTCGAGCAGATGGAGGAGCAGGGGGTGGTTTCCGCCGCCAACCACGTGGGCAAGCGCGAGGTTCTGGTGCCCGAGGTGTAAGGCAGCCGCCACAGGCCTGGCGGGGCAGGGCGGCCACGCGGGACAAGGTGGACCTTGCCCATGCCTCTGAAGGCCAGTTGCCTGCTGCCTCTGGGCAAGGCCGCGCGTTTGATCCTGTGCCGGGACCCACGTGTCACCCGGCGCGGGGGCGGCAACCGTCCTGCCGTCCTGCCGTCCTGCCGTCCTGCCGTCCTGCCGTCCTGCCGTCCTGCCGTCCTGCCGTCCTGCCGTCCTGCCGATTCTGGCAGCAGGACCATTGCCGATCCGCGAAGGACTGTTGTCGGGAAACCCGTCGCGAAGCCCGGCGTGGATCGGACGACTGGTTCACGCCATCCTTCTGGTTGCGACCATGGGCGCCGCAGCGCCCGCAAGGGCAGACGTGGTCCGAAGGCGCTTCACGCCACAGTTACGTTTCGCGGCCGCTATCCCGTTGGAACCGGGCCGCAAAATGCGCGTTCATCCCCCGAAGCCCAGTGGCCGGCGGATGCGGCCACATTCACTCCCTCCCTCGATGCCCCGGCGTTCCCACGTCGGGGCTCTTTTTCATTCCCGGCCATGCGGCGCGGTCCAGTCCAGATCCGGGCCGATGGGGATGATCCGGTGCGGGTTCACCACGTCGTGGCTGAAGTAGTAGTGGCGGGTGAAATGGTCCGGGCGCACCGTCGCGGCCACGCCGGGCATCTGATACAGCTCGCGCGCCCAAGCCCAAAGGTTCGGGTAATCGACGATCCGGCGGCGGTTGCACTTGAAATGCGTGTGATAGACCGCGTCGAAGCGGGCGATGGTGGTGAACAGGCGCCAATCGGCCTCGGTCAGCCGGTCGCCCGCAAGATAGCGGTTCCGGGCCAGCAGGCCTTCGATCCAGTCCAGGCTGTCGAACAGCGGGTGGACGGCCTTGTCATAAGCCTCTTGCGAGGTGGCGAAGCCGGCCTTGTAGACGCCGTTGTTGACCGTGTCATAGATGCGGTCGTTCAGATGCTCGATCTGCTGGCGCAGGTCCTCGGGCCAATAGTCGTCGCGGTTGCCGGTGATGGCGTCGAAGGCGGAATTGAACATGCGGATGATGTCGCTGCTTTCGTTCGACACGATCCGGTCGCCCTCGCGGTCCCACAGCACCGGCACCGTCACCCGCCCCGAGGCCTCGGGATCGGCACGCAGGTAGAGCTTGTAGAGATAAGGCTCGCCGAACAGCCGGTCGCCGGTCGCGCCGTCGAAGTCGGTCCGGAATTCCCACCCGTTCCACAGCATGTCGGGATGGACCACGGATATGTCGATGTGATCCGCCAGACCCTTGAGCGCGCGGAAGATCAGGGCCCGGTGCGCCCAAGGGCAGGCATAGGAGACATAAAGGTGATAGCGCCCGCTTTCCGCCCGGAAGCCCCCCTCGCCGGTCGGGCCGGGGCTGCCGTCGGGGGTCACCCAGTTGCGGTGCCTGGAGGTGTCGCGGACGAACTCGCCGCCGCTTGATCCCGTGTCATACCATTCGTCCTTCCAGACGCCGTCCACCAACTGGCCCATGCTCGCGCTCCTGCTGCTGCATGGGCCAACGGGCGGGGGCGGCGTCCAGTTTCAGGCGATGGCCTGGTCGCGGGTTTCCGTTTTCACCAGCAGCAGCGCCAGCGCGCCCAGCAGAAGCAGCGCGGCAAAGACGCCGATCGCGAAGCCGAAGCCCTTGGCGAAGACAAAGGCCAGCAGGCTGGGCGCGAGGATCCCGCCAAGCCGCGCCATGGCGCTGGCCGTGCCCATGCCGGTGCCGCGCAGGTGGGTCGGGTAAAGCTCGGGCGTGAAGGCGTAAAGCGCGCCCCAGGTGCCCAGCAGCGCAAAGCTCATCAGGATCAGCGCGCCCGCGACCATCGCGGTGCCCGTGGCTACCGTGAACAACGCGCAGCCCGCGGCGCTGAGCAGCAGGAAGCCCAGCAGCGTCGCGCGGCGGCCGACAGCCTCGACCCCCCAGGCGGCCAGCGCATAGCCCGGCACCTGCGCCAGGGCCAGCACCACCAGGAATTCGTATCCGCGCACGAAGCCGAAGCCCTCGGTCGCCAGTTGCCCCGGCACCCAGACAAAGACGCCGTAATAGGACAGCGACACCAGGAACCACACCGCCAGCACGCCGATGGTCCGCGTCCGAAGCAGGTCCGAGAAGATCGAGGTCTCGGCCCCCGTCGGCACCGATGCCGGAACCAGTTCGGCATCCTGCGGCAGCGGCTGCATCCCGTTCGTGACCAGAACCTTGTCGATCACCGCCCTTGCACCCGTCCTGTCGCCCTTGCGGATCAGGTACATGGGCGATTCCGGCAGCCACAGCCGCAGGAAGATGCCGATCAGCGCCGGAATGGCGGCGACGGCGAAGATCCAGCGCCAGGGCGCAGCCGCCCCCTGCGCCACGGCGATCCAGGCGGTCAGCGCCACGACGATCGTGCCCACGGCCCAGAAGCCTTCCAGCCAGACCAGCCAGCGGCCCCGGTTCCTGGGCGGCAGGAACTCGGCCATCATCGCGTAGTCCACCGGCAGCGTGCCGCCCACGGCCACGCCCGTCAGGAAGCGCAGCACCAGAAGCAGCGTGAAGTCCTGCGCAAAGACCGAGGCCAGCCCGAAGATCGCATCCATCCCCACGGTCAGCACCAGGATGTTGCGCCGCCCGATGCGGTCGGCGATGCGGCCAAAGGCAAAGGCGCCCGCGAACATCCCCAGGAAGAACACCGTGCCGATCTGGAAGGCCGTCACGCGTTCGATCCCGAAGGTCGCGGCGACCGAAGGCGCTGCAAAGCCCACAGCGATCACCTGTATGGCATCGGCCGCCCAGACCAGCCCGAAGATGCCCAGAAGCCGCCACTGGAACCGCCCGGCCCCGCCGCGCGCCAAGGCCTCGTCCACCGTCAACTGCATGTTGCCCCCCCCCTTGCCGGATGGCATTGCTTAGCGCCGGTTTCCCTGTTCACCAAGCAGCGATTGAAGGGACACGAAAATTTCCTGCCGCTGCGTCAACTCGACTCCCCGGGGTCATGCCGCTAGGTTCCCGCGCAAAGGAGCCTGTCCATGTTCACCATAGCCACCTGGAACATCAACTCGGTCCGCCTGCGCGAGGGGCTGGTCGCCCGCTTCCTGAGCGAGGAAGCGCCGGATGTCCTGTGCCTGCAGGAATGCAAGTCTCCGGTCGAGAAGATCCCCCTGGAGCAGTTCCGGGCGCTTGGCTATACCCATGTCGTGGCGCGCGGACAAAAGGGCTACAACGGCGTGGCGATCCTGTCGCGCCTGCCGATCACGGATGCGGGCGACCGCGACTATGCCAGCCTGGGCCACGCCCGCCATGTGGCCGCACGGCTGGAAAACGGCGTGACGATCCACAACATGTACGTGCCGGCGGGCGGCGACATTCCCGACCGGGAGCAGAACGAGAAGTTCGGCCAGAAGCTGGATTTCGTCGCCGAGATGCGCGACGTCTTCCATGCCGACAACCCCCGCAAGTCGATCCTGGTCGGCGACCTGAACATCGCCCCGCGCGAGGATGACGTCTGGTCGCACAAGCAGATGCGGAAGATCGTGAGCCACACCCCCATCGAGGTCGATCACCTGCTGGCGGCGCAGGACGCGGGCAACTGGGTGGACGTGACGCGGCAGGACATTCCGGCGGGGCTGCTTTATTCCTGGTGGAGCTATCGGGCCAAGGACTGGGACGCCGCCGACAAGGGCCGCCGCCTGGACCATATCTGGGCCAGTGGCGACATCGCCAACGCCGCCCATGCCAGCCGCATCCTGCGCCCCTGCCGGGGTTGGGACCAGCCCAGCGACCATGTGCCGGTGCTGGCAAGCTTCGATCTCTGACCCTTTCATCTTCGCCCAGACATCCCGCAGGGGGGCTGGGGGCGTGAAGCCCCCCGGCCTTGCCACCCCCAAACAACCCTTCCCCTTCAGCGCGCCAAACCCCATATTGCCCCCAACCGTTTCGACCCGAACCATCTGGGGATCCCATGACCATGCTTTTCGACGGCGCCACGGATGCGCCCAAGACCGCCGATTTCATCAAGGACGTGACCGAAGCGACCTTCATGGCCGAGGTCGTTCAGGCCTCCATGCAGGTGCCGGTGATCGTCGATTTCTGGGCGCCCTGGTGCGGACCCTGCAAGACGCTCGGGCCCCAGCTGGAAGCCGAGGTCGCGCGCCACAAGGGCCGCGTGCGGATGGCCAAGGTCAACGTGGACGAAAACCAGATGATCGCGGCGCAACTGCGCGTCCAGTCGATCCCGACCGTTTACGCCTTCTTCCAGGGCCAGCCGGTCGATGCCTTCCAGGGCGCGGTCCCGCAAAGCCAGATCAAGCAGTTCGTGGACAAGCTGGCCGGGCTGTCGGGCGATGATGGCGGCCTTGCCGAGGCCTTGGCTGCGGCCGAACAGATGCTGGAGGAAGGCGCCTTCGCGGATGCCGCCGAAACCTTTGCGGCGATTGCGTCCGAGGATCCCTCCAGCAACGATGCCTGGGCGGGCCTGGTCCGCGCCCATCTGGCCGCAGGCGATCCCGATGCCGCGCAGGCGGCCTTGGACCAGGTCCCCGCCCCCGCCGCCGCCAGCGCCCCGGTCGAGGCCGCGCGCGCCCAGCTGCACCTGGCCCGGCAGGCGGCGAATGCCGGTCCCCTGGGCGATCTGCAGGCCCGAGTCGAGGCCGATCCGACGGACCAGCAGGCGCGGCTGGAATACGCGCAGGCGCTGCACGCCGCGGGCCGGGTCGAAGAGGCCATCGACATCCTTCTGGACAGCTTCCGCCGCGACCGCGACTGGAACGATGGCGCGGTCAAGGCGCAGCTTCTGACCATCTTCGACAGCCTCAAGCCCAGCGATCCGCTGGTCCAGAAGGGCCGCCGCCGCCTGTCTTCGCTGATCTTCGCCTGACCCGCGCCATGCTGTTCCGCTTCGATCTGCCCCCGCGCATCGCCCTGTTCCCCCTGGCAGGGGCCGTGCTGATGCCGCGCGCGCGGATCCCGCTGCATGTGTTCGAGCCGCGATACCTGCAGATGCTGGACGACACGCTGAAGACCGACCACCGCCTGATCGGCCTGATCCAGCCCGAGGGCGAGGGCCTGGCCACGATCGGCTGCGCGGGCCGCGTGGTGGCCTTTTCGGAAACCGACGACGGGCGGCAGATGATCTCGCTGCGGGCGGTGTCGCGCTTCCGCCTGGCCCAGGTGAAGGACGGCTTCACCCCCTATCTGGTGGGCGAGGTGGACTGGTCCTCGTTCGAGCGCGACATGAAGGGTGCCGAGGAGGATCCGGCCATGGACCGCGAGGCGCTGTTCCCGCTGCTTCGCCGCTACATGGAGGCCCATGAGCTGTCCACCGACTGGGACGCCGCGGCCGAGGCGCAGGACGAGGCGCTGATCAATTCGCTGTCCATGGTGCTGCCCTTCTCGCCCGGCGACAAGCAGGCGCTGCTGGAAAGCCCGACCCTGGCGGACCGGCGCGAACTGCTGCAAGGGCTGATCGAATTCGCCCTGCATGGCGGCGACAACGAGGAACGACTGCAATGAACCACCCCGACCAATCCGGGGCCGGCCATCCCGGCTTCGACCGCCACATGCTGGAGGCGCTGGTCTGCCCCGTCACCCACGCGACGCTGTCCTATGACGCGGCGCGGCAGGAACTGGTGTCGAAGGCCGCGGGCCTTGCCTTCCCGATCCGCGCCGGGATCCCGATCATGCTGGTGGGAGAGGCCCGCCAGATCAAGGCGGACTGATGGTGGACCGGTCCGACCCGCTTGTGGCGATGCAGGACAGGCTGCAGCCGCGCCTGCCGCTGTGGGTCAAGGCCGTTATCACCCTGTGCTGCCTGATCCAGGCCGCGGTCATTGCCGCCGATGTCCTGGACTATCCCATCGTGCGGCAGGCGCTGCTGATCTTTGGCGGCTTCTGGTCGCCGGTTGTCTGGGCCGGGCAGGGGGTCTTTCCGGGCCATGTCCTGACGATGTTCGCAACCTACGGCTTTCTGCACGCGGGGCTGCTGCACCTGGGCATGAACATGCTGTCGCTGGTGGCCCTTGCGCGGGAACTGAACCGCCTGATCGGCGCGCGGCGCATGGCGCTGGTCTATGCGGTCACGCAGGTCGCCGCCGCGCTGCTGTTCGCGGTCATGACCCCGGACGGCGGGCCGATGATCGGCGCCTCGGGCGCGATCTTCGGGCTGGCGGGGGCGCTGATCGGCTTTGCCGCCGTGACCGGCTGGCGCCGCCGCCGTCCCCTGGGGCAGCTGTGGCGCGGGGTCGCCATGATGGTGGTGCTGAACGTCGCCCTGACCGTGCTGATGCCGTCAGTCGCCTGGGAGGCGCATCTGGGCGGGGTCCTGGCGGGACTGGCACTGGGTGCGGCCATGGCCATGACCCGCAGCCCGCGTCCCTCAGCCCTCCTCTGACGGGGCCGCTTCGGGATCGGCCTGCCCTTCCGCCGCGGCGATGCGGCGCAGGATCTGGCGGAACGGCTCGGCCGGGGCGGTTGCCAGCAGCGCCGCCGGATCGCCGGTCCTTTCGGCCAGATGCTCGGCCACGACCCGGTGGCCCAGGCTGTTGCCCGTCCATTTGCGCAGGTCGCCCTTGCCCCCGAACCAGCGGGCATGGTCGTAATCGCGCCGCGCCCATTCGTTCATCGCTTGCCGCATCGCCCCCGGCGCGTGCCTGACGCTGTCGCAGGGATCGGGCTGGCCGCCCAGCACCTGCAAGACGAAATGCCCGGCCAGCCCTTCGCTGACCAGGGCCTCGCCCAGGGACTTCCCGTAGCCCGGCCCGGTCCATCGGATCAGATGCGCCATCTGGCGGACCAGGGCGCGGGTGAAGGACGCGGCGTCGAACCGGTCAGGGGTCAGCGCGATCTCGATCACGCCCGGCGCGGGGGCATGGCCCTGCACCGCGCCATCGGCCGACCGGTCCTGCCGCGCGCGCACCACCAGATCGAAATCCGGCAGATCGACATGGTCCGATGCCCGCGCCACAGCCTCGCGGCTGGCCTGCCGGATCTCGGACAGGACGCATGTCAGGTCATGGCGCGCGTTCAGAAGATGGATGTTCCAGACGCTCATGAAGCCGGGATATAGCGTCTTGTGCAGGCGCGTGCCAGCGGCGCGGGGCCTGCGGCGGGTCTGAGCCCATCCCTGTGCCCCCGCATGGCCGGGCGACAGTCGGAGCAGGGGATTTGCAGTTTTGAGGCCGTTCTTGACGGGCGTATACTATGCGGCGTCTCGAAACGGCTTCGAGTCGAGGCGTAATGGCTGTTGTTCTTCAAAGGAGATCTGACATGGCTCTCGCGAAAATAGCCCTTGCCATTCTGACCGTCGGCTTTCTTTCGCCCAATGCCGCCTTGGCGGAAGAACAGATCCTCCGGTTCAAGCTTGTCATCACCATGACCAGTGATGCGAAGATGGAACTCCCCAGCATTACCGAGCAATCCGTCACCGCCAACGAGGCGGTCGGCGTCGCGTATTTCGAGGACGGGCGCATCGCCTTCAAGCAATTCGCCCTTGCCACCGTCGGTGGAGAGAAGGACGGCAACTGGATGGGCCTGAGCACCTACACGTTCGAGAACGGGGACGCGCTCAACCTGAAGTTCAATGGAAGCTGGTCTCCTGAGGGCTCGCAGGTCGAGTATACGCTGCTGTCCGGTGGAGGCGCCTTCGAAGGAGCGACGGGCACTGGTGAGCTCACCGGTATCGGCACGTCGTGGAAGGAGGCACTTCTTTTCGAAGGCAGCTTCACCTTGCAGGTTCCTGGAACCTGAAGGCGCGGCCGGGCATCCTTGTCAGCCTTGGGCCTGCCCGCGCAGCGCATCGTGACGAAGACCAGGGCCGGCGGGCGGCCCGGCCGCGTCGATGCGTGCGGCAGAAGTCATTGCCCGTGCGGTGCTGCCTGACAGCTCTGTCCCGCAGGACGGCTTCTGCCGAGCCCCCGCCCCGGCATCGCAAGCAAAAGGCCCGGCACATCGCCGAGCCTTTCTTCGTCACGCAATTGCCGCAGCTATGCCACCAGCCGATAGCCGCCCGACTCGGTCACCAGCAGGCGCGCGTTGCTGGGATCGGGCTCGATCTTCTGGCGCAGGCGGTAGATGTGGGTTTCCAGCGTATGGGTGGTCACGCCCGCATTGTATCCCCAGACCTCGTGCAGCAGCACGTCGCGGGCCACCACCCCGTCCTGCGCGCGATACAGGAACTTGAGGATGTTGGTTTCCTTCTCGGTCAGGCGGATCTTGCGGTCCTTCTGGTCGATCAGCATCTTCATCGCCGGCTTGAAGGTATAGGGCCCAAGCTGGAAGATGGCGTCCTCGGACTGCTCATGGGTGCGCAGCTGCGCGCGCAGGCGGGCCAGCAGGACGGGAAACTTGAAGGGCTTGGTGATATAGTCGTTGGCGCCCGCGTCCAGCCCCAGGATCGTGTCGGCATCGGTGTCGTGGCCGGTCAGCATGACGATCGGGCATTTGACGTTCAGCTTGCGCAGCTTCTTGCACAGCTCGCGCCCGTCGGTATCGGGCAGGCCCACGTCCAGGATCACCAGGTCGAAGATCGCGCTCTTGGCCGCCTCGGTGGCCGCCGCGCCGCTGCCGGCCTCGGTCACATCGAATTCGTCGGTGGCGGTCAGCTGTTCGGCCAGGGCCTCGCGCAGGTCTTCCTCGTCATCGACCAGCAGGATTTTTTTCAGTCCGGGCATGTTGCCTCCTGTCACATGTTGCGCGATCAGGTGGGCAAGGCGCGCCAGTTCGTCCAGCATCATGTCGGAAATCTCACATGGAGTTGTCGGGAAAGGCGCTTATGTTTCAGAATGTTTCAACCCGCCGGACCCTTCATGAGCCTGATCCCAACCTTGGCCGAGACCGTATCCCGCGCCCGCAGCGATCTGCGCATGGGCCTGCCGGTGATGATCGGCGGCCATCTGGTCGCGGCGGTGGAAACCCTGGCCCCGGCCCGGCTGGAAGACATCCGCGCGCTCGGCCGCCCGGTGCTGGCGCTGACGGAACGGCGGGCCGAGACGCTGAAGGCGCGCGCCTATGACGACGGGCTGGCCCGGGTGATCGTGCCGCCTGATGCCGACCGTGCCTGGCTGCGGGCGCTGGCCGATCCGTCGGGCGACCTGATGACGCCGATGAAGGGCCCGCTGTTCACGGAACGCGAAGGCGACGCTACGCCGCACCTGGCGGGGCTTGCGCTGGCGAAATCGGCGCAGCTTCTGCCCGCCGTGCTGGTGGTTGCAACCGCGCCCTTGCCGGGCCTGACGCAGCTTGCCCCCGGTCCGTTGCTGGCGCGGCTGGCGCACGAGGCGGCGATGGCCCCGGTCGCGGCGGCCAACCTTCCGCTGCTCGCGGCGGAACGTTCGCGCCTGCACATCTTCCGCCCCGACGACGGCAGCGCCGAGCATTACGCCATCGAGATCGGCGATCCGCCCCGCGACGCGCCCGTGCTGGCGCGGCTGCATTCGGCCTGCTTCACCGGCGACGTGCTGGGCAGTCTCAAATGCGATTGCGGCCCGCAGCTTCATGCCGCGCTGGCGGCCATGGGGCAGGCGGGGCAGGGGGTGCTGCTTTATCTGAACCAGGAAGGGCGGGGGATCGGGCTGGCCAACAAGATGCGCGCCTATGCGCTGCAGAACCAGGGCTTCGACACGGTGCAGGCCAATCACCGCCTGGGGTTCGAGGATGACGAGCGCGATTTCCGCATCGGCGCCGCGCTGCTGCGGCGGATGGGGTTTTCGTCCGCGCGGTTGATGACCAACAACCCGCGCAAGGTCGCCATGCTGGAAGGCCACGGCATCACCGTGACCGAGCGCGTGCCGCTGGTCGTGGGCCGGAACCGCTTCAACGAGGCCTATCTGGACACCAAGGCGGAAAAGTCGGGGCATCTGCTGTGACGCCCGACGATCTGGTCCTGACGACGCAGGGGCTGCGCTTTCGCGGGCGCCTGTTCCCGTGCAGCATCGGCAAGCGCGGCGTGACGGCCGACAAGCGCGAGGGCGACAAGGCCACGCCCGAGGGGGTGATGCGGATCACCGGGCTGTGGTACCGCCCCGACCGGCTGGCGCGGCCCGCCCCCTGGGCGCGGCCCATCGGGCCGGGCGACTTGTGGTGCGATTCGCCGGATCATCCGGCCTACAACCACCATGCCCGGGCGCCTCTGGCGGCCAGCCATGAAAGGCTGCGCCGGGCCGATCCGCTTTACGACCTGATCCTGACGACCGACTGGAACTGGCCCCATGCGGTGCCGGGGCGGGGATCGGCGATCTTCCTGCACCAGTGGCGCCGCCCGGGTTTCGGGACCGAGGGGTGCATCGCCTTTGCAAGGCCACATCTGATCTGGATTGCGCGAAGGGCAAGACCGGGGACGCGGGTGATCGTGCCGTCACCCTGACTGGCGAAGGACGTCGCCTTCGCCACGCAGTGCCCTTGCCGCAAGCGCCGTCGGCCTGCCGGGTCATGATATGGCACCGTTTCTGATGGCGCCCTCCCACGCGGGCGGGGGAAACGCGTGCGTTTCCCGGTCCCGCCCGTGCTACAGCGCATTCCTGGGCATCGGCAGCTCGCCCCGGTTATAGGGCCCCCAATCCGTCACCTCGGGATAGAACTGCCTGCGCCAGGCGCGGACGCGCGGGTTCATCCGACGCCGCCACCAGGGCGGGACCATGGCCATGAAGGTCATCGCCGGATAGCCGAAGGGCAGTTGCGGCGCCTCGTCCTTGCCATAGGTCTGCAACAGGGGAAAGCGCCGGTCGGGCTTGTAGTGGTGGTCCGAATGGCGCTGCAGGTTGATCAGCAGCCAGTTCGAGGCCGTATGGCTGGCGTTCCAGCTGTGGCGCGGCAGGATATGTTCATATCGCCCGCCGCCCAGGTGCTTCCGCGTCAGGCCGTAATGTTCGACGTAATTCGTCAGCTCCAGTTGCCAGATGGCGATGAAGGCCTGAAAGACGAACAGCAGCAGCCCCTGCGCGCCGCCCAGAACCAGGGCCAGTACGATCATCGCCCCCTGCAGCGCCCCGTAGCGCCAGAAAGGGTTTCGCCGGTCGCGGGGGCTGCGCCCCGCCCGGGCCAGCAGCCGCGTCTCGGCCCGCCAGGCGCTGGCCGGACCCTCGCGCAGGACCCGCCGGAAGAAGCGATAGAACCCCTCGTTATAGCGCGCGGACACCGCGTCCCGGGGGGTCGAGACCCAGGCATGATGGACCAGAAGATGCTCGGTCCTGAAATGCGAATACAGGGTCGAGGCCAGCAGAAGGTCGCCCATCCAGCGCTCCAGCGCGGACTTCTGGTGCAGAAGCTCGTGGGCATAGACCATGCCGATGGTGCCGGACAGCACGCCGATGCCGAAGAACAGGCCAAGCTTTTCCAGGCCTGACAGGTGGCCTGAATGCGTCGCATGCCAGATGGACCCGAAGATCGCCGCGAACTGAAGCGGGAACCAGACGACCGTGACGGCGCGGTGCCAGAACAGGGCGCGCGTCTCGGTCTGCGGGTCCGGGTTCGCCTCGTTGAGCCCCAGCACGCCATCCAGGACGGTCGTCAGGTACCAGGCATAGGCGGGCAGCAGCATCCACCAGAAGCCCCCCCAGGCTGCCGCCAGCCCGACCAGCGGCAGCATGACCACGGACATCCAGAAGGGCGCTGCGGGGGGCAATCTGCCTGGGGTTGAATCGCTCATGCCGCGATACTACGCGGCGATTTCCGCCCGTGCCATATCCCAGACCTTGCGCATCAGGCCCGGCAGGGCGTCCCGGTCGATATGCCGCAGCGGCACGAGATGGCCGCGCGCGGGCGCCGCATCCAGGTCGCCCACCACCACTTGCAAGGACAGGTTGAAATGGGTGAAGACATGGCGGACATGGCCGATTTCCCGCCAGTCGGCCATGCCGGGCGGCGGCAGGTCGCGCCCGTCCCAATGGGCCGAGGGGAAGGCCAGCGTGCCGCCCAGCAGGCCCTTGGCGGGCCGTTCCTCCAGCACCAGGGCGTCGCCGTGGCGGGCGACCCAGGCAATGCCGCTGCGGTCGGGCTTGGCGGGCTTGGGCGCCTTGCGCGGCAGGCTGGCGGCGATCCCTTCGGCGCGGGCACGGCAATCGTGGATCAGCGGGCAGATGCCGCAGGCCGGGTTGCGGGGCGTGCAGATGGTTGCGCCCAGGTCCATCATCGCCTGCGCGTAATCGCCAGGCCTTTCGCGCGGCGTCAGCGTTTCCGCCAGGGCCACCAGTTCGGGCTTGGCGGCGGGCAGGGGCGTTTCGACCGCGAACAGCCGCGCCACGACGCGTTCGACATTGCCATCGACCACGGTTTCCGGCGCGTCATGGGCGATGGCGGCAATCGCGGCCGAGGTATAGGCGCCGATCCCCGGCAGCGCCTGCAAGCCGTCCCGCGTCTTCGGAAAGCCCCCTGCCGCCGCCACGGCGCGAGCACAGGCCAGCAGGTTGCGGGCGCGGGCGTAATAGCCAAGCCCCGCCCATTCGGCCATCACCTGGGCGTCATCCGCCGCAGCCAGCGCCTCGACGGTCGGCCACAGCGTCGTGAAGCGCTCGAAATAGGCCTTCACCGCGGCAACGGTGGTCTGCTGCAGCATCACCTCGGACAGCCAGACGCGGTATGGATCCGCCGGGCCGCCCCCGGGCGCTACGCGCCAGGGCAGGATGCGGGCGTGGCGGTCGTACCAGGCCATAAGCTGCGGGGCGATCACCGATGTGTCACACAATTATCAGTCCCTTGTTCCTTCACCGCGCTTTCCTCTGGTGGCGGGGCTGATTAAGGATATGGGGGTGATATCCGGACAGGCAATGATGGCACGATCGCCCGACCACCCCCGCAACCCGCAAGCCCGCCGCAAGCGCGGCTTCCAGCAGGCCGCGACCCTGCTGGCCGACCGGGTGCAAAGGGCGGCCGAGGGGCGGGGCTTTGCCGTCGCCCGCCTGCTGACCCACTGGCCCGAGATCGCGGGCCCCCAGCTTGCCGCCATGACCCGCCCGGTGCGCATCAGCCACACGCGCGGCGGCTTTGGCGCGACGCTGACCCTGCTGACCGCCGGATCCGTCGCCCCCCTGGTCGAGATGCAGCTGCCGCAGCTGCGCGAGCGGGTGAATGCCTGCTATGGCTATAATGCCGTGCAACGGATCCTGCTGACCCAGACGGCGGCCTCGGGCTTCGCGGAAGGGCAGGCCTTCTTTTCAGCCACGCCGGCCAAGGCCGACCAGCCCGATCCGGCCACCCGCCAGGCCGCCGCGCAGGTCGCGGGCCAGTTCCAGGATCCGGCGCTTGCCGAGGCGATGGCCCTGCTGGCGCTGAACATCGCAACCAAACGACACCGGAACCACTGAAAGGATTTTCCATGCTGATCCGCTCTGCCGCAGCCGCCCTGGCGCTTGCCCTCGCCGTTCCTGCCGCGATGGCCCAGGAGGCCGCGACCGCCGCACCGGCCGCGCAGGCGGAAACCCTGCCCGACATCGCGCTCGGGGCAGAGGACGCGCCGCTGACGGTGATCGAATATGCCAGCTTCACCTGCGGCCATTGCGCGGATTTCCATGCCGAGAGCTGGCCGAAGCTGAAGGCCGAATATGTCGATACCGGCAAGGTCAGGTTCATCCAGCGCGATGTCTATTTCGACCAGCCGGGCCTCTGGGCCGGCGTCCTGGCGCGCTGTGGCGGGGACGAGAAATTCTATGCCGTGTCCGACATGCTGTTCGACGAACAGAAGACCTGGCTGGCCGGCGGCACGGGCGAGGAGATCGCCGCGAACCTGCGCAAGATCGGCCTGAAGGCCGGGATGACCGAAGACCAGATGAGCGCCTGCTGGGAAGACACCGCCAAGGCCGAACAGCTGATCGCGACCTTCCAGAAGAACGCCACCACGGACCAGATCGAGGCAACGCCGACCTTCATCATCGGGGGCGAAAAGGTGATGAACCAGCCTTGGGACGACATGAAGAAGGTCATCGACGGCAAGCTGGCCGAAGCCAACTGACGACCTGCCCTGGCCCGCCTGCCGACAGGGCGGGCCAGAATCGGCCCTGCCATCCCACGCATTTGCCCGACAATTGCTTTTTGTCTGGCCGGACCGCATGATTCCCGGGCGCCAGCACGGCGCATGTCACAGGGAATGGCTACCATGATCAGAGAGTTCCGGGAATTCATCGCCCGCGGCAATGTCATCGATCTTGCCGTCGGCATCATCATCGGCGCGGCCTTCACGGCGATCGTGAACTCGTTGGTGTCCGACCTCATCACCCCGATTCTCGGCGTTCTGACCGGAGGCATCGACTTCTCGAACCTGTATCTGGTGCTGCCGACCGGCATCGAGGTGCCGGAAACCGCCAGCCTTGCCGCCGCGCGGCAGACCGGCGCGCCGGTCTTTGCCTATGGCGCCTTCCTGATGGCGGTGCTGAACTTTGTGATCATTGCCTGGGCGGTGTTCCTGCTGGTCAAGGCCGTCAACCGCCTGCAGCGCCTGGCCACGAGGCCGCAGGCCAAGGAAGTCGTGGCGCCCGGCCCGACGCAGGAGGAACTGCTGGCCCAGATCCGCGACCTGCTGGCCGACCGCTCTGTCTGGGCGGACCGCCCGGTGCCGCGGGCCTGATCGCGGCGGGGGGTCGGTCCGCGCCGCCTCCGCCTCAGCTGGCCAGCAACTGGTCGGGCGTGATCGCCTCCAGCCCCAGGGCCTCGCCCACGGGGGGTGAGGTCAGGCGGCCCCCATGCGTCGAAAGGCCTGCCCGCAGATGCGGATCCTCCAGAACCGCCTGCCGCCAGCCCTTGTCGGCCAGGGCCAGCATGAAGGGCAGCGTCGCATTGCCAAGCGCCTGCGTCGAGGTCCGCGCCACCGCGCCCGGCATGTTCGCCACGCAGTAATGCACGATCCCGTCCACCTCATAGATCGGCTCCTGGTGGGTGGTCGGGCGAGATGTCTCGAAGCAGCCGCCCTGGTCGATGGCCACGTCCACCAGCACCGCCCCGGGCTGCATGGTGGCAAGCTGGTCGCGCGAAACCAGCTTGGGCGCGGCGGCGCCGGGGATCAGCACGGCGCCGATCACCATGTCGGCGGTGCGGATCAGTTCGGCGGTGGCGGCGGCGCTGGAATATTGCGTGGTCAGCCGGCCCATGAAGATGTCGTCGAGATATGACAGCCGCGCCACCGACCGGTCCGTGACGGTGACGTTGGCGCCCATGCCCACGGCCACCCGCGCCGCCGCCGTGCCCACGACGCCGCCGCCGATGATGACCACATTGGCGGGCCGGACGCCAGGCACGCCGCCCAGCAGCACGCCGCGCCCGCCATTGGCCTTTTGCAGTGCCCAGGATCCGACCTGCGGGGCCAGCCGTCCCGCCACCTCGGACATCGGCGCCAGCAGGGGCAACCCGCCGCGCGCGTCCGTCACCGTCTCATAGGCGATGGCGGTGACGCCCGATCCCAGCAGGTCGCGGGTCTGGTCGGGATCCGGTGCCAGGTGCAGATAGGTGAACAGCACCTGCCCTTCGCGCAGCATACGGCGCTCGGCGGCCTGGGGTTCCTTGACCTTCACGATCATCTCGGCCGCGTCGAAGACGGCCTTCGCATCGGGCGCAATCATCGCCCCGGCGGCAGCGTAATCCCCATCCGTGAACCCCGAGCCAAGGCCAGCGCCGGTTTCCACCACCACGCCATGGCCGCGTCCGACCGCCTCGGTCACGGCGGCGGGCGTCAGGCCCACGCGGAATTCCTGCGGCTTGATTTCCTTCGGGCAGCCGATCTTCATGGCCCCATCCTCCCCTGTTTGGGCCAGTGTGACACTGGCTTGCCGCAAGGTGTTGCGAAGCTTTGGTCTTTCGGGCCCTTCGGACGGCAGAAACCACTGGCAGACCGCCCGATGTTGGAAGAAGATCCCGCCATGTCCGATCTTGATGCAATAGACCGCCGCATCCTTGCCCTGCTTCAGAAAGAAGGGCGAATCAGCAATGCCGAACTGGCGCTTCGGGTCCACCTGTCCCCTTCCGCCTGCCACCGCCGCGTCCAGCGGCTTGAGGAAACGGGCGTGATCCATGGCTATGTCGCGCTGCTGGACGCCCGCAAGCTGCGCCGCCAGACCACGGTCTTCGTGGAGATCACCCTGTCGGGCCAGGCCGACGAGGTGCTGGAGGCCTTCGAGAAGGGCGTGCGCGCCATCCCCGACGTGCTGGAATGCCACCTGATGGCCGGGACCGCCGATTACCTTCTGAAGATCGTGGTCGAGGATACCGACGATTTCGCCCGCATCCACCGCCAGCATCTTGCCCGCCTGCCGGGTGTGGCGCAGATGCATTCGTCCTTTGCGTTGCGCACCGTGTTCCGCACCACGGCGATTCCGGTGTGACGGGGCCGCCGGCTGCGGATGCGCCGAATTCGGGGGGACAAAAGCAAACCCCCGCGGCTTGCGCTGCGGGGGTTTGCGGATAACGCGGATCGCGTCGTCTTACAGTGCGCCTTCGCGCGCCCCTCAGAGAGCGCCTTCGCGCTGTGCCTTTTTACGGGCCAGCTTGCGGGCGCGGCGGACGGCCTCGGCCTTTTCACGGGCTTTCTTGACCGACGGTTTCTCGAAATGCTGCCGAAGCTTCATTTCGCGGAACACGCCTTCGCGCTGAAGTTTCTTCTTCAGGGCACGGAGCGCCTGTTCGACGTTGTTGTCGCGAACATTGACCTGCATGTGGTTGTCACCACCTTCCTAGGTTAGAGTTGCAAAGATTGCAGGATGCGCCCCCCTATCAAAGCCGGGCGCGCTTGTCCAGACGGAGGCTGTTCCATGACCCGAACCGACCGCGACGCGCTTCTTGACGCCGCCCTGACCCATGTCCCCTTCGAGGGGATGAACGACCGCGCCCTGATGGCTGGCGCGCGCGATCTGGGCATGTCGCGCGACCTGGCGCGGGTGCATTTCCCTCAAGGAGGCGCGGGGCTGGCCGCCGCCTATCACCGCCGCGCCGACGCCATGCTGCGCGAAAGCCTGATCCAGACCCCGCCGGGCGGGCGTTTCCGCGACCGCGTGGCCGAGGCGATCTGGCGGCGCCTGATGCTGGTCGATTCCGAACTGGTGCGCGCGGGCGCCGCGACGCTGAGCCTGCCGCAGAATGCCGCGCTGGCGGCCCGGCTGGTCTGGGAAACGGCGGATGTGATCTGGACCGGGCTTGGCGACCGATCCACGGATGTGAACTGGTATTCCAAGCGGGCGACCCTGTCGGCGGTGATCAGCGCCACGGTGCTGTTCTGGCTGGGCGACAGTTCGCCCGACCACCAGGACACCCGGGCCTTCATCGGCCGCCGCATCGACGGCGTGATGCGCTTCGAGCAGGTCAAATCCGGCTTGCGCAAGCTGCCCGGCGCGGAAAGGCTGGCGGGCATGGCCTTTGGCTGGATTCGCGCGCCCCGGTCGCGCGACCTGCCCGGCCGGGCAAGACCCTGACCAGGAGAGACGATGTTCCCCGATTCCATGAACGCGGTCGAGATCGCGGACCCCGGCGATGCCACGATGCTGCGCCCGACCCTGCGCCCGGTCCCGGTGCCGCGCCACGACCAGATCCTGATCCGCGTGGCCTATGCCGGGGTGAACCGCCCCGACGTGCTGCAACGGCAGGGCCTTTACGAGCCGCCGCCCGATGCCTCGGACCTGCCGGGACTGGAAGTCTCGGGCGAGATCGTGGGCATGGGGGTGGGCGTCACCCGCTGGCGCAAGGGCGAACAGGTCTGCGCGCTGGTGCCGGGCGGGGGCTATGCCGAATACGTCGCCTGCCATGCCGACCATGCGCTGCGCATCCCCCATGGCCTGGGCTTGCGCGAAGGCGCCTGCCTGCCGGAAACCGCCTTCACCGTCTGGTCCAACGTCGTGACCCGCGGCGGCTTGACGGGGGGCGAGCGGTTCCTGGTCCATGGCGGCACCTCCGGCATCGGCATGATGGCGATCCAGGTCGCCCGCACCTTGGGCGCCCGGGTCTTTGCCACGGCCGGCAGCGACGAGAAATGCGCGGCCATCGCGTCCTTGGGCGCCACGCCGATCAACTATCGCACCGGGGATTTCACAAAGGTCATGATCGCCGAGGGGGGCGCGGACCTGATCCTCGACATGGTGGGCGGCAGCTACATCGCGAAGAACGTCAAGGCCCTGGCGCCCGACGGGCGGCTGGTGATGATCGCCTTCCTGGAGGGCTCGAAGGTCGAACTGAACTTCGCCCCCATCATGGCCAAGCGGCTGACCGTCACCGGATCGACCCTGCGCCCGCAATCGGATGCCGCCAAGGCCGAGATCGCCGAGGCGCTGCGCAAGCGGCTGTGGCCGCTGATCTCGGGCGGGTCGGTCAGGGTCACGATCGACAGCGAGTTCGAGCTGGCGAATGCCGTCGAAGCGCATCGCCGGATGGAAAGCAGCCAGCATATCGGCAAGATCGTGTTGAAGGTGGCGGGCGACCCGGCCTGACCTCAGGTCCAGTATCTTTCGGCCCCCACCAGGGCATCGTGGGCATCCTCTGCTGCCGCCAGCAGAGGCGCCCGGTCCGCCGCATGGGTCAGGTCGGCCACGCCAGGCGCGTCGGCCAGGCCCAGGCGTTCCAGCACCAGGGGCGCCGCCGCCAGGTCGTTCAGCGCGCCCAGGTGATCCTGGAAATCCGCAAGCGCCGCCCCGAATTTCTTGCGGTCCTTCGCGCGGTCACCCGTGAAAAGCGGCGCGAAGAAGTCGGCGGCATAGCGCAGCTTCTTGGCGTCCTTGCGCAATTCGTGCCGCGCCTCGTCCTCCAGATGGGACAGATCTCGCCCGCCCTTCTTCACCTTGCGGCGGAACCGCGACAGCGCGGCGGCGGCAAAATCCTGCGCCTCCATGTCGCGAGCACCTTGGGTGTCGGGTTCCGTCAGCCAGTCGCCCGCGCCGACCCATTCCGCAAGATCCAGCATCAAGGCCCGCACGCGGTCAGAGGCCAGCGCCTCGGCCACCGCGTCATGGGCGGCCTCGCGGGCCGCGCGGAGGCGGTCATGAAGCGGCCCGGCCGGCGCGCGGGGCAGCAGCACGTCCAGGTCGCGCGCCTCGCCCAGTGTCCCGGCCAGCCAGCGCAACTCCTCGCGCAGCCCGGCTCCTGATGTGCCCAGTATCGGCCGGAAGATGGTGAAGGCCGAGCGCAGGCGGCGCAGCGCGACCCGCGCCTGGTGCAGGGGTTCGGCTGCGCGCGTGACCAGCAGCAGGTCCTCGTTCAGGCGGAACTGGCGCAGGCAGGACAGCACGATCCGCTGAAAGGCCTGGGCCGCCGTCATGCCCCGGTCAAGCGCCACGTCCTCGGCCTTGACCGAGATGGGCAGGGGGCCGATCAGGCGATAGCCGCGTTCGGACTTGGTCAGCACGCCCAGCCTGACCGGCGCCACGGCATTCAGCCGGCGCGCGACGGCGAACAGGGCGTCCTGCGGCCCCGAGATCAGTTCCAGCTCGCATTCGCAGACCGGGCCGCGGCGGTCGGATGCCGTGATCTCGCCGCGGTCGATCACCGCCTCGATCCGGGCGCCGCCTTCGTCGAAGGTCCAACTTTGGCGGATGACGGACACGGTGAAGACAGGCGCGAGCGCTTGGGTCCTGTCGCCCAGAACGCCTGCGACCGGCGTGGTATCGTCCAGCACGGGCCTGTCGTCGTTGACCGGCATCTCCCATTCCGGGCGGGCAAAGATTCCTGCCGCGCCCCCTTTTGCCTGCTTGACAGTCTGGATGCGCCTGCCCTTGGCCTTGCGGATCCGCAGGGACAGCCCGGCCCCGGCCAGCGCGTGGTCGGGCGTGTCGAAATAGACCGCATGCTGCGCGACCGGCTTGGGCTGGCCAGGCAGAACGCCCGCGGCCAAGATGGCATCGGCTCCGGCCTCGGTCAGTTGCAGCTTCAGTTCGATTTCATCCATGCCACACCTTCAGCCTGCGATTGTTCAAGTCGTGCAGGTCCGACCGGGTTCCGCGAGCATTCAGCGCGTCCTTTCCATCAGCACCTGCGGGCGGGCGCAGTCGCGCCGGGCGTCCGGCGCGCAGGCGCGCGGTTCCAGGTCGCGGGTCAGGCAGATGCGGACCTCGGCCAGCGCCTCGGCCTTGCAGGTGACGGTGACGCCGTCGGGGGCCAGGTCGGGATTGGCCTCGATGAAGGCCTCCTCGACGACCGCGGGCACCAGGGCAAGGTCGCGGTCCAGGTCGTCGAAGGCCGCGGGGATCGCGATGCGCTCTGCCGCCTTCCGGGTGGCCGCGTAATAGCCCGCCGCCGACAGGCCCGAGCAGCGGCCATGCTTGCGCCATTGGTAAAGCGCCAGGCCAGGCGCCATCAGATCGGCCATGGCCTGCGTCTGCCGCCGCGACGGGTCGCGCTCGTCGGTGTCGCAGTGATCGGGCCAACCCCGTTCATGTTGCGGCCACAGGCCATGGACCACGAAATCCCGGCCGCCGCCCCCGTCGCATTCCGGGGCATCCCGCCCATCGCCCGTCGTCCGGCACCAGGCGGGCTGCCAGCTGAGCGACAGGACGTAATAATCGAAATCGCCCGCAACGCCCCCGGCCGGGGCAGGTGCGGACCAGAGCGCGGCCAGCAGCGGGGTCAGCAATGCAGCCTTCATGGCCGCACCATGCCCTGCAAGCCGCCTTGCGTCCACTGCCCTCATGCGAATCCCCTTTTCCCCGCGCGGCAGAATCGCTATATCGGCTGACAATTCCCCCCGAAAACGAGGAATGGCACGCGCCGAAAGCCGTTTTCCCGGCCAAGGCCCCTATTGTTCGGGGGCAGACATGCGAAGGAGATTGACATGAGCAAGCCGCTGATGGCCAAGGCGACCGCCGTCTGGCTGGTGGACAATACCACGCTGAGCTTCAAGCAGATCGGCGACTTTTGCGGGCTGCACGAGCTGGAAGTGCAGGGCATCGCGGACGGCGACGTGGCCGCGGGCGTCAAGGGCTATGACCCGGTCGCCTCGCATCAGCTTGACGCCGATGAAATCCGCAAGGGCGAGGCCAGCCCCACCTACAGGCTGCGCCTGAAGCACAACCCCGCCGCCGAGGGCGAGGAAAAGCGCCGCGGGCCGCGCTATACCCCCCTGTCCAAGCGCCAGGACCGTCCGAACGCGATCCTGTGGCTGGTCAAGTTCCACCCCGAACTGCAGGACGCGCAGATCGCCAAGCTGGTCGGCACGACCAAGCCCACCATCGCCTCGATCCGCGAACGCACGCACTGGAACATCCAGAACATGCAGCCCATCGACCCGGTGGCGCTTGGCCTTTGCCGCCAGTCGGAACTGGACGCCGCCGTCCAGAAGGCCGCCAAGAAGGCCGGCGCCACCGGCGAGGTGATGAGCGATGACGAGCGCCGCAAGCTGGTCAGCACCGAAACCTCGCTGGCGATGAGCGACGAGCCGCGCCTGCCGTCGTCGATCGCGGGGCTGGAAGGCTTCTCGCTGACGCGTGACGAGGACAAGACGCCCGAGCCGGACCTGGACGCCGACAGCTTCTTCAACCTGCCCGACGCGGGCGAGGACGAGGAAGACGAGGGGCGCTGATCCCCTTGCAGGGAAAGTCGCGGCAAAAAGGCCGGTGCGGATCATCGCACCGGCCTTTTCCCTTTTCCTTGTCGCTGGCTGCCGTCAGGCGCGGCCACGCACCATGCGCACGATCCAGATCAGGATGCAGGCGCCGATCACGGCCACGATCAGTTGTCCGATGATGCTGCCTCCCGCGCTGCTGCCAATCAGCGCGTCGAAGATGAAGTTACCGATCAGCGCGCCGATGATGCCGACGATGATGTTCATCAGCAGCCCGGTGTCGGTTTTCATGATCTTCTCTGCGATCCACCCTGCGATTGCGCCCAGGATGATCGACATAATCCAGCCAAAACCTTCCATGCACTTCCCCTTTTTTCCAATGACCCCGCTGATCCGGAAGTGCGGGGTCTTCGCCTGTCAATGCGCGGTGCCCCCCTTGCGTTCCCGCAAGCGACGGAAATGGTTGTGCTCTGTCAGATCGACAGGCAGATGTATTTCATCTCCAGGTAGTCCTCGATCCCGTGGCGGCTGCCTTCGCGGCCCAGCCCCGACTGCTTGACGCCGCCGAAGGGCGCCACCTCGGTCGAGATCAGGCCGGTGTTCACGCCGACGATGCCGTATTCCAGCGCTTCCTGCACGCGGGTGATGCGGCCGATGTCGCGGGCATAGAAATAGGAGGCCAGCCCGAAGATCGTGTCATTGGCCTTGGCGATCGCCTCCTCTTCGGTTTCGAAGCGGAACAAGGGGGCCAGGGGGCCGAAGGTTTCCTCGGTCGCGACCTTCATGCGGTCGGTGACGCCCGTGACCACGGTCGGCTGGAAGAACAGGCCTTCCATCCGCTCGCCCCCGGTGACGACCTGGCCGCCGCCGTCCAGCACGTCGCGGATATGCTCCTCGACCTTTTCCACCGCGTCCTGGTTGATCAGGGGGCCGGTGGTCACGCCATCGTCCAGCCCGTCGCCCACGCGCAGCTTGTCCACCGCCGCCGCCAGCTTCTGCGCGAAGGCGTCATAAACCCCCGCCTGGACATAGATCCGGTTCGCGCAGACGCAGGTCTGGCCGTTGTTGCGGAACTTCGAGGCCATCGCCCCTTCCACCGCCGCATCCAGGTCGGCGTCGTCGAAGACGATGAAGGGCGCGTTGCCGCCCAGTTCCATCGAACATTTCAGCACCTGGTCGGCGGCCTGGCGCAACAGGATCCGGCCCACCTCCGTGCTGCCGGTGAAGGTCAGCTTGCGCACCAGGGGGTTCTCGCAGAATTCCTTGCCGATGTCGCTGGACCGCGACGAGGTGATCACCGACAGGATCCCCTTTGGCAGGCCAGCGCGTTCGCCCAGCACCGCCATGGCCAGGGCCGAAAGCGGTGTCTCGGCAGCAGGACGGGCCACGAAGCCGCAGCCCACGGCCAAGGCAGGGGCGGCCTTTCGCGCGATCATCGCGTTGGGGAAGTTCCAGGGGGTGATGGAGCCCACCACGCCGATGGGCTGGCGGATCACCGTCAGGCGCTTGTCGGGCAGGTGGCCGGGGATCGTCTCGCCATAGACGCGCTTGGCTTCCTCGCCGAACCATTCGACGAAGCTGGCGCCATAGGCAATCTCTCCCTTGGCCTCGGGGAAGGGCTTGCCCATCTCGGCCGTGAGAATCCGCGCCAGGTCGTCCTGGTTCGCCATCATCAGGTCGAACCATCGGCGCATGACCTGCGCCCGGTCCTTGGCGGTGCGGGCGGCCCAGCCTTTCATCGCCTCGGCGGCGGCCTGGATGGCGCGGGCGGCGTCGGCGCGGCCAAGGTCGGCGACCTTGGCGATCACGTCGCCGCGCGCGGGGTTGATGACATCGAAGGTCGCGCCGCCTTCGGCCTCGACCCACTCACCCGCGACAAAGGCCCGGGTTTCCAGAAGCGAGGGGTCGCGCAGCAGGGTCTTGAGGTCGGTGGAATGCTTGGTCATGGCTTGCTCCTTCGAGGTTGGCGTCATGATCGCCTCGCGGGCCGGTCTTGTCAAAAGCCGAGCGCTCCCTGTCTCGTCATCGAAAAGTCGTGCCTTGGGGAAACCAATGGCGGGGCGGCTGCGTTGGACCTGCATCGCTAAGCCTTCCCTCTTGGCGACCCTCTCTCTGATGGGGCGGTGTGCCGGTCGCGCACCGCCCTTTTTCATGCGGAAAGGTCGCGCCAGCAGCGCTGCCGGTCACCGGGCGCGGGTGCTGCGGCATGGACGCCCCGCGCGACGGCCCGCGCCAGGCAGGATGCCGCCGCATGGCCCAGCAGGAAGGGGTCCGTCGCCGGATCGGTCAGCGGCCTTGCCCCGGTCGAGACGGCAAAGACCAGGTCCCCGTCAAAGGGCGTGTGGCTGGGCACAAGGGCGCGGGCCATTCCGTCATGGGCGGCAACGGCAAGGCGCTGCAGCGCCGGCTTGTCCAGGGCCGCGTCGGTGGCGAGGATGGCGATGGTCGTGGCCTCGCCCAACCGCTTGGCGGGTGCGGGTTCATGGCCGGCCGGAAAGGCGCCAGGAAGGCCAAGCCCCCCGAACTCGGCCCCCAGTTCCCAGGGCGCGGCCCAGAAGTGCCGCGTTTCGCCGACCGTCGCCTGTCCAAGCGCGTTGACCACCACCAGGGCGCCTACTGTCAGCCCGTTCGCCAGCACCGCCGATGCCGACCCGAGGCCGCCCTTGAGGTTCGCCGTCATGGCCCCGGTGCCCGCGCCCGTCGTTCCGATGGCGAAATCGGTGGCGGCGGCATCGAAGGCCGCCCGGCCAAGCGCCGGATAGGGATTGTCGGCCCAATCCTTGTCCCCGCCGTTCAGCAGGTCGAAGACGATCGCCCCGGGCACGATCGGCACCCGCGCCGCGCCCACCTGGAACCCCCGCCCCGCCGCGCGCAGGCCCGCCATCACCCCGTCGCAGGCGGCCAGCCCGAAGGCCGATCCGCCGGACAGGACAAGCGCATCCACCTGCGCAACCAGCTTGTCGGGGGCCAGCAGGTCGGTTTCGCGCGTCCCCGGCGCCCCCCCCATGACATGGACCGCAGCCGCAAGGGGATGGTCCGCCGCCAGCACGGTGACGCCGGACGCAAGCCGCCTGTCAGTGGCATTGCCGACCCGCAGGCCGGCGACATCGGTGATCAGGTTCAGCCGTCCCGCCTTCATGCGCTAGTCCTTTGTAAGCTCGATCTGGCGCACGCGGATGTGACGCAGCGATTCGACCATCAGCGCAGTCGTCAAGCCAAAGCTCAGCAGGCCGTTGGCCGCGGCCAGCCCGCCCAGGATGCGCCATTCCAAGGGCATCAGCACATCGCCATAGCCAAGCGTGGTGAAGGTCACCAGCGTGAAATACATCGCCTCCTCGAAGCCCGAGAAGACGCCCAGCAGGTGAAAGGCCAGCGCCCAGAGCCAGACCGACATCGTGACCATGGCCAGCACCGACAGGCTGGAAACCAGGACAACCAGGATCAGCTTGGGCCGGTGGGGCGCACGCACCAGCCAGTCCTCCCACCGGGCATAGGCCCATTCCAGAAGCCAGATGAACAGGCTGCCCATGGCGATGCTGCTCAGCATCAAGGCCGATCCGAACGCGATCTGTCCCAGCATGGCGATCCCCCTGCGTCGTCCTGCAAGGGCTAGCCCAAGGCAAAGTCAGTGCGCAACGCGCATCTTTACAGACCGCCGCCGCAGCCCTATCTGACAGCGCCATGGCCCAGGATCCCGACAAGAACTACAAGATCATCGCCGAGAACCGGCGGGCGCGCTTCGATTACTTCATCGAAAGCGATCTCGAGGTCGGCATCGTCCTGACCGGATCCGAGGTCAAGTCGCTGCGCACCGGCCAATCGAACATCGCCGAAAGCTATGCCTCGGTCGAGGATGGCGAGCTTTGGCTGATCAACGGCTATATCGCGGCCTACAAGCAGGCCGGGGTGTTCGGGCACGAGGAACGCCGCAAGCGCAAGCTGCTGGTGTCGCGCAAGGAACTGGCGCGGCTGTGGCAGGCCGTCGGGCGCGAGGGCATGACGCTGGTCCCGCTGGTGATGTATTTCAACCACCGCGGCATCGTGAAGCTGAAGATCGGCGTGGCCAAGGGCAAGAAGAACCACGACAAGCGCGAAACCGACGCCAAGCGCGACTGGAACCGGCAGAAGCAGCGGCTGCTGAAGCAGGGCTAAGCCATTGCACGGGCGCCCTTCGCCCTGTAGATCAGGCCCGCACCGGGCAGGGGAGGGGCCATGCAGGACGATCCGAAAACGCTGGTCTCGACCGATTGGCTGGCGGCGCATCTGAACGATCCCGACCTGCGCATCCTGGACGCAAGCTGGCACATGCCTGCCACGGGCCGCGACGCCCGGGCCGAATATGACGCGGCCCATGTTCCCGGCGCGCGCTTTTTCGACATCGACGCGATCGCCGACCAGCGATCTGCGCTGCCCCACATGGCCCCGCCGGTCGAGATGTTCATCAGCCGGATGCGCGCCATGGGCGTGGGCGACGGGCATCAGGTCGTGGTCTACGACAATTCCGACGCACGCAGCGCCGCACGGGTCTGGTGGACCTTCCGCCTGATGGGCAAGACCGATGTGGCGGTCCTGGACGGCGGCTTCGCCAAGTGGCAGGCCGAGGGCCGCCCGGTCGAGGACATGCCCCCCGTCATGCGCGACCGCCACATCACCGTGCAGCGCCAGGCGGGCCTCGTGCGCGACGTGACGCAGGTCGCCGCCGCCAGCAAGCTGGGCGACCACCAGATCGTCGATGCCCGCGCCGCCGACCGTTTCCGGGGCGAGGCGCCCGAGCCGCGTCCCGGCCTCCGGTCCGGCCATATCCCCGGCGCGCGCAATGTCCCCTTCGGGCGGCTGCTGAACGCGGACGGCACGATGAGGCCGCCCGCCGAGTTGCGCGCCGAATTCGAAGCCGCGGGCGTCGATCTGAAACAGCCCGTGATCACCAGCTGCGGCAGCGGCATCACCGCCGCCGTGCTGAGCCTTGCGCTGGAACGGATCGGGCACCGCAACCACTCGCTTTACGACGGAAGCTGGACCGAATGGGGCAGCTTCCCGGACCTGCCCATCGCAACCGGAGACGCCTGATGCTGTCCAACCTCCAACCCCAAGCCCCTGATTCGATCCTCAAGCTGATCGAGGAATTCAAGGCCGACACCCGGCAGGGCAAGATCGACCTCGGCGTCGGCGTCTACAAGGATCCCCAGGGAGTGACGCCGGTCATGCGGGCGGTCAAGGCGGCGGAACAGCGGATCTGGGAAAGCCAGACGACCAAGGCCTATACCGGCCTGGCGGGCGAGCCCGACTATCGCAACAGCATGGCGCAGATGGTGCTGAAGGACGTGCCGTCGGACCGGCTCGCCTCGCTGGCGACGGTTGGCGGCACCGGCGCGATCCGGCAGGCGCTGGAGCTGGCGCGTCTGGCCAATCCCGGGGTGACGGTCCATGTGTCGAACCCGACCTGGCCCAACCACCTGTCGATCATGAAATTCATGGGCCTGCCCTTTGTCGAATACCGCTATTTCGACGCGGCGACCCGTGGCGTCGATTTCGACGGCTTGAAGGAAGACATTGCCAAGGCTGGCAAGGGCGACATCGTTCTGCTGCACGGCTGCTGCCACAACCCGACCGGCGCGAACCTGTCCATGGACCAGTGGAACGAGGTGGCAGGGATCCTGGAAAAATCCGGCGCGATCCCGCTGATCGACCTGGCCTATCAGGGCTTCGGCGACGGCCTCGAGGAGGACGCGGCCGCCACCCGCATGATCGCGGCACGTCTGCCCGAGGTGCTGATCGCGGCCTCCTGCTCCAAGAACTTCGGCATCTATCGCGAACGCACCGGCATCCTTTTCGCCCTGGCGGAAAACAGCGCCGCGCGCGATCTGGCGCAGGGGTCCATGGCCTTCCTGAACCGGCAGAACTACTCGTTCCCGCCGGACCACGGCGCGCGGATCGTCAGCACCATTCTGACCGACGACGCGCTGCGGGCCGACTGGGCGGCCGAGCTCGAGGAGGTTCGCAACACCATGCTGGGCCTGCGGGCGCAACTGGCGTCGGAACTGCGCGACCTGTCGGGCAGCGACCGCTTCGACTTCATCCAGCAGCACCGCGGCATGTTCTCGCGGCTGGGCGCCACGCCGGAACAGGTCCAGAAGCTGAAATCCGACGCGGCCATCTACATGGTCGGTGATTCGCGGCTGAACATCGCCGGGCTGAACCGGCACACCGTGCCTGTCCTGGCGCGCGCGATCATCGACGCGGGGGTCTGAGACCCTCTGTCATCCCGGACTGCGCAGCATCTCGTTGACGCCGCGCAGGACGGGACCGTCCTCGCCCATCCCGACGGTCATGGCTCCGGTCGCCCGCAAACGCCCGAGGTCCAGCATGATGCAGGGCCAATCGGCGCGCGCAGGCAGCCTTGCCGACACGACCACGATCCGGCGCGGCTGGCAGGCCGCGGGGGCGCGGTTTTCGGCCCCCTTTCCGGTGAAATGCCAGACCTGCCAGCCTTGCGGCAGCGCGGCCATGCGGTCGCGCTTGTCGCCCTGCCAGGCAGGACGGGCTGCCGACTCTTCCTGTGTGGCGCTATCGCCATCCTCCTGCAGCCATGTGCTGACGATGAAGGCCCCGCCCGAGGGTTTCGACACGGCCCTGCCTTGCGCCGTCATCAGCCCGACCGCCTCGCCTTCCGGGGCGACCAGCAGCAGGGGGCGGCTGGCAGTCAGCCAGATCGCCCCCGACGCCGCCAGCATCACCAGCCCTGCCAGAAAGCCCGCGCCCATGGGGCTTGGGCGGCGTGCAAGGACACCCTGCCGCCAGCACAGGACCGCCAGCGTGGCGCCAAAGCACATCAGCGGGATCACCGGGCCGGGCGGCAGCGGCAGGGTCGTGACCGCCCCGCCCAGACCTGCCACATATTCGGCCACCCGCAGCATCCACCGGGTCCCCAGGCCCATGACCCACAGCGCCGGCCCTGCCAGACCCACCGGGGCCAGCAGCGCGCCGATCACGCCCGCGGGCATCACCAGGGCGCCCATCACCGGCACGACCAGCAGGTTCGCGAGCAACCCATACTGGGCCATGCGGTTGAAATGCGCCGCCGCCAGTGGCGAGGTCGCCACCGAGGCCACCAGCGAGGATACCAGCAACATCGCCACCGGCCGCAGCCAGAAGGGCAGGTGGGGCGAGATGCGGGACCAAGGTCCATAGACCAGGATCAGCGCGACGGTGGCCGCGAAGCTCATCTGGAAGCCGGCATGGGTCACGGCCTCGGGCGAGTAGATCAGGATGATCGTCGCGGCCAGGGCCACGGTGCGCAGGGATATCGCGCGCCGGTCGGCCGTGATCGCCAGCAGCATCACCGCAACCATGACGAATGCGCGTTCGGTCGCGACGCCCCCGCCCGACAGCCACAGATAGGCGGCGGATGCGGCAAGCGCGCCAAGCGCCGCGATCTTGTGCACGCCCTGCGGCAGCGGCGCGCCCAGACCCTGCGCCAGCACCAGGGCCAGACGCAGCGCGGCATAAACGAAGCCCGCCAGCATCGACATGTGCAGGCCGGAGATCGAGATGATGTGATACAGGTTGGATGCCCGCATCAGTTCGTTGGTGGCTTCCTCGATCCCCGAACGGTCGCCGGTCATCAGGGCCGAGGCCACGGCCCCTTCCTGCCCGCCGATGCCGTCCTGGATCGCCCGGCTGACCGCCATGCGGGCACGGTGCATGGCCCAGAGCCCGCCCTCGGCCGGTTCAACGGTCATGATGGGCGTGCGGGTATAGCCGACGGCGCCCAGCCCCTCGAACCAGGCAAGCCAGCGGAAATCGAAGCTGCCCGGAGAGGCCGGGGCAGGGGGCGGGCCGAGATGGCCGGTCAGCATCACGCGCTGGCCCAGGGGCGGCAGCGGGTCGGCCTGGTCCATCAGCGACAGCCGGACGCGCCCGGGGGTGCGGTCGGGTGCGGTGTCGCGCAGGACCACCCGGTCCAGCGTCAGCCGGATCCGGTCCCGGGCCGATCGGTCGATCTCGACCAGCCGCCCCTCGACGGGGCCGTAGTAGCGCCATTCCATCACCGGGGCCGCGACCATTGCCGACCGCAGGCCGATCAGCCCAAGGCCCGCAATGACCAGCAGCAGCGCCGTGGATCCGATCCTCAGCGCATCCGCAAGAGACCAGGCGATGCGCCCCCGTTCGGCCCAGGGCAGGGCCATGCGGCCAATCGCCAGGGCCGCCACCGCCAGCAGGCCAAGAGCAATCCACATCCCGCACGGGGGCGGGGCGGGCAGGGCGAACCACAGGGCAATGCCGGCGGCCAGGCAGACCGGCACCCAGGAAAACAGCCCGGCGCGAACCGTGGCCGCCATCCGCGCGGGCCGCGCGGCGAGGTGCCGCGATGCCCGGCGCGCGACCGAAAAGCCCGGCAGTGCCGTCGTGTCGCCCGAGGCGGCCATTCTTGTCCTTTCGCGGCGGCTTCTCTATCTCTGCGCGCGAACGATGGCATGGACAGCTTACCAAAGCGTTAATGCCTGCCCGGATCCAGGAAGGCCGCCCATGTCCGATAGCTCGCCCGCCGCAACGCAAGTCGTCACCCGCTTCGCCCCCTCGCCCACCGGCTATCTGCATATCGGTGGTGCGCGGACGGCGCTGTTCAACTGGCTTTACGCCCGGGGGCGGGGCGGCAAGTTCCTGTTGCGGATCGAGGATACCGACCGCGCGCGTTCGACCCCCGAGGCGACCGAGGCCATCCTGAAGGGCCTGACCTGGCTGGGCCTCGACTGGGATGGCGAGCCGATCAGCCAGTTCGAGCGCCGCGAGCGCCACGCCGAGGTCGCGCGCCAGATGCTGGCGAACGGCACCGCCTACAAGTGCTTCTCGACCCCCGAGGAGATCGCCGCCTGGCGCGAGGCCAACCCGCGCCAGCCCTTCCAGAGCCCCTGGCGCGATGCGGCTGACCTGCCCCTCGAAACGGACGGGACGCCCTATGCCATCCGCCTGCGCGCCCCGCGCGAGGGCGAGACAGTGATCGACGACGCCGTGCAGGGGCAGGTGCGCGTGGCCAACGACCAGTTGGATGACATGATCATCCTGCGCTCGGACGGCACGCCCACCTATATGCTGGCGGTGGTTGTGGACGACCACGACATGGGCGTGACTCATGTGATCCGGGGCGACGACCACCTGACCAACACCGCGCGCCAGATCCAGATCTATGACGCGATGGGCTGGCCGCGTCCGGTCTTTGCCCATATCCCGCTGATCCACGGCGAGGATGGCAAGAAGCTGTCCAAGCGCCACGGCGCCGTGGGGCTGCATGAATTCGCGGCGCTTGGTTATCCGGCGGCGGCAATGCGCAACTATCTGGCGCGGCTTGGCTGGAGCCATGGCGACGACGAGCTGTTCGACGACGCGCAGGCCCGCGAATGGTTCGACCTGCCGGGCATCGGCCGGGCGCCCGCGCGGCTGGACTTCAAGAAGCTGGAGCATGTCAGCGGGCATCATGTCGGCATCATGCCGGATGCCGAACTGATGGCGGCACTGGATCTGTTCCTGTCCGAAACGGGGACCGATCCGCTGACGCAGCGTCAAAGGGATCGGCTGGTCGCTGCGCTTCCGGCCTTGAAGGAAAAGGCGAAAACCCTGCCGCAGCTGCTGGATCAGGCTCGGTTCGCGCTGATCGACCGGCCGGTCGAGGTGGACGACAAGGCGGCCAAGGCGCTGGATTCGGTATCCCGTGGTATGCTGAGCGCGTTGACTGCCGCAGTGCAGCATGCTAGCTGGACGCGAGACGAGCTGGAGGGGGCGGCCAAGCAGGTCGCCGAGGAAAACGGCGTCGGGTTGGGCAAGCTCGCGGCGCCCTTGCGCGCCGCCCTGGCCGGCCGCACGGCGACCCCCAGCGTGTTTGACATGATGACGGCGCTAGGCCGCGAGGAATCGCTGGCCCGGTTGCAGGACCAGACGGATTTGGCAGGCTGACGGCCTGCCCCCACTTGCCAGGTCGTCCCGAGCGAAGTCGCCCCCGCGAACGCAAGGGTTGGCCCGGCCCAGCCGGAAAGGACGCTTTGGATGGCTGACGCGACGACCGCCACACTCAAGATCAACGACTCGGAATACGAGCTGCCGATCCTCAGCCCGACGCAGGGGCCGGATGTGCTGGATATCCGCAAGCTCTATGGGCAGGCGGACGTGTTCACCTATGACCCCGGCTTCACCTCGACCGCGAGCTGCGATTCGACGATCACCTTCATCGACGGCGACAAGGGAGAGCTGTGGTATCGCGGCTATCCGATCGAGCAGCTGGCTGCCCAATCGCATTACCTGGAAGTCTGCTACCTGCTGCTTTACGGCAACCTGCCGAATGCCGAGCAGCTGCATGATTTCGAATCCCGCATCACGCGCCACACCATGGTGCACGAGCAGATGCACAACTTCTTCCGCGGCTTCCGCCGCGACGCGCATCCGATGGCGACCATGGTCGGCGTCGTGGGCGCCATGTCGGCCTTCTATCACGACTCGACCGACATCAACGACCCCTGGCAGCGCGAGGTCGCCTCGATCCGGCTGATCGCCAAGGTGCCGACCATCGCGGCGATGGCCTACAAGTATTCGATCGGCCAGCCCTTCGTTTATCCGCAGAACGAACTGGATTTTGCCAGCAACTTCCTGCACATGTGCTTCTCGGTCCCGGCCGAGAAATATGTCGTGAACCCGGCCCTGGCCCGTGCCATGGACCGCATCTTCACGCTGCATGCGGATCATGAACAGAACGCCTCGACCTCGACCGTGCGTCTGGCAGGCTCGTCGGGGGCGAACCCGTTCGCCTGCATCGCGGCCGGCATCGCCTGCCTGTGGGGTCCGGCCCATGGCGGCGCCAACCAGGCCTGCCTGGAGATGCTGCGCGAGATCGGCACCGTGGACCGCATCCCGGAATACATCGCCCGCGCCAAGGACAAGGATGACCCGTTCCGCCTGATGGGCTTCGGCCACCGGGTCTACAAGAACTTCGACCCGCGCGCCAAGGTGATGAAGGAATCCGCGGACGAGGTTCTGGATCTGCTGGGCGTCCACAACAACCCGACGCTGCAGGTCGCCAAGGAGTTGGAGAAGATCGCGCTGGAGGACGAGTATTTCGTCTCGAAGAAGCTTTATCCCAACGTCGACTTCTATTCGGGCATCATCCTCGAGGCCATGGGCTTCCCGACCTCGATGTTCACGCCGATCTTCGCGCTGTCGCGCACGGTGGGCTGGATCGCGCAGTGGAAGGAAATGATCGGCGATCCGCAGAACAAGATCGGCCGTCCCCGCCAGCTGTACGTGGGCGAGGCCAAGCGCGACTATGTCGAGTTGAGCGCGCGCTGATCGGCCGCATGGTTCAGGGGGCCCCCTTCGGGGGCCCTTTTTCGTTGCGCCCTTGCGAAGGCGCCTTGGCGGTGGCAAGGGGACAACCATGACAGAAGCACCGAAAATCGCGCTGGTAACCGGCGCATCGCGCGGCCTTGGCGCGGCCCTGGCCGAGGATCTGGCCGGGCGCGGCTATCACGTTCTGGCGGTCGCCCGCACCGTCGGCGCGCTTGAGGAACTGGACAACCGCATCCGCCAGGCGGGCGGCAGCGCGACCTTGGCGCCGATGGACGTGGCCGAGGCGCCTGCCATGCAGCAACTGACTGATGCCGTGCTGAACCGCTGGGGCGGGCTGGACCTGTGGGCGCATTGCGCGATCCATGCCGCCCCCCTGGCGCCCGCGCCGCATGTCGATGGCAAGGACTGGGCCAAGTCGGTGCTGGTCAACATGGACGTGACGCGCGGGCTGATCGCCCTGCTTGAGCCGCTGCTGCGCGCGCGGCAGGGCACGGCGCTGTTCTTTGACGACCCCCGGACGGGTCAGAAGTTCTTTGGCGCCTATGGGGCGACAAAGGCGGGCCAGATCGCGATCGCGCGGAGCTGGCAGGCCGAAAGCGCGTCGGTCGGGCCGCGCGTGGTCATCGCCGAGCCTGCGCCGATGCCCACCGCCGTGCGCGCACGGTTCTTTCCGGGCGAGGATCGGGGGGCGCTGACCCCCTGCAAGGCCGAGGCGGCGCGGATCCTGGACGCGCTGTAGGGAGCGTCCCGCGGTGGCCGGGGGCGCTTCGCCCCCCGGTCCCCCAGGGATATTTTCATGAAGAAAGTGGCTTGGTTGCGTGGGTGAGCCAGGCTTGCGTGTCGCTGTCCAAGTGCGGCGACAGCGCCTGCCGGACGCGCGCGTGATAGCTGTCCAGCCAGGCGATCTCGTCACGCGATAGCGCCGCGACATCGATCAGGCGGCGGTCGATGGGGCAGAGCGTCAGCGTCTCGAAGCCCAGCATGGTGCGGCCGGGTTCGGCATCAGCCGGGGTGATCGCGACCAGGTTCTCGATGCGGATACCAAAGGCGTTCTCGCGGTAATAGCCGGGCTCGTTCGACAGGATCATGCCGGCCTCCAGCGGCAGGGTGCTGACGCGGCTGATCCGCACGGGGCCTTCGTGCACGCACAGCGCCGCCCCGACGCCGTGGCCGGTGCCGTGGTCATAGTCCAGCCCCTGTGACCAGAGGTGCTGCCGCGCCAGCGCGTCCAGATGCGCTCCGGCGACGCCTTGGGGAAAGCGCGCCCGGCTGATCGCGATCATGCCGCGCAGCACGGCGGTATAGGGCGCGACGGCATCGGGCAGGGGCGGCCCCAATGGCACGGTGCGGGTGATGTCCGTGGTGCCGTCGCGATACTGGCCGCCCGAGTCGATCAGCAGCACCTCGCCCGCGGTCAGACGGCGGTTGGTGGCACGGGTGACGCGGTAATGGACAATGGCGCCGTTCGGCCCCGCCCCGCAGATCGTGTCGAAGCTGATGTCCGTGATCCCGGCCTCGCGCCTCAGGGCTTCCAGCTTCTCGACCACGTCGATCTCGGTCAACCCGGCCGGGTCTTGCGCGTCAAGCCAGGCCAGCAGCCGTACCATCGCCGCGCCGTCGCGCAGATGAGCGGCCCGCATCCCGTCCAGTTCGGCGGCATTCTTGCGCGCCTTGGGCAGAATCGCGGGGTCGGTCGCCCGTGCGATCTGGGTGTTGGCGCTTTCCAGCAGGCGGAAGGCGGCCTCGGGGGCAGAGGCGGGGTCGATGCGGACCGGGCCTTCCAGATCCAGCAGGGCGGGAGTCAGGCCTTCGGGGTGGAGGATGGCGACCTCGTTGCCCAGATGCGCGCGCAAGGCATCGTCGAACTTGGCGGGGTCGGCGAACAGCGCGACATGGCCGTCGTCGGACAGCACCGCAAAGGACTGCACGACCGGGTTCCTGGGCACGTCGCTGCCGCGGATGTTCAGCAGCCACGATATCGAATCGGGCAGCGTCAGCAGGGTGGCGGCCTGGCCTTCCTTGCGCAGCTCTGCGGCAAGGCGGGCGCGCTTGTCGGCTGCCGTTTCACCTGCAAACGCATCGTCATGGGCGCGTGCCCGGCCCACGGGCGGGGCGGGACGGTCGGTCCAGACCGCGTCCAGCGGATTGTGATCCGTCGCGATCAGGCCGATCCCGCTGTCGGCAAGCGCCTTTTCCAGCGTCTCGATTTCCTGGCGGGTATGCAGCCAGGGATCGAAGCCCACGCGCCCGCCTTCGGGCAGGGCATCCCGCAGCCAGTCCGAGGGCCTGGTCTCGGGCCAGGGGACCGGCGTGAAATGCGCAAGATCGACCTGCGCCTTGACCTGCACGCGATAGCGGCCGTCGATGAAGACGCCCGCGCGGTCAGGCGCCACGACGGCAAAGCCCGCGCTGCCGGTAAAACCCGTCAGCCAGGCCAGACGCGCGTCGGACGGGGCCACGTATTCGCCCTGATGGGCGTCGGCGCGGGGCACGATAAAGCCGTCCAGCCCATCGGCCGCAAGCCGGGCGCGCAGCCCGGCCAGCCGCGCCGGGTGGTCGCTGCAACCTGCGGGATCGTCAAAGGACTGGAAGCTCACAGCGTGATCGCCTTCATGACCTCGGGTTCGAGCACCTGCACGCCCGGCAGCCCATCGATCAGCGCATGCGCGGACTGTTCTAGCAACGGGAAGGTCTTGTAGTGGCAGGGGATCACCGTCCTGAAGTCGAAGTACTTGCGGGCCGCGAAGGCCGCGCGCTTCATGTCCATGGTGAAATGGCCGCCTGCACACAGGATGCCGATGTCGGGCTGGTGGTATTCGCCCATCCAGCCCATGTCCGCCATGATGTCGGTATCGCCCGAGACATAGATGACATGCCCTTCGCCCGCAATCATGTAGCCCGATTCGTGGCCCGCGTAGATCGGCCCGTCCGCCCCATCCAGCGAACTGGAATGGCTGGCGTTCACCATCGTCACCCTGGCCCCGCCCAGATCGACCGTGCCGCCCTTGTTGAAGCCGATGCCTGCGATGTCGTGTTGGGTGATCCAGCTGCTGACCAGGTCATAGATGCCCGCGACGGGGATCTTCAGTTCCTTGGCGATGGCCAGCGTGTCGCCGGAATGATCGCCGTGGCCATGGGTCAGAAGGATATGGGTGGCGCCCTGGATGGCCTCGGCCCGCCGATCCTCGGGAAAGACCGGGTTGCCGGAAATCCAGGGATCGATCAGGATCACGGCATTCTCGATTTCCAGCCGAAAGCCGGAATGTCCAAGCCAGGTCAGTTTCATCGCGGTCTCCTGCCAGTGTCGCGGGCAGGTTAGCGGCGGGGCCGGGCCGTGACCAGACGCGATCAGACCGGCGCCGCGTCCTCAAGCCGCAGGCGCAGGCGTTCGCGCCCGCCCCAGGTGGACAGGTCCAGCTTGCCCGCCAGGTGGAAGCGCCGGCCCCTTGCGCCGATCAGCGCCGGGCCAAGCGGACCCGTCATGGCGCCCCAGGCCACGGCTTCCAGCGCCGGGCCGCCGGCGCTGCGGAAGGACAGGCGCAGGTGGCCGTCGCCCATGGTGCTGGCGCTGTCGATCAGCTGGTCTGCAAAGGCGAAGCGTGGCGCGGGCGCGGCCTGGCCGAAGGGGCCGGCATCCTCGATCTGGCGGAACATCTGGGGCGTGGCGCCCGCGCATTCCATCAAGCCCGAGATGCGCAGGTCCCGCGCGCCGGTCCGCTGCGCCAGGTCGTTGGCGATCAGGTCGGCCAGACGCGCCATGGCGGCGGGGATCATGTCGGCGGCCACGGTCAATCCCGCGGCCATCATGTGCCCGCCGCCCTTGATCAGCAGTCCTTCGGCCGCAAGGCGCTGAATGGCCCGGCCCAGATCGACGCCGGGAACCGACCGGGCCGAGCCCTTGCCGATGCCGTTTTCCACGCCGATCACGACCGAGGGAAGGTCGGTCGCCTCTTTCACGCGCGCGGCGACGATGCCCACGACCCCTGGATGCCAGCCACCGCCCGCCGCCCAGGACAGGCGGGCATCCGCGCGGGCCTCGACCTGGGCCAGGGCCTCGTCGCGGACGGCGGCCTCGATGGCGCGGCGGTCGCGGTTCAGCGCGTCCAGTTCGGCGGCCAGCCGCCCGGCTTCGCGGGGTTCGCGGCAGGACAGGCAGAGCGCGCCCAGATCGGCGCGGCCGACCCGGCCCCCTGCATTGATGCGCGGGCCCAGCAGGAAGCCCAGGTGGAAGGCGCCGGGCGGGCCGTCAAGGCGGGCCACATCGGACAGGGCCACCAGTCCGGGGCGGCGCCTGCGCGCCATGACTGCCAGCCCCTGGCGCACGAAGGCGCGGTTGACGCCGACCAGGGGCGCCACATCGGCCACCGTCGCCAGCGCCACCAGATCCAGCATCGCCATCAGATCCGGCTCGGGCCGGCCCATGCCGCGCAGCAGCCGGCCCGCCTGCACCAGCGTCAGGAACACCACGCCGGCGGCGCAGAGATGCCCCAGCGAGCCATCCTCGTCCGCGCGGTTGGGGTTCACCACCGCCATCGCGGGGGGCAGGGTTTCCCCGCCCAGGTGGTGATCCAGCACGATGATGTCGGTGCCCGCGGCGGCGGCCAGGGCATCGTGGCTCAGGGTGCCGCAGTCGACGCAGACGATCAGGTCGTGACCTGCCGCAAGCGCCGCCATGGCAGGCGCGTTTGGGCCATAGCCTTCGTCGATGCGGTCCGGGATATAAAGCGTCGCGTTCCGCCCCTGGCCGCGAAGCCAGTCCAGCAGCAGGGCTGCCGAACTGCCGCCATCCACGTCGTAATCGGCAAAGATGGCGATGCGTTCGCCATTCACCGCCGCCGCGACCAGCCGTTCCGCCGCAATCTGCATGTCGCGCAAGGACAGCGGATCGGGCAGCAGGTCGCGCAGCCGGGGCGTCAGGAAGCCTTCGGCGCCATCCGCCTCGACCCCGCGGTCGGCCAGGATCCGCGCCACGGGCAAGGGCAGGCCGGTGCGCTGCGCCAGCCCCTCGGCCAGACGGTCGGCGGCGCTGTCCGGGCCGACCCACCGCCGATTCGTCAGCGATTGCTCGATTCCCAGAAATGTCACGCCAGCACCTTCTTCTTCATCCAAATATCCCGGGGGCGCCGCGCGGAGCGCGCGGCGGGGGCAGCGCCCCCCTTACTTGATCGGGTTGCGATAGATCATCCGGCGCACCGAGCCGGTTTTCGAACGCATCAGGATCGTCTCGGTCTGCAGATAGTTCGGCTCTCGCTTCACTCCTGCCACGATCGACCCGTTGGTCACCCCGGTCGCCGCGAAGATCACGTCGCCCGTCACCAGTTGGTCACGCGAATAGATGCGGTCAAGATCGGTGATGCCGGCCTTGCGGGCGCGGCCACGTTCGTCGTCATTGCGGAACAGAAGCTTGCCCCACATCTGCCCGCCCATGCATTTCAGCGCCGAGGCCGCCAGCACGCCTTCGGGCGCGCCTCCCGATCCCATGTACATGTCGATTCCGGTCAGCTCGGCCTCGGCACAGTGGATCACGCCTGCCACGTCGCCATCGGTGATCAGCCGGATCGCCGCGCCGGTGGACCGGACCTCAGCCACCAGATCCTCGTGGCGGGGACGTTCCAGGATGCAGACGGTGATGTCGCTGTCCTCGACGCCGCGCGCCTGCGCCAGGGCGCGCACGCGCTCGGATGGGGTCATGTCCAGGCTGACCACGTCGGTTGGATAGCCTGGCCCGATGGCCAGCTTTTCCATATACACGTCGGGGGCATGCAGCAGCGTGCCGCGCGGCGCCATGGCGATCACGGTCAGCGCGTTCGGCATGTCCTTGGCGGTCAGGGTCGTGCCTTCCAGCGGATCAAGGGCGATATCCACCTCGGGGCCTTCGCCGGTGCCGACCTCTTCGCCGATATACAGCATCGGCGCCTCGTCGCGCTCGCCCTCGCCGATGACCACCACGCCCTTGATGTCCAGCATGTTCAGCTGGTCGCGCATCGCGTTGACGGCGGCCTGGTCGGCGGCCTTCTCGTCGCCGCGACCGATCAGCCGGGCCGAGGCATGGGCCGCAGCCTCGCTGACGCGGGCCAGGCCCAGCGAAAGCATCCGGTCGTTGAAATCCTTGGGCGCGGTCATGTCCATCCTCATTGACGCAGGTGCGCCGGTCTTACGCGCGCCCCTCTGCGGCGGCAAGCCTGACGGCGCTAACGGATCACGCCTCGGACAACTCCAGCGCCAGCGCATGGATGCGCGGAACGATATCGCCCAGGGTCTGGTGAACCAGCCGGTGCCGCTGGACGCGGCCAAGACCCGCAAAGGCAGGGCTGGCCAGGCGGATGCGGAAATGGGTCTGCCCGCCGTCCCGGTATCCTGCATGGCCGCGATGGGCTTCGCTTTCGTCGATCACCTCGATCCGCGTGGGGTTCAGCGCGGCCAGCCGCTGGCGCATTTCATCCGCAATCATCCGGTTTCTCCCATCGGTTTTCCTCGTCAAGACCTTTCATGTCGCGGCGAAAGCCTTAAACTGCCGCCTCCGAGTCGCAAAGGTGCCCCAGGATGAGCAGTAACGATCCGTTCGGCTTCGATATCTCGGCCGCGAAGGACAAGAAACGCAAGACCAAGGGCCGTCGCGGCATGTCCGGCGCCTTTGAAACCTCGACCCGCATCTGCGACAAGCAGGGCTGCAACGAGCCCGGGCAGTATCGCGCGCCGAAGAACCCGCGCAATCTCGATGACTACTTCTGGTTCTGCAAGGACCATGTCCGCGAATACAACGCGAACTGGAACTATTTCCAGGGCCAGTCCGAGGAAGAATTCCAGCAGTTCATCGACAATGCAACCGTCTGGGAGCGCCCGACCAAGCCTTTCGGCCGGGCCGCGCAGGAGGGGAAATGGGCCCGCCATGGCATCAGCGACCCTCTTGAGATCCTGGGCGCCAACGGCACCGCGCCCGAGGCCCGCGCCAAGATCAGCCGCAAGCTGCCGCCGACCGAGCGCAAGGCCCTGGACATCCTGGAAGCCAAGGATACCTGGACCCGCGCCGAGATCCGCAAGCAGTACAAGTCGCTGGTCAAGGATCTGCATCCCGACATGAACGGCGGGGACCGGTCGGACGAGGACCGGCTGGCCGAGGTGGTCTGGGCCTGGGACCAGGTCAAGGACAGCCGGTTCTTCAAGGACTGATGCCGGGCAGGGGGCTGCCGCCCCCGTCCTTCGGACTCCCCCGCGGATATTTGGATGAAGAAGAAGCCCGTCAGCCGCGCTTGCGGCGGATGAGGGCCGCGGCAAGGGCCAGCAGCGTCAGCAGGACAACAGGCGTGTTGCCCCACTTCATCCAAGGCGTTTCGGCCAAGGCCTTGGGCAGGGCGGCGTCGATCTTTCCTTCGACGCCCAGACCCAGCGACTGACGGATGCGGCCATGCGGGTCGATCACCGCGCTGATGCCGGTGTTTGCCGCGCGGATCAGCGGCAGGCCGGATTCGATGGCGCGCAGCCGGGCTTGGGCCAGGTGCTGGTAGGGGCCGGAAAACTGCCCGAACCAGGCGTCGTTCGTGGCCTGCAGCAGCCATTCCGGGCGGCGGCCGAGGCCGCGCAGATGTTGCGGGAAGATCGCCTCGTAGCAGATCAGCGGCTGGAAGGCGGGCGCACCCGGCGCTGACATGAAGGCGGGGCCGGGGCCTGCGGAATAGCCATTGCCCTGCTGGGCCGCGAAGGCGGTGATGCCGATCCGTGCCAGCGCATCTCCCCAGGGAATATATTCCCCGAAGGGGACAAGGTGGAACTTGTCGTAGACCTCGCCAACCGTCGCGTCAGGGTTCAGCGTGACGAGGCTGTTGTAATAGCGGCTGCCATCCCGGCGCTGGATGCCCATGACCAGGGGCGCGCCTGCCGCCTGCGCCATGGCGGGCAGCACCGGGCCTGCATCTTCCAGCAGGAAGTTCACGGCGGTTTCCGGCCAGATCACCAGGTCACGGCGACCGGGAGCCGCTGACAGATCCAGCAGGCGCTGGAAGAAGATCGCGGCCCATTCGGGATCCCATTTCAGGTGCTGCTGGGCATTGGGCTGGACGATGCGGACAGCGGTCTGCGTGTCAGGCGGCAAAGGCTGCGACAGGCGGTTCGTCCCGGCGAGCCAGAGCCCGCCGGTCAGCGCCAGCGCAAGAACAACGGCGGGCACCAGGCGCAGCAGCGAGGGAAGGACGGCCAGGACCAGCGTCATCAGGCTCAGTCCGATCGCACCCGTCCAGGCTGCGGTCTGCGCGACAGGGGTGTCGATCCAGACATGTCCGGTCAGCGACCAGGGCAGGCCAGTGAAGATCCAGCCCCGCAGCCAGTCCGAGAGGACCAGGGCGGAGGCAATGGCCAGCGCGCGGCGGGGGGCGCCGGTCGCGAAGCGCGCCGCCAGTCCTGCCGGTATGGCCCAGAACAGCGCCCCGCCAAGCGCCATCAGGACCAGCGCAAAGGGGGCCATCCAGCCATGGATCTCGGGCTCGACCAGGAAGGGCTCGACGATCCAGTGCATCGACAGGCCGAACCAGCCAAGGCCGCCCGCCAGCAGGGGCCAGAAGGCCCCGCTTGCCCGGGCGGCACGGTGGATCAGCAGAGCCAGTGCCAAGGGCGTGGCAATCCAGAGGCCGAAGGGCGGCAGGCCAAGGGCCGCAACCAGGCCAAGCGCCAGGTCGGCCCCAAGCTGCCGCAGCGGCAGTCGTCCCGTCAGGGCGCGCATCGGCCGGTGATCAGGCGTCCGCGTCGGCGTTCGGCTGGGGCTCGGCGACGGACGCCTCGTCAGCCTTCTTGCGGCGGGTGCGCTTGGGCTTGGGGGCTTCCTCGGCCACGGCCTCGGCGGGTTCCTCGGCCTTCTTGCGCCGGGTCCGCTTGGGTTTCTCGGCAGGCTCGGACGGGGTTTCCGCAGCCTCGACCTCGGCCTTCTTGCGGCGGGTGCGCTTGGGCTTCGGAGCCTCCTCGGCCACCGGCTCGGCGGGGGCTTCCGTGGCGGGCGCCTCGGCCACGGGTTCAGCCACGGCCTCGACCGGGGCTGCCTCAGGCGCTGCGGCCTCGGCCGGGGCCGCTTCAACCGGGACCGCCGAGGGGGCCGGGGCTTCGGCAGGAACGGCTTCGGCCTCAGGCGCCTTGGTCACCGCTTCGGCAACCTCCGTGACAGGCGCCTCGGCGGGGGCCGCGACGTCGGTCCGGGTTTCGGATTTCTTGCGGCGGTTGCGGCTGCGGCGCGGCTTGTCGGCGGGGGCCTGCGCGGGCGCGGGCTCGACGGCCTCGACCGGCTTGTCGGCGCGTTCCCGGCTATCGGCGGCAATGGCGGTCAGGGCCGGGCGCAGTTCGACCAGCATGAATTCCGGGACGTGATCGCCCATGCCGACCACGGCAGGACCGCGATGGTCGTCGCGACGTCCCCGGCGGTCGCGCGACTGGTCGCGGCGGTCGTCCCGCCGGTCGTCGCGGCGATCTTCCCGCTGAACCTCGCGGCGCGGCTCCTCGCGAACGGCTTCGGTTGCGCGGTCCGCCCGCGTTTCGCGGCGCTCCTTGTCGCGTCCCTTGTTCTTGTCGCGACCATTGCGGCGATCGTCGCGACCGGCGTTGCGGTCGGTTTCCGTCAGGGTAAAGTCCTCGGGCAGGGGGGCGCGGGGCAGGGTCTGTTTCACCAGGTTCTCGATAGCCGACAAATACTTATCATCCGCAGGGGTGGCGATGCTGAAGGCGCTGCCCAGGCGTCCGGCGCGGCCGGTGCGGCCGATGCGGTGGACGTAATCCTCGGCATGCGAAGGCAGGTCGAAGTTGAACACATGGCTGACCGCCGGAATGTCCAGACCCCGCGCCGCCACGTCGGATGCGACCAAGAGCTTCAGCTTGCCGTCGCGGAAGCTGTCCAGCGTGCGGGTGCGGTGGCTCTGGTCCAGGTCGCCGTGGATCGGGGCCGCGTCATAGCCGTGCTTGGCCAGCGACTTGGCGACGATGTCCACGTCGGTCTTGCGGTTGCAGAAGATGATGGCGTTCGACAGCTTCTCGCCCTCGGCATCGATCAGGGCGCGCAACAGGTCGCGCTTCTGCTTGGCGGCCAGATCCCGGCGCGAGGGCGTCAGTTCGACCAGCTTCTGGGTGATCGTCTCGCTGGCGGTGGCCTGGCGCGCGACCTCGATCCGTTCGGGGGCGTGCAGGAAGGTGTCGGTGATCCGCTCGATCTCGGGCGCCATGGTGGCGCTGAAGAACAGCGTCTGGCGGGTGAAGGGGGTCAGCTGGAAGATCCGCTCGATATCCGGGATGAAGCCCATGTCGAGCATCCGGTCAGCCTCGTCCACGACCATGATCTGCACGCCGGTCAGCAGAAGCTTTCCGCGTTCGAAATGGTCCAGCAGGCGGCCCGGGGTTGCGATCAGCACGTCCACGCCGCGGTCGATCAGCTTGTCCTGCTCGCCGAAGGACACGCCGCCGATCAGCAGCGCCTTGGTCAGGCGGGTGTGCTTGGCATAGGTGTCGAAGTTCTCGGCCACCTGGGCGGCCAGTTCGCGGGTCGGGCACAGGACCAGAGACCGGGGCATCCGGGCACGCGCCCGGCCACGGCCCAGCAGCGTGATCATCGGCAGCGTGAAGCTGGCGGTCTTGCCGGTGCCGGTCTGCGCGATGCCCAGCACGTCGCGGCCTTCCAGCGCGGGCGGGATGGCGCCGGCCTGGATCGGCGTCGGCACCTCGTATCCCGCCTCGGCGATGGCCTTCAGCACATTGGGGTCAAGCTTCAGATCGGAAAATTTCGTCATTCAGGGGCTTTCCAAGACTTGCGCGCACATGTCCGGCGCGATGCGTTCCATTGCCGCGTTGCCCGGATGGCTGGTGCGGCCTGCAATGGGACGCAAGACTCGCACGCCCCTTCAGCCGGCCCGCCGGATGCGGGCCATGCAGCGACTTAGACCAAGCGGACGGCCACGTCAATGTTTTCACCCGGAAACCTCGCGTAAAAGACCCGTTTCAGGGCCATTCGGGGGCTTTCGGTTGACCAGACACCACCCCAGAAGGTAACCGGCACGCGACACACAGGAAAGCGATAATGAACCTCTTTACCGATCTGCGCGGCGTCGTTCTGGCCGCGCTGGACCAGATGGTGCAGGCGGGCGAACTGCCGCAGGGCCTGGATTTCGCCAATGTGGCCGTGGAACCCCCGCGCGATCCCGCCCATGGCGACATGGCCACCAATGCCGCGATGGTGCTGGCCAAGCCCGCCGGCATGAAGCCGCGCGAGATCGCGGACAGGCTGGCCGCCCGCCTGACCGATCCGCGCGTCAGTGCGGCCGAGGTCGCGGGGCCGGGCTTCCTGAACCTGCGCCTGTCCCCCGCCGTCTGGCAGGGCGTTGTCGGAACCGCCCTTCGCGAGGGCGCGGATTTCGGGCGATCCGCCATGGGCGCGGGCCAAAGGGTCAACGTGGAATTCGTCAGCGCCAATCCCACCGGCCCGATGCATGTGGGCCATGTGCGCGGCGCGGTCTTCGGCGATGCGCTGGCGAACCTGCTGGCGTTCTCGGGCCATGAGGTGACGCGCGAATACTATATCAACGACGGCGGAGCACAGGTCGATGTGCTGGCCCGGTCCGCCTACGAGCGGTACCGCGAGGCGAACGGGCTGGAGCCCGAGATCCGCGAAGGGCTTTATCCCGGCGATTACCTGATCCCGGTGGGCGAGGCGCTGAAGGCGAAATACGGCACGACCCTGCTGGAAAGGCCCGAATCCGACTGGCTGGCCGAGGTGCGCGATTTCGCCACCGACGCGATGATGGCGATGATCCGCGAGGATCTGGCGGCCCTTGGCGTCCGCATGGATGTCTATTCCAGCGAAAAGGCGCTGTACGGCACCGGCCAGATCGAGGCCGCCATCGAGCGTCTTCGGTCGATGGACCTGATCTATCGCGGCGTGCTGGAACCGCCGAAGGGCAAGCTGCCCGAGGATTGGGAAGAGCGCGAGCAACTTCTGTTCCGGTCCACCGCGCATGGCGACGACGTGGACCGGCCGATCCAGAAATCGGACGGCGCCTGGACCTATTTCGCCCCCGACATCGCCTATCACTGGTCGAAGATCGACCGGGGCTTCGACCAGCTGATCGATGTCTTCGGCGCCGACCACGGCGGCTATGTCAAGCGGATGAACGCGGCTGTCGCGGCGCTGTCGAACGGGCGGGTGCCGCTGGACATCAAGCTGATCCAGCTGGTGAAGCTTTTCAAGAACGGCGAGCCCTTCAAGATGTCCAAGCGCGCGGGCACATTCGTCACCCTGCGCGACGTGGTCGAGGAAGCGGGCGCGGACGTGACTCGCTTCATCATGTTGACGCGCAAGAACGACGCGGCGCTGGATTTCGATTTCGCCAAGGTGCTGGAGCAGTCCAAGGACAACCCGGTCTGGTATGTCCAGTATGCCAGCGCGCGGGTTCATTCGGTGCTGCGCCGCGCAACTGATTCGGGCATCGATGTGGGTGATTCGGCCTTGGCGGGTGCGGATCTGACCCGTCTGGCCCATCCGGCGGAACTGGATCTCGCGCGGAAAGTTGCCGAATGGCCGAGGCTTGTCGAACATGCCGCCCGCGCCCATGAGCCGCACCGGATCGCGTTTTTCCTGTATGAAATCGCGTCGGACCTGCATTCGCTGTGGAATCGCGGCAATGACGATACCTCCCTGCGTTTCGTGCAGGATGGCGATCCGGACACGTCGCAAGCGAAAATCGCGCTGGTGCGTGCAGTTGGCGTTGTTATTTCAAGTGGTCTTGCTATCCTTGGGGTCACACCGGTCAAGGAAATGCGCTGAAGTCACAAGGCGCCCCCGCCGGTTGGAACGGGCAGTCAAGTTCAAGCCGGATCAACCGGCAGGCAGGCAGGCTATGGCAGTGATGGATTTCCGCGAAGGCGGCTATGTGTTCTCGCGTCACAAGGTGAAGCGCGAATTCTCGTATGACGGGGCCGGCTGGGACGACCAGCAGGAGGACCGGGCACAGTTCGGGCCGGACGGGCAGGGGGGCGACAGCCTGACGACCCGCTTCGCGCGGCTGACGCATTACCTGGGCGCGGTCGCCTCGGTGGCGCTGATGGTCGGGCTGATGGTCTGGGGCTGGCAGCTGGTGTCGCGCGACGTGTCGGGCGTTCCGGTGATCCGCGCCATCGTGGGCGACGCCCGCACCGCGCCGACCGAACCCGGCGGAGAGCTGACCAACTATACCGGCTATGCCGTCAACAACGTGGCCGAGGGGGTCGAGCATCAGCCCGCCCAGCAGGTCGCCATCGCCCCGGCCCCCGTGGGCCTCTCGGACGAGGACGTCGCCATGGGCCAGCTGGGCGCCACCGCCCGCGAGCCCGCCACCACCTCCGAGGTTCCGCTGAGCTTTGCGGGCGAGCCCATCGTGCCGCTGTCCGACAGCGAGGCCCGCGCCCTTGCCGAAGCCCAGGCCGCAGCCGAGGCGCAGCGCCTGGCCATGGCCGACAGCGCGGTCCAGGACGCCGCGATCAGCGACGCCCCGGCCAGCGAGGGCCCGGTGAACGAGGCGCTGACCGATGAAAACGGCGCCCCCGCCCAAGGCGCCGCCATCACCGAGGCCCTGGTCCAAGCGCAGGCCGAGGCCAATCCAGGCGTGCTGACCGCCTCGACCCGGCCCGCGCCGCGTCCGCGCAGCACGCGCGTCGCCTCGGCCGGGACCACCGCGACCGATGCCCGCCCCGTGGCACCCGAGGCGCGCCCTGCCGAAGCGCCCGAAACGCGTCCCGAAGCCGCGCCCGCGCCGGTCTCCTCGGCCAGCGGCCCGCAGGTGCAGCTTGGCGCCTTTGACAGCGATAGCATCGCGGCCAGGGAGTGGAACCGGCTGATGAACAAACATGTCGTCTTCGGCGGCAAGCAGCAGGTGATCCAGCAGCACAAGTCGAACGGCCGCACCTTCTGGCGCCTGCGCGTCGCGGGCTTTGATTCGCTGTCCGAAGCACGCCAGTTCTGCGCCGCGCTGAAATCGGCCGGCACGGACTGCCTTGCCCTGAACTGATGGCCGCCAATGCCACGATCCTGGGCGGCATTGCCGGGGCCGAACTGACCGCGGCAGAGCGGGACTTCTTCCGCGCCGCCGACCCTTGGGGCTTTATCCTGTTCGGCCGCAATGTCGAAAGCCCCAACCAGCTGCGCCGCCTGACCGGCGACCTGCGCGAAGCCTTGGGCCGCGACGCGGTCATCACCGTCGATCAGGAAGGTGGCCGGGTGCAGCGCCTGCGCGCTCCGCACTGGACCGACTGGCCCGAACCGCTGGACCAGGCGCCCGCCGGGCCGCGCGCCATGTGGCTGCGCTATCACCTGATCGGGCGGGAACTGCGCGCGGTTGGCATCGACAGCAACTGCGCGCCCACCCTGGATGTGGCGCATGCCGACACGCATCCCTTTCTGCGCAGCCGCTGCCTGGGATCGGATCCCGATGCGGTTGCCACGCTCGGCCGGGCGGCTGCCGACGGGATGCTGGCCGCGGGCGTGTTGCCGGTGATGAAGCACATGCCGGGCCATGGCCGCGCCGTGGCCGACAGCCACCACGACCTGCCCGCCGTTGCCGCGCCCGAAGCCGAGCTGGACGCCATCGATTTTGCCCCGTTCCGCGCGTTGAACGACCTGCCGATGGGCATGACCGCGCACATCCGCTTCACCGCCCTAGATGAATCTCCTGCCACGGCATCCCCGCGGATGATCGGCGTGATCCGCGACCGGATTGGCTTTGACGGGCTGCTGATGACCGACGACATCACCATGAAGGCGCTGTCGGGGACCGAGGCCGAACGCGCGCGCGCCTCGATCGCGGCGGGCTGCGATCTGGTGCTGCATTGCAACGGCACCATCGCCAGCATGGAGCCGGTGGTGGCCGCAGCGGGGACCATGTCGCCAGGTGCGCAGCGCCGCGCCGAGGCCGCCCTGGCACGGCGCCAGCCGCCGCAGGACCTGGACCCCGCCGCGCTGATGGCCGAATGGCGCGGTCTGACCCGCACGGCTTGACACGGCCCCGGCTTCGGCAGACCCTGCCTGCCTTGCGACAGCCCGAGGCCCCGTGACACCGGCAGACATTCCCTATTTGCGCCCCGTTCCCGACACGTCGGTGCCCGATGCGAAGCCCGACCCCGTCGCGCAGCGCCGCGCGGAAGAAGCCCTGATCGTCGATGTCGAGGGATATGAAGGCCCGTTGGATCTGCTGCTGACGCTGGCGCGGACGCAGAAGGTGGACCTGATGCGGATCTCGGTCCTGCATCTGGCCGAGCAGTACCTGGCATTCGTGGAGCAGGCCCGCGCGCTGCGGATCGAGCTGGCCGCCGACTACCTGGTCATGGCCGCCTGGCTGGCCTTTTTGAAATCCCGCCTCCTGCTGCCTCCCGACCCCGAGGCCGAGGGCCCCTCGGCCGAGGACATGGCCGCCCACCTGGCCTTTCAGCTGGAACGCTTGCAGGCGATGCGGCAGGCGGCGGCGCAACTGATGGGGCGCGACCGGCTGGGGATCAGCCGGTTTCCACGCGGCACGCCGGAAGCCGTGGCCAGAAAGCGGCGGACGGAATGGCAGGCGGGGCTGATCGACCTGATGCGTGCCTATGCCCGGCTGAAGACGCGCAGCGAATTCCGCCCTTATGCCTTCGACCGGCAGGACGTGTTCACCATGGAACAGGCGCTTGACCGGCTGCGCGGCATGATCGGATATGTCGGCGACTGGACCGATCTCGCCGATTTCCTGCCCGAGGGCTGGGGCGCCAAGGGCACGCGCCGCCGCTCGGCCACGGCGGCGACCTTTGCCGCAACGCTGGAACTTGCGCGCCAGGGCAGGATCGAGATACGGCAGCCGGGTGCCTTCGCGCCCATCAGCTTTCGCCGCAAACCCGAGACCGAGCAGCCGTGACCGATCCCGCACCCCATTCCGATGCCCTGCCGTCCCTGGCGGAGCAGGAACGCATGGTCGAGGCGATCCTGTTCGCATCGAGCCGGCCCGTGACGGTGCGCGACTTGGCCGAGCGCCTGCCTGCCGGCTGCGACCCGGCCGAGGCCCTGGCGGGGCTGCGCCGGGCCTATGCCGGGCGCGGCGTGGTGCTGGAGCGGATCGGCGACGGTTATGCCTTCCGCACGGCGCCTGATCTGTCCTTCCTGCTGCAGACCGAAACGGTGGAACAGCGCCGCTTGTCGCGCGCGGCCATCGAGACGCTGGCGATCATTGCCTATCACCAGCCCGTCACCCGGGCCGAGATCGAGGAAATCCGCGGCGTGGCGGTCAGTCGCGGCACGCTGGACCAGCTGATCGAGATGGAGTGGGTGCGCATCGGCCGCCGCCGGATGACCCCCGGCCGCCCCGCGACATTCGTGGTGACCGAAACCTTCCTGGACCATTTCGGCCTGGAATCGGCGCGCGACCTGCCGGGGCTTGCCGAACTGCGCGCGGCGGGGCTGCTGGAATCGCGCCCGCCTGTCGAAGGCTTGCGCGTCCCTCTTGCCCTGCGCGACGAGGATGACGATATCGCTGCGACCCCTCCCCCGGAGGATTTGTTCGAGGACGACTGACCGCATGAGCCTGAACCAGATCATCAACATGCTGACCCGCATGGTCACCCGCCGCGCCCTGAACTGGGGCATCAACAAGAGCATCGACCGGGTGGCGAAATCCGGGGGCAAGCCCGCGAAGGTCTCGGCCAAGCAGGCCAGGGACATGCGCACGGCGGTCAAGCGCGCCCGCCAGGCTGCCCGGCTGACCCGCCGCATCGGGCGCTGACGCTCTCGCCTTTGGCGCGCGGCCGGGCTAGGGCTGCGCGATGGATGACCGATTCGAGATCTTTCTGGTGGCAACGCCAGGGCTGGAAACGCCGCTGGCCGCCGAGGCTGCCGCCCTGGGCTGGCAGCCGGCGGTGCAGCCGGGCGGCGTGACCATCACCGGCGGCTGGCCCGATGTCTGGCGCGCGAACCTGTGGCTGCGCGGCGCCACGCGGGTGCTGGCGCGCGTGGGCAGCTTTCGCGCGCTGCATCTGGCGCAACTGGACAAGCGGGCGCGGAAGTTCCCTTGGGCCACGGTCCTGCGGCGGGACGTGCCGGTCCGGGTGGAAACCACCTGCAAGGCCAGCCGCATCTATCACGCGGGCGCGGCCACGCAGCGCATCGAGCGCGCCATCGCCGAGGAACTGGGCGCCCCCCTTGCGCCTGACGCCGCCCTGGTCGTCAAGGTGCGGATCGAGGATGACCTCGTCACCATCAGCCTGGATACGACCGGCGAGTCGCTCCACAAGCGCGGCCACAAGGAAGCGGTCGCCAAGGCCCCGATGCGCGAAACCATGGCCGCGATGTTCCTGCGCGAGATGGGCTTCGATGGCAGCCAGCCGGTGTTGGATCCGATGTGCGGATCGGGCACCTTCGTGATCGAGGCCGCCGAGATCGCCACCGGCCTTGCCCCGGGCCGCAGCCGCAGCTTCGGCTTCCAGCAGCTTGCCAGCTTCGATGCGACGGCATGGGAGGCCATGCGCGCCTTTGCCGCGCCGCCCGCGACACCCGCGCAGTTCTTCGGCAGCGACCGCGACGCAGGCGCCATCCGCATGAGCCAGCAGAATGCCGAACGGTCAGGGGTGGCGGCGCTGACCCGCTTCGACTGCCGGGCCATTGGCGACCTGCAGCGCCCCGACTGCCCGCCGGGCATCATCATCGTGAACCCGCCCTATGGCGCCCGGATCGGCAACAAGGGTCCGCTGTTTGGGCTGCACGCCGCCATGGGGCAGGTGTTCCGCGAGCGTTTTGCAGGCTGGCGCGTGGGGATCGTGACCAGCGAGGGTGCCTTGGCCAAGGCCACCCAGTTGCCGGTGGAATCCGGGCCGATCGTTGCGCATGGCGGGCTGAAGGTGCGGCTGTGGCGGACGGGTCCGCTGTAGCCCCAAGGCCGGGGGCGCTTCGCCCCCCGGACCCCCCGGGGATATTTGGACCAGCGTGAACCGCCTCAGCGGAACTGCTTGGCGAGCTTCAGGCCCTGGCCCTGATAGTTCGACTTGATCCCCGCGCCATACAGCCGCTCGGGCTGCGCGGCCATGCGTTCATAGACCAGCCGGCCCACGACCTGCCCGTGTTCCAGCACGAATGGCGCCTCGTGGCAGCGCACCTCGAGAACGCCGCGGGCGCCGGTGCCGGCCTCTCCGATGCCGAAGCCGGGGTCGAAGAAGCCCGCATAATGGACGCGGAATTCGCCCACCATGGCCAGATAGGGGGCCATCTCGGCCGCATAGTCGGCTGGGATCGCCACCGATTCGCGGCTGACAAGAATGTAGAAGGCGCCCGGATCCAGGATCAGGCTGCCGTCGGTCGTGTGCAGTTCGTCCCAGAAATCGCGCGCATCATAGGCGCCGATCCGGTCCAGGTCGATCACGCCGCTGTGCGGCCGGGCGCGATAGCCGACCAGATCCCCGGCGGCGGGTTTCAGATCGACCGAAAAGCCCAGGCCGTTGTCGATTAGCGCCTCTCCGCCCACCAGGGGTTCGCGGGCATTCAGGTCGCGCAGTTCCCCGTCCGACAGCACCGCCTGGCCCTGGCGCAGGCGAAGCTGGTTCAGCCGCATCCCGGGGCGCACCAGCACTGAAAAGCTGCGCGGGCAGATTTCGGCATAAAGCGGGCCGTCATAACCTTCCGGCAGGCGGTCGAATTCCGTGCCGCCATCGGCCACCAGCCGGGTCAGCAGATCCAGCCGTCCGGTCGAGGATTTGGCATTGGCGACCGCCGTGATGCCGGCGGGCAGGGCCACGCGCTCCATCAGGGGGACCAGGTAAACGCAGCCGCGTTCCAGCACCGCGCCGCCGGTCAGGTCCATCTGGTGCATCTGCAGATCGGCCAGGCGGTCCATCACCCGCTGCCCGCGCCCGGCCAGGAAGCTGGCGCGCAGGCGATAGGCGGTGGTGCCCAGTCGCAGGTCCAGCGATGCGGGCTGCACCTGTTCGGGAATGATCGCCGTATCGGCCGCAATCACGCCGGACCGGATCAGCCCGCGGATGCCGCTGTCGGGAAGAACGCCATTCATGCAGGTTCCTTTCATGCGAAAACGCCCACCCCGGAAAGGGATGGGCGTTTTCGAAATGGTCGGGCCGGCGAGATTCGAACTCGCGGCCTTCCGCCCCCCAGACGGACGCGCTAACCAGACTGCGCCACGGCCCGACGCGCACCGTATAGAGCGATCCGGCAGCGCTGCACAAGGGCCGCAATGCGGAAATCTGCGTGCTTGTTGCAGGAGATGTCAGCAAATCCGCGCAAGGGCGTCGCGCAGCTGCGCCAGCGCCGCCCGATGACGGGGCGCGGCGGCATCCGCGGGGCGCAGGTCGCGCAAACGCGCGTTCAGCGCCACGACATTGCCCAGCCATCCGGTCAGCGGCGTCTTGCCCAATGGCGAACGCCGGCGGCGATGGCGCGACCGTGGCGCATGAAGGGGCGCCGCTTCGACCTCGTCCTCGTCCTCGATGATGTCGGTTTCCGGCAGGGGTGCGGTCACATCGACAAGATCGGCCAGTCGCGCCTGTCCGCGTTCGCGCACGGAGGCCCCGCGGTCACGGGCCAGAAGCTTCTTGGCGCCACGGATCGTCAGCCCTTCGTCGCGCAGGACGGTGCAAAGGCCTGCGGCCAGGCGCACATCGTCGGGCCGGTAATAGCGCCGCCCATCTGGGCGCTTCATCGGCTTCAGCAGCGAAAACTGCGTTTCCCAATAGCGCAGCACATGAGGAGCAACGCCCAGCAGCCTTGCAACCTCACCAATCGACCGGAATGCGTCTGCGCCCTTTGTCATTCAGTCCGGACCGCCCTAGCCCTTGTTCCCGGCCGCCACGCGTTCCTTCATCAGATGCGAGGGGCGGAAGGACAGCACGCGGCGGGGGGTGATCGGCACTTCCTCGCCCGTCTTGGGATTGCGGCCGATGCGTTCGTTCTTGTCGCGCAGGCTGAAGGTGCCAAAGGAGGATATCTTCACCTGCTCGCCCTTCACCAGCGCGTTCGAGATATGCTCAAGAACCGATTCGACCAGCTGGGCGGATTCGTGACGTGACAGGCCGACGTCGCGAAAGACGGCCTCTGCGAGATCCATCCGAGTCAGCGTCTTGTCACTCATGATTTTTCCCCTTTGATTTCACCAGATTGGTGGCAATTCTTCCGCCTGTCAACGAGAAGCGCGTTCTTTCGTTCCGCCAAGGGCGGCCAGATCGCCCATTCGTTGCAAAAGCCGAGTGAAATCCTATCTTCCTGTTGCAGCAGGAAGAGTGCGATGGCCGGAGGATGGGCCCGCGACGACGCGGTCAACGATCAGATCGAGATCAGCACGGCCGAGGCCGTGGCCCGCGCGCGGCTTCGCGCGGGTCGGAAGCCAGTGAGCGTCGAAAGCGCCATCGCCTGCATCGACTGCGACGAGCCGATCCCCGAGGCACGGCGCCGCGCCGTTCCCGGCGTGCAACTCTGCGTGGATTGCCAGTCGGGCCGCGACAAGGCCCAACGACCCGTGGCGGGCATCAACCGGCGCGGCAGCAAGGATTCGCAGCTGAAATAGGGCCTACCAGCGCAGGACGACCGAACCCCAGCTGAGGCCGCCGCCGATGGCCTCGGTCACGATCACGTCGCCTTCGCGGAACCGGCCCTGGCTGTCGGCGACCGACAGCGCCAGCGGAATGGATGCGGCCGAGGTGTTGCCGTGATCGGCCACCGTCAGGACCACCTTGTCCATCGGCAGGCCCATCTTCTGGGCGGTGGCGGTGATGATCCGCGCATTGGCCTGGTGGGGGACCAGCCAGTCCACCTGGGCAGGGGTCAGCCCGGCCTTGTCCAGCGCGACATGCGCGGTCTTGGCCAGCTTCTCGACCGCGTGGCGGAAGACCAGGTTTCCCTGCATCCGCAACTGCCCCGCCGTCCCGGTGGTCCCGACGCCGCCATCGACATAAAGCAGGTCGCGATATTGCCCGTCGCTGTTGAGGTCGCTGGCAAGGATTCCCCGGTCGCCGGCCGTCCCGTCGCCGTTCTGCCCTTCCAGCACCACGGCGCCCGCGCCATCTCCGAACAGCACGCAGGTGCCACGGTCCGACCAGTCCATGATGCGCGAAAAGGTTTCGGACCCGATGACAAGGACGCGCCGGGCCATGCCGCCGCGAATCATCGCGTCCGCATTGGCGAGCGCAAAGACGAAGCCCGCGCAGACGGCCTGAACGTCATAGGCGAAGCCATGCGTCATCCCCAGGCCATGCTGGATCATCGTGGCCGAGGCGGGGAAGGTGAAGTCCGGCGTCGAGGTCGCCAGCACGATCCCGTCGATGTCGTCGGGCTTGAGGCCGGCCTTGTCCAGCGCCGCGCGCGCAGCCCGCAGGCCCATGTCGCTGGTCGCCTGGCCTTCGGCCGCGAAATGCCGCCGCTCGATCCCGGTGCGGGTGCGGATCCATTCGTCGCTGGTGTCCAGCCGTTCCTCGAACCAGCTGTTCTCGACCACACGCTCGGGCAGGTAGTGGCCGGTGCCACGGATGACGGAGCGCAGGGTCACGATGCGGCCTCGGCGCCAGAAGCGGTTGCCACGGCGGCCTGCGCCACGCGCGCGGCCAGCCGGTCCTGGAAGCCCGACTTGGCCAGCGTGAAGGCCAGCTTGATCGCCGCCGACACGCCCGTCGCATCCGCCGAGCCGTGGGATTTCACAACGGTGCCGTTCAGGCCCAGGAAAATGCCGCCATTTACGCGGCGCGGGTCGATGCGCGTCTGCAGGCGCTTGAGGGAGGTCATCGCCAGCAGGGCGGCAAACTTGGACATGATCGAATTCGCAAAAGCGTCCTTCAGAAGGGTGCCGACCAACTTGGCCGTGCCCTCGCCGGTCTTCAAGGCGATGTTGCCGGTGAAGCCGTCGGTGACGATCACATCCACGCGTGCCGAGGGCAGGTCGCCGCCTTCGACGAAGCCGACATAGTCGAACCTGCCCGCATCGGCGGCGGCGATGATCAGGTCCTGGGCCTGCTTCAGCTCGGCCCGGCCCTTGTGTTCCTCGGTCCCGACATTCAGCAGGCCGACACGGGGCTGCGCCAGGCCAAGGCCGTTGCGGGCGTAGGAGGCGCCCATCAGCGCATATTGCAGAAGGTCATGGGCGTCGGCGCGGATATCGGCGCCCACGTCCAGCATGATGTTGAAGCCCTGCGGGTTCAGCGAGGGCCACAGGCAGGCGATCGCGGGGCGGTTCACGCCCGGCAGCTTGCGCAGGCGCAGCATCGACAGCGCCATCAGAGCGCCGGTATTGCCGCAACTGACGGCAGCGCCCGCCTCGCCCGACTTGACCGATTCGAGGGCCGACCACATCGAGGTGCCGTCGCCCTTGCGCACGATCTGGCTGGGCTTGTCGTCCATGGTGACGACGCCGCCGGCGTGGCGGATGTCGCAGCGCCCGGCAAGGGCCTTCTTACGGCCGACAAGGCGGCGAAGCTCTGCCTCGTCGCCATGCACGATGAACCGGATTTCCGGGTTCTTGGCCGCGCTTTCGGCCATGCCGGCGACAACCGCCGCAGGGCCGCGATCACCGCCCATGGCATCGACCGATATCACCACGCTGCCCCCGGGGCCGGGGGCGGGCGCTGCAGGATTGGTCACGTCACGGTCGGTCATCTGGCGCGGATGCCAAGCCCGATCAGGCCGCGTCGTCGTCCAGGTCGATCTCGTTCGCCTGCGCGACGACTTCGCGGTCGGCGTAATGGCCGCAGGACGGGCAGACGTGGTGAGGACGCTTCAGCTCGCCGCAGTTCGAGCATTCGTTCGGGTTGCCGGCGACCAGGGCATCGTGGGCGCGGCGCATGTTCCGGCGGGACCGGGTAACGCGATTCTGAGGGACAGCCATGTCTCAACCTCGGGTTTGGCGGGGTGCGACGCGCAGGCGTCTTGCGCACCCTGGGGTGTGAATTCGTAAATGAACCGCGCAGATACGCCATGACGGTCCTGCCCGCAACCCCTTGCGTCGGGGCAGGCAGGGCTAATTGCACCGGGGACGCAGTTTCCGCCGGCGTCAAGCACAGCCCGGCTGGGGAATTCCCGCCGATGTGGCGCGGGCACCACGCCTGCCAGAATCGCCCTAGCCCTCGTCCCGCTTGCGCAGCAGCTTGTCCAGCCCCTCGAAGGGGCGGCGGGTGTCGGGGGCGGGCTCGTCAGGGGCGGCGTCCAGCGATGCGCCCTCGGCGCGCGGGTATTCCGGCAGGGCCAGGGCCAGTTCCTCGATCATCACGGCGGCCAGGTCGATGAACTGGCCCAGGTGCTCCAGCGTGTCGTCCGGCATCTCGACCTCGTCGCCCTCGGGCGTGGCGACGTGGGGCGAATAGTGGCGCTCGATTTCTTCGTCCAGGGTGGTTGCGACAGGCTTCAGGGTCAGCACGCAGGGCTGGGTGACGCGGGCGCGCAGCCGGCCGGTCAGCGCCCAGGCATCGCCGCCCTCGGCCCGGATCTCGCCGGTGAAGCTCAGCTTCGAGAGCGCCGAAATGCCAAGCTCGGCGGCAATGGCGGCGCACCGGCCGGCATCGGGCGTCAGGGAAAAGGGTGTCGGCACGCGCGGGTTCAGGTGGGCAACGCGAAGGCGTTCCAGTTGCGGAGAAGGGCTGGTCATGGCGGGCCTCGGGGGGGTGATGCCGGCGCGGTTTGCCGCCGGTGTGATCGGCGGCAAACCCGCGACGGGATTGTCATTCTTGAGCGCGGTGTCCGAGTTTGCTAAGCGGGGCGGGCCGCGTCAACAGCCCGAGCGAAGGAAAGACGGAATGAAAGCCATCAGGACTGCGTGGATTGTGGCTTTCGTGGCCGTTCTTGGCCTTGCCTCCTGCGCACCGGTCTATCGCAACCACGGCTTCATCCCGGCGTCCGAGGATTTGTCGCAGCTTGTCGTCGGCCAGACCACCGTGGACGAGCTGCAGGGCCTGATCGGCCGCCCCTCGGCGCAGGGCCTGCTGACCGGGTCGGGCTGGTACTACGTGGGCTCGCGCTGGCGCCATTACGGCGCGCTGGAGCCGCGCGAGATCAGCCGGGAGGTCGTGGCCGTGTCCTTTGCCCCCAGTGGCGTGGTGACCAATGTCGAACGCTTCGGGCTGGAGCGGGGCCGCGTCGTCGTGCTGTCGCGCCGCGTGACCGAGGGCAGCGTGACCGAAATCTCGCTGATCGGCCAGCTTCTGGGCAACCTGGGCAACTTCCAGGCGGGCGACTTCATCGACTGACGGGGCTTTGGGGTGCGTGCAGGCGCGCACCCTATGCCAGCATCTGCACGATCCGGTCCGCCAGCATGTGCAGGTCGTTGCGGTATCCCGTCCGCGCCGAAGGCTGGTCGGGGTCCGAGGTGATGGCGATGGCCACGGCTGGCTGGCGGCGGGTCGCCGGAAAGACATAGATCATCTGCCCGCCATAGCCCCAGCCGTACCGGACATCGCGCCCGCTGGCCTGGCCGATGAACCAGCCATATCCATAACCCTGCCCGCTGAAGATCGACGATGTTCGCGACTGCCAGCTCTGCCTGATCCAGTCGGCGGGCACGACCTGCTGCCCGCCCGCGCGCCCCTCGTCGGCATAGAGCGCGCCAAAGGCCAGCAGGGACCGCGTGCTCATCGCCATCTGGTTGCCGCCCAGGTAGATGCCCTGGGGATCGCGTTCCCAGCCGGTGATCCTGAAGCCGGGAACGGCGCCCAGCCAGTCGCGCGCCAGAACCAGCGTGGACCGGCCCGTCACCCGCGTCAGGATGGCCGATACCAGATGCGTCGAGGCCGTCGAATACTGCATCCGCCCGCCCGGATCCTGGGTGAAGGGCGCGGACAGGGCGGCACGGACCCAGTTGCGGCTGCTGACCCAGGCCCCGTAATTCGCGCCGGATTGCCGCTCCAGCCCCGCCTGCATCGACAGCAGGTTGCCAAGCGTCACCGTGGCAAGCCGCGGGTCCGGGTCGGCGGGCAGGTCGTCGCGCAGGATCGGCGCGACCTTCTGGTCGGGGCCTTGCAGATCGCCCTTGGCGATGGCGATGCCGGCGAGGGCCGAGATGATCGACTTGGATGCAGACTTGATGTTTGTCGGATCGTCCGGGGTAAAGCCGTGATAGCCGCGGGCGGCGATTTCCCTGCCATCGGACCAGACGGCGACGGCGCGCAGGTTTTCCAGCCGTGCGGCGTCGTCCAGGATCGGGGTCAGAGCCGCCTGCGCCAAGGCGGGCGCGGCAAGCAGAGGGGAAAGGCCGGCAGTCAGCAGAAGGGCGCGTCGGTTCATGGACTTTATATGTGCGCGCCCGTTGCCCTTGGGGAATCACGCTTGCGTCAGCTTGGGCTTGCCGGGCGGGCCTGGCGCAACTAGGGCAGGGCCGTGCCCGTTTTCGCCGCAAGAGGCCCCTTCATGACCGCGCTTGACGATCTTGCCCCGGTTCCCTTCCACGATGCCGATGCCCCGCAGCGGGCGCGGATGCTGTCGCGACTGGCGGATACCGAACTGGCCGTGGCCCTGGTGGCCGAGCCTGCGGGCGACCGGGTCGAACTGCGCATCTTCGCGCTGGAAGGCGGACCCGTGGCGCTGGCCTGCGACGCCGAGGATCGGCTGGCGGGTTTCTTCGCCGGCCCCGTGGCCTATGCCGCGATGCCGGGGCGCGTGCTGGCGGGGCTGCTGAAATCCGAAGGCGCGGGCCTCCTGGTCAATCCGGGCCACCCGTCCGAGATGCTGCTGGACGCCGCGATGCTGGACTGGCTGACCGGCGCACTGTCGGCCGCACCCGAGGCGACCGATGCCCGGCTGCGCCTGACCCCGCCCGCCCCTGAAACCGTCGGGGCGCTGGCCCAGCCCCTGGCCGAACGCCTGGGCGACATGCGCGGGCTGATCGCGGGGGCGGCGCTTGCGGGAACAGGCCAGGGCCACGTGGTTCTGGTCATGGGCGCCGATCCCGCGCACCAGCCCGCCATCGCCAAGGCCCTGGCCGAGGCGCTGGCCTTCCTGCCCGAACAGCCCGGCGGCGTCGATATCAGCTTCACCGATGCGGCCCCGCCCGCGGGCGTGTTGCGCTTCGACCTGTCCGTCCCCGAGGCCCCGCCCGCACCTTCGCGTCCGAAGGGCCCGCCCATCCTGCGCTAATCGTCGCTGCACGGTTGCGTGATCTCCCCCAAGCTGCCAGAACCCCTCCATGCAGAACCGTCACAAAGCTCTATCCGTCCACCTTCTGACCGCCACAGGTGCCGTCCTGTCCATGCTGGCCATGCTGGCCGCCGTCGAGGGGAAATGGTCCCTGATGTTCCTGTGGCTGGTCGTCGCCCTGGTCGTCGATGGCATCGATGGACCCTTGGCGCGGCGCTACGACGTCAAGATCAACTGGCCGAATTACGACGGCGTGTTGATGGACCTCATCATCGACTACCTGACCTATGTCTTCATCCCGGCCTATGCGCTGTTCAAGTCGGGGCTCTTGTCGGGCTGGACCGGCTGGTTCGCGATCATCGTGATCGTCTATGGCAGCGTGATCTATTTCGCGGACACGCGGATGAAGACCAGGGACAACTCCTTTTCCGGATTTCCGGGCTGCTGGAACATGGTGGTGCTGGTCCTGTTCGCGACCGATCCGCACTGGACGGTGATCCTGCTGATCATCGTCGCGCTGACGGTGGCGATGTTCCTGCCGATCAAGTTCATCCACCCGGTGCGCACCGAACGCTGGCGCGCGATTTCGCTGCCCCTGGCGGTGCTGTGGTGCGTCTTCGGCGCGCGCGCGGCCTGGGTCGATTTCCACCCCGACAGCTGGGCCAACTGGGGGCTGGTCGTGACCTCGCTGTGGCTGCTGCTGGCCGGGCCCGTGCAGCAACTGATGCCGGAACGCGCCTGAAGGGGACGCCCATGATCCATGCCCTGAAATCCCTGGCCGCGCTGATCCTGCTGGCCATGCCCGCGGCCGCGCAGGACGCCATCACGGTCGGCATGGTGCTGGAGCCCCCGAACCTCGACCCCACGGGCGGGGCGGCGGCCGCCACGGACGAGGTCGTCTATGCCAATCTCTTCGAGGGGCTGACCCGCTTCGGCCCGAACGGCACCATCGAACCCGCCCTGGCCGAGCGTTGGGATGTGGAACAGGACGGCCGGGTCTATGTCTTTCACCTGCATGACAGCGTGACCTTCCACGACGGCGCGGCGTTCGACGCCAGCGACGTGGTCTTCACGCTGGACCGTGCGCGGGCGCCCGATTCGACCAATGCCCAGAAGGTGCTGTTCCAGGGAATCGAATCCGTCGAGGCGCTGGGTCCCCTGACCGTCCGCGTGACCCTGGCCGCGCCGGACGGCAACTTTCCCTTCAAGATGGCCTGGGGCGATGCGGTGATGCTGGATCCGGCCAGCGCGGACGGCCTTGCCACCCGGCCCGTCGGCACCGGCCCGTTCCGCTTCGACCAATGGGTGCAGGGCGACCGGGTCGTGCTGTCCGCCTTTGACGGCTATTGGGGCGAGAAGCCCCCCCTGAGGACGGCGACCTTCCGGTTCATCCCCGACCCCTCGGCGGCCTTCGCGGCGGTGATGGCGGGCGACGTGGACGCCTTCCCGAACTTCCCCGCCCCCGAGACACTGGCGCAGTTCCAGTCCGATCCCCGCTTCAAGGTGATGGTCGGCACGACCGAGGGCGAGACGATCCTGGCGATGAACAACACCCGCGCGCCGCTGGACAACATCAAGGTCCGCCAGGCCATCGCCCATGCGATCAACCGGCAGGACATCATCGACGGCGCGATGTTCGGATACGGCACCCCCATCGGCAGCCATTTCGCGCCGCATCACCCGGACTATGTCGATCTGACCGGCCTGTCGGACCATGACCCGGACAAGGCCAGGGCGCTTCTGGCCGAGGCAGGCACCGGCCCGATCACCTTGCGCCTGGCCCTGCCGCCCACCCCCTATGCCCGGCGCGGGGGCGAGATCGTGCAGGCCCAGCTTGCCGCCGTGGGTATCCAGACGCAGATCATCAACATGGAATGGGCGCAATGGCTGGAGACCGTCTTCAAGGGCGGCGATTTCGACCTGACCGTCATCAGCCATACCGAGCCCGTGGACATCGATATCTATGCCCGGCCGGATTACTATTTCCATTATGCCCGGCCGGATTTCATCGCGCTGATGGACAAGCTGCAGGCAGCGGTCACGCCGCAGCAGCGCAGCGATCTGCTGAAGCAGGCGCAGGAAATGATCGCGGGCGATTACGTCAACGCCTTCCTGTTCCAGCTGGCCAAGACCGGCGTGGCCGATGCCCGCATCGAAGGCTTGTGGGAAAACGCGCCGACGCAGGCCAACGACCTGACCAGGGTGCGGTGGGTGCCCTGAGCCATGTCGCGCCTGCGCTGGATCCTGTCGCGCCTGCGCCGGACATTGTGGATCCGCGTCTCGCTTTACGCAGTGCTGGGCGTGCTGGCGGCCATCGCCGCCACGCTTGCCATCTATCTGCCCTGGCCCCTGCCCATCGACATCAGCGCCGAGGCGATCGACAGCCTGCTGAACGTCATCGCCTCGTCCATGCTGGCGGTCACGACCTTTTCGGTGACGGCGCTGACCTCGGCTTACGGCTCGGCCACCTCGAACGCCACGCCGCGGGCCACCCGCCTGCTGACCGAGGACGACTTCATCCAGTCGGTGCTGGCGACCTTCATCGGGTCCTTCCTGTTCAGCATCGTGGGCCTCGTGGCGCTGCGGGTCAGCGTCTATGGCCCGCAGGGGCGCGCTCTGCTGTTCGTGACCACGGTTCTGGTCATCATCCTGATCGTGCTGGCGCTGCTGCGCTGGATCCACCAACTGACCAAGCTGGGCAGGGTCGGCGACACCATCGACCGGCTGGAGGACGCCACCCGCCGGTCCATGCAGGCGCGGCTGGACCTGCCCTTCCTGGGCGGGCGCCCGCTGCCCGGTGACGCGCCGGCGGGGCCCGCGATCCTGTCGGACGAGGTGGGCTATGTCGAATTCATCGATACCGCCGCCCTGTCCGACCTGTGCGAGGACCGGTCCATCCACCTGGACATCCGGGTCCTGCCGGGCGCCTTCCTGTATCACGGCACTCCTCTGGCCGTCGTGCAGGGCGAACCCCTGGGTGAGGATCTGGCGGCCCGGGTGCGCCGCGCCTTTACGGTCTCCAGCGCCCGCTCGTTCGACCAGGATCCCCGCTTCGGCATCATCACCCTGACCGAGGTCGCCCTGCGCGCCCTGTCCCCCGCCGTCAACGACCCCGGCACGGCCATCGACGTGATCGGCCGGCAGGCGCGGCTGCTGACCCTGTGGGGCGAGGGCTGGCACAGGGCCGAACTGCACAAGGCGAAATATCCCCGGCTGCGCGTCCCGCCGTTGCTTGACGACGACATCCATGAAGACGCCTTCCACCTGATTGGACGCGAGGCGGCGGGCCAGATCGACGTGCTGACCCGGCTGGTCAAGGCCCTGGATGCGCTGACCCGCACCGGATCCCATGCCGCGCGCAAGGCTGCGGCGGCGCAATTGCGCATCGCCTGCGCGCGGGGTGCGGAAAGCCTGCCCAGTCATGACCGGCCCCGGCTTCGGCACCTGGTCGAAGGCCTGGAAGGCACCAGTCATCCGCCCAGGCCGGAATAGACTTTGGGACGAAACACGGTTCCCCCTTTTCAAATGCCGTCCCCGCCGGCATAGTCCCTGCCATGACCCGGATGCTGGACATTCCCGCCGCCCCGACCGCGCCATTTGGCGCGCGGCTCGCCGTGAACCTCCGCGGTCTGCTGCTTCTTACGCTGCGCTGAGCGGGTCTCCGGGCCGCCGCTCAGCCAGGAAGTGCCCGGTCATCCTTCCGCGACAGACCTGTAAGAAAGCATCTCCCATGACCGACAAGAACCGCGTCGTCATCTTCGACACCACCCTCCGCGACGGCGAACAGTCGCCCGGCGCCACCATGTCCCACGAGGAAAAGCTGGAAATCGCCCAGATGCTGGACGAGATGGGCGTGGACATCATCGAGGCGGGCTTCCCCATCGCCTCGGAAGGCGATTTCGCCGCCGTCAGCGCCATCGCGAAGCAGGCGAAGAACGCCGTGATCTGCGGCCTGGCCCGCGCGCAATTGCCCGACATCGACCGCTGCTGGGAGGCCGTGAAGCACGCCCGCCGCCCGCGCATCCACACCTTCATCGGCACCTCGCCGCTGCACCGCGCGATCCCGAACCTGGACATGGACCAGATGGCCGAACGGATCGAGCAGACGGTGACCCATGCCCGCAACCTGTGCGACAACGTGCAATGGTCGCCCATGGACGCCACGCGCACCGAACACGACTACCTGTGCCGGGTCGTGGAAATCGCCATCAAGGCGGGCGCCACCACGATCAACATTCCCGACACCGTGGGCTATACCGCGCCGCGCGAATCGGCCGACCTCATCCGCATGTTGCTGGAGCGCGTGCCGGGATCGGAGAACGTGGTCTTCGCGACCCACTGCCACAACGACCTGGGCATGGCCACCGCCAACGCCCTGGCCGCCGTGGAAGCCGGCGCGCGCCAGATCGAATGCACCATCAACGGCCTGGGCGAGCGCGCGGGCAACACCGCGCTGGAAGAGGTCGTGATGGCCATGAAGGTGCGCCACGACATTATGCCCTTCGACACCGGCATCGACACCACGAAGATCATCGGCATCTCGCGCCGGGTGGCGCAGGTGTCGGGCTTCCCGGTCCAGTTCAACAAGGCCATCGTCGGCAAGAACGCCTTCCTGCACGAATCCGGCATCCACCAGGACGGCGTGCTGAAGAACGTCGAGACCTTCGAGATCATGCGCCCGGCCGATATCGGGCTCAATGAAACCAACATCGCCATGGGCAAGCATTCGGGCCGCGCCGCGTTGCGCGCCAAGCTGGCCGATCTGGGATACGATGTGGGCGACAACCAGTTGAAGGACATCTTTGTCCGCTTCAAGGCCTTGGCGGACCGCAAGAAAGAGGTTTACGACGACGACATCGTGGCGCTGGTGCAGGACGCATCCGCCAATACCGGGGACGATCACCTGCAGGTCAAGCACCTGCGCGTCGTCTGCGGCAGCGACGGGCAGTCGGCGGACCTGACGATGATCGTGGACGGACAGGAAAAGACCGTCCACGCCACCGGCGACGGCCCGGTCGATGCCTGCTTCAACGCGGTCAAGCAGATCTTCCCGCACAACGCCACGCTGAAGCTGTACCAGGTCCATGCCGTGACCGAAGGGACCGACGCCCAGGCCACCGTCAGCGTTCGGATGGAGGAGGAGGGCCGCATCGTGAACGGCCAAGCCGCCGACACCGACACGATCCTGGCCTCGGTCAAGGCCTATGTCGGCGCGCTGAACCACCTGATCGTCCGCCGCGCCCGCGCCGGCAAGGACGGCAAGGAAATCAGCATGTATTCGCACTGACGCCGATCCGCCCGGTCGGGGCGGATACATCCTGCTCATCGGCATCTGGTCCGCAGAGGCATCGCTGCCCCGCAGCGATGCCTTTCCCTGTCTGAGTGATTCCCGTTTGTGCCAGTGGACGTCCCTGGCTTTTCGGCTGGAACAGGTAAGAACCGGCCAAGGGGCTGTATAAAAGGTCAATTTTCCTGGCAAAGTTGAAAACCCTGTTTGTCAAAGGGTCGGCGCCGATTATGAACGCATTGGGTCCATGGGCATGTGACCTGAGTTGAGAGGAACTTAACGATGAAGATGGTTATCGCGGCGTCGGTTCTGGCGCTGACATGCGGTGCGGCCCAGGCGGCGACCTGCACGCAGTCGGGCAAGAAGTCCGACCAGGAAGTCACCTATACGCTGACGCAAGGCAACCCGGACGCGGTCGTGGCGTCGGCCTGCTATTCCGGCACTGACAAGGAAAAGGACATGTCCGGTCTGGTGCTGGGCGGTGTCACCGGCTGGAAGCTGGCCGACAAGACCGACGACGGCAGCGATTACCTGGATGGCGGCTTCGACCAGTTCGGCGCCAGCACTTGGTCGATCCTGAACCCGTTGGGCTACCAGAGCGTCCTGGTCACGCTGAAGCAGTCCGATTCCTTCGCGGCCTTCCTGCTGGACGCCAAGGCCGTGCTCAGTGGTACCTGGTGGACGGAAGGCCCGGGCAAGTCCGTCGGCGGCCTGTCGCACGCCTCGGTTTACTTTGCGGGCGAACCCGCCCCCGCCCCGGTTCCGCTGCCCGCGGGCGCGGCCCTGCTGCCGGCCGGCCTGGCGGCCCTGGCAATCATGCGTCGCCGCAAGAAGCGCTGATCCGATCCCACCGTCCGAAAAGCGCCCATGCTGGTCATGGGCGCTTTTTTCATGCCTGCTTTCCTTTGGCTCCCTGTGCCGCACCGGCATTCGCCCATTGCGGGGAACGGGGCTTTCCCGTCGCGCCCCAGGCTTCTATATGAGGGCACCGCCGCGCCGGCGATTCCGCGCGGCGACGGCGCTTGGCGCACGGGCAGGAATGGGGACAGCCGGTGAAACCGGCGCGAAAGGAACACGGGCATGGCATTCGGCGGTTTGTTTTCGACCGACATTGCAATCGACCTCGGGACGGCGAACACGCTGATCTATGTCAAGGGCAAGGGCATCATCCTGAACGAGCCCTCGGTGGTCGCCTATCACGTCAAGGACGGCAAGCGGCAGGTTCTGGCCGTGGGCGAGGACGCCAAGCTGATGCTGGGCCGCACCCCCGGCAGCATCGAGGCGATCCGGCCGATGCGCGAAGGCGTCATCGCCGATTTCGACAGCGCCGAGCAGATGATCAAGCATTTCATCAAGAAGGTCTTCAAACGCAGCGGCTTTTCCAAGCCCAAGGTCATCGTCTGCGTGCCGCATGGCGCGACCCCTGTCGAAAAGCGCGCCATCCGCCAGTCCGTTCTGTCCGCCGGCGCCCGCAAGGCAGGCCTGATCGCCGAACCCATCGCGGCCGCGATCGGCGCGGGCATGCCCATCACTGAGCCCACCGGCAGCATGGTGGTGGACATCGGCGGCGGCACCACCGAGGTCGCGGTCCTGTCGCTGGGCGACGTGGTCTATGCCCGGTCCGTCCGCATCGGCGGCGACCGCATGGACGAGGCGATCATCAACTATCTGCGCCGCAACCAGAACATGCTGATCGGCGAATCCACCGCCGAGCGCGTCAAGACCGCCATCGGCACCGCCCGGATGCCCGATGACGGGCGCGGCGCCACGATCATGGTGCGCGGCCGCGACCTGCTGAACGGGATCCCCAAGGAAATCGAGATCAGCCAGGCCATGGTCGCCGAAGCGCTGGCCGAACCCATGCAGGCCATCTGCGAGGCCGTGATGGTCGCGCTGGAGGCCACTCCGCCCGACCTGGCCGCCGATATCGTGGACCGCGGCGTGATCCTGACCGGCGGCGGCGCGATGCTGGGCGATCTGGATCTGGCGCTGCGCGAGCAGACCGGCCTGTCGATCACGCTGGCCGACCAGCCGATGAACTGCGTGGCCCTGGGCACGGGCAAGGCGCTTGAATATGAAAAGCAGCTGCGCCACGTCATCGATTACGACAGTTGAGGGCGCGGCCCGGCAACCGTCCAGCCAGGGGCTGCCTGAATGGCACGCGACAAGGGACCAGATTTCGCCACCCCCGTCCGGCGCGTGCTGATCGCGCTGATGGCGCTTGTGCTGATCGCGCTGTTCCTGTTCTGGCGCATCGACAGCCCGCGGGCCGAACGGATGCGCATCGCAATCATCGACCGGGTGGTGCCCAGCTTCGAATGGGCGCTGGCCCCGGTCACGCAGGTCAGCGAGATGATCGGCGGCTTTCGATCCTATGCCCGGATCTATGAACAGAACGAAGAACTGCGGCGCGAGTTGCAGAAGATGCAGGCCTGGAAGGAAGCCGCCGTCCAGCTGGAACAGGAAAACTCCAAGCTGATGGCGCTGAACAACGTCCGCATCGACCCGGCGCTGACCAGCGTCACCGGGATGGTGATGGTGGACAGCGGATCGGCCTTCCGCCAGTCGGTCTTGCTGAACGTCGGCACCGACGACGGCATCGTCGAAGGCTGGGCCACGATGGACGGGCTTGGGCTGGTCGGCCGCATTTCCGGGGTGGGCAAGCGGACCAGCCGGGTGGTGCTGCTGACCGATCCTTCCTCGCGCATTCCGGTGTCCGTCCAGCCCTCGGGCGAACGGGCGCTGCTGACGGGCGACAACACGCAACTGCCCTTCCTGGACTTCATCGAGACGCCGGACAATGTCCGCCCCGGCGACCGGGTCGTGACCTCGGGCGATGGCGGGGTGTTTCCGCCGGGGCTGCTGGCGGGGCAAGTGGTTCAGGGCAGCGACGGGCGGATGCGGCTGCGCATGGCCGCCGATTACGGGCGGCTGGAATTCCTGCGCGTGCTGCGGTCCCATCCGGCGGAAACCGTCGTGGATTCGGGCGCGGTCATCACGCCGGGTAACCTGGGCTTCATCGGCCCGCAGATGCCCACCTCGCCGGTCGAGGCCGCGGCGACATCGGACCCCCTGGCCACGGGAACCGAGTGATGAACCGGCAGCTGGTGATCGGCACGGTGCTGTTCTGCGCGGCGATGGCGGTGCTGCTGTTTCTGCGCCTGCTGCCCTTGTCGGCGGGGACCGCGCGGCTGCCCGGCCCGGATCTGGGGCTATGCCTAGCGCTGGCCTGGGTGCTGCGCCGTCCCGACCAGCTTGCGGCGCCGGTCATCGCACTTGTCTTCACCCTTCAGGACATCATCCTGTTCCAGCCCCTTGGCCTCTGGCCAGCCATCGTCCTGATAGGGACCGAGGCCGCACGCTTGCGTGAGGCCCGTTGGCGCGACGGGCCGTTCATGGTTGAATGGCTGCGCGTCGCGGTGCTGATCGGCATGATGATGCTGGGCTATCGTGTCATACAGGTGCTGTTCATGATGCCGGTTCCGGCCCTGGGTCAGGTGATCCTGCTGTTCGTCGCAACCGTCGCCGCCTATCCGCTGGTCGTCCTGGCGGCGCGGGCGCTGATCGGCCTGCGCCGCATCAACCCCGCCCAGGCCGAACAGATGAGGGTCGCGCAATGAGCGGGCAGAACGACGCGAACGGCCGCAGCATCACCCGCCGGGGGATGATGCTTGCGGGCATCCAGCTGGGCGTGGTCACGACCCTGGCCTTGAAGCTGCGCTCGATGCAGGTCGAGCATGCCGAGCAGTACCGGATGCTGGCCGACGGCAACTCGATCAAGATCCGCCTGCTGGTGCCCGCGCGCGGGCTGATCCACGACCGCAACGGCATCGTGATCGCGGGAAACGAGCAGAACTACCGCGTGACGCTCACGCGCGAGGAAGCGGGCGGCGATGTCGAGCCCGTGCTGCGGCGGCTTGCGCAACTGATCCCCATCAGCGACGCCCGCATGGCCGAGCTTCTGAACGAGTTTTCCAGGCGCAGCGCGATCACGCCCATCGTGCTGGCCGACCGCCTGACCTGGGAACAGTTCAGCTCCATCGCGGTCAACGCGCCCTCGCTGGCAGGCGTCACGCCCGAATCCGGGCTGTCGCGCGTTTATCCCCGCGCGGGCGACCTGGCGCATGTCCTGGGCTATGTCGGTCCCGTCTCGGACTATGACCTGTCCAAGATCGAGGATCCCGACCCCGTCCTGATGCTGCCCGAGTTCCAGCTGGGCAAGGTCGGCTTCGAGGCGCGGATGGAGGATCACCTGCGCGGCAAGGCCGGCCAGCGCCGGGTCGAGGTGAACAGCGCGGGCCGCGAGATGCGCCAGCTGTCCCGGCAGGAAGGCGATCAGGGCGCGACCGTTCAGATGACCATCGACGCGCAGTTGCAGAACTATGCCGCGCAGCGCATGGGCGTCGAAAGCGCGGCCGCCGTGGTCATCGACGTGCAGACGGGCGACGTCCTGACGATCTGTTCCTCGCCCAGCTTCGATCCCAACAAGTTCGTGCGCGGGATTTCCTCGCCCGACTACAAGGCGCTGATGAACCACGACCACCGTCCCCTGGCGGACAAGACGGTGCAGGGTGTCTATCCGCCGGGTTCGACCTTCAAGATGGTCACGCTGCTGGCCGGGCTGGAATCGGGCGTCATCAATGCGGGCTCGCGCTTCTACTGTCCCGGCTACACGACCGCCGGGGGGCGCCGCTTCCATTGCTGGCGCAAGGGGGGGCATGGCACCGTCGATGCCGTGACCAGCCTGTCGCACAGCTGCGACGTTTATTACTACGAACTGGCGCAAAAGGTCGGCATCGACCGCATCGCCGCCATGGCCCGCAAGCTGGGCCTGGGGCAGCGCCACGACCTGCCGATGTCCGCCGTGGCCGAGGGGATCGCGCCGGACCGGGCCTGGAAGCAGGCGCGGCATGGACAGGCCTGGCAGGTGGGCGACAGCCTCAACGCCTCGATCGGGCAGGGCTATGTGCTGGCCTCGCCCCTGCAGCTGGCGGTGATGACCGCGCGCATCGCATCGGGGCTCGAAGTCAAGCCGCGGCTGGTCCGGGCCATCGGAGGGGTGGCCCAGCCGGTCCCCGACTTTCCGGCCCTGGACGTGAACCCCGCCTTCCTGCGGGTGGCGCGCACGGGCATGGACGCAGTCATGAACAGCGACAGCGGAACCGCGCGGCGGTCGCGCATCATCCGCGAGGACTGGCGCATGGCCGGCAAGACCGGCACCAGCCAGGTCCGCAACATCACCGCCGCCGAACGCGCCCGGGGCGTGGTGTCGAACGACCAGCTGCCCTGGAACCGGCGGGATCACGCGCTGTTCGTCTGCTATGCGCCTTATGACGCGCCGCGCTATGCGGTCTCGGTCGTGGTGGAACATGGCGGCGGCGGGTCGGCGGTGGCCGCCCCGGTCGCGCGCGACATCCTGCTGTTTGCGCTGAACAACGGCTTGCCGCCCCTGGACGCCGTGCCCGAGGAGCAGCGGGGTCCCATGGAGGAACGCCACAACGCCATGCGCCTGTTTCCGCCGGACGCGCCCCGCCTGACGCGGGCCTGACGCCATGTCCTATCTCGACTACAAGGTCGCCCAGACCCCGACCGGCATCCGCAAGATCCTGTATCTGAACTGGCCGCTGGTTTTCCTGATCGCCGCCGTCGCCTCGATCGGCTTTCTGATGCTGGTTTCGGTCGCCGGGGGCCGCGTGGACACCTGGGCCGAGCCGCAGATGTACCGCTTTGCCGCGGGCATGGTCATCATGATCGCGCTGGCCTTCGTGCCGATGTGGTTCTGGCGGGGTATCTCCATTCCCGCCTATGTCTGCTGCTTCCTGCTGCTGGTCGCGGTGGAACTGGTGGGCGAGATCGGGATGGGCGCGCAGCGCTGGATCGACATCGGCCCGATCCGCCTGCAGCCGTCGGAACTGATGAAGATCTCGCTGGTCCTGCTGCTGGCCGCTTACTATGACTGGCTGCCGCAACGGCGGGTGTCGCGTCCCTTGTGGGTGCTGATCCCGGTCGTCCTGATCGTGGCGCCCACGGGGCTGGTGCTGATCCAGCCGGATCTGGGCACCTCGATCATGCTGGTCGCGGGGGGCGGGATCCTGATGTTCGCGGCCGGCGTGTCCTTGTGGTATTTCGGCCTGGTGATCGCGGCGGCCGTGGGGCTGGTCGCCACCGTGCTGGAAAGCCGGGGCACCGACTGGCAGCTTCTGAAGGACTACCAGTTCCGCCGCATCGATACCTTCCTGGATCCGACCGCCGATCCGCTGGGCGCGGGCTACAACATCATCCAGAGCCAGATCGCCCTGGGTTCGGGCGGCTGGTCGGGGCGGGGCTTCATGCAGGGCACGCAGTCGCGGCTGAACTTCCTGCCCGAAAAGCACACCGACTTCATCTTCACCGTGCTGGCCGAGGAATTCGGCTTCGTGGGGGCCATGTCGCTCTTGGGGCTTTATACGCTGATCATCGGCTTCTGCCTGTATTCGGCGCTGTCGAACCGCGACCGCTTCGCCGCGCTGATCACCGTGGGCATCAGCGGCACGTTCTTCCTGTATTTCTCGATCAACATGGCGACCGTGATGGGAATGCTGCCGGCCAAGGGATCGCCCCTGCCGCTGGTCAGCTATGGCGGCACCTCGCTGATGATCCTGATGCTGGGCTTCGGGCTGGTGCAGGCCGCCCATGTCCACCGGCCGCGATGACGATGCGCGTCCTTTTTGCCGCCCGCGACGGGCTGTGGCCGGAATGGTCGCCCGTCCTGGCCCGCCTTGCCCCGGACATGGAGCTGGTCCGCGCCGATGATGCCGCAGTCGATCCCGCCTCCATCGACGCGATCATCTATGCTCCTGGAGGCCCGGTCGAGGATCTGTCGCCTTTCGTGATCGCGCGGCTGGTGCAAAGCCTGTGGGCGGGGGTCGAGCGCATCGTGACCAACCCGACCCTGACGCAGCCCCTGGCGCGCATGGTCGATCCGGGACTGGCGCGCGGGATGGCGGAATATTGCACCGGCTGGACGCTGCGCGCCCATCTGGGCATGGACGCCTATGCCCAGGACGGCATGTGGCGCCACGACCTGACCCCGCCCCTGGCCGACCGGCGGACGGTGACGATCCTCGGGATGGGCGAACTGGGCCGCAGCGTGGCGGCCATGCTGCGCGGCATCGGCTTCCGGCTGGCGGGCTTCAGCGCCTCGGGACGCGCGGTCGAGGGGGTCGAGGTGATGGGGCCTGCCGGTCTCGACCAGGCCCTGTCGCGCGCCGAGATCCTGATCAACCTTCTACCCGACACCCCCCGGACGCGCGGCCTGCTGGATCGCGCCCGGCTGGCGCTGCTGCCGCAAGGCGCCTGGCTGATCAACCCCGGCCGCGGCACCGTGCTGGACGACGACGCCCTGCTGGCCGCCCTGGAACGCGGTCCCCTGGCCCATGCCGTGCTGGACGTGTTCCGGACCGAGCCTCTGCCCCGGGATCATCCCTTCTGGACCCATCCCCGCATCACCGTGACCCCGCACATTGCCGCCGAAACCCGACCCGAGACCGCTGCCCCCGTCGCAGTCGAGAACCTGCGCCGCGCCATGGCGGGCCGGCCGGTCTTGCACCTGGTGGACCGGCACAAGGGATATTGACCGCCAAACGGCCGAGATTTGTTAAGACTTTTTGAAAATGCCATTGCGGCCATTCCGCAATGCCCGCTATGTCTGGTGCAGCCTTTCCGCAACAGGGCACGGGATCGATGCAAGACGGCACACTCCGTCGCGTTCTGGCAGCGGCCACGCGTGACCTGCACGAAACGCTGGACCGAGAGATCGGTGCCTTTGGCGATGTCGCCGCCTATGGCGCCTTCCTGTCGGGAAGCCATGCCTTTCGCGCCGCCATCGAGCCGCAGCTTGCGCATTCCGCGGGCTGGCGGATCCAGACCCTTGCGCCCCTGATCGCGCAGGATCTGGCCGATCTGGGCCTGCCCGTCGCCGCATCGTGCAAGACGCTGCCCTTGCCGACCCCCGCGGCCCGGGCCGCTGCCTGCTATGTGCTGGAGGGCTCGGCCCTTGGCGCGCGGCTGCTGGCGCGGCGCGCGGCGGGCCTTGGCTTCGCCGCGGGGCACGGTGCGCGGCATCTGGCGGAACAGACGGCCTCCCCCGTGCGCTGGAAGCAGTTCCTGGCCTGGCTCGAGGCGGGTGGTTTTTCCGTGCCCGAGGCCAGTGCCGCCGCCCGCGACGTCTTTGGCCTGGCGCTGCGCGCTTATGGCGCGAAAGCCGCGGCATGAACGACAATACCCCTTCGGACATCTCGCTTGCCGGCAGGCCCATCGACCTGACGAATTGCGACCGCGAGCCGATCCATATCCCCGGCAGCATCCAGCCGCATGGCTGCCTGCTGGCCTGCGACAACGCGGCGCGGGTGGTGCAGTTCTGTTCGAAGAACGCGCCTTCCATGCTGAAGCTGCCGGGCGATCCGCTGGACCAGCGGCTGGCCGACGTGATCGGATCCGAGGCCACGCACACGCTTCTGAACGCCGTGGCCGTGTCGGGCAGCAGGCCACGCCCGGCGCTTGTCTTCGGGCTGGCGGTCAATGGCAGCCAGTTCGACGCCACCATCCACCGTTACGACAACCGCACGATCATCGAGTTCGAGCCGGTCTCGCAGCGGCTCGGGCAGCTGATCAGCGTGTCGCGCACCGTGGTCGAACGGCTGCGCACCACCCGGGATGCGGACCGTCTGGTCCAGCAGGCCGCGATGCTGATGCAGGCGCAGCTGGGCTATGACCGGGTGATGATCTATCAGCTGGGCGAGGATGGTGCGGGCAAGGTGGTGGCCGAAGCCAAGCTGGACGGCCACGAAAGCTTTCGCGGCCAGTATTTCCCGGCCAGCGACATTCCCAGGCAGGCCCGTGCCCTTTACGTGCAGAACCCCATCCGGGTCATCGGCGACGCCTCCTATGCGCCCGTCCCGATCCTGTCCCGCGACCCGCAGGCGGAACCGCTGGATCTGTCCTATGCCCATCTGCGCAGCGTTTCGCCCATCCATTGCGAATACCTGCGCAACATGGGGGTCGCGGCATCCATGTCGGTGTCGATCATCATCGACGGGATGCTGTGGGGGCTGATCGCCTGCCACCATTATTCGCCCATGATCCTCACGATGGCCGGTCGCGCGGCGGCCGAAATGGTGGGCGAGTTCTTCTCGATGCATCTGGACGCGCTGAAGCGCCGCCACGCGCGCGAGGCGGAGCTGGCCGCCCGCGCCGCCCTGGACGAGTTGCTGGTCAATGCCATCCGCTACGAGGATGCGGGCCCCGCCTTGCACAGCCGGCTGCCGCAGCTGGCCGACCTTATCCCGGCCGACGGGATCGCGCTGTGGTTCGACGGGAGCTGGACCACGGCGGGCCACGCGCCTACCGGGGCGCAGGCCGCCCCCCTGCTGGCCTTGGCCCGGGGGCTGTCTGAAGGCCATGTGTTCCACACCGATTTCCTGTCGGAGGTCCTGCCCGATGCGTCCGACCTGACGGCCATGGTTGCAGGCGTGATGATCATCCCGCTGTCCAAGCGGTCGCGCGACTTCATGTTCTATTTCCGCAAGGAAGCGATCCACACGCTGGACTGGGGCGGAGATCCCAACAAGACCTATGAAACCGGCAAGTTCGGCACCCGCCTGACCCCGCGCGGCAGTTTCGCGGTCTGGAAGGAAACCGTCCGCGACAAGTGCCAGCCCTGGACCGAATCCGACCGCCGCTTCGCCGAGGCGCTGCGCCTGGCCGTGGTCGAGGTCCTGCTGTTCAACAACGAGATGCTGGCCGAGGAGCGCACCCGCGCCGAAATCCGCCAGCGCGTGCTGAACCGCGAGTTGAACCACCGCGTCAAGAACATCCTGGCCGTGATCCAGTCGCTGGTCAGCCGCAAGCCCGAGGACGGCGAAACGCTGGAAGGCTATGCCAATGCGCTGCGGGGACGCATCAAGGCCCTGGCCTATGCCCATGACCAGGTAATCCGCGACGAGCAGGGCGGGCTGCTGTCCGATCTTCTGGAGGCCGAGCTTGGCCCCTATGCGGGCGAGGGGCGGCCGATCCACATGGAGGGCCCGGCCCTGTCCCTGGACGGTCGGGCCTTTTCCGTCATGGCGCTGATCCTGCACGAGATGGCGACGAATGCCGCGAAATACGGCGCGCTGTCGCGGCCCGGCGGCCGTTTGTCGGTCACCTGGCACATCGAGGCTTCCGGCGATTGCCGCATCGACTGGACCGAGGAGGGGATGGAGGGGCTGGTCCCGCCGACCCGGACGGGCTTCGGCTCGGCCTTGGTCGAGCACTCGTTGCCCTTCGACCTGGACGGGACAAGCCGGATCGAGTTCCGCCCGACCGGGCTTGTGGCGCAGTTCATGCTGCCCGCGCGCTTTGTCGCCGACGACACGGAGACGGCCGGGCCGCGCCCCCGTTCCGCCGTGGCCGAGGGAACGGCTCCCGCCGCGCGCCTTGCCGGCCGCCGCGTCCTGCTGGTCGAGGATCAGACCCTGATCGCCATGTCCCTGGAGGCCGAGTTGCAGGACCACGGGCTGCAGGTGACCGGCCGCGCCGCCACGGTTGAGGCCGCGCTGGCGATGATCGACCAGGATCCGCCCGACCTGGCCGTCCTGGACGTGAACCTGGCGCAGGAAGATTCGCTGCCCGTCGCCGAATGCCTGCAGGGACGGCGCATCCCCTTCGTCTTTGCGACCGGCTATGGCGCCGATTTCGGCGCCCCGGCGCAATTTTCCCGGGTCCCGGTCGTTACCAAGCCCTATCAACTGCGCGAGATCCTGCAGAAGCTGGCCGAGGCCGAAGCGGGCCTGACATAGGCGCAAGCCCGTGCCTCGGCCCTTCCTCGGGTAACCTCTTGCTGAAAATCAGCGGCATCTGCGCAATTTTTGACATGTTGGCATTTCCCTTGCGCACGGTTTGCGCTAGCGGGGGCCGCGCCCGGCATCTTCCGCGATGCCCCGCACCCCTTTGACAAGCGGATCAATGAACGATGACTGATCAGACGATATCCCGCGCCGCCAAGGCGCGCGCCGGCACCCCTGTCAACTCTCCGGCCCGGGTGCTGCTGGCAAGCCTGATTGGCACGACGATCGAGTTCTTCGACTTCTACGTCTATGCGACTGCCGCCGTGCTGGTCTTTCCGACCCTGTTCTTCCCGGCCGAGGATGCGACCACCGCCCTGCTGGCGTCCTTCGCCACCTTCTCGATCGCGTTCTTCGCACGGCCCTTCGGCGCCATCGTGTTCGGCCATTTCGGCGACCGGGTCGGGCGCAAGGCCACGCTTGTCGCGGCGCTGCTGACCATGGGGATTTCCACCGTGATCATCGGCCTGTTGCCGACCTATGCGCAGATCGGCGTCGCGGCGCCCGCGCTTCTGGCGTTGTGCCGGTTTGGCCAGGGCTTCGGCCTAGGCGGCGAATGGGGCGGCGCGGTCCTGCTGGCGACCGAAAACGCCCCCGAGGGCAAGCGCAGCTGGTATGGCATGTTCCCCCAGCTGGGCGCGCCGGTCGGGCTGTTCCTGTCCTCGGGCTTCTTCTGGGTGCTGCTGCATTTCATGTCGCAGGACGACCTTCTGGCCTGGGGCTGGCGGCTGCCCTTCCTGGCCTCGATCATCCTGATCGTGCTGGGCCTCTGGGTCCGCCTGTCGATCACCGAGACACCCGAGTTCGCCGAAGCGGTGAAGCGCGACCAGCGCGTGTCGGTCCCCGTCGTCGAACTGTTCCGCAACCACAAGCGCAGCCTGTTCCTGGGCACCTTTGTCGCGCTTGTGACATTCGTGCTGTTCTACATCTGCTCGGCCTGGCTTCTGTCCTACAACGTCAAGGTCCGCCAGATTGCCTTCATGGACGCGCTGCTGATGCAGATCTATGGCGCGGTGGTCTTTGGCGTGGCGATCCCGATCGCGGGCAAGGTCGCGGATGCGGTCGGACGCCGTCCCTTCCTGATGGTGGTCACGGTCCTGATCGGGGCGTTCTCGTTCTTCCTGGCGCCGCTGATGGGCGGGGGGCAGGGCAGTCTTTACCTGTTCGTGACCCTGGGCATGTTCCTGATGGGCCTGACCTATGGCGTCATCGGGGCAGCGCTTGCCGCACCCTTCCCGACGCGGGTGCGCTATACCGGCGCCTCGATCACCTTCAACTTCGCGGGCATCTTCGGCGCGTCGCTTGCACCCTATGCCGCGACCTGGCTGCAGCAGACCTATGGCCTGACGCATGTGGGCTATTACATGGGCGCCGCCGCGGTGATCACCCTGCTCTGCATCCTGGCCTCGGGCCGGGACGAGGTTTGACCGGTCAGAACCGGCCATAGGGAACGGGCGGGAATGGCAAGCGGCCTCCGGGTGCGGCAGGCGATGACGGTGATGGTCGGCCTCATCGGCGTCGTGCTGTTCTGGCTGCTTCACCTGCCGCTGCCCTTCCTGTTCGGCCCCATGATGGCCTCGCTGGTGGCGGCGCTGGCAGGCGTTCGGCTGATGGGCTTGGGCCAGGTCTCGGTCGCGGCTCGGTCCGTGCTGGGCGTGGCCATCGGCGCGGCGGTGACGCCCGCGCTTGTGGCCGAACTGCCCTCGATGCTGGCCTCGGTCGCGATCATCCCCTTCTACGTCGCGGCCATCGGCCTTGTCGGCGTGCCCTTCTTCCGCCGCGTCTTGGGCTTCGACCTGGTCACGGCCTTCTATGCCGCCATGCCGGGGGGTGCCGCCGACATGACCATCTTCGGGGCCGAGGCTGGGGCGAATGTCCGCCAGGTCTCGCTGGTCCATGTGACCCGGCTGCTGGTCATCATGGTGGTCGGCCCGCTGCTGCTGGTGTCGGTCTATGGCGTGGAACTGACCCATCCCGTGGGCCAACCCGCCGCCGACATCCCCCTGTCCGAACTGGCGATCATGGTCGTGGCCGCCCTGCTGGGCTGGAAAGGGGCGGAGCGTATCGGCCTGTTCGGGGCGGCGATCCTGGGGCCGCTGGTCGTCGCCGCCATCCTGTCGCTGGCTGGCGTGCTGCACATGCGCCCGCCACAAGAGGCGCTGCTGGCCGCGCAATTCCTGATCGGCATCAGCATCGGCGTGAGTTACGTCGGCGTGACGCTGCGCGAATTGCGCGAAACCGTCATGGGCGGCGCGGTCTTCGTGCTGATCCTGGCCGTCCTGGCGGGCGCGGTGACCGAATTCGTGACCCTGACCGGCCTTGCCCCGCCGGTCGAGGGTTTCCTGGCCTTCATGCCGGGCGGGCAGGCGGAAATGTCGATGCTGGCGCTGATCGCAGGGGCCGATCTCAGCTTCGTGGTCGTCCACCACATCACGCGGGTCGTCCTGGTGCTGACGGGCGCGCCGATCCTGTTCCGGCTGTTCCGCCGCCGTCAGGCCCACAAGAATCAGGATCGCTGAGGCAGCGTCTGGCGCAGGACCGCGATCAGGTCGTGGAAGCGGTCGCCCTGGACGATCACATGATCGCGCAGGGCTTGGGCCGCTGCATCGCCGTCGCCCGCCGCGATGGCCGCGACGATGGCGTCATGTTCGGAAAATGACCGGCCCATGCGGTTCCTGACCTGCAGTTGCATCCGCCGGTAAGGCTGCAGCATCGCATGCAGCCGGGCGGCTTCCTGCATCAGGAAGACGTTGTGCGTCGCGCGGTAGATGCAATGGTGGAATTCCGAGTTGCGGGCGTAATAGGCCTCGACCTCGCCCGCCTCGGCCAGGCGGCGGCAGTCCTCATGGACCTGACGAAAGGCGTCCAGTTCGACTTCGCTGATCCGGCGGGCAGCCAGGCGGCCGCAGCTTGCCTCGATCTCGGCCATGACCTCGAAGCGCTCGGCCAGTTCCTCGGGGGACCATTGGGTGACGAAGGTGCCGCGCTTGGGCATCACGCGCACAAGGCCCGAAGCCTCGAGCTGCTGGAAGGCTTCGCGGATCGGGGTGCGGGAACAGTCGAATTCCGCCTCCAGCGCCTCGGGGTCCAGGCGCGTGCCGGGCAGGAAGCGGCCCTCGACGATCGCGTCCTCCAACGCGCGCCGGATCCGCAGGGTGTTCGGAACGCTTGCCACGCCTGATTCTCCTCCACCGCAGCCTAGTCGATGGGCAGGGAAACATCCATCATCGACTATGATATATACATCATGCTCCATGCAGTCTATAACGATGGTGGGAGGAGGATTCGTGTGGAGGCGGATCCGCCGACGATCATGCAGGAAAGGGAGAGCCGCGTGACACCACATCTGATATCCATCTATGCCCTGGTGCTGATGTTCATCGTGGCCACCATCTGGCCGATCAACATGGGCGTTTTGGCCTTTGTCGGGGCCTTTCTGGTAGGCACGCTGCTGGCGGCGCAGACCACCAAGGACATCATCGCGGGCTTTCCGGGCGGGCTGTTCCTGACGCTGGTCGGCATCACCTGGCTGTTCGCGCTGGCCCAGAACAACGGCACCATCGACTGGCTGGTGCGCATGGCCGTGCGCGCGGTCAAGGGGCGCATCGGGGCGATCCCCTGGATCATGTTCGGCATCTCGGCCTTGCTGACCTCTGTCGGCGCCGTCAGCCCCGGCGCGGTCGCCATCGTGGCGCCGATCGCGCTTGGCTTTGCCTTCCGCTATCACATCAGCCCGCTGCTGATGGGCCTGATGGTCGTCCATGGCGCGCAGGCCGGGGGCTTTTCCCCGATCAGCATCTATGGCGGCATCACCAATGGCGTGGTTCAGGAAGCCGGGCTGCCCCTGTCGGCCATGACCACCTTCGCGGCCAGCTTCTTCGTGAACGCGGCGGTCGCGCTGATCCTGTTCATGGTCCTTGGCGGGCGGCGCCTGATGTCGGCCCGCGACGCGGTCGAGCCCGTCCGCGTTCCCCATGTCGAGATCGCTCGCGCCGCCACCGGCCCGCAGATCTTCGGCGACAGCGAGGCCGAGGCCCTGAGCCGCCGCATCAGCGAGGAAGCCGGCGGCGATTCGAACCGCCTGGTGGCCGAGGTCGAGGAGGGCAACCAGCCCGACGGCACGCCCTATCAGATCTTCACGCTGGCCGGGCTGGTCCTGCTGGCGGTGCTGGTGCTGGCCTTCAACCTGGACATCGGCTTTGTCGCCCTGACCATCGGGCTGGCGCTGGCCTTGTGGAACCCGACCATGCAGAAGCGCGCCATGGCGCAGGTCGCCTGGCCGGAAATCATGCTGATCACCGGCGTGTCCACCTATGTCGCGGTGCTGGATCACATGGGCACCATCGACTTCGTGGGCGAATCGGTGGCGGGGATGGCCTCGCCCATGCTGGCGGCGCTGATGCTGTTCTTCATCGGCGCGGTGGTGTCGGCCTTTGCCTCGTCGACCGCCGTTCTGGGGTCGCTGATCCCCCTGGCCGTGCCCTTCCTGCAGGGCGAGAACAGCGTCGGCGCCATCGGCTTCATCGCCGGGATGGCCGTCGCCTCGACCATCGTGGATGTCAGCCCGTTCTCGACCAACGGCGCGCTGGTCCTGGCCAATGCCCATGGGGTGGACCGGCAGGCCTTCTTCCGCAAGCTGCTCAGCTATGGCGCGCTGGTGACCGTTGTCGCGCCCGTGGTGCTGTGGCTGATCTTTGTCGTGCTGCCGGGCTGAGCCGGGCGGCGCTTTTCCTAAGGAGAAACGCGTGACCAAGATCGTGCAGACTTCCCGTCCGAACCGCTTCGGCGACCTGTTCGAGATGCTGACCGACCGGGGCCGCGCCTTGTTGCGCTGGCGCGACCCGGCGGGGCAGGTGACCGCGCCCCCCGGCCTGTCCGACATGGGCGAGCTTCTGTTGTCACGCCGGGGCGAGGCTTCGGGCGTGGCCCTGGCACGCGCCCTGGTCGCCGCCTTCGAGGAAGCGGACGAGCCGAAGCGCCTGGAGTTCCTGGAAACGCTGGGCGACCGCTTCGGCCCCGACCCCAAGGCGGTGGAAAGGGCGCTGGCCGCCGTCCAGCAGGACGCCGGATCGGTCGAGGCGATCGAGGCGCTGCATACCGCCGCCGAACCCCGCCGACAGGAACTGTTCCGCCGCCTGAACCTGGCCCCGGGCGGCACCGCCGCCCTGGTCCGGATGCGAGAGGAACTGCTGCGCCACCTGAAGGACAATCCCGCCCTGCGCCGGGTGGACAGCGATTTCGCGCATCTCTTTGCGTCCTGGTTCAACCGGGGCTTCCTGGTGCTGCGCCATATCGACTGGAACACCCCCGCCGCGATTCTGGAAAAGATCATCCGCTACGAGGCAGTCCATGCGATCCAGAACTGGGACGACCTGAGGAACCGCCTGCAGCCCACCGACCGGCGCTGCTATGGCTTCTTCCACCCGCAACTGGTGGACGAGCCGCTGATCTTCGTCGAGGTGGCGCTTACCAAGGCCATCCCCGACACGGTGGCGCCGCTGCTGGACCTGAACCGCAAGCCGATCGAGGCGGAACGGGCCAGCACGGCGGTGTTCTATTCGATTTCCAACACGCAGCGCGGTCTGGCTGGCGTGTCCTTCGGCAACTTCCTGATCAAGCAGGTGGTCGAGGAGCTGAAGGCCGAACTGCCCAACATCCAGACCTTTGTCACCCTGTCGCCGGTGCCGGGCTTTGCCGCCTGGCTGGCCCGCGCGCGCGAAGGGGGCGAGTTGCTGGACGACAATCTGCGCGCGGCGCTGGCTCCGCTGGACCAGCCGGGCTGGCACGCCGATCCCGACAGGGCCGGGGCGCTGCGCGAGCCGCTGCTGACGGCGGCCGCGATCTATTTCCTTCGCGCCCGCGACAACAAGGGCCGGGCGGTCGATCCTGTCGCGCGCTTCCACCTGGGCAACGGCGCCTGCCTGGAGCGGCTGAACTTCCTGGGCGATGTCTCGGCCAATGGCTTGAAGCAATCGCACGGGCTGATGGTCAATTACCTCTACGACCCGAACCGGATCGAGGCCAACCACGAGGCCTTTGCCGAGCGCGCGGAAATTGCCGCGTCGGAGGCGGTGCGCCGCCACCTGCCCGATGCACAAACCACGACCAAGAAAGAGAAGCCATGAACGCCAACCTGTTCGACATCCTGGAAAGCGGCATCGCCGATCCTGAAGCCACCGCCATCGAGACTGCCGCGGGCGAGCGGATCAGCTATGGCGACCTGGCAGGACGCACCGGCCGCATGGCGAATGCGCTTGTGTCCCTGGGGGTCAGGCCCGGCGACCGGGTGGCGGCCCAGGTGGAAAAGTCGGTCGAGGCGATCATCCTCTACCTGGCGACCGTCCGCGCCGGCGCGGTCTTCCTGCCGCTGAACACGGGCTATACGCCGGCCGAGATCGACTATTTCATCGGCGACGCCACGCCTGCGGTCTTTGTCTGCGACCCGGCCAAGGCCGATGCCCTGAAGGACGCCGCGAACCAGGCGGGCGCGCAGGTCGTCACGCTGGACGCAGGCGGGCAGGGCAGCCTGACGGATGCCGCCGCCGATGCGCCCGCCGATTTCGCGACCGTGCCGCGCGACAAGGATGATCTGGCCGCGCTGCTCTACACCTCGGGAACCACGGGGCGCAGCAAGGGCGCGATGCTGACCCATGGCAACCTGGTGTCGAACACCACCGCGCTGCGCGAGGCCTGGCATTACACGCCGGATGACGTGCTGATCCATGCGCTGCCGATCTTTCACACGCATGGCTTGTTCGTGGCGACCAATGTGACGCTGTTTTCCGGCGCCTCGATGATCTTCCTGCCGAAGTTCGATCCCGAGCGGATCATCGGCCTGATGGACCGCGCCACCGTTCTGATGGGCGTGCCGACCTTCTATGTCCGGCTTCTGGGGGACGACCGGCTGAACCGCGACACGACGGCGCATATGCGGCTGTTCATCTCGGGTTCGGCCCCGCTTCTGGCGGAAACGCATCGCGAATGGCAGGCCCGCACCGGCCATGCGATCCTGGAACGCTATGGCATGACCGAGACGAACATGAACGCCTCGAACCCCTATGAGGGCGACCGGATCGCCGGCACCGTGGGCATGCCCCTGCCGGGGACCGAGATCGTCGTGACCGACCCCGAGACCGGCGCCGAGCTGCCGCGGGGAGAGATCGGGATGATCGAGGTGCGCGGCCCCAACGTCTTCAAGGGCTATTGGCAGATGCCCGAAAAGACGGCGGCCGAGCTGCGCGAGAACGGGTTCTTCATCACCGGCGATCTGGGCAAGTTCGACGAGCGCGGCTATCTGCACATCGTCGGGCGCGGCAAGGACCTGATCATCACGGGCGGCTACAACGTTTATCCCAAGGAGATCGAATCCGAGATCGACGCCCTTCCCGGCGTGGTCGAATCCGCCGTGATCGGCCTGCCGCATCGCGACTTTGGCGAGGGGGTGACGGCGGTGATCGTGCCCGCTGGCGCCCACGCGATCTCGGAAACGGATGTCCTGGCCGCGCTGGAAGGGCGGCTGGCGAAATTCAAGCAGCCCAAGCGCGTGCTGTTTGTGGACGAACTGCCGCGCAACACCATGGGCAAGGTGCAGAAGAACCTGCTGCGCGACCAGTTCGGCGACCTTTACCGCTGACCTGGGTCCGACGGGCTGGGAGCGGGGCGGGCATGGCTCGCCCCGTTTCGCGTTTCCGTCCTTGCCAGCCGAGTGCCTGAAAGATAGTGATACGTAATAACATATCATATTGGAGATCAGGATGACGCGGTTCGGGACAATGGCGGCAGTAATGCTGGGTGCGGCAATGATGCTGGGATCTCAGGCATTCGCCCATGACCACAAACACGACCACGACCATGGGCACGACCATGGGCACGACCATGGCCATTCGCATGCCGGGGAATCGGTTCAGGACGGCTATTTCGATGATTCCCAAGTCCAGCCCCGGCCCTTGTCCGACTGGCAGGGCGACTGGCAGTCGGTTTATCCGCTGCTGGCCGATGGCACGCTGGATCCGGTCATGGCGCACAAGGCGGACCATGGCGACAAGACGGCCGAGGAGTATCGCGCCCATTACGAAACCGGCTACAAGACCGACGTGGATCGCATCGCCATCGACGGCGACAGGGTGACGTTCCACCGGGGCGACCGGTCAGTGCAGGGCCGATACGAAGGCGACGGGCACGAAATCCTGACCTATGCCAAGGGCAATCGCGGCGTCCGCTTCATCTTCGAGAAGGTCGGGGGCGACGAGGCCGCGCCGCGGTTCATCCAGTTCAGCGACCACCGCATCGCGCCGGAAAAGTCGGACCACTATCACCTCTACTGGGGCGACGACCGCGCCGTCCTGCTGGCCGAGGTGACGAACTGGCCGACCTATTACCCCGCCTCGCTGGACGCGGAGGGCATCGTGGCCGAGATGATGGCGCATTGAGGGCCGGCGTGTAGGGTGCGTGCCTGCACGCACCTGCCTTGCGTTTGGAAAGGTGCGTGCAGGCACGCACCCTACGGGATAGCCGGTCAGGGGGTGCGGGCCAGCAGGGCGCGAAGCTGGGACGGGAACAGTTGCAGGATCAGCGTTTCCGTCATCGCGGTGCCGCCCTGGTCGACATAGGCGCGCAGGTCGATCGGGTCCTCGCCCGCCTGATCGAATGACAGATCGAAGATCGCGCGCCAGTAATCGGTGCCGACCACCGGATAGACCGCCACGTTCGACACCTGCGCCTCCGTGGTCGAGACCGACAGCGTCAGGCTGTCCTCTCGGGTCAGGCCCTTCAGGTTCGGCCCTTCGAAATCGCAGACGACCTTGACCACGCCCTTGGGACGCGGCTGGCCCGGCACGCCGCCCGCGCCAAGGCGGGTGGCGGTGAAATGGGCAATCTCGCTGACGGCGGGATTGTCGCGGACCCAGTCCAGCCGATAGGCGAAATCGTGGCTCTGGCCCTTGGCCGTCGGCCCGGCGGGCTGCCAGAAGGCCACGATGTTGTCGTGGATCTCGTCATCCGTGCGCAGTTCCGACAGCACCACCGCCCCATCGCCCCAATCGCCCCGGGGCGTGATCCAGGCGCTGGCGCGCTTGTCGTAGAAGACTCCGTCATCCTGATACTGCGCGAAATCGCGTTCGCGCTGCATCAGCCCGAATCCCCTGACCGAGGGCGCGGCAAAGCTGTTGACCATGGTTCCCGGCGGGTTGTTCAGCGGCCGCCAGATGCGTTCGCCGTTGCCGGCAAGGATCTCCAGCCCGTCGGAATCATGCACCTCGGGCCGCCAGTCGGGCGAGACATGGGGCGTGTTCTTGCCGAACCAGAACATCGAGGTCAGCGGCGCGATCCCCAGCCGTTCCACCGCATCGCGCAGAAAGACCGTGGCGGTGATGTCCTGCGCCACCCCGTTGCCGCGCCGCGATTCGATGCGATAGGCGCCGGTCGCGCGCGGGCTGTCCAGCAGCGCATAGGCGGTCAGGTCGCCATTCGCGGCCGGTTCCAGCCAAAACTGGGTGAACAGGGGAAACTCCTCGGGGCCGTCCGGGATCGCGGTATTGATGGCAAGGCCGCGTGCCGACAGGCCGAACTGACCACTGTATCCCGAGGTCCGCCAGTAGGACGCCCCCAGGAACGCCATCCAGTCGATATTCGTGCGCGCGTCCTGGACGCGAAAGCCCGCAAAGCCCTTGGTCCGGGTCAGCTTGCGGGCGGGGTTGCCCTCGGGGATGTCGAACAGATCCAGCGAAAACGGGACTTCGGTCGCCATTCCGTTCTCGACCGTGTGGATCCGCACGGGGTTGCGGAAATACATGCCGGGGAAGAAGCCCTGCACGGGCGAGACATCGCCTTGGCCATGCCACAGGCTGCGTTCGGGCCGGAAGCGGACTTGGTTGTGGCGGTCGTAATCCACCTGGTCGAGGATCTCGGGATCGGCGATCTCGGGGGCGACATAGGGTCTTGCGGCCAGGTCGCGGGCCACGCCGCGCAGCCAATCAAGGGAAAAGGGCTGGCTTTCTCCGGCAGCCGGCCCCTGCGCCCGCGCCAGATGCGGCAACAGGAAGAACGCACCGCTGCCCAGGGCGGCTTGCAGGATGTGGCGGCGGGACAGATGGTCGGTGGACATGGAGGCTCTGGTGATGGCACGGGAATTGCGCGCCATCAGATGTAGGCATCGGGCGCAAATGCAAGGCCGTGCGCGTGTCTCGGCGGTGTCTTGCCGTCTGATGGTGCCTTTCCGACGCAGAATTGCCAAGGAAATGGCCGAAACCGCGACCTTGGGGCCGGATCGGTCATCCCGACGCCCGCTTGCCACGATGCTTGGCAGGATGCGCGGCCCGTGCGACACCTGCCGGATGCGGATTTTTGTCTGGATCATATCGGCCCTTCTTGCCACGGCCGCCACGGCGCAGGATCTGCGGGTGGCGACCTATGACCCCGGCCTGACGCGCAAGGGGCCGGGGCTGCTGCTGCGCGACATCCGCCGCTCTGACCCGCAGGTGCTGGCGGCGGCCCGGGTGATCGCGGCTGCCGCGCCCGACGTGATCGTACTGACGGGCCTGGACTGGGATGGCGATGGCCAGGCGCTGGCGGCTTTCGCGGGGGTGCTGGAACAGGCGGGCCACGCCATGCCGCACCATTTTTCCCGGCGACCGAACAGCGGCATGCCGACCGGGCTGGATCTGGATGGCGATGGGCGGGCCGGCGGGGCCGATGACGCGCAGGGTTTCGGACAGTTTTCCGGCCAGAACGGCATGGCGATCCTGTCGCGGCTGCCCCTGGGGGTGGTCATTGATCATTCGGCGGTGCTGTGGCGCGACCTGCCGGGCAACCTGATGCCGCCCCTGCCGCCCGAGGCGGCCGAGGTCCAGCGCCTGTCATCGACCGCGCATTGGGACGTGCCGGTGCTGACCGACGCCGGACGGCTGCATCTGCTGGCCTGGTCGGCGACGCCACCCGTTTTCGACGGCCCCGAGGACCGGAACGGCCGCCGCAACCATGACGAGGCCGCCTTCTGGCTGCATCATCTGCCCCCCGCGCCCTTTGTGCTGGCGGGCAATCCGAACCTCGACCTGGCGGATGGCGAGGGGAGGCCGCAGGCGATGGCGGCGCTGCTGGAGCACGCGCAGGACCCGCAGCCCAAGGGGGCGTTCCAGCCGGAGCAAGCGGGCGCCAACGCCGGGCATCGCGGCGATCCGGCGCTGGACACGGGTGCCTTCGATCCCGCCGGGCCGGGAAACCTGCGCGTCGATTACCTGCTGCCCGCCAAGGGATTGCGCATCACCGGCAGCGGCGTGATCTGGCCCGCGCCGGGCGATCCGCTGGCCGCTGCGGTCGAGGCCGCCTCCGATCACCGGCTGGTCTGGGTAGACATCGACCTGGGCTCTTTGGAGGCTGGTCAGGGGGATCGATGATCGTGGTGGCGTCTTCGCTTTCGCCACGCATTGCCGTTGACCCCGCCACGCTGCCCTTGCGCCATCCGCAGGGCAGGGTTCCGCTGACAGGCCGTTGAAGAGGTCCGGGGAAACATGCTTGCCTGCGCGGCTCATCGACGCGAGGCTTGCCGTGGCCATTGGCAAGGAGGGCTGCAGGCGCTCGCTGAGCCGCTCAGCCAAATCGGATTGCTCATGGATCAGGCCTTCTTGCGAAGTGCGAAGGAGATCGTGTGCCCGGAACAGCGGGGCTGAAACCCAGGCAGCAGGCTGCTTGCAAGGGGCGGCTTTTCAATATCGCGGCGTCTTTTCCTTGTCGCGGCTGGCGGCCGACAGGTTCAGCAGCACCTCGGCCCGGCCGAATTCGCGGGCGGCATCGCGGCGTGCGGCGTCAAAGCGCGGCTGCATCCGCGCGACCTCGGCCTCGGCCTGGCGCAAGTCGCGCGCGCTGCGGCCTGCCTGGGCATTGGCGATGCGCGCCTCGGCCACCGTCAGGGGCGCGGTGCTGCGATAGCTTTGATCCAGCGCCGTGCGCATTGCGGCGGCATTGTTCTGGGCCTGCGCCATGTGCAGGCTGAAGGCCGCGAAACGCTTGAGTTCCCGTTCGGCCTTGATCCGGGCGATGCGCTCCAGTTGCGCCAGCTTGTCGCTGTTCTTCATTTGGCCCTCACCATCGGGTCCTTACCATCCGGCGCGCGCCTTTTCCCGCATCTTTTCGGCAAGCCGGATCGCGGCGGCGACCGCGGCGAATTGTTCGCGGCGGATTTCCTGGCCGATCTCGACCGTGGCATGGATCGCGCGGGCGCTTGGCGGGTCCGAGAAGATCGGCACCCGGCTTTCCCGGGCGCGCTCGCGGATCCGGGCCGCGACCTCGTCCGTACCCTTGGCCAGGCAGACGGGCGCGCGCCCGCTGCCGCGCTTCCATTCCAGCGCCACGGCGTAATGGGTCGGGTTCACGATCACCACGTCGGCTTTGGCGACATCGGCCAGCATCTGCTTCGTGGCGATGTCAACGGCGCGCTGGCGGCGGGCGGCCTTGAAATGCGGATCGCCCTCGGAATCCTTGTATTCGTCCTCCATCTCCTTCCGGCTCATGCGGTTCCTGCGGCGGTGGTCGAACCACTGCCAGCCCATGTCCAGCCCCGCGAACAGGATCGAGACCGCCAAAGCCAGGGCCAGCACCCACCGCAGCAGGACGCCCAGATCCGGGATCCAGCGGTCGCCGGCCAGCGCGCTTGCGGCCAGATGGCCCAGCAAGCCTTGAAACATGAACCAGCCGCCCGCGCAGACCAGCGCCACCTTGGCCAGCGATATGCCGAAATTGACCAGCCCCGACTTGCCGAATTTCTGCGCCGCCGTCTTCATCGGGTTGATCCGGTTCACGTCGAAGCCCAGCTTCTGCGGCGCAAAGACCAGCCCGCGCCCCGCGATCAGCGCGACAACGATCGCCAACGCGGGCACAGCCGCCAGCCCCAGCACCGCCCAGCCCGCATATCGCCCAAGCGCGACAGCGATGGCGCCCGTGGTGCCGGGCGCCCAGCCCTCGGCTCCGAGCGCGCGCGTCGCCATCGACAGCCAGGCCTTGACCGCAAAGCCCGCGCCGACCGCAAGGGCCAGAAAGGCACCCAGGTACACCGCCGCGGCGTTCAGTTCGGCCGAGCGGGGGATGTCCCCTTCCTCGCGGGCCTTGCGCAGCTTCTGGTCCGAGGCCTCGAAGGGCTTGTCGTCGTTTTCCTCGCTCATGGCGCCCCCGGCAGGACATGGCCAAGGATCGCATCGGCCCAGAGCCCGATCAGCACCGGCGCCAGCAGCGCCAGCGCCGCCAGGGCCAGCATGATCGCGGCGGGCGAGCCGATGAAGATCACCGGCAGCGCGGGCATGACGCGGTTGATGACGCCCGTCAGCGCCTGGAACATGAAGCCGCCAAGCGTGAAGGGCGCGGCCAGCAGCATGGCGACCCAGAAGCTGCGGGCGACAAGGCGGATCGCCTCGGTCGCAAGGCCATCCGCATCGGGCCAACCGCCCGGGGGCCAGATCGCGAGGCTGTCGGCCATCAGCTGCACGATCATTACCGGCAGGCCAAGCGCCATCAGCGCGGCAAGCCCCGCCAGGTGGAACAGGTTGCCGATGGGATGGGGCGCGGCCTCGTTCTGGCCGCCGACCAGTTGGGACAGCGAGGTGGTGGCCGCGATGGCCGAGGTCGCGATATCCAGCGAAAGCGCCAGCAGCCGCAGACCCATGCCGGCGGCAAGCCCGATCAGCGTTTCCCCCGCGGCCTGACCCAGCGTCGCCAGCACGTCACCGGGCGCTGCCGCGGGCGGCACCAGTCCCGCCAGCATCGGCGTGACGGCCAGCGCGGCGGCCGCGCGCACACGGACCGAGACGACGCGTTCGCCGAGGCCCGGCAGGACCAGGACCAGCGCCTGGACGCGCAGATAGACCAGCACCCAGGTCCAACTAAGCCCCGGCAGCAGCTGGGCAAGCCCGTCCCACATCAGCCGACCTCGATGGTGCCGACCAGCCGCAAGTCGGCGGCTGGGTCGATTTCTTCCAGCCCAAGCACCGGGATCGCGATCCCGTTCGAGCCAAGCACTGCGCGCAGCATCCGCCGCCGGTGATCCGGCGCGACCAGGACGGTCTGCAGGGCGGGCTCGACAGCCGCCATCGCGCGCCGTGCGGCCTCCAGCAGCTTGCGCGACAGGGCAGGCGTCATTGCCCCGCCGCCCGCCCGGCCTGTTTCAGCATCGGCGCGGACGAATTCGGCCTCCCATGCCGGGTGCAGCTGCAGGGCCGAGATGCCGCCCGCGGGATCGCTGTATTGCTGGGTGATCTGGCCGCGCAGGCGCTTGCGCACCAGTTCATAGACCGTTTCGATCTGATCGATGCCGCGGAATTCGGCCATCGCGTCGACGATCAGGGGCAGGTTGCGGATCGAGACCTTTTCGTCCAGCAGCGCACGCAGCAGCGCCAGAAGCATCTCGGGCGAGACCTTGTCGGGGATCATGCCGTCGAAATAACGCCGGTTGCGTTCGGCCCGCGCGCCGTCGGACAGGGTCTTCAGCTCCTCGATCTGGCGCTGCATGGCGCCAAGGGTCAAAAGCGCCGAGAGATTCGCCTTCACGACCTCCATCAGATGGGTGGACAGCACCTCCATCGGGGTGACAACCGTCGCGCCCCGGGTCGCGGCGTCCTCCTGGGCGTTGCGGTCGATCCAGCGCGCGGGGCTGAGATAGACGGGTTCGCGCACGGCATCGCCCGAAAGGCCCTGCAGCACATGGTCGGGACCAAGCGCCAGGATCCCGCCCGGACGCAGGCTGCCGCGGCCGCGCACGACACCATGGACGCGGATCTGGTAGTCGCCGGGATGCAGCTCGTCCGTGTCGGTGATGCGCACGTCGGGCAGGATCAGGCCATAGGCGCGGGCGATGTGGATGCGCAGGTTGGTGATCCGGCTGCCCAGGCCCCGCGCCTGGTCCAGCGCGATCAGCACCAGGTCCGTGCCGATCTCGACGCTGATCTCGTCGGTGTCCAGCACGTCGCCGATGCGGGCGGCGGGGCGGGGTGACGCAGCCTCGGCCTTGGGTTCGGGCAGGGCGGGGGCGGTCGCGCCGCGCCGGTAAAGCTGCCAGGCGCCGAAGGCCAGGGCGCCGGCGATGCCCAGGAACAGCAGCCGCGGCATGCCGGGGACGAAGGACATCAGCAGCATCGCCGCCGCGACGACCGCGGCAGGCTGCCAGCCGCGGATCAGCTGGCTGGAGAGAAGCCGCGCGGTCGTGTCCGTCGCCCCGCCGCGCGACAGCAGCAGCGCCGCCGCCATCGAGGTGATGACGGCGGGGATCTGGCCCACCAGCCCGTCGCCGATGGTCAGGTGGGAATAGGTGGCCATCGCCTCGCCCACCGGCATGCCGTGGGCCACGATGCCGATCCCCAGGCCCACCAGCAGGTTGACCAGGGTGATGACGATGCCCGCCACCGCGTCGCCCTTGACGAACTTCGACGCCCCGTCCAGGGAGCCGAAGAAGTTGATCTCCTGCTGGTCGCGCAGGCGGCGGTTCTTGGCCTCCTGGTGGTCGATGGCGCCGGCATTGAGATCCGCGTCGATGGCCAGCTGCTTGCCCGGCAGCGAATCGAGCGCGAAGCGGGCCGCGACCTCGGCCATGCGGCCCGAGCCCTTGGTGATGACGACGAAGTTGACGATGGAGATGACGGCAAAGACCGTCAGGCCGACCATCAGCGAGCCGCCGGCAACGAAGCTGGCGAAACCGTTGATGATATGGCCCGCCGCATCGGTGCCGGTATGGCCCTGGGTCAGGATCAGCCGGGTCGAGGACACGTTCAGCGACAGCCGGATCACCAGCGTCACCAGGAGCAGCATCGGAAAGGCCTGGAAATCGGTGGGGCGTTCCACCAGCGAGGCCATGACCAGGATCAGCGTCGCCGCCGCGATCGACAGCGCAAAGCCGAAATCGAGGATCGCGGGCGGCAGCGGGATCACCATCGAGATGACGATCAGCACCAGCCCGCCGGTCACCAGAACCGAGGCGTCGAGCGATTTCAACCGGGTGGCGGCCGAGGCGCTCATTTGTCACCTGCCCTGGTTGGCGCCGGGGCCAAGATGTCGGACAGCGCCCAGGAATCCGCCGTCAGCAGCCCCGCCCGGCGCAGGAAGACAAGGGCCTGCAGGCGTGCCTCGGGCGGCATCCGCATCAGCCGGGCGCGATAGTCCGGGGGCAGGGACTCACCCTCCAGCAGCCAGCCCGTCGCGTCATCGGCCAGGGCCGCGGCATCGGGCAGCAGGGCAGGATCGGCCGCGGCCGTGCCCGCAAGCCCGATCACCATCACCAGCGCCCCGATCATCACGCCGCCTTCTTCAGGTCGCGCAGCGCGGCTTCCAGCGTGTCGAAGCTGGGGCGGACATGGTCGGGCACGGCCTGGCGGCCGACCTCGACGCACAGGTTCGTGGCGTGCTGGTGCAGGCCCGCGATCAGCACCGACTTGATCACGTCGAAGAAGGCCAGGTCCTGCTTGATGACGCCGCCCAGCCTGCCCGCCAGGGGCGCCACGAAGCCGTAGGCCAGGAACACCCCCAGGAAGGTGCCGACCAGGGCGCCGCCGATCATGCCGCCCAGGACGGCGGGGGGCTGGTCGATGGCGCTCATGGTCTTGATGACGCCCAGGACGGCGGCGACGATGCCAAGCGCGGGAAGCGCGTCGGCCATGCTTTGCAGCGCATGGGGGACGTGCATCGCGTCCTCCCGCAGGCCGGCCAGGCGGCGGGACAGCATGTCCTCGACCTGGTAGGGATCGTCATAGTTCAGGCTGGCCGACCGCAGCGTGTCCGCGGTCAGCGAGACGACCTCGTGATCGGCCAGAAGCCGGGGATAGGCGGCGAAGATCGCAGATTCCCCGGGGTTCTCGATATGCTGTTCCAGCGCCACGGGGTTCTCGCGCGCGATCTTCAGCAACTGGAACATCAGGCACAGCACGTCCTGATGGTCGGATTCCTTCCATTTCGGTCCCTTGAAGGCCTGGATGATCCCCTTCGGCGTCTGTTTCAGCGTGTGGCTGTCATTGGTCAGCAGATAGGATCCGACGGCCGCGCCGCCGATCATCATCATCTCGAAGGGCAGCGAATGGGTGATCACCCCCATCTTGCCTCCTGCCAGAATGTAGCCGCCAAAGACCATCGCGAAGGTGACGACGATGCCAACGATGCCGAACATGGGCGTTCTCTCCTAGTCTTTGCGGACGCTGCGCGCGCCCATCTGGGCGGTCAGCAGCGCGGCCTGGCGCGGCTCGACCGAGGCGATGATGCGCGCGCCGGTTTCGGGCTGGACCCGCATCAGGATCTCGGCGGCGAAATCGGGGGGCAGGTTGGTCAGGACGGCTGCGGCCTCCGCGGGCTTCATCTGGTCATAGACGGCGACCAGGCGGTCGATATCCTCGCGCACGGCCTGGGATGCGCCGGTGCGGCGCGACTGGATGCCGGATTTCTGCTGGCTCAACTCGGTGGCCCGCGCCCTCAAGGCCGCCTCGGCCTTGGCGATCTCGGCCTTGCGGGTGTCGAGCACCTCCATGTAGCGCTCGATGCGCAGGGCGCGGTCCCGCAGTTCGGTCGCAAGCGCCACCGCCTCGGGGACATCGCTGCAGCCGGACAGCAGGTCGCCGGAACTGGCGGAGGCCGCGAAGAAGCGCGACAGATCCGCGCCCTGCCAGATCGCGGCGCCCGCCGGCAGGCCGAAGGCCAGCGTCAGCATCATCAGCGCCGATCTACGCATCGGCGGCCACCACGCGCTTGCGCAGCCGCCGCATCGGCGCCACGGGGGCAGGCGGAGCAGCGGTCGCCTGGGCCTGGGTGATCTTCTGGCGCAGATCCCACAGGGCGCGTTCCTTGCGGGCGGCGGCGATCTCGCGCGACAGCGCCTCGCCGGCCTCGGTCGCCTCGGCCCTGGCGTTGCGGATGGCGTGGTCCAGGCGATCGACCTCGGCCGCCATGACGGCAATGGCGCCGCCAAGGCCGGTTTCCAGGTTGTTCAGCCGCCGCAGCCTGCGCGACAGGATCAGGCAGAAGGCGCCAAGGCCCAGCGATGCCGCGAGAAGCGCGGCCTGGAAGGCGTGGTCCAGTATCATTTGAAGCGAAACTCCGTGATCAGCAAATCCTTGATGGCCTCGTTGCCCAGCACATAGCGGCTCCGCGTGACCAGCTCGGCCCGGATGATTTCCAGCACGCCGCGCTTGTCGTAAGCCGCCGGGTCGATGCCGGACAGGAAGCCGGTGAAGGTGTCCAGAACGCGCGGCATCAGGTGGGTCACGTCGGCCTGATGGGCGCTGTCGGTTTCGATGCTGGCCGACAGGACCAGGCTGCGGCCCGACCCGCCGGGAATGATCAACTCGATGGTGGGGACCTCCACGAAGATCACGGCGGGGGCGGCCGGCGCGTCCTCCTTCGGGGCCAGCATCGCGGCGGGCGACCACAGCCCCAGGTAGGTGGAGGCAAAGCCTCCTCCGGCCAGCAGCACGGCGGCCAGCAGGGGCATCAGCTTCTTCTTGCCGGATGGTTGCGAGGGCGGATCCAGGGTCGCATCGGTCATGGTGATTCTCCGTCGTGACAAGACGGATTTAGCACCCCGCGACTAACCAAATCTTAACGCCGCCCATGGCATCAACAGCGGGACAAGGAACCCGACGCTGATTCGAGAGGGGCCGGTTTTGCAAAAATTGCAGGACTATTGGAACGAGCGAAGCTCACAACAGAAAGCCGTCCTTGTGGCGGCCTTTCTGACAACATTTCTGGCCGTCGCGGGCTTTGCCTGGCTGGCGAACCGGCCCTCGATGAGCCTGCTTTACGGCGGGCTGGACCCGGCGCAGGCGGGCGAGGTCGTCGCCGGCATCGAGCGCGCGGGCGTGGCCCATGAGGTGCGCGGCGATTCGATCTGGGTCGATGCCGCCAGCCGCGACAAGCTGCGGATGGATCTGGCGGCCCAAGGGCTGCCGGCGGCAGGCGGGGCCGGTTACGAGCTGCTGGACGGCATGTCGGGGTTTGGAACGACCTCGCAGATGTTCGACGCCGCCTACTGGCGCGCGAAGGAAGGGGAACTCGCCCGCACCATCCTGGCCCTGCCCAATGTCAGGACCGCGCGCGTGCACCTGGCGATCGAAACCGGGCGCGGATACCGCCGGGACAGTCAGGGCACTGCCTCGGTCACCATCGGCACGAACGGCCAGGCGATCAGCCGCGAGCAGGCAGCGGCGCTGAAATACCTGATTTCCTCGGGTGTGCCGGGCATGGCCCCCGACGCGGTGACGGTGATCGACACCAGGAACGGCATCATCGCCGCCGGAGAGGACGAGGCCGGCGCCGACCGCGCGGCCGAGATGAAGCGCAATGTCGAGCGCATCCTGGAACCCCATGTCGGCATCGGCAATGCCATTGTCGAGCTGAACCTGGATCTGGTGACCGAGACCGAGATGCTGACCGAACAGCGCTTCGATCCCGAGCAGCGGGCGATGATCTCCCAAGTCACCGAGGAAACGACGGACCAGAGCAACAGCACCGGGTCCGGCGCGGTGACGGCGGCCTCGAACCTGCCCGATGCCGAGGAGGCGCAGGGCGACCGGTCCGAGGCGAACCGCCAGGAAACCCGCCAGCAGGCCAATTACGAGGTGACGCGCCTGACCCGCGAGGTGTCTCGCCAGCCCGGATCGACCCGGCGGCTGACGGTCGCGGTGCTGGTCAATGGCGTCCCCGAGGAGAACGCCCAGGGCGAGACGCAGATGGTCCCGCGCCAGCAGGCGGAACTGGACGTGCTGCGAGAGCTGGTTGCGTCCGCCGTCGGCTATGACGAGACGCGGGGCGACCAGATCACCGTGAAATCGCTGCCCTTCGCTGGCCTGGGCCAGCAGGGGACCGCCGCCGCCCCCGGCTGGATGGACCGGCTGGAGCTGAACGGCCTGGCGCGGATCCTGATGATCGGCCTGTTCGCGCTGGCGCTGGTCTTCCTGGTCCTGCGCCCGGTCCTGAAGGGCCGCGCGCCCCGGCCCGCGCTGGACGACAGCCGCCCGCCTGCCGATGCGCCGGCGCTGACCGGCACCGTCATCCCGGCAACCGAGGTCGTGGCCGAGCCCGTGGTCCCGCAGCCCGGCCCCCGCGCGCCCGAACAGCTGGCCCTTCCGCCCGGCGATCCGGTGGCCCGGCTGCGCAACATGATGAAGGAACGCCATGACGAAAGCGCCAAGATCCTGACAGGCTGGATCGACAACAAGGAGAACGCGCTGTGACCCTTGCCGTCTTCAAGCTTGAATCCTTCAGCGCGGCAGCGGCGGCGCAGGGGGCACAGCCGACCTTCGGCCGCGAGGCGCTGGACCAGGCCTATGCCGACGGGCTGGCCGAAGGGATCGCCCGCCAGCAGGACGAACAGGCCCGCACTCTGAATGCCGGGCTGGAACGCCTGGCCCGCGCCCTGGCCGATGACGAGGCGCGCCGGGCCGAGTTGCGCCGCGAGGCGGTCGAGGGCTTGGCCCCGGTCCTGGCGCAGATCCTCGACTGCCTGGCGCCCGCCGCCCAGTCGCGCCGGCTGGAGGAGGCACTGACCGCCGAACTGCTGCGCCTTTCGCGCGCGGCCCCGTCCCTGCGGGCCCGCGTCACCTGCGGCCCCTCGCTGCGCGACATGGTGGACCGCTGCCTGGCCGATTGCGGTCTGGAGGGCATCGAGGTGACCGAATCGGACTGCGATCGCATCGCGCTGTCGCTGGCAGGCGGGCGGATCGAGCTTGAACCGGCCCGCGTGGCCGACACCATCCGCGCGCTGATTGCCGAGATCAGCGGGCCCAAACCGAAACGGGGACGAGACATCATGGACGCATTGAGCCACCTGATCGACACCGACGCCATCCAGGTCGAGGTGACCGTGCGGCTTGGCCGCACCCGCCAGACCGTCGCGCAGCTGTCGGCGCTGCGGCCCGACGACATCCTTCTGCTGGACCAGTCCATCGACGAGGGGGTCGAGATCTGCGTGGGCGACAAGGTCATTGCGCGGGGCGAGCTGACCTCGGACGGCTCGGCCGAGGATCGGCTTTGCGTGCGCATCCTGCCCGCCCCCGGCGCGGCATGATCCGCAGCATCGCCCTGGCGGCGGCGCTGGCGGTCCTGCCCGCCGCGGTCCTGGCACAGGATGGTCTGGGCCAAATCGCGGGGCAGGTGGGCCAGGGGCTTGGTCAGGGCCTGGGCCAGAACGCGGTGCTGCTGGTGGCGGCGCTGACGGCGCTGTCTCTGGCGCCCGGCATTGCCATCACCATCACCTGCTTTCCCTTCATCGTCACCGTGCTGTCGATCCTGCGCCAGTCGATCGGGCTGCAATCCTCGCCCCCGAACATGCTGATCGTCGCGCTGGCGATGTTCCTGACCTGGTTCATCATGGACCCTGTCCTGCGCGAGGCCTGGGCCATGGCCGGGGCCCCCCTGCAGGACGGAACCATCACCCTGGGCGAGGCGATCCGCCGCGGCATCGTGCCCTTCCAGGACTTCATGGCGGCGCGCACCGATCCCGACACCCTGGCGGGCCTGGCCGAAATCGCGCCCGGCAGCGGCGACCGCAGCGGGCAGCTTTCGGTCCTGATCCCGTCCTTCATGCTGTCCGAAATCCAGCGGGCCTTCGAGATCGGCTTTCTGGTGGCGCTTCCCTTCCTGATCATCGACCTGGTGGTTTCGGCCGTGCTGATGGCAATGGGCATGATGATGGTGCCGCCGGTGGTTGTCTCGTTGCCCTTCAAGCTGGCCTTCTTTGTCGCGGTGGATGGCTGGTCGATGATCGCGGGGGCCTTGGTGCGCAGCTATCAGTAAGCGGGCCGGGCTTGCGCCGCGAGGCCATTCCGGCGCAGATGCGTGCTGCACATGCAGCGGAAGCCCGAGGATGGCATCACGACTCCAGAAACAACCGGTTTGGACCCGCGGGCGATGAGCGTCGATCTGCGCGACATCGGCGTGACGCTGGGCGGGCGGGCGGTGCTGGCGGGCGTCTCGGCCCGGTTGACGGAGCCGCGGGTGGGCATTGTCGGGCGCAACGGCTCGGGCAAGACGACCTTGGCGCGGGTGATCGCCGGCCTGATCACGCCGGACGCGGGGCAGGCGCGGATCGGGGGGACCGACATGGCCGGGGACCGCCGCGCGGCCCTGCATAATGTGGGAATCATTTTCCAGAACCCCGACCACCAGATCATCTTTCCCACTGTTCTCGAGGAAATCGCCTTTGGTCTGGCCCAGCAGGGCCGGCGCGCGAAGGATGCCGAAGCCGAGGCGCGGGCCATGCTGGACCGCTTTGGCAAGGCGCATTGGGCGATGGCGGCCACCCACAGCCTGTCACAAGGGCAGAAGCAGCTTCTCTGCCTCATGGCGGTGCTGGCGATGCAGCCCGGGGTGATCGTCATGGATGAACCGTTCTCGGGTCTCGACATCCCGACGCGGCTGCAGCTGATGCGCTATCTGGACGGGATCGCCGCGCAGGTGGTGATGGTCACCCATGATCCGCACCAGCTTTGCGGTTTCGACCGGATCCTGTGGCTGGAAGGGGGCCGGCTGATTGCCGACGGCCCGGCGGACAGGGTGCTGCCCGATTTCGAGACGCAGATGCACGACTGGGGGGGCCTCGATGATCTCGCTCACCTCGCCGGTTGAAACCTGGGCGCATCGGCTGCCGGCCGGCGCCAAGCTGCTGGCGCTGTCGCTTCTGACCGTTGCGCTGTTCCTGACCGACCGTCCCGAGGTCTTGGCCGCAGCCCTGCTGGCGGTTCTGGCGCTGTATCTGTCGGCGGGCGCGACCTTCCTGCGGCAGGGGGCCGCGCATCTGCGGATGCTCTGGCCCTTTCTTCTGCTGATCGCGCTGTGGCACGGGCTGACCGGCCAGGCGCAGGCGGGCCTGGCCATTGCCCTGCGCCTGCTGGCCGCGCTGGCCTTGGCGAACTTCGTGACCATGACCACCCGGCTGACCGACATGATCGCGGTGTTGACAAGGCTGCTGGCGCCCCTGCGCCGCATCGGCCTGCCCACCCGCGCGGTCGAGCTTGCCATCGCCATGGTCCTGCGCTTTACCCCGATGCTGGTGGACAACGGCCGGAGGCTGGCCATGTCCTGGCGGGCGCGTTCGCCCCGGCGGCCCGGCTGGCGGATCGTCATGCCGATGGCGGCGCTGGCGCTTGACGACGCCGACCACGTGGCCGAAGCCCTGCGCGCGCGGGGCGGCATCATGACCGAAACCCATGACAGGAAGGACTAGACGATGGAACGCAACATGACCCAGATCGCGCTGTTCGCGGCGCTGATCGCAGCCCTGGGGCTGATCCCCAGCCTGACGCTGGCCTTTGGCGTGCCGATTACGGCGCAAAGCATGGGCATCATGCTGGCGGGGGCGATCCTTGGCGCGCGGCGCGGCGCGCTGGCGGTTCTGCTGTTCCTGGCGCTGGTGGCGCTGGGCCTGCCGCTGCTGGCCGGCGGGCGCGGCGGACTGGGCGCCTTTGTCGGCCCGACCTCGGGCTTCCTGGTGGGCTGGCCTGTCGCGGCCTTTGTCACGGGCTTGATCGTCGAGCGCCTGCGCACGGGACCGCTGGCGGTTTCGGTGACGCTGGCCTCGATCATCGGCGGCATCGCCGTCATGTATGGCTTTGGCATCGTCGGCATGTCGATCGTGCTGGACAAGACCCTGGTGGAATGCACGCTGCTGATGGCGGCCTTCATCCCCGGCGACATCATCAAGGCCGTCCTGACGGGGCTGATCACCCAGGCGCTGGCGCGGTCGCGTCCGGCCAGCATCCTGTCGCGACAATAGGTAAAACAGCTTTTTGGGTGGAAGATCAAAGAGTCTTTGACCTGTCACAGGGCGCGGATATGCTCTTTCCGATTGGCCGCCGCCCTTCCGGGCGGTCGCCATGGACCATGCCGTTCCGCGGGCAGGACCCGGCGGGGCGGCCCATCGGGGGACGACACATGAGCAGACTTCATCGCCGCGGACTTCTGAAGGGCGCGGGCGCGGCCGCTGGCCTGGCGCTGGCCGCACCGCTTGTCGCGCGGCCGGGATTCGCGCAGGGCTCCGGCACGCTGAACATCTTTGCCTGGGCGGGCTATCTGAACGACGAGATCCTGGGCGCCTTCAAGGAAGCGACGGGGATCACGCCGAACTATACGCCCTATGGCACCAATGACGAACTGCTGAACCAGTTGCGCGCCAACAACGGCGCAGGCTTCGACCTGATCTGGCCGACCGTGGACCGGGTGCCGAACTATGTCGAATTCGGCCTGGTCCAGCCCCTGGACGAAGCGAAGATCGAGGTGGCGAAGGTGCTGCCCTCGGCCTGGGAAAACTCGACCAACCTCGGCGCGGTGGTTGATGGCAAGCGCTACCAAGTGCCGACCGACTGGGGCACCGAGGCGGTGGCCTTCGACAAGGAGCAGATGCCGCTGGAATACGGCAAGGCCTCTTATGGCGACATCTGGGGTGAAGCAGCCGCGGGCAAGGCCACCGTGCGCGCCCATTCCGCCCTGGTGGGCCTCGGCCTGTGGCTGGAGGCCGAGGGCAAGCTGCCCCGCCCGCTGCTGGATGCCTTCAAGACGCCCGAGGCGCAGGTCGAGATCTTCGACGTGATCCTGGCCGAGGCCGTCGCCCGCAAGGGCAACATCATCCAGTTCTGGAACAACGAGAACGAGGCCCAGGGCGCTTTCCGCGTCAATGGCGCGGCCATCGGCCAGACCTGGGATTCGACCGCCGCCGCCTTATCCAAGGAAGGGCTGCCGGTGGGTTTCATCGCGCCCAAGGAAGGCGCGCTGGCCTGGATGGAGGGGCTGTCGATCCCGTCGGGGGCCGAGAACCTGGATGCGGCCTATGCCTTCATCAACTGGTTCCTGACGCCGGAAGCGGGGGCGATGTACACGAACGCCACCTCGATCAACTCGACCGCCGTCGGCTCGGCCGACCTGCTGTCGGACGAGGCCAAGGCCTTCTTCGCCGCCGCCTATCCGGGCGATGCCCTGGACAAGCTGTGGTGGTGGCCGATCCAGGAAAGCTGGTATGTGACCAAGCGCAACGAATACCAGGACCGCTTCCTGTCGGCCTGATGACGCATGGGACAGGGGACCGCCCCTGTCCCCACCAAGAAACGGGGGACGGATGTCGCATTCGGTAGAGCTTGACGGGATCGGGATGACCTTCGGGACGACGCGCGCGGTCAGCGACGTGTCCTTCACGGTCCAGGCGGGCGAGTTCTTCTCGATCCTGGGGCCCTCGGGCTGCGGCAAGACCACCATCCTGCGCATGGTCGCGGGCTTTCTGGAACCGACCGAAGGGCGGGTTCTGATCGGCGGGCGCGACATGCGCGGGCTTGGTCCGAACCAGCGGCCGACCGCGATGATCTTCCAGTCGCTGGCGCTGTTTCCGCTGATGCCGGTCTGGGAAAACATCGCCTTCGGGCTGGAGGCGCGCGGCATGGGCAAGGCCGAACGCCGCAAGCGGGCGGACGAGTTGCTGCGCCTGATCGCGCTGGAAGGATACGGCGACCGGATGCCGGGCGAGCTTTCGGGCGGGCAGCGCCAGCGTGTCGCCATCGCGCGCGCCCTGGCGGTGGAACCTGGCGTGCTGCTGCTGGACGAGCCGCTGTCGGCGCTGGATCTGAAGCTGCGCCAGCACATGCGGGCGGAACTGCGGGCGCTTCAGAAACGTACGGGCGTCACCTTCATCTACATCACGCATGACCAGTCCGAGGCGCTGGCCATGTCCGACCGCGTCGCGGTCATGTCGGCGGGCCTGCTGCAACAGGTCGCCACCCCGCGCGAGCTTTACGACAATCCCGCGACCCCGTTCGTCGCGCGCTTTGTGGGCGAGACCAATGCGATCACGGGCCGGGTCAGCGCCGTGGACGGTGCGATGGCCACCGTTGAGACGCAGATGGGCGCCCTGCAGGGCCGCGCGCGCCATGGCGTCGCCCCGGGCCAGGCCGCGACCGTCTATATCCGGCCCGAGGCGCTGATCCCCGGCGCAGGCGCCAACACCCTGCCCGCCACGGTCGAGCGCGTGGATTTCGAGGGTGCCTTTGCCCTGGTCCACGGCCGATTTGCCGATGGGGCGGCGCTGGCGGCCTCGGTCCCCTCGACCCGGCTGGCCGATGCGCCCGCGCCGGGCACGGATGCCCGCTTTTCCTTTGCGCCGGATCATGCCGTGGTGCTGGCCGATGCGTGATCTTTACGGGCGTTTCGGCGGGGGGCTGGCGACGATCTTCCTGTCGCTGGTGCTGGTCTGGCTGGCGGCGATGGTGCTGGCGCCGAACCTGATGATGATCGACTATGCCCTGCGCCCGAACCTGCCCCCCGCGCAGATCGGCGGGCCGCAGGATGTCCGGTCGCTGGACAATTTCCTTTATCTTGCCAACGAGGGCGTGCACCGGGCGATCTTCCTCAAGACCATCTGGGCCAGTGCGCTTGTGGCGGCCCTGACGCTGGTCGTCTGCTATCCGATCGCCTTCTGGATGGCACAACGCGCCACGCCCGGCCAGCTTGCCGTCGCCCTGATGCTGGTCATCATCCCCTTCTTCATCAACGAGGTGTTGCGGACGCTGGCCTGGTTCATCCTGCTGGCCTATCGTGGGCCGCTGAACGCGGTCCTGCAGGGCATCGAGCTGATCGACACGCCGATCCGCTGGCAAGGCAATGGCGGCGTGCTGGCGGGGATGGTCTATGCCTATATCCTGTTCATGCTGCTGCCGATCTACAACGCCATCGAGAGCCTGGACAAATCCCAGGTCGAGGCGGCGCGGGATCTTGGCGCCTCGACCGTGCGCATCCACCGGCGGGTGGTCATTCCGCATGCCAAGGCGGGCATCGCCACGGGCTGCGTCTTCACCTTCATGCTGGCCGCCGGCTCCTATGTCGCGCCCGCTCTGCTGGGCAGCCCCGGAAGCCGCTGGTTCACCGAGATCATCTACAACTGGTTCTTCGAGGGCGGCGACTGGAATCGCGGCGCGGCCTATGCGCTGACGCTGCTGGTCCTGTGCCTGGCGGTCGTTCTGGCCACGCTGCGCATCGCGCGGGTCAACCTGACGGATGTGGCAAAATGACCCCCGACCGGATCTTTCGCGGGCTGTTCGTCCTGTATCTGCTGGCCTTCGTGGCCTATCTGTTCGCGCCCCTGCTGATCATGTCGGTGGCGGCTTTCAACGAAAGCCGCTTTCCCACGGTGATCCCCTGGCAGGGCACGACGCTGCAATGGTTTTCCGCCATGTGGGCCGATGCGGCGATGTGGAAGGCGCTGGGAACCTCGGCCATCGTCGCGGTGCTGGTGGTGCTGGTGGCGCTGCCGGTGGGAACGGCGGCGGCCCTGGTTCTGACCACGCTGCACGCGCGGGCGCGCAGCTTTGCCTATGCCGTGATGGTGTCCCCCCTGCTGACGCCCGGGGTGGTGATCGGCATTTCAACGCTGATCCTGTGGCGCCAGGTGGGGGTGGGCGGAGGCATCGCGCTGATCGTGGTGGCGCAGACGACCTTCATCATCTGCTATGTCATGCTGATGGTCATGGCGCGGCTGCAACGCTTCGACCGCACGCAAGAGGAAGCGGCCCTTGGTCTGGGCGCGTCGAAGCTGATGGTGTTTCGCCGGGTGCTGCTGCCCTTCCTGCGGCCCGCGCTGCTGGCATCGGGCGGGCTCGCGATCCTGCAATCGGTGGAAAACTACAACACCACGCTGTTCGTGCGCGGCTTTGAAACGCCGCTGACCGTCTTCATCGCCACCAAGGTCCGCACCGGCCTGACCCCCGCCGTCAACGCGCTGGCGCTGGTCATCATCGCGGCGACCGTCATCGGCGCCGTCGCCTATGAGGTCGCGCGGCGCAGGCAACTCACAAGGCAGCCGCGTTCCTGATCGGGCTGCCCGACATCTGCGCCACCGCGTCCCGCAGGCGCTTCGCCAGCGGCGACAGCGGGCGGCGCTTCAAATCCAGCAGGAAATAGGGCGACACGCGGATCGGCTGCGGGGTCGGGACGATGGTGAAGGCGGCCCTGACGGGGGGCTGGATCAGCAGTTCTGCCACCTCGCGGGACACCGGCGTGATGGCATTCGACTGGGCCAGATAGGCGATGGTCAGAAGCAGCGAGGGACTGTTGAGGATATTGTCGGGTTCCGACAGGCCGACGCTGGCAAAGGCGGCCAGCGTCGCTTCCCGGATAGGGGATCCGCGCTGCTGCATGATCCATTCCTGCCCCACCAGTTCCGTCAGCGTGACCAGCCGGGCGCGGGCCAGCGGATGGTCGGCCCGCGCCATCAGCGCCACCTTTTCATCCGACATCGGCAGGATGTTGAAGCTGTCGCTGTCGAATTCCGGCAGGATCCGGCCCAGGACGAAATCCATCTCTCCGGCGGCAAGCTGCATCAGCAGATCGCGCGAGGGCATCACGTCCACGGTGATGTCGGCCTGGGGGCTTTCCTCCTTGATCTGGCGGATCGCGCTGACAAGATAGCTGATCGCCGGGCCGGTCACCGCCCCCACGCGGACCGATCCCGCATAGCCGCCGCGCAGGGCGCGCACATCGGCCTCGATGCTGGCCATTTCGCGCAAGATGACGCGGGCGCGGCGCAGCACCGTGGTGCCGATCTCAGTCGGCTCCATTCCCTTGGGCTGGCGGATGAACAGCGGCGCGCCGATCTGGCGTTCCGCCTCGGCCAGCATGCGCGATGCGGCGGGTTGGGTCATCGCAAGCGACTCGGCCGCAAGCTGCAACTGTCCGTGCAGAGCGACTTCGTGGATCAGCCGAAGCTGGGCCGGTTTCAAGGCATGAAGCAACATAACAAACTCGGTATGCAGATTGTCTATTTTATCATTTTACCGGCATGAAAAGCCTGCGCTACACCTTTCTCACCTGTTTGGAGGATGCGTGGCCCTTGGCCGCGCCAGGGGAGGATACACATGAAGTTCAGAACCGCCGCAGTCGCGCTGGCGATCGGTGTCTCGTGGCTGGCTACCGGCGCCATGGCCGAAACCATCGGCATCGCCATGCCGACGAAATCGTCGGCCCGCTGGATCGACGACGGCAACAACATGGTCAAGCAGTTGCAGGAAGCCGGGTACGAGACCGACCTGCAATATGCCGAGGATGACATCCCGAACCAGCTGGCCCAGGTCGAGAACATGATCACCAAGGGCGTGGACGTTCTGGTGATCGCCGCCATTGACGGCACCACCCTGTCGAACGCGCTGGAAAACGCGGCCGCCGCCGACATCAAGGTGATCGCCTATGACCGCCTGATCCGCGGGTCCGAGCATGTGGACTATTACGCGACCTTCGACAACTTCAAGGTCGGCGTCCAGCAGGCCACCACCTTGGTCGAGGGGCTGAAGGAACGCTTTCCGGACGTGAAGCCCTGGAACGTGGAACTGTTCGGCGGCAGCCCCGACGACAACAATGCCTTCTTCTTCTATGACGGGGCAATGTCGGTCCTGCAGCCGCTGATCGACGACGGCACGATCGTGATCGGCTCGGGCCAGACCGGCATGGAAACGGTGGGCACGCTGCGCTGGGATCCGGCGGTCGCGCAGGCGCGGATGGACAACCTGCTGTCCTCGAACTACGGCGACAAGCAGGTCCATGGCGTCCTGTCGCCCTATGACGGGCTGTCGATCGGGATCCTGTCGTCGCTGAAGGGCGTCGGCTACGGCTCGGGCGACATGAAGATGCCGATCGTGACGGGCCAGGACGCCGAGGTGCAGTCGGTCAAGTCGATCGAGGCGGACGAGCAGTATTCGACCATCTTCAAGGACACCCGCGAACTGGCCAAGGTCACCGTGGGCATGGTGGACGCCGTCCTGAAGGGGAGCGAGCCGCAGATCAACGACACCGAGACCTATGACAACGGCGTCAAGGTCGTGCCCTCCTATCTGCTGGAGCCGGTGCCGGTGACCAAGGCGAACTGGAAAGAGGTTCTGGTCGACTCGGGCTATTACACCGAAGACCAGCTGAAGTGACGATCCCGCGGCCCCGGCCGGATCGGGGCCGCATCCCGAAGGGAGGAACGCGATGACGGCCATCCTTGAGATGCAGGGCATCACCAAGACCTTTCCCGGCGTCAAGGCGCTGAGCAACGTCAACCTGTCGGTCGAGCCGGGCGAGATCCACGCCATCTGCGGCGAGAACGGCGCCGGCAAGTCCACGCTGATGAAGGTGCTGTCGGGCGTCTATCCCCATGGCAGCTACGAGGGCGAAATCCTGTATGACGGCAAGCCCGCCCGCTTTCGTGACATCCGCGACAGCGAACATGCCGGCATCGTCATCATCCACCAGGAACTGGCGCTGGTGCCGCTGCTGTCGGTGGCCGAGAACCTGTTCCTGGGCAATGAGGTCGCGACCGGCGGCATCATCAACTGGCCGCTTGCCTACCAGAAGACCGAGGCGCTGCTGAAAAAGGTCGGCCTGACCGAGGCGCCGACCACCAAGGTCGAAAAGCTGGGCGTCGGCAAGCAGCAGCTGGTGGAAATCGCCAAGGCGCTGGCCAAGAACGTGCGGCTGCTGATCCTGGACGAGCCGACCGCCGCGCTGCAGGAAAACGACAGCCAGAAGCTGCTGGACCTCATGCTGGAGCTGAAGGGCCAGGGCGTCACCCAGATCATCATCAGCCACAAGCTGAACGAGATCCGCCGCGTCGCCGACCGTGTGACCGTGATCCGCGACGGATCCACCGTGTCCACGCTGACGCGGGCCGAGATCACCGAGGACCGGATCATCCGCGACATGGTCGGCCGCGACATGGCCCACCGCTACCCCGAGCGCACGCCCAGGATCGGCGAGATGCTGATGGAGGTCAGGAACTGGTCGGTCATGCACCCCGACCAGCCCCGCCAGGTGATCCGAGACGTGTCCATCGATGTCCGCAAGGGCGAGATCGTCGGCATCGCGGGCCTGATGGGGTCGGGGCGCACCGAATTCGCCATGAGCCTGTTCGGCCGCAGCTATGGCCGCGACATCCAGGGCGAGGTGACGCTGGGTGGGGCGAAGCCGGATCTCTCCACCGTGTCCAGGGCGATCGACGCCGGGCTGGCCTATGTCACCGAGGATCGCAAGGCCCTGGGCCTGATCCTGGAAGAGCCGATCCTGCGCAATGTCTCGCTGGCGAACCTGGAAGGCATCGCCAAGGGCTTCGTCCTGTCGCGGGGCCGCGAACAGCAGGTGGCCGAGAAATACCGCAGCGCCATGAACATCCGCACGCCAAGCGTGTTCCAGCGGGTGATGAACCTGTCGGGCGGCAACCAGCAGAAGGTGGTCCTGTCCAAGTGGCTGTTCACCGATCCGCAGGTGCTGATCCTGGACGAACCGACGCGCGGCATCGACGTGGGCGCCAAGTTCGAGATCTACAACATCATGAACGACCTGGCGGCCCAGGGCCACGGCGTCATCATGATCAGCTCGGAAATGCCCGAGCTTCTGGGCATGTGCGACCGCATCTATGTCATGAACGAGGGCCGGATCGCCGGTGAGCTGACCCGCGAAGAGGCCAGCCAGGAACGGATCATGGCCCTGATCCTGCAAGACGGAATGAAGGGGGACGCCGCATGAGCACCGCCGAGACCAACAAGCCTGCCACGGGCATCGGCGCCCATCTGGGCAGCCACCTGCGCGAGAACGGGATGATGCTGGCGTTGATCGCCATCGTCCTGTTCTTCTTCATCATCGTGCGCGCCGTCCAGGGCGTGGACTTCCTGTCGGCGCAGAACATCACCAACCTGTTCCTGCAAAACAGTTATGTCATCATCATGGCACTGGGGATGCTGCTGGTGATCGTCGCCGGGCATATCGACCTGTCGGTCGGATCCGTCGCGGCCTTCACCGGGGCAGTGGCATCCATGCTGCTGGTCAGGATGGATCTGCCGGTGCTGCTGGTGATCCCCATGGTGCTGGTCGTGGGCGGGCTGATCGGGGCTGCGCAGGGATACTGGATCGCCTATTGGCGCATCCCGTCCTTCATCGTGACGCTGGCGGGGATGCTGGTCTTCCGGGGCCTCACCCTGTGGCTGCTGGGCGGGCAGAACATCGGCCCGTTCGAGCGGTCGTTCCAGGCGCTGTCCACCGGCTTCATCCCCGACCTGTTCGGCCCGGACAAGCCCAACGTGACCGCCATGCTGCTGGTCGCCCTGGCCGCCGCCGCCATCGTCTGGGCGGGCATCCGGGGCCGCGCGCGCGAGGCCGAGTTCGGCATCGCCCCCGAGCCCGCGGGCTTCTTCTGGGCGCGCAACGCCGTGGTCGTGATCGCGCTGCTGTTCGTCGGCTGGAAGCTGGCCAGCTTCCGGGGCTTGCCGAACGTGCTGCTGGTCATGTCGGTGCTGATCGTCCTTTATGCCTTCTTCACCGAGTCCACGACCACCGGGCGGCGCATCTATGCCCTTGGCGGGAACGAGAAGGCGGCAAAGCTTTCGGGCATCAAGACCGAGCGGCTGGTCTTCTTCACCTTCGTCAACATGGGGGTTCTGGCGTCCCTGGCGGGGATGATCGTCACGGCGCGCCTGAACAGCGCCACGCCCAAGGCGGGGGTGGGGTTCGAGCTGGACGTGATCGCGGCCGTGTTCATCGGCGGCGCCTCGATGACGGGGGGATCGGGACGGATCATCGGGGTCGTGGTCGGCGCCCTCATCATGGGGGTGATGAACAACGGCATGTCGATCATGGGCATCGGCATCGACTACCAGCAGGTCATCAAGGGCCTGGTGCTGCTCGCCGCCGTGATCTTCGACGTCTACAACAAGAACAAGCAAGGCTAGAGCCATGTTTCTGTCGCAACTGAAAAGCCCCGGCGGCGACCGGGTTGTCGCCGCACGGGTCGATGACAAGGCCTGGATCGTGCCCGGTGCGGGGTCCACCCGCGATCTGGCGCTGGCGGCCATCGCTGCCGGACATGGGCTGGAGGCCGAGGTCACGGCGCGCGGGCAGGGCGAACCCGTCGATCTGGCCGCCGCCCTGGCCGAGGGCCGGGTGCTGCTGCCGCTGGATCACGACGACCCGGCGCATCTGCATCTGACCGGCACCGGCCTGACCCATCTGGGCAGCGCGGCCACGCGCAATTCTATGCACGCCAAGGCGGACGCCGAGGCGCTGACCGACAGCATGAAGATGTTCCGCATGGGCCTGGAAGGCGGCAAGCCCCAGGGCCATGCTGTCGGCGTGCAGCCCGAATGGTTCTACAAGGGCAACGGCGTCAATGCGGTCGCCCCCGGCGCGGCGCTGGTTTCGCCCGGCTTCGCGCTGGACGCGGGCGAGGAGCCCGAGGTCGCGGGCCTTTACCTGATCGGTCCGGACGGCACGCCCTTCCGCCTGGGCTTTGCCCTGGCCAACGAGTTTTCCGATCACGTGACCGAGCGCGGCAACTATCTGTGGCTTGCCCATTCCAAGCTGCGGCCGGCGAGCTATGGCCCCGAGATGCTGGTGGGCAACCTGCCCGATCATGTCGAGGGCACCAGCCGCATCCTGCGCAATGGCCGGGTGATCTGGGAAAAGCCCTTCCTGTCGGGCGAATCCAACATGTCGCATTCGCTGGCGAACCTGGAACACCACCACTTCAAATACGCGCTGTTCCGCCAGCCGGGCGATGTGCATGTGCATTTCTTCGGCACCGCCACCCTGTCCTTTGCCGACGGCATCAAGGCGCGTGGCGGCGATGTCTTCCAGATCGAATCGCCTGCCTTCGGGCTTCCGCTCTCGAACCCGCTGGACCAGCAGCAAAACGGCGAAGCCCCTGTCGCCGTTGCCACTCTCTGAGGCTATCATGACGTTCAAACCCGCCCCTTGGCCGCGCCAGCTTCGTTCCCAGCACTGGTATGGCGGCACCTCGCGCGACACGATCTATCATCGCGGCTGGATGAAGAACCAGGGCTGGCCCCACGACCTGTTCGACGGCCGCCCGGTGATCGGCATCCTGAACACCTGGGCCGACCTGACGCCCTGCAACGGCCATCTGCGCGAATTGGCCGAAAAGGTGAAGGCGGGCGTCTGGGAGGCGGGCGGTTTCCCCGTCGAGGTGCCGGTCTTTTCCGCATCGGAAAACACCTTCCGCCCGACCGCGATGATGTTCCGCAACCTCGCGGCACTTGCGGTCGAGGAAACCATCCGCGGCCAGCCGATGGACGGCGCGGTGCTGCTGGTCGGCTGCGACAAGACCACGCCGTCCCTGCTGATGGGGGCCGCGTCCTGCGACATCCCGTCCATCGTCGTGACCGGCGGGCCGATGCTGAACGGCTATTTCCGGGGCGAGCGTGTCGGGTCCGGCACGCATTTGTGGAAGTTCTCGGAAGCCGTGAAGGCCGGCGAGATGACGCAGGAGGAATTCCTGGAGGCCGAGGCCAGCATGTCCCGGTCCTCGGGCACCTGCAACACCATGGGCACGGCCTCAACCATGGCATCGATGGCCGAGGCGCTTGGCATGGCGCTGTCGGGTAATGCCGCGATCCCGGCTGTCGACAGCCGCCGCCGGGTGATGGCGCAACTGTCGGGCCGCCGGATCGTGCAGATGGTCAAGGACGACCTGAAGCCAAGCGACATCATGACACGGGCTGCGTTTGAGAACGCCATCCGCACCAATGGCGCCATCGGCGGGTCCACCAACGCCGTCATCCACCTGCTGGCCATCGCGGGCCGGGTGGGCGTCGATGTCACGCTGGATGACTGGGACCGCTGCGGCCGCGACGTGGCGACCATCGTGAACCTGATGCCGTCGGGGCAATACCTGATGGAGGAGTTCTTCTATGCAGGCGGCCTGCCCGTGGTGCTGAAACGCCTGGGCGAGGCCGGGTTGCTGCACAAGGACGCGCTGACCGTCAGCGGCAGCACGATCTGGGGCGAGGTCAAGGATGTCGTCAACTGGAACGAGGACGTGATCCTGCCCGCCGACCGCCCGCTGATGGCCCAGGGCGGCATCGCGGTGCTGCGCGGCAACCTTGCCCCCAAGGGGGCAGTGCTGAAGCCCTCGGCCGCCAGCCCGCACCTGCTGGTTCATCGCGGCCGCGCGGTCGTGTTCGACGATATCGATGACTACAAGGCGCGCATCAACGACGAGGCGCTGGATATCGACGAGACCTGCGTGATGGTGATGAAGAACTGCGGCCCCAAGGGCTATCCCGGCATGGCCGAGGTGGGCAACATGGGCCTGCCGCCCAAGGTCCTGCGCAAGGGCATCACCGACATGGTGCGGATTTCCGACGCGCGCATGTCGGGCACCGCCTATGGCACGGTGGTCCTGCATACCAGCCCCGAAGCGGCGGCAGGCGGGCCGCTGGCCGTGGTCCGCGACGGCGACATGATCGAACTGGACGTGCCGAACCGCCGCCTGCACCTGGACATCCCCGAGGCGGAACTGGCCCTGCGCCTGGCCGAATGGCGCCCCACGCACGAGGTTCCGGCCAGTGGCTATGCCTGGCTGCACCAGGCGCATGTGGAAGGGGCGGATACCGGCGCCGACCTGGACTTCCTGAAGGGCTGCCGGGGCAATGCCGTCGGAAGGGACAGCCATTGATGAAGATCGCGTTAGCCGGCATCGGGAAGATCGCGCTTGACCAGCATGTGCCTGCGCTGGAAGCCAGCCCGGACTGGGAACTGGCCGCGACCGTCAGCCGCCACGGCGCGGTGGAAGGCGTCGAGCCCTTCACCGACATCAACGCCATGCTGGACGCGCGGCCCGATATTGGCACGGTCAGCCTTTGCCTGCCGCCGGTGCCGCGTTACGCCGCCGCCGAAGCCGTGCTGCGCGCGGGCCGGCACCTGATGCTGGAAAAGCCCCCCGGTGCGACCCTGGCCGAAGTTCATGCGCTGGCGGACCTGGCGGAACGGCAGGGCGTCACGATCTATGCCACCTGGCATTCGCGCATGGCGATGGCGGTGGGTGCCGCGCGCGACTGGCTGGCCGGCAAGACCATCCATGAAGGCCGCATCACCTGGCGCGAGGACGTGCGCAAATGGCATCCCGGCCAGGACTGGATCTTCGAGGCCGGCGGCATGGGCGTCTTCGATCCGGGCATCAATGCCCTGTCGATTCTGACCGAACTCCTGCCAGAACCCTTGCGCCTTCTGTCCGCGGACCTGGATTTTCCGGCGAACCGCCAGGCGCCGATTGCCGCGCGGCTGCAGTTCAGCCAGCGGATCAGCGCCGATTTCGACTTCCGCCAGGAAGGCCCGCAGACCTGGGACATGGAATTCCAGACCGACGCCGGCCCGATGGCGCTGCGCATGGGCGGCAACCGGCTGGAAATCGACGGCCGCCACGTCCAGGGCGCCGACGACATCATGGGCGAATACCCGGCGCTCTATGCCCGCATGGCCGAGCTTGTCCGCGGCGGGCAATCGGAAACGGACCTTGCGCCCATGGTGCTTGTGGCCGATGCCTTCACCCTCGGGCGGCGCAACACCGTCGCGGACTTCCAATTCTGAGGACAAAGCAATGACCTTCACCCCCCATGGCAAACATCTGATCGCAGGCGAATGGCTGGCAGGCGAAGGGACGTTCCGATCCGCCCCCGCCCATGGCACGCCGCATGAGTTCAGCGCCGGGACCGTGGATCTGGTCAACCGCGCCTGCGAAGCCGCCGAGGACGCCTTTGCGGCCTATGCCGCCACCAGCCGCGAGGACCGCGCCCGCTTCCTGGAGGCCATCGCCGACCAGATCGAGGCGCGGGCCGAGGCGATCACTACCATCGGCACGGCGGAAACCGGCCTGCCCGAGGCGCGGCTGCAGGGCGAGCGCGGCCGCACCACCGGCCAGTTGCGGCTGTTCGCCGACCATATCCGCAAGGGCGATTACCTGGACCGCCGCGTTGATGTCGCGCTGCCCGACCGCCAGCCCCTGCCGCGCCCCAACCTGCGGCTGATGCAGCGGCCCATCGGCCCGGTCGCGGTCTTCGGCGCGTCGAACTTCCCCCTCGCCTTCTCGACCGCCGGGGGTGACACGGCCTCGGCGCTGGCGGCGGGTTGCCCGGTCGTCGTCAAGGGCCACCCCGCCCATCCCGGCACCGGAGAGATCGTGGCCGAGGCGATCCATGCCGCGATCCGGGACACCGGAATGCCCGCGGGCGTCTTCGGCTTCATCCATGGCGACAGCCATGCGGTCGGCGCGGCCTTGGTCCAGCATCCGCTGATCAAGGCGGTGGGCTTCACGGGCAGCCTGCGCGGGGGGCGGGCGCTGTTCGACCTTTGCGCCGCGCGGCCCGAGCCGATCCCCTTCTTTGGCGAGCTTGGCAGCATCAACCCCGGCTTCGTCCTGCCGCAGGCGCTTGCGGCGCGCGGAGCCAGGATCGCCGAAGGCTGGGCGGGCAGCCTGACCATGGGGGCGGGCCAGTTCTGCACCAATCCGGGCCTGGTCGTGATGCCCAAGGGGGTCCTTGCCGATGCCTTTGCCAAGACCGCGGGCGACATGCTGGCCAAGGTCGCGCCGCAGGTCATGCTGACCGACGGCATCGCCGAGGCCTATCGCGCGGGCGCCACCCGCGCGGCGGGCATCGCCACCCCGATCTTCGAGGGCGTCAGCGAGGGCCGCAATGCGCTTCCCTCGGTCTACAAGACCACGGCCGATGAGTTCCTGCGCGACCACAGCCTGGCTGAGGAGGTGTTCGGCCCGCTGGGCCTGATCGTCACCGTCTCGAGCGAGGATCAGATGCTGGACGTGGCCGAGGCGATGGAGGGCCAGTTGACCGCCACGCTGCATCTGGACGACGGCGACATGGAACTGGCGCGGCGCTTGATGCCGGTGCTGGAACAGAAGGCGGGCCGGATCCTGGCCAACGGCTGGCCCACCGGCGTCGAGGTGGCCGACGCCATGGTCCATGGCGGCCCTTATCCGGCATCCACGAATTTCGGCGCGACCAGCGTGGGAACCATGGCGATCCGCCGCTTCCTGCGCCCGGTCAGCTACCAGAACATTCCCGAGGCGCTGTTGCCCGAGGATTTGCGGGGCTTCTGAAGCCCCGCAGCAAACTGCCGGTGGAGGACCGGCGCGTTTTTCACGAGGGAGGACACCATGACCATCAAGACCCTGCTCGGCACTGCCGCGCTTCTGGCCGTCACTGCCGGAGGCGCGCTTGCCGAGGGCGAGACCGTCGGCTTTTCGCAGATCGGATCCGAGTCCGGCTGGCGCGCGGCGGAAACCACGCTGACCAAGCAGCAGGCCGAGGAACGCGGCATCCAGCTGCAATTCTCGGACGCGCAGCAGAAGCAGGAGAACCAGATCGCCGCGATCCGATCCTTCGTCGCCCAGGGCGTGGACGCCATCCTGCTGGCCCCGGTCGTGGCAACCGGCTGGGATTCGGTGCTGCAGGAAGCGAAAGAGGCCGAGATCCCGGTCGTCCTGCTGGACCGGCAGGTGGACAGCAGCGAAGACCTGTACCTGACCGCCGTGGGGTCGAACCTGGTCCATGAGGGCGAGGTCGCGGGCGAATGGCTGGCCAAGGAGGTCGGCGACAAGGAATGCCGCATCGTCGAATTGCAGGGCACGACCGGATCGAGCCCCGCCATCGACCGCAAGACCGGCTTCGAGAACGCCATCAAGGATCACCCGAACCTGACCATTGTGCGCAGCCAGACCGGCGATTTCACCCGCGCCCTGGGCAAGGAAGTGATGGAAAGCTTCCTCCAGGCGGAAAACGGCGGCAAGGACATCTGCGCGCTTTACGCCCATAACGACGACATGGCCGTGGGCGCCATCCAGGCCATCAAGGAGGCCGGGCTGAAGCCTGGCAGCGACATCCTGGTCGTCTCCATCGACGCCGTGCCGGACATCTTCAAGGCCATGGCGGACGGAGAGGCGAATGCCACGGTGGAACTGACGCCCAACATGGCCGGACCCGCCTTCGATGCGCTGGCGGCATACTGGAAGGACGGCACGATGCCGCCGAAGTTCATCCAGACGGAATCCAAGCTTTACACGCAGGCCGACGATCCGGCGGGCGAATACGAGCGCCGCAAGGGCTTGGGCTATTGATCGCCCTTGCCGGGCCGCCGCCGCGCGGCCCGGCATCCATGACCAAGGGGAAGGCGTCATGCTGCTGTCCATCCGGTCGCTGACCAAGACATTTCCGGGCACGCGCGCGCTGGACAGCGTCGATTTCGACCTGCGTGCCGGCGAAGTCCATGCGCTTCTGGGCGAAAACGGCGCGGGCAAGTCCACGCTGATCAAGTGCCTGACCGGCGCCTATCGCCGCGACGGCGGCACCATGACCCTTGATGGCGCCCCTATCGACCCCCATTCCACGGTCGAGGCGCAGGACCTTGGCATCGGCACGGTCTATCAGGAGGTGAACCTGCTGCCGAACCTGACCGTCGCGCAGAACCTGATGTTCGGGCGCGAACCGCGCCGGTGGGGCCTGATCCAGACCCGCGCCATGCGCGCGCAGGCCCGCGCGACACTGGCCGAATACGGGCTGGATCTGGACGTGGACCGCGACCTTTGCACCTGTTCCGTGGCCATCCAGCAGATCATCGCGATCGCCCGCGCGGTCGCCCTGTCGGGCAAGGTGCTGATCCTGGACGAGCCGACCGCATCGCTGGACGCGGCCGAGGTGCGCATGGTCTTCGACGTGGTGCGGGGCCTGCGGGAACGCGGCCTCGGCATCGTCTTCGTGTCGCATTTCCTGGACCAGGTCTTCGATCTGACTGACCGGGTGACGGTGCTGAGGAACGGCCGCAAGATCGTGACCACCGAGACCGCCAGCCTGGACCGCGTCCGCCTGATCGAGCACATGCTGGGCCGCGAGCTGGAGGCCGCCACCAGCCACCAGCCGGTGGCCCGGGGATCGCGCCCGCCGATGCTGGAGTTTCGGGGCATGGGCCGGCGCGGCACCGTCGAGCCTTTCGACCTGGCCGTGGGACAGGGAGAGGTCGTGGGCCTCGCCGGCCTGTTGGGGTCGGGCCGCACCGAAAGCGCGGAACTGCTGTTCGGCCTGCGCAATGCCCATTCCGGCGAGGCGCGCGACCGGAAGGGTCCGCTGGACCTGCGCAGCCCCCGCGCGGCCATCGCGGCAGGCTTCGGCTTCGTCCCCGAGGAGCGCAAGACCGACGGCATCATCGCCGACCTGTCGATCCGCGAGAACATCATCCTGGGCCTGCAGGCCAAGGCCGGCTGGGCGCGGCCCATTCCGCGCGCGGAACAGAACCGGCTGGCCGACGACTATATCGGGCGGCTGGACATCCGCACCTCGGGCCGGGAAAAGCGCATCGGCGAGCTGTCCGGCGGCAACCAGCAGAAGGTGGTGCTGGCCCGCTGGCTGGCGATGAACCCGCGCTTCCTGATCCTGGACGAACCCACGCGCGGCATCGACGTGGGCGCGCATGCCGAGATCGTCCGGCTGATCCACCAGTTGACCGAAACGGGCATGTCGCTGCTGGTCATCAGTTCCGAAATCGACGAACTGATCGCCGTGTCCGACCGGGTGATCGTGCTGCGCGACCGCCGCCATGTCGCGGAACTGACGGGCGAGGAGATCGCGCCCCACCGCATCATGCAGGCCATCGCCGCCACCGGAAGCGCCGCGTGATGGAGATGCTCAAGCGCCTTGCCCCCCAGCTGATCGCCCTGGCCGCCCTGGTCGCCGTGGTGACGGCCCTGTATCCGGCCTTTCTCGACGTCCAGATGAACGACGGGCGGCTGGTCGGGCCGGTCATCGACGTGCTGAAGCGCGCGGCGCCCGTGGCCCTGCTGGCGGTCGGCATGACGCTGGTCATCGCCACGCGCGGCATCGACCTGTCGGTCGGCACGATCATGGCGATCTGTGGCGCGGTCGCGGCATCCACTGTCGCCGCCGGCTGGGGGCTGCCCGCCGCGCTGGTCCTTGCGCTTGGCGCGGGCGCCCTGGCGGGGCTGTGGAACGGCACGCTGGTCGCCATTGTCGGCATCCAGCCCTTTGTCGCCACGCTGATCCTGATGACCATGGGCCGGGGCGTCGCGCAACTGATCACCGAGGGGCGGATCCTGACCTTCACCGATCCCGGCTTCGGCTGGATCGGTTCGGGGGTGGTGCTGGGCCTGCCGGTGCCCACCTGGATCTGGATCGCCACCGCCATCGCCACGGCGCTTCTGATGCGCCGCACCGCGCTTGGCCTTCTGGTCGAGGCCATCGGCATCAACCGCCGCGCCAGCGCGCTGGCCGGCGTCAACGCCACCGTGCTGCTGATCGCGGTCTATGTGGCATCCGGATTGTGCGCCGCTCTGGCCGGGCTGATCGTCACCGCCGACATTCGCGGGGCGGACGCCAACAACGCCGGGCTGTGGCTGGAGCTGGACGCGATCCTGGCCGTGGTGATCGGGGGCAATTCGCTGCTGGGCGGGCGTTTCTCCATCGCCGCATCGGTGATCGGGGCGCTGATCATTACCACCATCAGCATCGGCATCCGCCTGATCGGCTTTCCGTCGGAATACAACCTGATCATCAAGGCCGGGCTGGTGCTGGTGATCCTGGTCCTGCAATCGCCGCGCATCAGCGCCGAATGGCGGCTGTGGCGCGACAGCCACCGCGCAAGCCGCGAAGCCACGCAGCGGAGGCAGGCATGAACACCCGCGCGCTGCCCCTTTACGTCACCATCGGGATCTTCCTGCTGGCCTATCTGGTCTTCTGGCTGCAATTCCCGAACATCCTGTCCACGCGCGTCGTCGGCAACCTGCTGACCGACAACGCCTATCTGGGCATTGTCGCGGTCGGCATGACGCTGGTGATCCTGTCGGGCGGCATCGACCTGTCGGTGGGGTCGGTCATCGCCTTTTCCGGCGTCTTCATCGCGATCCTGTTGCGCGACACCTCGCTGCATCCGCTGCTGGTCTTCGCCATGCTGCTGGCACTGACCACCGCCTTCGGCGCGGGCATGGGCTTTCTGATAGACCGGCTGGCGATGCCCGCCTTCATCGTCACGCTGGCGGGCATGTTCCTGGCACGGGGCGCGGCCTATATCCTGTCGATCGATTCCGTCCCGATCCAGCACCCCTTCTACGACACCTTGCAGAAGGCCTATTGGCTGATGCCCGGCAAGGGGCGGCTGACGCTGATCGGCGTGCTGATGGTCCTGACCTTCGTTGGGGGCATGATCATCGCCCACAAGACCCGCTTCGGCGCATCCGTCTATGCCCTTGGCGGGGGCGAGGCGACGGCCCGGCTGATGGGCGCCCGGCAGGGGCGCACGACGGTGCTGGTTTATGGCTTTTCCGGCGCCATGGCCGGTTTGGCGGGGATCGTGTTCTCGATCTACACCGGGTCTGGCTATTCGCTGGCGACCGTCGGCACGGAACTGACCGCCATCGCCGCCGTGGTGATCGGCGGCACGCTGCTGACCGGGGGCGCAGGCTACATGTTCGGCACCTTCGTGGGCGTGCTGACCATGGGGCTGATCCAGACCTACATCGTCTTTGACGGCAGCCTGTCCTCCTGGTGGACCAAGATCGTCATCGGGATCCTTTTGCTGGTTTTCATCCTTCTGCAAAAAGGGTTGCTGAAATTGTCGCAGATGCGACTTGCAAGAGAGGCATGATGATCCACGACAACCGCCAATGCCAACTGGGCGAGGGCGCCTTCTGGCACCCCGAGCGCCAGCAGTTCTTCTGGTTCGACATCCTGGGACAGCGGCTTCTGTCGCAGGACGGGGATGGCCGGCCGCTGGAATGGGGTTTCGACCGCATCGTCTCGGCCGCGGGCTGGATCGACCGCGACCGGCTGCTGGTCGCGACCGAGACGGGGCTGGCGATCCTGTCGCTGGTTGATGGCTCGCTGTCCGAAGTGGCAAGGGTCGAGGCCGACAACCCCGCCACGCGATCCAACGACGGCCGCGCGGACCGGCAGGGCGGCTTCTGGTTCGGCACCATGGGCAGACAGGGCGAGCCCGGCCTGGGCGCGCTTTATCGCTTTTATCGTGGAGAGATCCGCAAGCTGGTGGACCCCATCAGCATCCCCAACTCAATCTGTTTTTCGCCGGATGGGCGGGTGGTGCATTATTCGGACACGGACCGCAGCATCGTCTGGCGGCAGGGGCTGGACGGCGACGGCTGGCCAGTGGGCGAGCGGCAGGTTTATCTGGATCTGTCCGGGCAGGACTGGTCGCCCGATGGGGCGGTGATCGACGCGGAGGGCGGGTTCTGCTGCGCTATCTGGGGACAGGGGGCGGTGATGCGCTTTGATGCGGACGGCAACCGGACCCACGATTGGATGGTCGGCGGCCGGCATTCCTCCTGCCCTGCCTTTGGCGGGCCTGGCCTGTCGGATCTGCTGGTGACGACCGCGCTGGACGGGATCGAGGATCCCGATGACGCCCAAGGCAAGACCTACCGGCTGGAAACCGGCCTGACCGGCCTGCCCGAACCCCGGGTGATCCTGTGAGGGACTGGACCCTGCCGGACGGGCGGCGCGTGGACCGGCTGACGCTGCAAGGGGGCGGGCTGACGGCCCAGGTCCTGACGCTGGGCGCGACCGTGCAGGACCTGCGGATGGAAGGGGTGGATCATCCGCTGGTCCTCGGCTGTCCCGATCCGGCGGATTACGGGGGCGACGGGCTCTACATGGGCGCCATCGTGGGGCGGTTCGCCAACCGCATCGGGGGGGCGCGGTTCACCCTGGACGGACGGGAATACCGCACCGACCCGAACTTTCGCGGCCGTCACACGCTGCATGGCGGATCGCGCGGGACGAACTGGCATCTCTGGCAGGTAGAGGAGGCCCGCGAGAACAGCGCCACCCTGACGCTGGTGCTTCCGGATGGCGAGATGGGCTTTCCCGGCGCCATGACCATCCGCGCCGACATTGCCCTGCGCGATGGTGCCCTGGTCTTTGACATCCAGGCCGAAACCGACGCGCCGACGCCCTGCAATCTGGCGCATCACGGTTACTTCAACCTTGATGGCGGGGGGGATGTGCGCGGCCACCGCCTGCGGATCGCCGCCGACCGATACCTGCCGGTCGATGACGACCTGATCCCGCTGCCGGGCACCGCGCCGGTGACTGGCACGCGCTTCGATTTCCGGCAGGCGCGCGCGATCGCGCCGGGGGAATACGACCACAACTTCTGCCTGTCGGACGGCCCCGTCGCCCCGCGCGTGGTGGCCGAACTGACCGGCCGGTCCGGCATCCGCATGGAAATCGAAACAGACCAACCGGGATTGCAGGTCTATGACGGCGTGCATTTCGACGGGTTGGCGGGGCTGGATGGCCGCCGCTATGACCGCTTTGCCGGGGTGGCGCTGGAAACGCAGGGCTGGCCCGACGCGCCGAACCGGCCCGATTTCCCGGATGCGATCCTGCGCCCCGGCCAGACCTATCGCCACCACGCCGCCTACAGGTTTTCCCGATGACGGCGCTGATCGGCATTGACTGGGGCACGACCTCGTTCCGGGCCTGGCGCATGGGGCAGGGCGGCGAGGTTCTGGAAACCGTCAGCGATGGCCCCGGCATCCTGGCCGCTGGTGCCTTGGCGGGCGGGTTCCGGCAGGCGTTGACCGATACCATCGGCGGCTACCTTGGCACCGCCCCGGTCATCGCCTCGGGCATGATCACCAGCCGCAATGGCTGGGTCGAGACGCCCTACCTGCCCCTGCCGCTGGACGCAGCCGCCCTGGCCGGCAGCCTGACCCTGCACGAGGGCGTGCATTTCGTCACTGGCGCGGTCAGCGACCCCGACGGCCCTGCCCCCGACGTGATGCGCGGCGAGGAAACCGAGATCATCGGCCATCTGGCGGGCGGGGGCACAGGCGGGTTGTTCGTCCTGCCCGGCACCCACAGCAAATGGGCAAGGGCCCAAGGCGGCAAACTGGTGGCCTTCCGCACCGTGATGACGGGCGAGGTCTTCGGGGCGCTGCGGGACCACACCATCCTGGGCCGCCTGATGCAGCCGGGGCCGGGCAGCGAGGACGCCTTCCGCCGGGGTGTCGAGTCCGGACGGCAGGGGGGCGCGCTGCTGGGGCGCATCTTCTCGGCCCGGACGCTGGCCCTGATGGACCGGCTGGCCCCCGACCAGATCGCGGACTACCTCTCGGGCCTGCTGATCGGGGACGAGGTCGCGCAAGGCGCGCGCAACGCGGGCGGTTCCGTCACGATCATCGGGCGCGGCGATCTGGCCGCGCGCTATCAGTCGGCCTTCGAGGTGCTGGGCATGGCCGCGCAGATCGCGCCACCGGGCATGGCGCAGCGGGGGCTTTGGGAAATCGCCCGGATGAGGGGACTTGCATGACCGACTTCGACACCGCCTTTTCCGCCAATCCGCTGATTGCGATCCTGCGCGGCTTGCGCCCTGAGGAGGCTGCAGACACCGCCAAGGCCCTGACCGGCGCGGGCTTCACGATCATCGAGGTGCCGCTGAATTCGCCCGAGCCGCTGGACAGCATCGCCCGGATGGTCGCCGCAGCCCCCGACGCCATCATCGGCGCGGGCACCGTCCTGACCCCGGATCAGGTCGGCGCGGTGGCGGATGCCGGGGGCCGGATCATCATCGCCCCGAACTTCGACCCCCGCGTCGCCGCCGAGGCGCGGCGCCGGGGCCTTTCCTATTGCCCCGGCGTGGGCACCGTCACCGAGGCCTTTGCCGCCCTAGAGGCAGGCGCGAGCGCCCTGAAGCTGTTCCCGGCCGAGATGATCCCCCCGGCTGCCGTGAAGGCGATGCGCGCGGTGCTGCCCCGCGAAACCCGGCTGCTGCCGGTGGGCGGGATCAGCCCCGACACGATGGAGCCCTATCTGCGCGCGGGGGCCGACGGCTTCGGGCTGGGATCGGCGCTTTACAGGCCGGGCCAGGAGGCGGCGACGACCGGCCAGCAGGCGCGCGGCTTCATGGCGGCCTGGCGGGGGCTGGTGGACCGTTAACCGCAACCTGCGCCAGGCCCGGGGACGGCTTTCCCGGGACTTTGGCTGAAGGCCGCCCCGGCAAGGGAACATTGCGCAAAGTGCGCGCGTTTTAGGCAATGCGTCCCAGGGGAGGGCGCACCCTATGTTCCGGGAGGATCACAGATGAAGCCCATTTGCACAGGGGCCATTGCGGCCGCGTTGCTGGCCCTGACGACCGTTTCCGCACAGGCCGACTGCGCCGCCGAACTGGCGCGCATGACCGAAGGCGGCGCCGCTGCGGGCGGAGGGATTTCCAAGGACGGATCCCTGGCGCCGCTGGAAGGGGGCGACAGCGCCTCGGGCACTGACGCCTCCGGGGCAGGCGCCTCGGGCACGGACATGGCCGCAAGCGGGACCGCTGCGGCGGAAGGCGGCGAGGGCATCGCCAAGGACGGGTCTCACACGCCGATGGAAAGCGCGGGCGGCCAGCAGCCTGGCGTCGCCATGTCGGGTGCCGATGCCCAGGCCCAGCAGGAAGGCCAGCCAACCGCGGCAGAGCAGGCGACCGGGGCCGCCGCGGGTCATTCCGCCCGCGACGCGCATATGAAGGCCGCGCGCGACGCGCTTGCCGCAGGGGACGAGGACGCCTGCATGAAGGCGCTGCAAGCCGCGGAATCATCCTGACACCGCGCCCTTGGCCGGGGGCCTGCGTCCCCGGCCGTCTTGCCGGTTCTGCGCCGTTCAGGCGAATAAGACTGGAATGCCGCGCCGCTTTCTGGTGAGAGGGACGCCATTACAGCCTTGCCCGGACGGACGACGCGATGAGCATACATCTTTACCCCAACGACCTGCCCGACGACCTGGTCCTTGGCCCGGTCGTGGCCATTGACACCGAGACGATGGGCCTTGACCCGCGCCGGGACCGGCTGTGCCTGGTGCAGCTTTCCAGCGGCGATGGCGATGCGCATCTGGTCCAGATCGCGCGCGGCCAGACCGAGGCGCCGAACCTGTCGCGGTTGCTGACCGACCCCAAGGTGCTGAAGCTGTTCCATTTCGGCCGCTTCGACATCGCCGCGCTGGAAAACGCCTTTGGCGTGGTGACCGCGCCGGTCTGGTGCACCAAGATCGCCTCGAAGCTGGTCAGGACCTATACCGACCGGCACGGGCTGAAATACCTGCTGAACGAGTTGGTCGGCGTCGATGTCAGCAAGCAGCAGCAGACCAGCGACTGGGGCGCGGCGGACCTGACGGACGCGCAACTGGAATATGCCGCATCCGACGTGCTGCACCTGCACAAGCTCAAGGAAGCGCTGGAGGACCGGCTGCGGCGCGAAAACCGCATGGGGCTGGCGCAGGCCTGCTTCGACTTCCTGCCCGCCCGCGCCCATCTGGATCTGCTGGGCTGGGGGGATGAAAACGACATCTTCCGGCACTAGATGGGCAGGGCCGGGGCCGTCTGCCCCGTTGCCCGCCGGTCCCCGGACCGGCGGCGGCACGATCGACGGCCCCGGGGGATATTCGCACCAAGATGAAGGCAGGCGGTTTGACGGATTATCTTGAGACGGCGCGGCGCGTGATCCTGACCGAGGCGCAGGGGCTTGCCGTGCTGGCCGAGGGGCTGAACGGCGATTTCGGCAGGGCGGTCGATCTGATCCTGCAGGCCCGGGGCCGGGTGATCGTGTCGGGCATGGGCAAGTCGGGCCATGTCGGGCGCAAGATCGCGGCTACGCTCGCCTCGACCGGGACGCCCGCGCAGTTCGTCCATCCTGCCGAGGCAAGCCATGGCGACCTGGGCATGGTGACGCGGGCCGACGTGGCGCTGGTGCTCTCCAACAGCGGCGAGACGCCCGAACTGGCCGACCTGATCGCCCATACAAGGCGCTTCGGGATTCCGCTGGTGGGCGTCGCCTCTCGGCCCGACTCCACGCTGCTGCGGCAGGCGGATGTCGCGCTGGTCCTGCCCGCCGCGCCCGAGGCTTGCGGCAACGGCATCGTGCCCACGACATCCACCACCATGACGCTGGCGCTTGGCGATGCGCTGGCCGTCGCGCTGATGGAACACCGGCAGTTCACGCCCGAACATTTCCGCACCTTCCACCCCGGCGGCAAGCTGGGCGCGCGGCTGGCGAAGGTGGGCGATCTGATGCACCGCGACATGCCCCTGGTATCCGAGGACACGCCGATGACCGACGCGCTGCTGGTGATCAGCCAGAAGGGTTACGGCGTCACCGGCGTCATTGACGCCTTGGGACATCTGACGGGCATCATCACCGACGGCGATTTGCGGCGGCACATGGACGGGCTTCTGGACCGCCGCGCGTCCGAGGTGATGACGCCCGGCCCGCGCGTGATTGCGCCCGAGGCCCTGGCCGAGTCGGCGCTGGCGCAGATGCAGGACCGCAAGATCACCTGCCTGTTCGCCGTGGCGGACGGGATGCCGCAGGGTATCCTGCATATCCACGACTGCCTTCGCGCCGGGATTGCCTGACCGATGAAGCGGACCCGCCCATGAACCGCACTCGCGTTGTTCGCTGGCTGCGCGTGCTGCTGCCGCTTCTGGCCCTGATGATGCTGTCCACGCTGTTCCTGTTCTCACGCGGGGGCGACACCGAATCGCGGATCCCCTATGCCGATGTGGATGCCGAGGCGATGGCCCGGGACCCGCGCATCGTGGCGCCCGAATATGCGGGCGTCACCGACGACGGCGCCCGGCTGACCCTGCGGGCGACCGAGGCCGCCCCGGATGAGGACAGCGGCCGCGCGCAGGATCTGCGGCTGGACTGGCAGCGCCCCGACGGCTTGCGCGCGGATGTGACCGCGCCGCAGGGCGGGCTTGCGGGGGGCGCGATCTGGCTGGATGGCGGGGTGCGGATGACGACCTCGACCGGATGGACGCTGGATGCCCAAAGCGTCGAGGCCGCGACCGACCGGTCCCGCATCGCGGCCCATGAGGGCGTGGAGGCCGAGGCGCCCTTCGGCACGCTTTCGGCGCGGCGGATGGAGCTTGCGCCCGGCAAGGGCGAGGGTGCTTCGATCTTGAATTTCTCGGGCGATGTCCGTCTGATATACCAGCCCTGACCCACCAGAGGACAACACGATGCTGCGCCCCTTGCTGACAGCCCTGATACTTGCCGCCCCGCCGGCTGTCGCGCAGACCACGACCTTCGGGGGGATGCGCGCGGATGTATCCGCCCCCGTCGAGGTCGCGGCGGACAACCTGTCCGTCAACCAGGCCGATGGCAGCGCGGTCTTTACCGGCAACGTGGTGATCGGCCAGGGCGAGATGCGCCTGTCCGCCGACACGGTGACGGTGATCTATGCCGAGGGCGGGCAGAGCCGCATCAAGTCGCTGGATGCCAAGGGCAACGTGACGCTGGTCTCGGGTCCCGACGCGGCCGAGGCGCGGGCGGCCACCTATGACGTCGAATCCGGCAATGTCACGCTGACCGGCGACGTGGTGCTGACCCAGGGGCAGAACGTGCTGACCGGCGACAAGATGCTGGTGAACCTGGAATCGGGCACCGCGCAGGTCGAGGGCCGGGTCCGGTCCGTCCTGCAGCCGGGCAACAACTGATGCGGGGTGCGGCGGCGCGGACAGGCGACGGGCTGAAGGTCCGGGGCTTGCGCAAATCCTATCGCAACCGTCCGGTGATCCGGGACGTCTCGGTCGATCTGGCGCGCGGAGAGGTCGTGGCGCTGCTGGGTCCGAACGGGTCGGGCAAGACCACCTGCTTCTACTGCATCGCGGGCCTTGTGCCGCCCGATGCGGGGCAGGTGCTGATCGACGGCCAGGACGCCACCTGCTTGCCGATGTTCCGCCGCGCCCGGATGGGCATCGGCTATCTGCCGCAGGAAATGTCGATCTTTCGCGGCCTGACCGTCGAACAGAACATCATGGCGGTCCTTGAGGTCGTCCACGAGGACCCCCGCCACCGTCGCGACCGGTTGGAGGAGCTTCTGGGCGACTTTTCCATCGGCCATCTGCGCGGCGCGCCCGCCCTGGCCTTGTCTGGGGGCGAGCGCCGCCGGACCGAGATCGCGCGCTGCCTGGCCTCGGACCCCAGCTTCCTGCTTCTGGACGAACCCTTTGCGGGTGTCGATCCGATCGCGGTGGGCGAGATCCGCGGGCTGGTCCATGACCTGAAGTCGCGCGGCATCGGCGTGCTGATCACCGACCACAACGTGCGCGAAACCCTGGGCATCGTGGACCGCGCCTATATCCTGCACGACGGCCATGTCCTGATGTCGGGCAGCACCGCCGAGATCGTCGCCGATCCCAAGGTCCGGGAAGTCTATCTGGGCGAAGGCTTCCGCCTGACCTGACGCGGGCCGCCCACCCGGAAATCACCTCACGCGAACGTGTGCACCGGTTGACAGAACTGAAGGGCTGTCACCAAATTGATTTTTGTGTGTTCAGCAATGTGGCACCCTGACGTTTCCGGTTACCGCCGTGCGTCGGCTGCCTCGGAAGGGCTGGCGCATGCAGGACCAAGACCGGGCAAGCGAGAGGAAAGACGATGCACTATACCATCAGCGGGAAACAGATCGACATCGGCGATGCGCTCAGCACGCATGTCGAAACGGCATTGGGCGAAACGATCAGCAAGTATTCGCAGCGCCCGACAGATGCCACGGTCACCTTCTCGAAGGATGCCCATCAGTTCTTGTGCGATGCGGTGGTTCATCTGTCCACCGGGCTGAACGTCACCGCCCGTGGCAACGCCACCGAGATCTATGCGGCCTTCGAAGCCTGCCGCGAAAAGATGGACAAGCAGCTTCGCCGCTACAAGCGCCGCCTGAAGGATCACCACAAGGACAGGTCCGAGCCGGTTGAATTCGGTCAGGCCGGCATGTATGTGCTGGCCGCTGACGAGGATGAATGGGAAGCGCAGGACAGCGGCCTGCAACCCATCATCATCGCCGAGATGGAGACCCGCGTGCCCACCCTGTCGGTTGGCGACGCGGTCATGCAGATGGAACTTGCCGGAACGCCGCTGCTTGTGTTTCGGAACGAAAAGCACGGGGGCGTCAATGTCGTCCATCGCCGCGAAGACGGCAATGTGGGATGGATCGACCCGCGCGGGAACGGCTGACGCCGCCCGGCAGGACGCCTGACCGACGAACCGAACCGCCCCCGGCATCCTGCGCGGGGGCGCTTGAGCATTGGAAAGACGCGAGCCATGCAGTTGACCGAAATCCTCAAACCGGGCGCCGTGCGTTCCCTGGGGCAGGTTACCTCGAAAAAGCGCCTGTTTCAGGAACTGGCCGATCTGGCCCATGCCGAATACGGCCTGACCGCCACCGAGGTTCTGGATGCGCTGCAGGAACGCGAAAGCCTGGGGCCGACCGGCGTGGGCCAGGGCGTCGCCCTGCCGCATGCGCGGCTGCATGGGCTGGACCGCGTGGTGGGCCTTTTCGTGCGGCTGGACAAGCCGCTCGACTTCGACGCCGTGGACCGCCAGCCCGTCGATCTGGTCTTTGGCTTGCTGGCGCCTGAATCGAGCGGCGTCGATCACCTGAAGGCGCTGGCGCTCGTGTCCCGGACCCTGCGGGACACCGACCTGCGCACCAAGCTGCGCGCCAATGACGACCCGGTGGCGCTGCACGCCGTCCTGTCCGCCGCCCAAGGCATCAAGGCCGCCTGAAGGTTTTGATCCGGGCCGATTCGGCCCTATACAGGGCTTCCTACCTTTGTCAGGAGGCCAAGATGACCAAGCCGATCAGCGACAAGCCCGAGGAGAAGGGCGCAAGCCGGCTGCGCGAATTCACCCGCCAGGAGCGGGAAGCGGGCACCCATCCGGCAATCGAGGCGCTGCGCACCCGCCCGCAGACGCGCAGCGAGGAGAACCGCAAGGCCGTGGAATACGCACGGATCGAGCGCGGGCACACGAGCTAGGAAGGACCGGGCAAAGGGTGGCCGTCCTGAAAGGGCGGCCTTTTCATGCCAGCGCAATCCGCCGGACTGCGGCGGCAAAGATCATCGCCATGCCCTTCAGAGGAGGTGTGTGAATGCCGTGCGCGGCGGTTTCCGCCGCGGCCGCAGGCAGAAAGCACATGTTGGCGTCCACTCCATAGGCCCTTGCCGGATGGCTGCGCAGCAAGGCCCCGGCCGCAAAAAAGCGCAGGGCCATTCCGGCAAGGTCAGGAAGGACGGCAGCCGCGGCGGCTGGCGCAAGGCCGCCGCCACCCAGATGGGCATGGGGATCAGGATCGGCACGGAATTGCGGCTTGATGCAATCGGCAGGCCGGATTGCAAGCCGGCAGGGCAATGCCGATGCCTGCCGGGGACAATGCCGGGGAGGGGCCGTCTTGCGGCGGCCCCTGGCAGTGATCAGGCTCGCACCAGCCGCTCGTAATCCTCGGCCACCTTCCGGGTCATCTGGCCCACCTGGAAGTGCCAGTCGCCGATCTGCCCGACCGGGGTGACCTCGGCCGCGGTGCCGGTCAGGAAGCATTCCTGGAAGTCCTCCAGCTCCTCGGGGCGGATGCGGCGTTCGTGGACCGCCGTGCCGTTGTCCTTCAGCATCTGGATGATCGTCTGGCGGGTGATGCCGTTCAGGAAGCGGTCGGCGAGGGGCGTGTGGACCTCGCCGTCCTTGATGAAGAAGATGTTGGCGCCGGTCGCCTCGGCCACATAGCCTTCCCAGTCCATGAACAGCGCATCCGAACAGCCCTTCGCCTCGGCCGCGTGCTTGGACATGGTGCAGATCATGTAGAGACCGGCGGCCTTGGCGGCGGTCGGGATCGTGTCGGGCGAGGGGCGCTTCCACTTGGCCACGTCCAGCTTTGCGCCCTGCCACTTGGCGTCGCCGTAATAGCTGCCCCATTCCCAGGCGGCGACGGCCATGCGCACCGGGTTGCGCGCCGCCGACACGCCCATGTCCGGCCCCGAACCCCGCCACATCACCGCGCGGACATAGGCGTTGGTGAAGCCGTTGGCCTGCAGCACGGCCTCCTTGGCGGCATCGATCTCTTCGGCGGTATAGGGCGATTCCATGTCCAGAAGCCGGGCCGATTCGATCAGCCGCAGGGAATGCTCGTGGCCCTTGAAGATCTTGCCGTCATAGCAGCGCTCGCCCTCGAAGACCGAACTGGCGTAATGCAGGGCATGGGTCAGGATATGCACGTTCGCGTCGCGCCATTCGACCAGCTTGCCATGCATCCAGATCTTGCCGTCGCGATCGTCATATGCCGCCGTCATCATTTTCTCCAATCACTATCCCGGCTTTTTCGATTCTTGCGCAGGTCCGCCGAGGATCGGCCCTTTTGTTGCGCGAAGCCCTTGACGGCTAGCAATCGAATCTTGGAAAGTCAACATCGCTGCCCTATCAGGGAAGCAATTGCGAAAGGGATGGCACATGGCCGAGACGCTCCGCGTTCATAGCATGATGGGTGAGGATCTGCTGTTCCTGACCGACGAAAAGCTGCGTCGCGGTATCGAGGCGATGTTCTTCGCCTATCGCGCCTTCACGGCCGACCCCGACCTGATCCTGGCCGACATGGATTATGGCCGCGCCCACCACCGGGCGCTGCATTTCATCCATCGCGATCCGGGGCTGACGGTGACCGCGCTGCTGGCGGTGCTGGGCGTGACCAAGCAGTCGCTGAACCGGGTGCTGCGCACGCTGATCGAGGACGGGCTGGTCGAAAGCCGCGTCGGCCGCCGCGACCGGCGCGAGCGGCTGCTGTTCCTGACGGAGAAGGGGACGGCCCTGGAACGCCGGTTGTCCGAGGCGCAGCGGGCGCGGATGCGGCAGGCCTATCGCGCCGCGGGGCCGCAGGCGGTGGCGGGCTTTCGTCAGGTGCTGGAGGCGATGATGGACCCCGAGACGCGGGCGCAGTATCAGTCCATGAAGGATATGCCCGAATGAAGGCCCGCCATGAGCCAGAACGATGCCCATCTGCTGATCGTCGATGACGATGAACGCATCCGTGCGCTGCTGGGACGATTCCTGCGCAAGAACGGCTTTCTTGTCACCCCGGCCCGCGATGCGGCGCAGGCGCGGCGTTTGCTGGCGGGGCTGGAATTCGACCTGATCGTGCTGGACGTGATGATGCCGGGCGAGGATGGCTTTGCCCTGACCCGCAGCCTGCGCGAGACGCTGGCGACGCCCATCTTGCTGCTGACCGCGCGGGGCGATACCGAGGACCGCATCACCGGGCTGGAAGTGGGCGCGGACGATTACCTGCCCAAGCCTTTCGAGCCGCGCGAATTGCTGTTGCGCATCAATGCGATCCTGCGCCGCGTGCCCGCCCCCGAGGTTCACCACCCCAAGTTCCTGACGCTTGGCGCGTTACGGTACGACCTCGACAAGGGCGAGTTGTGGCAGGGCGAGAATCACCTGCGCCTGACCGGCACCGAACAGGCGCTGCTGCGCCGCCTTGCCGCCAGCAAGGGCGAACCCGTCAGCCGCGCCGACCTGATCGAGGATCTGGGACGCGGCGGGGCGGGCGAGGAGGCCGAGAACTCCGAACGGGCCATCGACGTGCAGATCACCCGGCTGCGCCGCAAGATCGAGCCCGACCCGCGCGAGCCGCGATTCCTGCAGACCGTGCGCGGCACGGGCTACATGCTGGTGGTGGACTGAGGCGTGGAGCGGCTGACCTGGCACGGGATCGAGCTTGACGCGGAAACCGCCCTGGCGCTGCTGGAGTGGCAGGCCGAGATGGGCGTGGACGAGGCGGTGCTGGATGCGCCCGTGGACCGTTTCGAACTGGCGGCAAGGCCCGATGCTCCCGCGCCACCGCCTGTGCCTGTTGCCACGCCCGCGGTTCTGCGACCGGAGCCTGACGGAGACGACCTTGCTGTCCGCGTGGCCCAGGCCGAGGCGCTGGCGGCGCAGGCCGGGACGCTGGACGCGCTGGCCGCCGCGCAAGAGTCCTTTGACGGGATCGAGCTGAAGAAGGGCGCGCGCAATTTCTGCTTTGCGGACGGCAATCCGGCGGCACGCGTCCTGATCTTGGGCGAGGCGCCGGGGGACGAGGAAGACCGCCAGGGCCGCCCTTTCGTGGGTCGCGCGGGGCAGCTTCTGGACCGGATGTTCAATGCCATCGGACTGTCGCGGCAGGCGGTCGATGCCGAAAAGTCGCTCTACATCACCAATGTCCTGACCTGGCGCCCGCCCGGCAACCGCGACCCGCAGCCCGACGAGATCGCCGTCAGCCTGCCCTTCGTGCGCCGTCACATCGAACTGGCCGCGCCCGACCTGATCGTTCTGATGGGCAATATCGCCTGCGATGCGGCGATCGGCCGGCGCGGCATCCTGCGGCTGCGGGGGAACTGGGTCGAGGCCTTTGGCCGGCCGGCCCTGCCCATGACCCATCCCGCCTATCTTCTACGCAACCCTCCCGCGAAGCGCGAGGCCTGGGCGGATTTGCTGTCGCTTTCGGCGCGTCTGGAGGGGGCGGGCGGGCGCTGACAACCCGCGGGTTGGCAAGGTGCGTGTGAACACGCACCTATCCCGCGCAGCCCCGCATCTCGACCGCGCCGTTGTCGCCGATCACCGTGAAGACCAGCCGTTCCTTGGGCAGGTCGAAGGGCGCGGCGCCAGTCGGCACGACATCCGCGGTCAGGACCGTTCCGCGGTCTTCCGCCTCCAGGCTGGTGCCCGAGACCCAGGCATCGCTGCCGGCCAGTTCGATGGCGGCCACCGCGACCGAGCGGGGCAAGGTGGCTGTGACGCGCACCCCGTCCTCGATCGGCTGCAACTTGCAGCGGGGGCGGTCTGGGACGGGATCGGGCACCTGGTCCATCGCGGCCAGGATCGCCGGATCGGGGGCGGCGCCGGGCGCCTCGGCCTGCAGGGCGACACTGGCCGGGACGCAGATGTTCTTGCAAAGCCCGAAATCCACCGCCACCGCCAGGTCCAGCGGCTGGCCAGGATCGGCGGGCCTGGCCGTGAAGGGCAGCACCAGCCGGTCGTGATAGCCAAGCGCTAGGCCGTCGCCCGAGGCGATCGCCTGCGGCGCGGGCCAGTGCAGCGTGATCCCGTCCAGGTTGCCGGACCCCGACCAGTCGAGGACCGGCGGCAGCCCGCTGTCGCCCGGACTGCGCCAATAGGTCTTCCATCCGGGCTGCAACTGGAACTCGATGGCGGCAATGCGGCTTCCGTCAGGCTGGGTCCAGCCGGGCAGGATGCGCGCGCCGGTCAGGCCGGGCGGCAGGCCTTCGGCCGAAAGCGGCAGCGCCGTCAGGCCAAGGCAGGCGAGGGAAAGGGCAATGCGGATCATGACCCATAGGTAGCGGCTGGCCGCCCGGGGATGAAGTCACAAAGCCGCGCGGCACTTGCAACAAGGCAACCGAAGTTCGATCTAATACGGAAAGGAGACCAGATGAGCATCACCCCCGAAAGCCATGGCCGCAGTCCCGAACGCCGCCGCCTTTCCGATGGCGGCGGGCAGACCAACCTGACCGGAAAGGTCCTGATCGCCATGCCGGGGATGGCCGACCCGCGCTTTGAGCGCTCGGTCGTGCTGGTCTGCGCCCATACGGATGAAGGTGCCATGGGCCTGGTCCTGAACCGCCCCATGCCCGAGATCGACTTCGGCGACCTGCTGGAACAGCTTGGCATCGCCACCGATGCCTCGGCCCGGCGGATCGAGGTGCGCTTTGGCGGCCCGGTGGAACCGGGGCGGGGCTTCGTGCTGCACAACGTCCCGGAACATGGCGACGACCCGGAAGGGCGGTTGCGCATCGGCCGGACGCTGGCGATGACCACCACCCGCGACATCCTTGAGGATCTGGCCCACGGCCATGGCCCGGCATCCGCCGTCCTGGCACTTGGCTATGCGGGCTGGGGGCCGGGCCAGCTTGAGGCCGAGATGCTGCAGAACGGCTGGCTGACCGGGGACGGGGCCGAGGAGCTGATCTTCGGCGCCGATCATCACGACAAGTGGCAAAGCGCCTTGCGCGCCCAGGGCATCGACCCGTCGCTGCTGTCCGCCGCGTCGGGCCGGGCCTGACCCGAACCGCCTAGAGAGTCACGCGCTTCTTCGGAAGCACCCAGTTCGCGCGCGGGAAGTGGCAGGTATAGCCGTTCGGGAAGCGCTCCAGGTAATCCTGGTGTTCCGGCTCGGCCTCCCAGAAATCGCCCACGGGTTCCACCTCGGTCACGACGGGCCCCGGCCACAGGCCCGATGCATTCACATCGGCGATGGTTTCCTTGGCCACGCGCTTCTGTTCGTCATCCGCGTAATAGATTGCCGAGCGGTAGCTGGGGCCGATGTCGTTGCCCTGCCGGTTCGGCGTGGTGGGGTCGTGGATCTGGAAGAACACCTCCAGCAGCTTGCGATAGCTGAGGATGGTCGGATCGAAGATCACCTCGAGTCCTTCGGCATGGTTGCCGTGGTTGCGATAGGTGGCGTTCGCGACCTCGCCCCCGGTGTAACCCACGCGGGTCGAGATGACGCCGGGCAGGCGGCGGATCAGATCCTGCACTCCCCAGAAGCAGCCGCCCGCAAGAACCGCACGTTCGCTCATCGTGCTGCCTCCTCGACCTGGGACAGGTACTGGCCGTAGCCTTCGGCGTCCATCTGGTCGCGCGGCACGAAACGCAGCGAGGCCGAGTTGATGCAGTAGCGCAGGCCCCCGGCTTCTCGCGGGCCGTCGGGGAAGACATGGCCCAGATGGCTGTCGCCGTGCTTCGAGCGGACCTCGGTGCGGACCATGCCATAGGACACGTCGCGGTGTTCGGTCACGTTCCCGTCGATGGGCTTGGTGAAGGCCGGCCAGCCGCAGCCGGAGTTGTATTTGGCGGACGACGCGAACAGCGGCTCGCCCGAAACCACGTCCACATAGATGCCGGGTTCGAAATGGTGGTCGTATTCGCCGGTAAAGGCGCGTTCGGTGCCGTTTTCCTGGGTGACGCGATACTGCTCGGGCGTCAGCCGCGCCAGGGCGTCGGCGGTCTTTTCATAGGCCATGCTTGTCCTCCGCTGGTCCTTTGTCGTCCCAATATGGGAAGGGCGGGCGGGATCGCAAAGGTCAGGCGCAGATCGCGGCCCTTGCTGCGGCATATTCGGCGGCCAGCCGGTCAATCCGCGTGCCCGCCGGCACGATGTCGCGCACCGCGCCGATGCCCTGGCCCGATCCCCAGATCTGGCTCCAGGCCTTGGCCTTGGATGTCCCGCTGCCGAAATTCATGGATGACGGATCGGCGCTGTCCAGATTGTCCGGATCCATCCCCGCCGCCCGGATCGAGGGCGCGAGATAATTTCCCGAAACCCCCGTGAACAGGGACGAGGTGACGATGTCGCCCGCGGCGCTGTCCACGATCATCCGCTTGTAGTCTTCCGGCGCGTTCGCCTCGGTCGTGGCGATGAAGGGGCTGCCGATATAGGCCAGATCTGCGCCCATGGCCTGCGCCGCCAGCACCGCCCGGCCCGTGGCGATGGCGCCCGACAGCAGCAGGGGGCCATCGAACCAGTCGCGGATCTCCTGCACCAGGGCAAAGGGCGACAGCGGCCCGGCATGGCCGCCCGCGCCTGCGGCAACCGCGATCAATCCGTCCGCGCCCTTCTCGATGGCCTTTCTGGCAAAGACGTTGTTGATCACGTCATGCAGCGCGATGCCGCCGCAATCATGGGCAGCCTGGTTGACCTCGACCCGCGCGCCCAGGCTGGTGATCCAGATCGGCACCTTGTGGCGGTGGCAGATCTCGATGTCGCGTTCCAGCCGGGCATTGCTGCGATGCACGATCTGGTTGACGGCAAAGGGCGCGGCGGGCCGGTCCGGGTTGGCCTGATTGTGGCGGTCCAGTTCCTCGCGGATGCGGGTCAGCCAGATGTCCAGCAGGGGCGGCTCGCCCTGCTGTTCGCGGGCGTTCAGCGCCGGAAAGCTGCCGACGATGCCTGCCTTGCACTGCGCGATGACCAGTTCCAGCCCCGAGACGATGAACATGGGCGAGGCGACGACGGGAAGGCGCAAGTCTTGCAGGATGGTTGGCAGCATGGGTTCCTCCGGATCTGGCGCGACGATGGCGCGGGGGGTGGCGACGGGCAACCCTGACGCGGCGGAAAAACTCGCGTTCTTGTGAAACCTCTGGGGGGCAGGGGGGTTGGAACTATTCCATCCGTTGCAAAGGAGAATGCGCGCCGATGCAGCCGCTTGCCCAAAACCTCCCTCCCTTGTCCGCAAATGCAGCCTTGTTTCTGGATTTCGACGGCTGCCTGGTCGAGATCGCGCCCCGCCCCGATGCCGTGGTGGTCCCGCCCGGACTGCCGCAGCGGCTGGCGCGGCTGCACGAGCGGCTGGGCGGGGCGGTGGCCCTGGTGTCCGGCCGCGACATCGCCGACCTGCGGTCCTGGCTGCCGGATTTCCCGGGCGCCATGGCGGGCAGCCACGGGGCGGAACTGTCGCTGGACGGCCGGCTGATCGAGACGACGCATGGGGTCGATCTGGACGTGGCCAGCCTGCACCGCGCCGCCGCCCGGGCCGTGGCAGACAGCCCGGCGATCCTGGTCGAACGCAAGCCCCACGGCGTCGCCCTGCATTACCGCGCGGACCCGTCCTTGCGCACGGTGGTCGAGGAGGTGATGCAGCACCTGGCCGATGCCCATCCCGACATGGTGCTGCAGCCCGCCAAGATGGCGGTGGAGTTGCGCCCGGCGGGCACCGGCAAGGACGGCGCGCTGGACCGGCTGATGGCCATCCCGCCCTTTGCGGGCCGGGTGCCCGTTTATGCTGGCGACGACCTGACCGACGAGGTGGCGATGGCCCATGCCCAGGCCCGCGGCGGCCACGGCATCAAGATCGGCGAGGGCGAGACGGTCGCGCATTACCGCCTGTCAGATCCCGCCGCCCTGGCCCGCTGGCTGGACGATACCCTGGCGGAGGTGCTGTGATGGCGCGCCTGGTAGCTGTTTCGAACCGCATTCCGCTGGGGGACAGCCCGTCGGGCGGGCTTGTCGTCGCGCTGGAGGATGCGCTGCGCACATCCGGAGGGCTGTGGGTCGGCTTTTCCGGCGAAACGACCGAGACGCCCGCGGACGACCTGACCTTTCATGAAGGCGCGGCCTTCGGGCGGGCCTCGTTCGACCTGACGGCCGAGGATCACGACAGCTATTACCTGGGCTTCTCGAACTCGGTCCTGTGGCCGGTCTGCCATGGCCGCGCCGACCTGATGCGGATCCTGCCGGAATACCTGGAAGGCTATCGCCGCGTGAACGAACGCATCGCCCGGCTTTTGGTCCCGCATCTGCGCGAGGATGACCATATCTGGGTGCAGGACTACCAGTTGTTCCCCCTGGCTCAGGAACTGCGCAAGCTGGGGGTGACGGCCCCGATCGGGCATTTCCTGCACATTCCTTTTCCCGGTCCCACTGATTGCGGCACCCTGCCCAACCCTGACGAACTGTTCACCTGGCTGTCGTATTACGACTTGGCAGGCTTCCAGACGCAACGCGACCTGGACAACTTCGCCGCCAGCGCGCGCAGCCTTTCGGATTTTGCGCGGCTGTCCGACAATCACTTCCGCATCGCCGGGCGCGACATGCACACGGGGGTCTTTCCCATCGGCATCGACACCGAGGCCTTCATCGCCGAGGCGCAGGCCGCGCGTGAGGAAGACCGGATGCGCAGTCTGACCGGTGCCCAGATCATGATCGGGGTGGACCGGCTGGACTATTCCAAGGGCATCCCGCAGCGGTTCCGGGCCTTCCAGGCGCTTCTGGATGGCGATCCCTCGCTGACCGAACGGGTGATGCTGCTGCAGATCGCGCCGCCCACGCGCGAAGCCGTCGATGCCTATCAGCAGATCCGCGAGGAAACGGAGCATCTGGCGGGCCGCATCAACGGCCAGTTCGCGACCGTCAACTGGACGCCGATCCGCTTCATCCACCGCCCGATCCCCCGGAACGAGCTTGCGGGCCTGTATCGCCAGGCGCGGATCGGGCTGGTCACGCCCCTGGCCGACGGGATGAACCTGGTGGCCAAGGAATATGTCGCCGCCCAGGACCCGGCGGACCCGGGCGTGCTGATCCTGTCGCGCTTTGCGGGGGCCGCCGAGCAGCTGACCGAGGCGCTGATCATAAACCCCCATGATCCCACCGAGATGGCGCAGGCCATGCACCAGGCCATCGACATGGGTCTGGAGGAACGCCAGGCGCGCCATGCCGCCCTGCTGCGCTGCGTCATGGAACACGATGTCGGCTGGTGGTCGAGGGCCTATCTGGACGCCCTGGCGCACGCGAGGGACTGATCGGCGGAGGTGGGGGCATGGCGCCCCCGCCAAGGCTAGCGCGCCGCCAGCAGTTCCGGCACCGACAGCAGGATGAATTCGTTGTCCGCCGCCTTGCCGATCTCACGCCCGCCCGAGAAGGGCAGGTTGTTGTCATTGGCGACAAGGATGTGGGTGTCGTCCACGCGGGCCACGTCCTCGATGGTGAAGAACGGGAAGGTGAAGGTGCCGCCGGTCGCCGTGCCCCCTGACGCCTTGCCATCCGGGTCGGCGATGGCCAGCAGGTCGACATGGCCGATGCGGCGGATGAAGCCTTGGGCATCGCGGCTGGCGGTATCGACCAGCACCACGTTCTTGACGCGCGCGGGCTGCGGATAGCAGGCGGACTGATCCGCCGCCCCCTCGGCGCAGGCGCGGGCGGCATCGCCTTCGCCGTTGTCGCGCTCGATCACCAGGGCGCGGTTGTCGTCGATGAAGTTGAAATCGCCAATGGCTGTCGCGCCCTCGGACAGGCGGAAGCGGAAGCTTTCGCCCGTCCAGTCGCCCGCCGCCGTGTCAAAGGTCATCACGCGCAGGAAATCGCCCTCGGGCTGGCCGTCGGGACCCAGCAGCGGCTTTTCCAGCATCGCCCACAGCAGCCCGGTGCCGGGTTGCAGCGCCATGCCTTCGTAGCCGCCGGACCGCTGGACGCGGTAATCCGCGCCGGGTTGCGCCGGCACGGTGACGCCCGGCGTGTCGGGTCCCGCCAGGGCCTCGCCATCCAGCGTCGTCCGGTGGACCGACAGGACCCGCCCGTCGCGGGCCACGCGCAGGACATAGGGACCGAATTCATCCCCGATCCACAATTCGCCGTCCAGATTCTGGATGCTTTCGGGGTCGAAATCGGCGCCCGTCAGATAGCGGCCGTCCGTCGCCTCGTTGGCGATGCGGAAGGGCACCTTGCGGTCAGGGTCGCGCAGGAAAACGGTTTCCCGCCGCGTCACGCGGCCGCCGGCGAAATCCGGCTGCATCCGGTGGAAGAACAGCATCGCATCGGGGCTGTTGATCCTGCTGCCAAAGCCGTTGTCCGTCAGCGCGAACCAGCTGCCATCGGCGTCCCGGTTCATGGCCAGCCCCGACATGCCCTGCACCGGCTGGCCGATGAAGGGCAGCGAAATGCCCGTCCCGTGGCCGCCATAGGCCTTGCCCACGTCGCCTTCGACCGTCATCGGCTCCTCGTTCCGCTGCTTGCCGGTGAACTTGCCCGACACCCACAGGTCGCGCGGCGCGTCGGCGGGCGGCGTCACCATCGTGAATGCGGGCAGGATCGCGTGGCCTGCCAAGGTTGCGGGAAACACCTCCTCGGACAGGGCAGGGGCGGCGGCAGAGCAGGCCAGCAGGGCAAGGATAAGGCGCATGGGTCGTGGTCCTTCGTTCCGACACGAAGCCGACCCGTTAAGGCGCGAAGGTGACAACCACGCGGCAGGACTGTGGCAGGCCGATGACGACGCTACCTGCGCCGGTCCTGATCCGGCGCGCCTTGGACCCGCGCGATCCGCTTGGCCATCGCCAGCGCCTTGCGCCGGTGATAGCGCCGCACAAGGGGGATCGTCAGGTAATAGGCGCCAACCGCCGCGAATGCGCCCAGCACCGCGCCGCCCACGGCATAGGGCAGGAAGATCTCGTGCCAGAACTCGGCAAGCCCGCTCCAGCTGGTGGGGCCGGGACCGATCGCGGAAACGATATTCTGCCATGTCTCGGAGGTGGCATGGGCGAATTCGCGAAAGATCATCTGCGGCGACATGTCGCCCGGCAGCCCCAGAAGCGTCCGCCCCAGGCCGACCGCGGCCAGGGCGATGAAGGGCGTTGTCAGCGGGTTTCCCGCGAAGGTGCCGACAAAGGCCGCCAGCACATTGCCGCGGATCGCCAGCGACACAAGGGCCGCGACGATAAAGTGGAAGCCGTGCAGCGGCGTGAAGGACAGGAACACCCCCGCCGCCATGCCGCGCGCGATGCGGTGCGGCTGGTCGGGCAGGCGGCGAAGCCTGTGCCACAGATAGGCGGTGGAGCGGCGAAAGCCCCCCGGCGGATAGACCAGTTCGCTGGCCATCTGTCCGTAGCTGCGCGGTTTGCTGCGCTTGAACACCCCTGCAATCCCCCCCGCCTGTCGAATGCGAAAGCCCGCGTCAGGGTTTCATCGCAACGTCGCGGACGCGCGCGACCTGCGCCACATCGCTTTCCGCTTCCAGCGCGGTCAGCAGGTTGTGCAGATGTTCCTGATCACGCAATTCGACCTCGATCTCGATGCGGTAGAAGTCGGGCTTGCGGTCGCTGAATTCAAGGTTCGAGATATTGGCCCCCTGCGCCCCGATCAGGCTGCAGATGCGGCCCAGGACCCCCGCGTCATGGCGGATCGTCAGGCTCAGCAGGGTGGAATAGACGGCGGGGTGGCGCCCGGATCGCCACTGGACATCGACCCAACGGTCGGGGCTGTCCTCGAACTCGGCCAGGACGGGGCAGTCGATGGCATGGATGACGACGCCCTTGCCGCGATAGGTAATGCCGACGATGCGTTCGCCCGGCAGGGGTTTGCAGCAGGGCGCGCGCTTGAAGTCGGCATCCGCCTCGACCCCCGCGAAGGGGCGCGATCCGTCGATTTCCTCCTGGTGCGCGGCAAGGTCGGGGTAAAGGACCTGCAGCACCTCCTTGGCGGAATTCTCGGCGCTGCCGATGCGGGCCAGAAGCTCGTCCCCGTCGGCCAGGCCCATCTGCCTGGCAGCGGTGCGCAGGGCCTTGTCGGTAACCTTGCGGCCGACATGCTCGAAGCTGACGCGCACCAGTTCGCGGCCCAGACGGATGAAGCGGTCGCGGTCTTCCTCGCGCAGGGACCGGCGGATGGCGGCCTTGGCGCGGCCGGTGACGACGATGTCCAGCCAGGTCGATTGCGGACGCTGGCCGGATGCCGCGATGATGTCCACCGACTGTCCGTTCTTCAGCCGCGTCCACAGGGGCACGCGGATCCCGTCCACCTTGGCGCCGACGCAGGAATTGCCCAGGCGCGTGTGGATCGCATAGGCGAAATCGATGGGCGTCGCGCCCTTGGGAAGCTGGATCACGTCGCCCTTGGGCGTGAAGCAGAAGACCTGGTCCTGGTACATCTCCAGCTTGACGGCTTCCAGGAACTCGTTGTGGTCCTCGCCCTCGAAGCGGTCGGTCAAGTTGTCGATCCATTCGGCCGGATCGACGGCAAAGGGGTTCTTGGTGCGCACCCCGTCGCGATAGGCCCAGTGGGCGGCCACGCCGGCCTCCGCCACCTCGTGCATCTGCCGGGTGCGGATCTGCACCTCGACCCGCTTGCCGTCGCGGCCCGACACGGTGGTGTGGATCGAGCGGTAGCCGTTCGACTTGGGCTGGCTGATATAGTCCTTGAACCGCCCCGGCACGGCGCGCCAGCGGTGATGGATCACGCCAAGCGCACGGTAGCAGTCCATTTCGGACCGGGTGATGATGCGGAAGCCGTAGATGTCGGACAGGCGGGAAAAGGCGAGCTGCTTTTCCTGCATCTTGCGCCAGACGGAAAAGGGCTTCTTGGCGCGGCCGAAGACATCGGCCTCGACGCCTGCCTTGTCCATTTCGGCGCGGATGTCGGCGGTGATCTGGCCGATGATGTCGCCGCTGTCGCGCTGCAGGCTGACGAAGCGGCGGATGATGGAATTGCGCGCCTCGGGATTGATGACCTTGAAGGCCAGATCCTCCAGCTCCTCGCGCATCCACTGCATCCCCATGCGCCCGGCCAGGGGCGCATAGATGTCCATCGTCTCGCGCGCCTTCTTGACCTGCTTTTCGGGGCGCATGGACCGGATGGTGCGCATGTTGTGCAGCCGGTCGGCCAGCTTGACCAGGATCACGCGCAGGTCGCGCGACATGGCCATGAACAGCTTGCGGAAGTTCTCGGCCTGCTTCGACTGGGCCGAGGACAGTTCCAGGTTGGTCAGCTTGGTGACGCCATCGACCAGATCGGCAATCTCTGCCCCGAAGGCAGTGGTCAGATCTTCCTTGGTGGAGCGGGTATCCTCGACGGTGTCGTGCAGAAGCGCGGTGACGATGGTCGAGTCGTCCAGCCGCATTTCCGTCAGGATGGCGGCGACGGCGATGGGGTGGGTGAAATAGGGCTCGCCCGAGTGGCGGAACTGCCCCTCGTGCATCCGCATCCCGTATTCATAGGCATCGCGGATCAGGGTGGCGTTGCTGCGCGGGTTATAGTTGCGGACAAGCGCGATAAGGTCTTCGACGTCGATCATGTCCTAGCCGAAGACCTCGTGTCTCAATGCCTCAACGCTGGTTGGCTTCCAGCATCATGCGCAGCATCCGCTCCTCGGATTCCTCGTCGGCGGGCTTGGGCCGGTCGATCTCGGCGCCCAGCAGCAGGGCCATCGCGTCTTCCTCGGGCTCATCGACCTCGATCTGGGTCTGGGTCGATTCGATCATGCGTTCGCGCAGCTCGTCCACGGGCTGCGTTTCCTCGGCGATCTCGCGAAGGGCGACCACCGGGTTCTTGTCGTTGTCGCGGTCAACCGTGGGCGGGCTGCCTGCCGTGATCTCACGCGCGCGATGCGAGGCCAGCATCACCAGATCAAAGCGGTTCGGGACCTTGTCGACGCAGTCTTCAACCGTTACGCGGGCCATGTCTCACCTGTGCAGTTGCGAATCGGATATCCGGGGCGAAACCGAGGTTCTGGACGCCAGATGCGGAATTGTCAAGCATGGGTCATGCCGCTGCCGGACGCAAGCGGTGTCATCCCCGAAAGGGCCTCGGGGCCAAGTTCCGCCAGCATCCGCGACACGGGCTTGCCGGTCAAGGGGTGGCGCCAGCCGGGCGCGATCTCGGCCAAGGGGGCCAGCACGAAGCCCCGGTCCTGCAGCCGGGGATGGGGCAGGATCAGGCGATCGGGCGCCTCGACCCGCTGGCGCGCCAGCGGCAGGCCGATCCAGCGGCGCAGCGTTTGCGGGTCGGGCAGGATCAGGTCGTCCATCGCGATCAGGTCCAGATCCAGCACCCGCGCCGACCAGCGGCCGGTGCCGCGGTCGCGGCCGAAGCGCGCCTCGATCCCGTGCAGGCGGTCCAGCAGGGCAGGCGCCGGCAGATTTGTGCGGGCTGTCGCGGCCGCATTGGCGTAGTCCGGCCCAGATCCCGGCGGAAAGGCCGGCGTACGCCAGATGCGGCTGGTCGATTCTATTGAAATATCCGGCTGTTCATGCAGAATCACCAGCGCATCGCATAGCGCCTGGACTGCGTTGCCCGCGCCGGACGGCAGATTCGCGCCTAGGGCAACAATACAGAAAGACAAGTTTTCCATAGGCTTCTGTTCGTTCTATGAAGGCTTTGTAGCTTGACCGATGGCGCCGACTTCGTCGGGCAGGTCCGTGTCTTGAACGAGCAGTCCCATTGAAGGCAACCATAATGTTCTACAAGGATGATCGCCTAGCGATCTTCATCGACGGAGCCAATCTCTATGCCTCGGCCAAGGCATTGGGATTCGACATCGACTACAAGCTGCTGCGGCAGGAATTCGATCGTCGCGGCAAGCTGATGCGGGCCTACTACTATACCGCCTTGATGGAGGGAGAGGATTACTCCCCGATTCGCCCGCTGGTCGACTGGCTGCACTACAACGGCTATTGCGTGGTGACGAAGCCCGCCAAGGAATACACCGACACGTTGGGCCGCCGGAAGGTCAAGGGCAACATGGATATCGAGCTGACCATCGACGCCATGCAGCTTGCCCCCCGGCTGGACCATGCCGTGCTGTTTTCCGGGGACGGGGACTTCCGCCCGCTGATCGAGGCCCTGCAGCGCCAGGGGGTGCGCGTCTCGGTCGTCTCGACCATCCGCAGCCAGCCGCCAATGATCGCGGACGACCTGCGCAGGCAGGCCGACAATTTCATCGAACTGGATGCGCTGCGGGACATCGTCGGGCGCCCCCCGCGTGAAAGCGTCGGCGGCGGCGGCGGCAGCGCCTCCAGCGAGGGATAGAAGCCGGACGGCACCACAGAGCGGTCAGCATGCCGGCACCTGCCAGAAGGGCCGGTCATTCCGCGGATGGCGCGCCTTGGTCACGCTGGGCAGCGCCTTCGCCGGGTGCGGGTCATGCCAGACCCAAGTCGTCGTATTTTACCCCACTTGCGGTCCCCTGTGGTGATGATCCGGGGCACCCGGCGTCGCCACCACAGGAAAAGCAAGAAGAACCTGGCCTAGACCAGGCGCCCTTCCTCCATCGCCGCCCTGACGAAGCCCGCGAACAGCGGCGCAGGCTCGAAGGGCTTCGACTTCAGTTCGGGATGGGACTGCACGCCGATGAACCAGGGGTGGTCGCGGTATTCGATCACCTCGGGCAGCTTGCCGTCGGGCGACATGCCCGAAAAGCACAGGCCCGCCTGTTCCAGCTGCTCGCGATAGGTGGCGTCCACCTCGTAGCGGTGGCGGTGGCGATCCTCGATCTCGGTCGCGCCGCCATAAACTTCGCTGATCTTCGAATCGGGCGTCAGGATGGCGGTATAGGCGCCCAGCCGCATGGTGCCCCCCTTGTCGTCGGTGACCTTGCGCTGCACCGTATAATTGCCCTGCACCCATTCCTTCAGGTGATAGACAACCGGCGTGAAGCGGGTCTTGCCGGCCTCGTGGTCGAATTCCTCGGACCCCGCGTCGGGCATTCCGGCCAGGTTGCGCGCGGCCTCGATCACGGCCATCTGCATCCCCAGGCAGATGCCCAGGTAGGGCACCTTCTTTTCGCGGGCATAGCGGGCGGCGGCCAGCATCCCCTCGGTCCCGCGTTCGCCGAAGCCGCCGGGCACGATGATGCCGTGGTATCCGTCCAGCAGATGCGCGCCTTCGCCTTCCAGCTTCTCGCTGTCCACCCAGTCGGCCTTGACGCGGACGCGGTTGGCCATGCCGCCATGGGTCAGCGCCTCGGCGATGGATTTGTAGGCGTCCTCAAGCTGGGTGTACTTGCCCACCACGGCGATGTTCACCTGGCCTTCGGCGTTCTCCAGCCGGTCCATCACGTCTTCCCATTTCGACAGGTCGGGACGCGGGGCGGGGCTGATGGCGAAGGCGTCCAGCACGGCGCGGTCCAGTCCCGCGCGGTGATAGGCCAAGGGCGCCTCGTAGATCGTCTTCAGGTCATAGGCGGGGATCACGGCGTCGGGGCGGACGTTGCAGAACAGCGCGATCTTGGCGCGTTCCTTTTCGGGGATCGGATGTTCGCTGCGGCAGACCAGCACGTCGGGGGCAAGGCCGATCGACTGCAGTTCCTTGACGCTGTGCTGGGTCGGCTTGGTCTTCAGCTCTCCGCTTGCGGCCAGATAGGGCAGCAGCGTCAGGTGCATCAGGATGCACTGGCCGCGGGGGCGTTCGTGGATGAACTGGCGGATCGCCTCGAAGAAGGGCAGGCCCTCGATGTCGCCCACCGTGCCGCCGATCTCGCACAGCATGAAATCGACCTCGTCCTCGCCCACGGCCAGGAAGTCCTTGATCTCGTTGGTGACGTGCGGGATGACCTGGATTGTCTTGCCCAGGTATTCGCCCCGGCGTTCCTTTTCCAGCACGTTGGAATAGATGCGGCCCGAAGAGACGCTGTCGGTGCGGCGCGCGGCAACGCCGGTGAAGCGTTCGTAATGGCCCAGGTCCAGGTCGGTCTCGGCGCCGTCGTCGGTGACGAAGACCTCGCCATGCTCGAAGGGGCTCATCGTGCCGGGATCGACGTTCAGGTAAGGGTCCAGCTTGCGCAGGCGCACGGTAAAGCCGCGGGCCTGCAGCAGCGCGCCCAGTGCCGCCGAGGCCAGGCCCTTGCCAAGCGAGGACACGACGCCGCCGGTGATGAAGATGTAACGCGCCATGAAGGCCCCCGTGATTTCGCAAATTCTGAATGGTTGCGGGTCGCGCTGCGACCAGCATCACGGGAGCCAAGATATAGCCGATTCGCCCCGTGGCCGCAATGGACCGCAAGTTGATGTGGGGGCAGCTTCAGCCGCCCCTAGCTGTGGTGTGACTCAGTTCGCCGGTGCCGGCGTCGAGGGTGCTGCCGGTGCTTCGGCCGCGGGCGGGGTCGCCGGTTCCGCAGCCGGTGCGGGCTGGGCCGCGGGTGCATCCGTCGCCGCTTCCGGCGCGGGCGGGGTCAGCGGATCGCCGGCCGCTCCGGTCGAGGGCGGCGGAACATAGGCCGGAACCTGGGGCAAGGTTGAATCCTGCTGCTGCTGGCCTGCGGGTACGCCCAGCTGGTCCATGATCGAGCTGCTCGACACCTGCCGCGCGGCGATGATGGTCAGCGCGATCGAGGTCACGAACAGCGCGATGCCGAAGATCCAGGTCAGCCGGGTCAGCGCATTGGCCGCCTGGCGGCCGGTCATCACGCCGCCACCGCCGCCGCCCATGCCAAGCCCGCCACCCTCGGACCGTTGCAGAAGCACGACCCCGGTCAGCAGAACCGCGAGGATCAGATGGATGGTCAGGACGACGTTTTCCACGGCTTTCGGCCTTTCACTTTCGGACGCGCCTATCTAGTCATCCGGGCCGATGATGGCAAGCAAGTGTGTCCATGGCCGCGACGATCCGTGGCCAGGATGCCGGGCGCTGCTTGCGGCGGCGGGGCGGGGCCGACGGGGCGATGGCCGCATTGTGACGGGCTTCATGCTGGACGAAGCGGGGGCTTCGCGCTACCTCGGGGGCATGGAACACAGCAAGCCCCCCCTGACGCTCTATCTGGCCGCGCCGCGCGGGTTCTGCGCGGGCGTGGACCGCGCCATCAAGATCGTGGAAATGGCGCTGCAGAAATGGGGCGCGCCGGTCTATGTCCGCCACGAGATCGTCCACAACAAGTTCGTCGTGGACTCACTGCGCGCGCAGGGCGCGGTCTTTGTCGAGGAGTTGGACGATTGCCCCGACGACCGGCCGGTGATCTTTTCCGCCCATGGCGTGCCCAAGGCCGTGCCGGCCGAGGCGCGTCGGCGCAACATGATCCATGTCGATGCGACCTGCCCGCTGGTCACCAAGGTCCATAACGAGGCCGCGCGCCATCATGCCGAGGGCTTGCAGATGGTGATGATCGGCCATGCCGGCCACCCCGAGGTGCTGGGCACCATGGGACAGCTGCCGGATGGCGAGGTGATCCTGGTCGAGACGGTCGAGGATGTGGCCCGCATCACGCCCCGCGATCCCGACCGGCTGGCCTTCATCACCCAGACCACCCTGTCGGTCGATGACACGGCCGATATCGTGGCGGCCTTGAGGACGCGCTTTCCGGGGATCGTCGGCCCGGCCCGGGAAGACATCTGCTATGCCACCACCAACCGCCAGGCGGCGGTCAAGGCGTTGGCGCCCAAGATCGACGCGCTTCTGGTGATCGGGGCGCCGAATTCGTCGAATTCGAAGCGCCTGGTCGAGGTCGGGCGGGCTGCGGGCTGTGCTTATTCGCAGCTGGTGATGCGCGCCGACCAGATCGACTGGCGCGCCATCGAGGGCGCGCGCGCCGTGGGCATCACCGCCGGCGCCAGCGCCCCCGAGGTGCTGGTCAACGAGGTGATCGACGCCTTCCGCACCCGCCATGACGTCACGGTCGAGATCGTCGAGACGGCGCAGGAGAATGTCGAATTCAAGGTGCCGCGCGTCTTGCGGGAAACCGCCTGAGAGACGCCACACCGGGGGCCAGCCCCCGGACCCCCGGGATATTTGGACCAAAGTGAGATGATGCGGCTTTATTCCATGCCCTCGTCGGGCAACAGCTACAAGGTGCGGCTGCTTTTGGCGCTGCTGGGGCAGGTGGCCGAGGTGGTGGATTGCGAATACGGATCGGCCAACCTGGCCGAGGCCAAGCCGGTCCTGCCCTATGGCAAGGTGCCGGTTCTGGCTCTGGACGACGGGCGGGTGCTGGCCGAATCCGATGCGATCCTGTGGTATCTGGGCGAGGGGAGCGACTTCGTTCCTGCGGACCCGGTGGACCGCGCGCAGATGCTGGGCTGGATGTTCTGGGAACAATACAACCACGAGCCCGTCGTCGCCGTCCGTGCCGCCCTGCTGACCTATCCCGACCGCGCGGCGCAGGCGACGCCCGAACGGCTGGCGGAGCTGCTGGACCGGGGCCATGCCGTGCTGCAGGTGATGGAGGATCGGCTGGCCGGGCGCGACTGGCTGGTGGGCGATCGGGCCACGCTGGCCGACATCTGCCTTTATGCCTATACCCACACGGCGGGCGAACGCGGCGGCTTCGACATGGCGCGATATCCCGCTATCGGGCGCTGGCTGGATCGGGTGGCGGCGCTGCCGGGATATGTGGGGCTTGATGACTGATCTCTTTGCCTGGACCGACGGCGCCTGCAGCGGCAATCCCGGCCCCGGCGGCTGGGGCGTGCTGATGCGCGCCATGGACGGCGACACCGTGGTCAAGGAACGCGAACTTGCCGGCGGCGAGGCGCTGACCACCAACAACCGGATGGAACTGATGGCCGCGATCTCGGCGCTGGAGGTTCTGTCCCGGCCAAGCACGATCACCATCACCACCGACAGCGCCTATGTGAAGAACGGCGTGACCCAGTGGATCCACGGTTGGAAGCGCAATGGCTGGCGCACCGCTGACAGGAAGCCGGTCAAGAATGCCGAGCTGTGGCAGCGGCTGGACGAAGCGCAGCGCCGCCACACCGTCACCTGGGCCTGGATCAAGGGCCATGCAGGCCACCCCGAGAACGAACGCGCGGACGAACTGGCCCGAGGCGGCATGGCGCCCTTCAAGCCCGCGAAGGTCGCGGGGTGACCCCGGCGGCGCTGGTCCCGTGGCTGGACTACGCGAGCGTCCTGGTCTTTGCGCTGACCGGCGCCCTTGTCGCCAGCCGGGCGCAGCTGGATCTGGTGGGTTTCATCTTCTTCGCCACGCTGACCGGCATCGGCGGCGGCACGGTGCGCGACGTGATCCTGAACCGCGATCCGGTGTTCTGGGTGCAGCGGCCCGAGTTGATCCTGCTGACGGCCGGGGCGGCGGTGGTGGTGTTCTTCACCGCGCACCTGTTCGAAAGCCGCTATCGCCTGATCGTCTGGCTGGACGCCTTTGCCCTGGCCGTGGCCGTCCCCGCCGGTGTCGGCATTGCGCTGGAGGCCGGGGTCAGCCCGATCGTCGTGGTGGCCATGGGCGTCGTCACCGGCACTTTCGGCGGGCTGATCCGCGACGTGGTGGGCAACGAACTGCCCCTGGTGCTGAAGCAGGGCGAACTCTACGTCACCGCGACCTTTGGCGGCGCGGTGATCGGCGTGGCCCTGATCGGCCTGGGGATGCCCCGCCCGGTGGCGCTGATCTTCTGCGCGCTTGTGGTCATCGCCCTGCGCGCGGGCAGCCTGCTTCTGGGGTGGAGGCTGCCGACCTATCGCGCCCGTCCGCCCAGGACTGACGGGAACAACCGTTAGCGCAGGACCGGCGGGCCGTCATGGGAGGGGCGGATGTTCTCGACCCCCATGCGCAGGCCCTGGCCGATGCGTTGCACCAGGGCCGACCAGGCGCGGGGAGGCCGGGGGCAGGGTGCGGCGCAGCGTTTCGTCGAATAGCGCCAGCCAGGCCGGGAAATGATCCGCGCGCACGTCGCCTGCCCGCATATGGGCGCGCATCGGGCTGCCGTCATAGCTGCCTTCATGAAGGATCGCGTTGCGCCAGAAGGCGGCGATCTTCGCCTCGTGCGCGGGCCAGTCGGCGATGTGACCCGCAAAGACCGGGCCCAGCACCTCGTGCCGGCGGACGGCGGCATAGAAGACGGCGACGACCCGGTCGATCTGATCGGCGGTGACATCGAAGCGGGGCGGGATCATGCCAAGAGCCTCCGGGTGGGCAGGACTCATGTGGCGCGGGCAAGGCCCGGGCGCAAGGCGCGGTTTGACGCAGGCGCCGCCCGCTGCTATTGCCCCGCGCCCCTGCACGAGGAAGGCCCCATGTCCCATTACACCGATGCGCTGACCCAGCTTGGCGCCACAACCGACCTGCCCGCCAGCCCCGAACAGGCGGTGCTGGAACGCGTGCCGAACCCGCAGGCGGGCGAGCTTTACGTCGTCCGCTTCACGCAGCCCGAATTCACCAGCCTCTGCCCGATCACGGGCCAGCCGGATTTCGCGCATCTGGTCATCGACTATGTTCCCGGCGACTGGCTGGTTGAATCCAAGTCGCTGAAGCTGTTCCTGGGCAGCTTCCGCAATCACGGCGCCTTTCACGAGGATTGCACCGTGGGCATCGGCAAGCGGCTGGTGGATGCGATCGCGCCGCAATGGCTGCGGATCGGCGGATACTGGTATCCGCGCGGCGGCATGCCCATCGACGTGTTCTGGCAGACCGGCGCAGCGCCCGCCGGGCTGTGGCTGCCGGATCAGGGCGTTGCGCCCTATCGCGGGCGGGGTTAGCGCAGGTTGCGCCACAGCATCAGCAGCGCATCCGACAGGTCGCCTGCGCGGGCCAGCAGGTGTTCACGCTCGATCCCCGATGCGGGTTCGGCCCGGTCCAGACGCTCCAGCAGGCGCATGATGCGGCGGCGGTGCGTGCCCGCCCAAAGCTGCACCGGATCGGCGATCAGCCCGGCGAAGGTCGTGACCAGCGATCCCATCACCGCCAGGGCAACGCCGGTCAGGACCACCTCCCATGAGGAAAGCTGGACCGGAAAGGCCCAGTACCAGGCGCGGCCCAGGGTGTTCCCCAGCAGGAAGTCATCGACCGCCGTCGCATGGGCGCGAATCTCGGCAAGGGGGCCGGCCAGCGAGATGACGCCCGGCGTCGCGCGATTGAAGAGCAGCCAGCCCGAAGCCAGCACGATCAGCGATGTGGTGATCTCGGACACGGCGTTGCGCGTTTCGGCCAGGGCGGCGGCCTGATGGCGCACGGCATCAGGCGGGGCGTCGGGGCCGATGCCCTGGGCGTCCAGGTCGGCGATCAGGGCCAGCAGGTCGCGTTCGATCACCCGGCCCATGTCCGAGGGCAGGAAGACCCGCCGGGCGCCCAGCCACGCGCCCGCGCGTTTTGCCCCGAGCCGCGACAGCAGCCAGGCCAGCAGCCGCGTCAGCAGGAAGACCGGCGACAGCATCACGTTGACCGGCGCGCGCAGCAGATCCAGCCCAAGCGCCGCGCGGTGCAGGCGCAGGGTGCCGCGAAGCCCGTATCGCTTGCGGACAAAGCGCGAGACGGCGGCTTGGCGGCGGCTCAGGGCATCATCGGTCAGGGTTGCGGGCACGCGGTCGGCTTTCTATAGAGGTCGGCATGGAATTTCTGGCGTTCGGACCCCGAATTAGCAACCCGGCGGCGTGAGGTTTCGCGCCGCCGGGTCGCCGCATGTCCGAACCCCTCGCCCTCGAAGGATGCCCCGATGGCCGCCGATACCACCGTTACGACCGACGCCCCCGACTACCGCGACACCGTGTTCCTGCCGCAGACCGAATTCCCCATGCGCGCGGGCCTGCCGCAACGCGAACCCGAATGGCTGGCCCGATGGGAGCGCATCGGCATCTATGACCGCCTGCGCGAAAGGGCTGAAGGTCGCGCGCCTTTCATCCTGCATGACGGTCCCCCCTATGCCAATGGGCACCTGCATATCGGTCATGCGCTGAACAAGACCATCAAGGACATCATCGTGCGCAGCCATCAGATGATGGGCCGCGACGCGCGCTATGTCCCTGGCTGGGATTGTCACGGGCTGCCGATCGAATGGAAGATCGAGGAAAAGTACCGCGCCGAGGGCCGCGACAAGGACGCCGTTGACGTGGTCGAGTTCCGTCAGGAATGCCGCCGCTTCGCCGATGAATGGATCGACATCCAGCGGCAGGAATTCAAGCGCCTCGGCATCACTGGCAAGTGGGACGATCCCTACCTGACGATGGACTTCCATGCCGAGGCGGTGATCGCGGCCGAGTTCATGAAGCTGGTGATGAACGGCGCGCTGTATCAGGGGTCCAAGCCCGTGATGTGGTCCCCGGTGGAAAAGACGGCGCTGGCCGAGGCAGAGGTCGAATACAAGGACCACACCAGCCACACGATCTGGGTGCGGTTCAAGCCCGTCGCAGGTCTGGATGGCGCGTCGATTGTCATCTGGACGACGACGCCCTGGACCATCCCGCAGAACCGGGCCGTGGCCTACAACCCTGCCATTGCCTATGGTCTTTATGAGGTCAGGGCCGTGGCCGAGAACGCGACGGCGCAGCCGGGCGAGAAGCTGGTTCTGGCTAATGCCTTGGCCCACAGCGTGATGAAGTCCGCGAAGGTCGAGGATTTCGCACGCCTGTGCGACGTTCCGGCAGACGAGCTTTCCGGCCTTACCCTTGCCCACCCCCTGCGCGGGGTCGAAGGCGGCAACGGCGAATGGGATTATGACGTCCCCCTCCTCCCCGGCGATCACGTCACCGATGACGCGGGCACGGGCTTTGTCCACACCGCGCCCAGCCACGGCGACGACGACTATCAGCTTGGGCTGCGCTTCAAGCTGCCGATGACCTATAACGTCGAACCCGACGGGTCCTATCGCACCGATCTGCCGCTGTTCGGCGGGCAGGCGATCATCGACGCGGACGGCAAGGACGGCCCGGCCAATGTCAGCGTCATCAAGCAGCTTGCCTACGCGGGCGCGCTGCTGGCCAAGGGCAAGATCAAGCACAGCTATCCCCACAGCTGGCGGTCCAAGGCGCCGCTGATCTATCGCAACACCCCGCAATGGTTCGCCGCCATCGACAAGCCGCTGACCGACGGCATGAACGACCATGGCGAGACGATCCGCACCCGCGCGCTGACCTCGATCGACAAGCTGGTGAAATGGTGGCCGCAGACCGGGCGAAACCGCATCCATTCCATGGTGGAGAACCGCCCCGACTGGGTGCTGTCGCGCCAGCGGGCATGGGGCGTGCCGCTGACCTGCTTCGTCAGGAAGGGCGCCAAACCCACCGATGACGACTTCCTGCTGCGCGACATCCGCGTGAACGACCGCATCATCGCGGCTTTTGAATCCGAAGGCGCGGATGTCTGGTATCGCGAGGGTTTCAAGGCGCAGGTTCTGGACGGCATCGCGAACCCTGACGACTATGATCAGGTGACGGACGTGCTGGACGTGTGGTTCGATAGTGGCTCGACCCATGCCTTCGTGCTGCGCGACCGGGCGGATGGTGCGCCGGACGGCATCGCCGATGTCTATCTGGAAGGCACCGACCAGCATCGCGGCTGGTTCCAGTCGTCCCTGCTGCAAGGCTGCGCGACCAAGGGCCGCGCGCCTTATCGCAACGTGGTGACGCATGGCTTTACCCTGGACGAAAAGGGCATGAAGATGTCCAAGTCGCTGGGCAACACCATCGTCCCCGCAAAGGTGATCGAGCAATACGGCGCCGACATTCTGCGGCTGTGGGTGGCGCAGGCGGACTATACCGCCGACCAGCGGATCGGGCCCGAGATCCTGAAGGGCACCGCCGACAGCTATCGCCGGTTGCGCAACACGCTGCGCTTCCTGCTGGGGGCGCTGGACGGGTTCACGGATGCCGAGAAGATCGACCCCGCCCAGATGCCCGAGCTTGAGCAGTGGGTCCTGCACCGTCTGGCGCAACTGGATCACGCGGTCCGCAAGGGCTACGACCAGTTCGACTTCCAGGGCGTGTTCCAGACGCTGTTCCAGTTCTGCACCGTGGACCTGTCGGCCTTCTATTTCGACATCCGCAAGGACGCGCTTTATTGCGACGCGGCCACCGACCCGCGCAGGCGGGCGGCGCGGACGGTGCTGGACATCCTGTTCCACCGCCTAGTGACCTGGCTGGCCCCGATCCTGCCCTTCACGACCGAGGATGTGTGGCTGTCGCGCTTCCCGTCCTGGGACGACAGCGTCCACCTGCAGGATTTCCCCGTGACCCCCGCCGACTGGCTGAACGAGCCGCTGGCGGTCAAGTGGGACCATGTCCGCCGCGCCCGCCGCGTGGTCACCGCCGCGCTGGAGGTCAAGCGGTCCGACAAGACCATCGGCGCCAGCCTGGAAGCTGCCCCGGTCATCCATGTCGAGGATCGCGACATGCTGGCCGCGCTGAAATCGGTGGCCTTCGCGGATGTCTGCATCACCTCGGATCTGTCGCTGACCGCCGACCCGGCCCCGGCCGAGGCCTTCCGCATGGCCGAAAGCCCGGGCATCGGCGTGGTGTTCGAACTGGCCGAAGGCGAGAAATGCCAGCGCTGCTGGAAGATCCTGCCCGATGTGGGCACGCACAAGCATCCCGGCGTCTGCGGCCGCTGCGACGACGTGCTCGCCTGACGGGTCCCGGCTCGCGCAAGGGCCAACCTTGCGCGGGCCGGCCGCCCGCTTGACGCGGGCAGGGTCCCGCACCATCCTGCGCCGCGCGTGAACAGCAAGGCAGGATCGTGATGCACAGCCCCAACCCTGACCGTTACGACCGGATGAAATACCGCCGCTGCGGCCGATCCGGCCTGCTGCTGCCTGCGATCAGCCTGGGGCTGTGGCACAATTTCGGCCATGACACCCCGCACGACACCAAGCGCGACATCTGCCGCACGGCCTTCGACCTGGGCATCACCCATTTCGACCTGGCCAACAACTATGGCCCGCCGCCCGGAAGCGCCGAGGAAGCCTTCGGGGAAATCCTGCGCACCGATTTCGCCGGCCGCCGCGAGGAGCTGGTGATCAGCTCCAAGGCGGGCTGGCGCATGTGGCCCGGCCCCTATGGGGAATACGGCAGCCGCAAATACCTGATCCAGTCCTGCGACCAGTCGCTGAAGCGGATGGGCCTCGATCACGTCGATATCTTCTATTCCCACCGCTTCGATCCCGACACGCCGCTGGAGGAAACGATGGGCGCGCTGGATCACATCGTCCGCTCGGGCCGGGCGCTTTATGTGGGCATCAGCAGCTATAACAGCGCGCGCACGCGCGAGGCCGCGGCGATCCTGAAGGATCTCGGCACGCCCTGCGTGATCCACCAGCCCAGCTACAACATGCTGAACCGCTGGATCGAACGCGACCGCCTGCTGGACACGCTGGAGGACGAGGGGATCGGCAGCATTGTCTTCACGCCCCTGGCGCAGGGGATGCTGACGGGCAAATACCTGAAGGGTATTCCGGCCGACAGCCGCGCCGCACAGGGCAAGTCGCTGGCGCAGGACTGGCTGACGGACGACATGGTCGCGCGCCTGAACGGGCTGAACGATCTGGCGGCAGCCCGCAGGCAGACGCTGGCGCAGATGGCGGTGGCCTGGACCCTGCGCGACAGCCGCGTGACCAGCGCGCTGATCGGGGCGTCGCGGGCCTCTCAGGTCGTGGATTGCGTCGGCGCGCTGGAGCGGCTGGACTTCACGACGGACGAACTGGCCCGCATCGACGACTTGTCGGCGGGCGGAGACGTGAACATCTGGCGCGGCTCGACCGAGGAGGCGGGCGAGGGGTGACGCCACAGGACGGCATGTCCATGCTAGGCTGATGGCAGGCCAGCGGGGGGCGCCATGCCTGTTGTCAGCGTCAGCCTGATGAATGTGCCGGGAACCGAGGCGGCCGTGGGCTGGGCGGGCGGCCATTGCATTATCGCCGACCGCCCCGAGGGCAAGGCCGGCGGCATGGGCCTTGGCTTCAACGGGGCGCAACTGCTGGCGCTGGCCATCGGCGGCTGTTTCTGCAACGACCTGCGCTATATCGCGCATCGGCGCGGACTTGCCATCTCCTCGCTCGCGGTGAAGGTGCATCTGGCGATGGAGGGCGAGCCGCTGATCGCGACAGGGGCCGAGATGGTGGTGCAATGCGCCTTGGAGGACGGCTCCGACCCGCAGCCCTTGATCGACGAGGCGAAGGAAAGCTCGATGGTCGGCTGCTCCCTGCCGCGCGGGATCCCGGTCCGGGTTTCAGCGGGGCAGGGCGCCTAGTCCCACCACCAGCCATTCTTCCTCAGCACCTGCCGGATCGGCTTTTCCCTGGGCGGCAGGCCACCGGCGAACAGCGGGCGCACCTTGTCCCGGCCCTTGCCCTGATAGACCAGCCGCCTGGCCGGTTCCCATTCCTTCAGCCGCTTCTTGATGCGGTTGGGCGCGGTTGCGGCCTCCAACACCGCCAGCACCGCGTCGGGTTCGCGCGCGTAAAGCAGCGGCAGGTTGCGGTAATGGCAGGTCGCGCCCCCATCCAGGCCTGCCAGGTCGGGGCCGGGACGCCCCCCGCCCAAGCTGTGGATCACCAGGGGCAGGGTCACCTGGTCCAGCCAGGGGTCGAGGCTCTGGCAGGCCAGTTCGTCGGGCGGGTTGTCGCGGATCGACAGCGCCCAGTCGAGGAATCGCTGCCCGAAGACTGCCGGATCCGCGCCAAGAAACCAGCCCGCGTTGAAGTACAGATAGCGTTCCCAATGCTCGTCCGGCTGCGAGAGATCCAGCGAGGACGCGAAGTCCAGCCCGAAGCGGTCGTAGAGCGATTTCCAGATCCCGCCATAGCCGGGGCCATAGAGCGGGGGCTCGGGCCATGTTCCCTCGCGCCGCATTGACGCGGCGGGGCGAGCGGTGGCAAGGGGCACCTGCTCCAGCGGGCCGGTGATCAGCGTGTCGGTGTCGAAGAAGGCAAAGGGCTGGCCTGCGGGCAGGACCGACAGCGCCTCGATCTTGTTGCCATAAGGATAGGCTGCGCCGAAATGGCGGGCGGTGAAGGGCAGGATCTCGGCCCCCAGGTCGGCCAGCAGGCCCCGCGTGTCATCGCCGATCCGCGTGCCGTGCCCTGCCCACGCGCCGTCGGGCTGCGGTTCGGCGACGATCAGGCGGCCGGCGAAGCCGGGGGCGGAATGGCGCAGGCTGGCGGCGAAGATGATCGCCTCGAATTCCAGCCGTCCGCCCTGGGCCAGGATCAGCAGGTTCGGCGCGGCCATCAGGGGGCCAGCAGATCGAAGACGGCTTCCTTGGGCCGGCACAGGCGGGCGCCCTTGGGCCCGAAGACCACGGGGCGTTCGATGAGGGCGGGATGTTCGGCCATGGCGGCGATCAGCGCATCGTCCGACAGCGCCGGATCGCCCAGGCCAAGTTCGTCATGAGGCGTGTTCCTGCGCCGCAGCAGCCCGCGCGGGGCAAGCCCCAGCCGGTCCAGCGCCGCGCGCAGTTCCCCGACCGTGGGCGGCTGCGCCTGATAGTCGCGCACCTCCACCTCTGCTCCGGCATCCTGCAGGGCCTGCAGCACGAAGCGCGATGTCGAGCATTTCGGATTGTGCCAGATGGTATAGTCGGACATGCGGCCCCCCGGGTCGGCACAACCCTAGCGCGTAACATCCGGGATGGGAAGCGCGCTGGTTGCCTTGATCTCCTCCATCGACAGCAGGGCGGTGACGTTGTGAATCTTCACCTCGCCGATCAGCGACTGGTAGAAGCGGTCATAGGCCCGCGCGTTCCGGACCTGCACCTTCAGGATGTAGTCGATGTCGCCCGCAAGGCGGTGCGCCTCGATCACCTCGGGGCGTTCGCGCAGCGCCTTGAGAAAGCGGGCGGCCCAGTTCTTGTCGTGTTCGCTGGTGCGGATCAGCACGAAGAAGCAGGCCTCCAGCCCAAGCGCCTCGGGGTCCAGAATCGCCACCTGGCGGCGGATCACGCCGGCCTCGCGCAACTTGCGGATCCGGTTCCAGACCGGGGTCTTGGATGCCCCCACGCGGTCGGCAATCTGGTCCAGCGACAGGCTCGCATCCTCTTGCAGCAAGGACAGGATTTTGCGATCCACCTCGTCCAGCCGGAAATTTGTTTTTGCTGCGCCTGCATTCTGTGGAAGCTGTTCCGACATGACCGACCATCGTGGCTGAATGTCCTTATTTCCCTTAGCCTATCGCAAAATTCCAGAACAAAATTCTATATTGTCAGCATCAATCCGAAAGGGTCCGACCATGAGCAAAGCCTTCGTCCCGACGGCCGCCAAACCCGGCGTCATTACCGCAAACGACCTGCGCGAAGGCCATAACGTCTGGATGTGCGAGGATGGCTGGACCGCCGATCCCGCGCGCGCGACCCTGTTCGAGGACGAGGCCATCGCGGATCTGGCGCTGCTGAAGGCCGTCGGCCAGTCGAACATCGTCGTCGGCCCCTATCTGGTCGAGGCGCGGCGCGGCCCCCGCGGCCCCGAGCCGACCCATTTCCGCGAGGCCTTCCGCCAGCGCGGGCCATCCAATTACTTCCACGGCATCCAAGCCGCAAAGCAAGCCACCGCAAAGCAGACCGAGGCCAGCAATGTTTGACGTCCGTCCCGTCGATACCGACTATGTGCGCCACCGTGCGGCCCAGTTCCGGACCCAGGTGGAACGCCGTCTGGACGGCAGCCTGACGGAGGACGAATTCCGGCCCCTGCGCCTGATGAACGGCGTTTATCTGCAACTGCATGCCTATATGCTGCGGGTCGCCATTCCCTATGGCACCATCAGCCCCGACCAGATGCGGATGCTGGCCCATCTGGCCGAAACCTATGACAAGGGCTACGGCCACTGGACCACGCGCCAGAACATCCAGTTCAACTGGCCGCGGCTGGTGGACATTCCCGACATGCTGGACAACCTGGCCTCGGTCGGGATGCACGCGATCCAGACCTCGGGGAACACGATCCGCAACGTGACGACCGACGCCTTCGCGGGCGCTGCCGCCGACGAATGGATGGACCCGCGCCCCTATGCGGAGCTGCTGCGCAGCTGGTCCACGGACCATGCCGAATTCCAGTTCCTGCCGCGCAAGTTCAAGATCGCGATCACCGGCGCGCAACGCGACCGCGCGCTTGTGGCCGCCCACGACATCGGTCTGCGCCTGATCCAGAAGGACGGCCGGACCGGGTTCGAGGTCTGGGTCGGCGGCGGTCTGGGCCGCACGCCCATGCTGGGCAAGGTGATCCGCGACTTCCTGCCCGAATCCGACCTGCTGGCCTATATCGAGGCGATCATCTCGACCTATAACCTGTCGGGCCGCCGCGACAACAAGTACAAGGCCCGCATCAAGATCACCGTCCACGAACGCGGGCTGGATGTCTTCAAGGCCGAGGTCGAGGAGGAATTCGCCAACCGCCGCCGCGATTTCCACGGCGCCGACCGCGAGGCGCTGGCGATCTTCAAGGACCGCTTCGCCGCCCCCGCCTTCCGCAACGCCGCGACCGAGGCTTACGAGGCCGAGCGGGCGCGGAACGGCGCCTTCCGCAGCTGGACCGACACCAACCTGCACGCCCACAAGATCGATGGCTATGCCAGCGTCATCGTGACCTTCAAGACGCATGGCGAGACCCCGGGCGACGCCAGCGCGGACCAGATGCGCCTGCTGGCTGACCTGGCCGAGCAATACGGCCATGCCGACCTGCGCATCAGCCACGACCAGAACGTCGTGCTGCCCCATGTCCACAAGTCGGACCTGCCCGCCGTCTATGCAGCGTTGCAGAAGGCGGGGCTGGCAACCGCCAATGCCGGGCTGACCAGCGACATCATCGCCTGCCCGGGCATGGACTACTGCACGCTGGCCACCGCGCGCTCGATCCCGATCGCGCAGGAGATCGCCACGCATTTCAAGGATGTGGGGCTTGAGGACGAGATCGGCAAGCTGAACATCCGCATCTCGGGCTGCATCAACGCCTGCGGGCATCACCACCTGGGCCATATCGGCATCCTGGGCCTGGACCGGGCAGGGGTCGAGAACTATCAGATCACGCTGGGCGGCGACGGCTATGACATCCCGGCCATCGGCGAACGCGCCGGCGCGGGCTTCCCTTATGATCAGGTCGTGCCCGCCATCGACCGGCTGCTGCGCGCCTATCTGGAGGTCCGCGCGGACGCCTCGGAACGCTTTATCGACGCCTATCGCCGGCTTGGTCCCGCGCCCTTCAAGGCAGCACTCTATCCCGAGCCTGCCCATGCTTGACGACACGTTGGACGGACGGGCCGCGCGGCTGAACGACCGCTATCGGCATCATGCCGCGACCGAGGTCCTGCGCCGCGCCGTGTCTGATCCCGACCTGGGCCGGGTGGCGCTGGTGTCGTCCTTCGGGGCGGAATCGGTGGTGCTGCTGCACATGGTCAGCCGCGTGGCGCCGGGATTGCCGGTGCTGTTCATCGACACGCAGATGCTGTTCCCGGAAACGCTGGACTATCAGCGCGATGTCTCGGCCAGGCTGGGGCTGACCAATGTGCAGGTGATCCGCGCCAGCGACGCCGAAGTCGCCCGCCAGGATCCCGACGGGACGCTGCACCGGTTCGACGCCAATGCCTGCTGCGACCTGCGCAAGACGGTGCCGCTGGAACGTGCCCTGTCCAGCTATGACGCCTGGATCACGGGCCGCAAACGGTTCCAGAACAGCGACCGCGCGGCGCTCGACTTCTTCGAGCCCGAGCCTCCGTCGCGCCTGCGCATCAATCCGCTGGCCCATTGGCGGGCCGAGGACGTGCAGGAATACATGATCGAGAACAACCTGCCGCGCCATCCGCTGGTGGCCAGGGGCTATCCGTCCATCGGTTGCGCGCCCTGCACCTCGCCGGTGCGCCCGGGCGAGGATCCGCGCGCCGGGCGCTGGCGCGGGCAGGACAAGACCGAATGCGGCATCCACTTCATTGGCGGCAAGATGGTCCGCGGAAAGGTTCCGGCATGACCGAGCAGTTGAACAGCGAACGCGTCATCGCGCGCGACGATGGCTTCCACCCGCTGGTGGAGGAGGCCGAGGAAACCCTGGCCCCCGACACGCCGCTGGCCGATCTGGCCCAGCATCTGCATCGCGAGCTGATCGCCATCGACTTTCCGTCGTTTTCCGACGGGCGCGGCTTTTCGCTGGCTCGGCGGCTGCGGGAGCTGGGCTTCAAGGGCCGGCTTCGCGCCTCGGGCCGGCTGATCGCGGACCAATACGCCATGGCCCGCCGCGTGGGCTTTGACGAGGTCGAGGTCGCCCCCGACATCGCCGCGCGCCAGCCGGCCGAGCAATGGATCGCTCGCGCCGATTGGAAAGCCTTCGATCATCGCGCCAAGCTGGCCGGCTAGGGTTTCGCCCCGCCGCCTCTTTGACTAGAATATGCAGGACTTCACATGACCCTGGACATCCCCGTGGCCGACGCCGCCCCCAAGACCGCCGCCAAGACCCTTCCCGATGCGCAGACCGTGACGGCGGTCAAGCACTGGACGGACAGCCTGTTTTCCTTCCGTGTGACGCGCCCCGCCAGCCTGCGCTTCCGGTCGGGCGAATTCGTGATGATCGGATTGCTGGGCGACAACGGCAAGCCGTTGCTGCGCGCCTATTCCATCGCCTCGCCCAACTGGGACGAGGAGCTGGAATTCTACTCGATCAAGGTGCCGGACGGTCCGCTGACCTCGAAGCTGCAGCACATCCAGCCGGGGGACGAGATCATCCTGCGGCCCAAGCCCGTGGGCACGTTGGTGCTGGACGCGCTGCTGCCCGGCAAGCGGCTGTGGTTCCTGGCGACCGGCACAGGCATCGCGCCCTTTGCCAGCCTGATGCGCGACCCCGAGACCTATGAGCGCTATGAGCAGGTCATCATGATGCACACCTGCCGCACGGCGGATGAGCTGGCCTATGGCCGCGAACTGGTCGAGAACCTGCGCCACGATCCCCTGCTGGGAGAGCTTTACGGCGAGGATTTCGCCAACCGCCTGGTCTATTACCCGACCACCACGCGCGAGGATTCGCCCTTGATGGGCCGGATCACCGACAACATGACCTCGGGCAAGGTGTTTGCCGACCTTGGCCTGCCGCCGATCAGCCCCGAAACCGACCGCGCCATGGTCTGCGGCAGCCTGGCGTTCAACGTGGACGTGAAGGCGGTGCTGGAAGGGTTCGGCCTGCGCGAAGGGGCGAATTCCGAGCCCCGGGAATTCGTCGTCGAAAAGGCCTTTGTCGGCGACGGCGTCTGAAATCTTCTTTGCCATCAAGGCATGACAGGGCGCGGCCTGAGCCGCGCCCTTTTGCATTACGGGACTTTCCGCCGATCACGGGCGGGTCACGCAAGTGTTTGGAACTACGGCCTCTGTCCACCTGTTAGATCATCCACTGATCAATCGTTCGACGGAGAGGAGTCCCATGCGTCGGATCATCCACAACACCACCGCGATCGCGGCCTGCCTGTCGCTGCTGGTGCCGCAGCTTGCGCAGGCGCAGATCGCCGCCGCTCCGGCGAATCGGGCGGCCGATGGCAACCAAGGGGCCGCGCCGCTGATCCTGGCCGAGGTCGAAGGGGATCAGCCGCCGGTCCGCGCGGGACAGGCGCAGCCTGCCGCACCCAAGCAGGAGGCCGACCCGGCCCAGGCCCAGCAAAAGCAGCAGCGGGCAGGCCAGAAACCCCCCGCCGCCGAGCCGCAGCGCCAGCGCGCCGAGCCTGCGCAGCCTGCCGAACCCGCCGCACCTGCACAGCGGCGGGCACAGCAGCAGCCCGCGCCGGCGGCCGAGCCCGCGCCGCAGCGGACCGAACGCCAGCGCCAGCCTGCTGAACGCCAGCAACCCGAGGCTGCCCAAGCCAAGCCCAAACCCGAGCCCAAGCCCAAGGCAGAGCGCCCGGCCCAGGCAGCAAGGGAACAGCAGCAACAGCGTCCTGCCTCCGGCGCCGAAGGCCGCGCCGCCCAGCAGCAGGAAAAGCCGCAGCGCGCCCAGGAGCGTGCCGCCCGCCAGTCCGCCGAGGAAGAAGCCACTCGGCGCGGGCAGGCCGAACGCCCCGAGGAACCCGCCCGCCGGCAGAACCAGGAGCGCCCGCAGCAGGCGGCCCGCGAGCAGCAGTCCGAACGCCCCGCGCAGCGCCAGCAGCAGGCGGCGCCCGCCCGGGACGCTGTGGACGAACGGCGCCCGCAGCGCGCGGGCAGCGACGATGCCTTGGGACAGGCCCTGCAAAGGGAACAGCAGGCCGCGCAGCCCCCGGCTGCCCAGCCCGGCAATCCTGCGCGCCGGCAGGCGGGCCAGCCAGCCGCGCCCGCAGCCGAGGCTCCGGACGAGCAGGCCGTGCGTGAAAGGCTGCAGCGCGACCAACAGCAGCAGCGCAACATAACGACCGAGGGCGGGGGCCAGCCGCAACGGGCCGGCCAGGCCGCCCCGCAGCAGGCCCGCGCCCCCGAAGCGCGCGCCCCCCGCGGCGAAGTCGCGCGTCAGGCCGCGCAGGAAACCCGCGCCGCCCCCGCTGCCGCGCTGAACGACGACCAGCAGGGCGAGGTCGTCGAGCAGCGGATCACCAAGGAAAACAGCCGCTCCTCGGACGAGGACTTCTCGACCAGCCTCCGCGAGGCCCTGGAGCCCCAGGCCGGGCAACGGGCGCCACGGCAGCAGCAGGCGCGGGCGCAGCAGCAGGCGCAGGCGCAGGCGCAGAATAATGACGACGATGATGACGACAACGACTTGGCCAAGGCGCTGCTTCTGGGCTTGGGCGCGGTTGCCGTGGGCACCTACCTGAACAACAACCGGCAGGTTGCCCTGTCTGCCCCCGACCGGGTTGTCGTCACCCGCGCCGATGGCAGCCAGGAGGTCATCAAGGACGAGGTGGCTCTGCTGCGCCAGCCGGGTTCAACCGTCTCGACCGAGAACTTCGACGATGGCTCGTCGCGGACCGTGGTGACGCGGGCCGATGGCAGCCGGGTCGTCACCATCCGCGACGCCGACCTGCGCGTCCTGCGCCGCACGCTGGTCTCGCCCGATGGCACCCAGACCCGGCTGATCGACGACACCGCCGAGGTGGAGCCCGTCGATATCGCCACGCTGCCCGCCCCGGCGCCGGTGTACGACCCCGGCACCTATGGCGACGAAAGCGCCCTGCGCGAGGCCCTGCGCAGCGAGGTCGATATCGACCGCCGCTTTACCCTGGGCCAGGTCCGCAGCATTCCCGAGGTGCGCTCTCTGGTGGCGCCGGTCAATATCGACGCGATCACCTTCGACAGCGGCTCGGCCGCGATCAGTCCCGATCAGGCGCGCCAGCTTTCGGCCCTGGGCAACGTCATCCAGGAAGCCATTGCCGAAAATCCGCAAGAGGTGTTCCTGATCGAAGGCCATACGGACCTTGTCGGAGCGGATACGGCCAACCTGGCGCTGTCCGACCGCCGCGCCGAATCGGTGGCTCTGGCCTTGTCCGAGTATTTCCAGGTTCCGCCGGAAAACCTGGTCGTGCAGGGCTATGGCGAGCAGTTCCCGCAGGTGCGCCAGGAGGGCGATGTCCGTGAAAACCGCCGCGCGGCGGTGCGACGGATCACCGATCTGCTGCAAACCGCGAACGCGCAGTGACAAAAAAAAGCCCCGGCAAAGCGCCGGGGCTTTTTCTTTTGGTGTCAATCACAAAAAGCGGGCGAATTCGATTTTGGGGCAGCGATCCTGGATCACGGTGATGCCCTTGGCCCTTGCCCGCGCCGCCGCCGCATCGTTGCGGACCCCCAGTTGCAACCAGATCGACTGCAGGTCGGGAAGGTGCTGCAAGGCCTCCTCCACGACAGGCCCCACGGCTTCGGAACGACGGAAGATGTCCACCATCTGCACGCCCGCCGACCTGGGAATGTCCGACAGGCTGGCATAAACCGTCTCACCCAGGATCTTCTCGCCGGCATGGCCAGGATTGACGGGAATGATGCGGAAGCCGTTGGCTTGCAAATAGCGCGCTACGCCCCAACTGGGCCGCCATTCCTTGGGCGACATTCCCACGACCGCAATCACCTTCACGGTGCGCGCAATGCGGGCAATATCCTCGTCGTCCTCGAAAGCCACTTCCATGACGGGCCTCCCCTCCTCGTCCAAAAGTCGTATGCACCATTACATAGAAAAGGCGCCCGGTCCAGAAGGCTGGCCGGGCGCAAGTCGCGGAACGAGGGACAGTGATCTGAACATGACGGTTCCGAGGTCATGTTCCAAAGGGTAAATGTGCAACAGACCCGAAAGTTCCAGTGCGATCACTGATTAGTGATAGGATTCGACGAAAGTCGCCGTCACTGATCCCAGATCTGGCGGGCCCGGGCTAGGATTTCCTGCGGCGCACGGCGCAGTTCCCGGGCGGAACGGTCCGAACCGACCAGGTAAAGCCGATTCCCTATCACCACGAAATGCCGCGGATCGCCCGGTACGCGCCGCCCCTTGGACAGGGCCAGGGGACAGAGTCCGCCAAAGGCGGGCGCGAAGCTGCGCGGATCGGATTCGAAGCGGTCGCGGTTTTCCTCGCTGGCGAAATGCCAGACCTGGCCCTTCCACATGGTCGTGATGTCGCCCCGGCCAGGAACGGGCCGGCCGCTTTGCACGAAACCCACGGCATCGAATCCGTCAATGGCCCAGTTCTCGGCAAGGACCGGCAGGGCGGGGACTGACAACAGGAACAGCGACAAAAACAGTGTTTTCATGGGCGGGCGATCATGGCAGCAGGACGCCTAATTGGCAGCGCATGCCCCAAATCTCAACCGCGCGGCGCGTATTGTCGCGGTGATGTGACCCTTATGCCATGCTGGCGGCGTAAAGCGCCACCGCCGCGGCGTTCGACACGTTCAGCGACCCGAAGTCCGCGGCGAAGGGAATGCGCGCGACATGGTCGCAGCTTTTCACCGTCAGTTCGCGCATTCCCGGCCCCTCCGCCCCCAGGACCAGGCAGACGGCGCGGCCCGGCAGGCTGCCCAGCAGGTCGGGCAGCGTCTTGTCGCCGGTCCCGTCCAGCCCGATCAGGGTGAAGCCCATGCCCTTCAGTTGCGACAGCGCCTCGGCCAGGTTCGGCACGCGCAGATAGGGCTGGCGCTCCAGGGCGCCGGAGGCGGTCTTGGCCAGCGCGCCTGTCTCGGGTGCGGAATGACGGGCAGGGGCGATCACCGCGCGTGCCCCGAAGACCTCGGCCGAGCGCAGGACGGCGCCGATGTTGTGGGGGTCGGTGACACGGTCCAGCGCCACCAGCAGCGGCCGCCTCTCGCCCGCGGCCTCGCGCAGGACGACATCGCTGAGCCCGCCCCATTTCAGCGGCTTCACCTCCAGCGCGGCGCCTTGGTGGACGCTGTCGGGCGCCAGCGGCACGGCCTTGCCGAAGATGCGGGGATCGGTGATCTCGGGCTCCATGCCATGAAGGTCGCCCAGGCGGTCCAGCGCGTTCTGCGTGACCACCAGCCGCAGCTTCTCCCGCCGGGGATTGGCCAGGGCATCGCGCACGGCATGCAGGCCGAACAGCCACACCGTTTCCGCCGCGGCCGCGCGGCGCGCCCGTTCCTTGTCGATCACCCATGTGGGCTTCTTGGGCTTCCCCGGTCTTTCGGTCATGCGCATGATCCTTTCGGCTTGGCTCTTCAATGCGCGCGACGCGCAGGGGGCGCAAGGCCCGGAAATCCGCTTGACGCCCCGTTTCCCGCCCGCTAATGACGCCCCCACGCCGAAAGCGTTCGGCGGGCGACGTGCTGCAAGGTGCGGCAGCGGACTGTAACTCCGCCGGGGAGACCCATGCCTGGTTCGATTCCAGGGTCGCCCACCATTTCCCCCCTTATCCCCTGCATTGCAGCATGGTGCGCAGTCGCGATCTTGCGATCTGCGGCGGTCATTCTTGCATGCGGGATTGTCTGGTGACCCCGACAGGACTTGAACCTGTAACCTGCCCCTTAGGAGGGGGCTGCTCTATCCAGTTGAGCCACGGGGCCGCCACGCCCCTTTTGACCGGTGATGCGTGGTTTGGCAAGGTTGTCGCGGTTGTTGCCGTCCGCTAACATCGCGCAAAGACGTGATTGATCGGTGCCTGATGAACGCTCCTCGACCCCGCCGCCCGCTGACCCTGCGGGATGTGTCCGAAGCCTCGGGTGTGTCGGAGATGACCGTCAGCCGGGTCTTGCGCAACCGGGGCGATGTCTCGGCGGCGACGCGGGAAAAGGTGCTGACGGCGGCGAAGATGCTGGGCTATGTCCCCAACAAGATCGCAGGCGGGCTGGCCAGCCAACGGGTGAACCTGGTGGCGGTGGTGATTCCGTCGCTGTCCAACCTGGTCTTTCCCGACGTGCTGGGCGGGATTTCGGCCGAACTGGACGACACCGGGCTGCAGCCGGTGATCGGCGTCACCAACTATTCCCCCGCAAGGGAGGAGATGGTGCTTTACGACATGCTGTCCTGGCGACCGTCCGGCGTAATCCTGGCCGGGCTGGAACACAGCAAGGCCTCGCGCGCCATGCTGGCCAATTCCGGCATCCCGGTGGTCGAGATCATGGACGTGGACGGCGAGGTGATCGACACGGTCGTGGGCATCTCGCACCGGCGCGCGGGGCGCGAGATGGCCGCGCGCATCCTGGCCGCGGGCTATCGCCGGATCGGTTTCGTGGGCACCCACATGCCCGAGGATCACCGTGCCCGCAAGCGCCTGGCCGGCTTCGAGGAGGGCCTGGCCGAGGCCGGCGTCACGCTGGAGGCGCGCGAATACTACCAGGGCGGGTCCTCGCTGCTGAAGGGGCGGGAACTGACCGAGCGGATTCTGACGCGCGCCCCGGACCTGGATTTCCTTTACTTCTCGAACGACATGATCGGGGCGGGCGGGCTGCTGCATTGCCTCGACAAGGGCTATGACATTCCGAACCGGATCGGCCTTGCGGGCTTCAACGGCGTCGATCTTCTGGATGGGCTGCCGGTGCGGCTGGCCACCACCGATGCGCGCCGCGTGGATATCGGGCGGCGCGCGGCCCGGCTGGTCGCGGGCAAGGACGCCATCCCGGAAGATCGCATCGTCGCGCTGACCCCGACCTTCCTGCCGGGAGACACGATTCGTGCGGCATGACGCCGCTTGCGGCAGGGCAGGGGGGTGATTAACTCTGCCGCCATGCGTAGTATTCCCTTTCTTGACCGTTTGACGAAAAAGGGCCCCCGCGTGTCGGTGGTCCGCCTGCACGGCGCCATCGGCATGGCCGGGCGCGGCGGGGCGCTGACCGATGCGGCGCTTGCCCCCGTGATCGAGCGAGCCTTCCGCAAGGGCAAGCCCGTGGCCGTGGCCCTGTCCATCAACTCGCCGGGCGGATCGCCCGTGCAGTCGTCCCTGATCGCCGCGCGGATCCGGCGGCTGGCCGACGAGACGAAAACCCCGGTCCACGCCTTTGTCGAGGATGTCGCGGCCTCGGGCGGATATTGGCTGGCCTGCGCGGGCGACCAGATCTGGGCCGACGAAAGCTCGATCCTGGGGTCGATCGGCGTGATCTCGGCGGGCTTCGGCTTCCAGGACCTGATCGCCCGCTGGGGGATCGAGCGTCGCGTCCATACCGCGGGCCGGTCGAAATCGACGCTGGATCCGTTCCGCCCCGAACGCCCCGAGGACGTGGCGCGCTTGCACAACGTGCTGGAGCCGATCCACCAGGCCTTCAAGGACCACGTCGCCGCCCGTCGTGGCGCGCGGCTGGCGGGCGGGCGCGACCTGTTCACGGGCGAATTCTGGGCCGGGCGGCAATCGGTCGATCTGGGGCTGGCCGACGGCGTCGCCCATCTGGTGCCCAAGATGAAGGCGCTTTACGGCGACAAGACCCGCTTCGTCGTTCACGCCCCGCGCCAGTCGCTGTTCCGCAGGCTGGGCCTCTCTGCAGGCACCGTGCTGGACGCCGCCGAGGAGCGCGCCGCCTTTGCCCGCTTCGGTGCCGGGGGATGAGCGTGCGCATCGTCATCCTGTTCCTGTTGGTGATGGTGGCGCTTGCGCTGGTGCGAGGCCCGGCCTTCCGGCGGGGCCTCGGGCGGATGCTGGGGCTTCGCCTGTCGGATCGCCCGACCCGCCGCCGCGACTGACCGGCGTTTGACCCTGCGGCAGTTGTCCCCTGTTTAGGTAAGATCCGTCAAGCAAGGGCCTGAAACTGCGCAAGTTTCGTCAACGACCGGTGGCACCGAAAGTTTGTTAATGAATTCAAGGGTCTAATATTCTGCCCAAAAATGCGGCAAAGTCACGGTCATGTAACGATTGCTGGACAGGACCCCTCAGGCTCACAGGACACCCACAGACTTATCCACAACGCCGGTGGACAGCTTCCGCCTTGCATTCCTTCCTCGGAACTTGCAGCCCGGCATGGGAATCACTTTCTTGTCTGACATGACCCAAGCAACTGCACCCAAGACCGGCCATGCGCTGATCCAGGACTATCTTCGTCAGCTTGACCGCAGCCCCGGCGTCTATCGGATGCTGGATGCGCAGGGGGCGGTTCTGTATGTCGGCAAGGCCCGCGACCTGAAGGCGCGGGTGTCGAACTATGCCCGGCCCTCGGGCCATTCGGCGCGGATCGCGCGGATGATCCGCGAAACGGCCTCGATGATGTTCCTGACCACGCGCACGGAAACCGAGGCGCTGCTGCTGGAACAGAACCTCATCAAGCAGCTGAAGCCGCGCTATAACGTGCTGCTGCGCGACGACAAGTCCTTCCCGAACATCCTGGTGGCCAAGTCCCACGGCTATCCCCAGATCAAGAAGCATCGCGGGGCAAAGTCCGAAAAGGGTGACTACTATGGCCCCTTCGCCAGCGCGGGGGCGGTGAACCGCACGCTGACGCAGTTGCAGCGGGTGTTCCTGCTGCGGAACTGCACGGACGCCACCTTCGAATCGCGCACCCGCCCTTGCCTGCTGTTCCAGATCAAGCGCTGCAGCGCGCCCTGCGTGGGGCGCATCTCGGAACAGGATTACGGCGCGCTTGTGTCCGATGCCGAACGCTTCCTGCAGGGCAAGACGACCGCCATCCAGGCCAGCCTTGCCCGCGACATGGCCGAGGCAGCCGAGAACATGGAATACGAACGCGCCGCAGCCCTGCGCGACCGGATCAAGGCGCTGACCGCCGTGCAGTCGGTCCAGGCCATCAACCCCAAGCGCGTGGCCGAGGCCGACATCGTGGCGCTCCACATGGAAGGCGGGCAAGCCTGCGTGCAGGTCTTCTTCATCCGCGGCAACCAGAGCTGGGGCAACCGCGACTTCTATCCCCGTCTGGGTGGGGTCGAATCCCCGGCCGAGGTGATGCAGGCCTTTCTGCTGCAATTCTACGACGACAAGCCGCCGCCCCGGATGATCCTGCTGTCCCATGCGCCGGATGAGCCCGACCTGACCCGGCAGGTCCTGTCCGAACGCGCCACCCGCCGCGTCGTCATCGGCGTGCCGCAACGGGGCGAGAAGTTCGAGCTTGTGGAAAACGCCCTGCGCAACGCCCGCGAAAGCTTGGCCCGTCGCATGTCGGAAAGCGCCACGCAGTTGCGCCTGCTGGAAGGCGTGGGCGAGGCCTTCGACCTGCCGGCCCCGCCCCGCCGGATCGAGGTTTACGACAACAGCCACATCATGGGCACCAACGCCGTGGGCGGCATGGTCGTCGCGGGACCCGAGGGCTTCATCAAGAGCCAATACCGCAAGTTCAACATCAAGGGGACCGAGATCACGCCGGGCGACGACTTCGGCATGATGAAGGAGGTGCTGTCGCGCCGCTTCACCCGCCTGCTGAAGGAAGATCCCGACCGCCAGACCGAGGCCTGGCCCGACCTTCTGCTGATCGACGGGGGCGCCGGGCAGGTGTCCGCGGTGGACGGGATCCTGGCGGAACTGGGCGTTGAGGATATCCCCATCGTCGGCGTCGCCAAGGGCATCGACCGCGACCAGGGCAAGGAGGAATTCCACCGTCCGGGCCGTCCGTCCTTTGCGCTGCGCATGAACGACCCGGTGCTTTACTTCATCCAGCGCTTGCGGGACGAGGCGCATCGCTGGGCGATCGGCACCCATCGCGCCAAGCGCGCCAAGTCCGTCATGGCGAACCCCTTGGACGAGATCGCAGGCATCGGCGCCGCCCGCAAGCGCGCGCTGCTGGCGCATTTCGGCAGCGCCAAGGCCGTCAGCCGGGCCGGCCTGACCGATCTGCAGGCGGTCGAGGGCATCTCGGCGGCCATGGCGCAGAAGGTTTACGACCATTTCAACGCCCGTGGCTGACGCCGCAGTGCAGCGCTGCCTAAAAATCGACCAGTTTTGTTGAGAATGCTTTCCCAAAATTGGGGATTTCGACAGAACATCTTCGAGGCGAGTTGACATGGGGGTAAGCAAGAAGGCGTTTCAAATCGCGTACTTGGCTTTCCCCTTCGATTTTCCTTTATAACTGTTGCGGCAATGCAGCAGAAAACGACGGTGTAATGATACCGCATTCTGGCTGCGGTGTCGCGCTAAGGTTGTGACTTGCTCAACCCGAGGAGGCCCTCATGCCCCGTTTGCCTGAAACCGGCATCGCTGACGTACGGACCCCCGCCTTCGACCTGCCGAACGCCCTCGACACCACCTGGAGCGAGTTCAAACCCCACCTGACCCAACTGGAGGCGGTGGTCACCGACAACTATATCGACGGAAGCGACCCTGTCCTCTGCGCCAGCGACGAGGATGGCCGCAACTGGACGATCGAACTGGCCAGCCATGCTCGCAATGCCGAAATCGGCCTGAAGGGAAGCGCCGTCCTGCCGGGCGATCCCGTGCGCGTCATCGGCCGCCGCACGCGCCATTTCGGCGAACAGCGCATCAAGGCTGTCCACCTGACCATCGCCGGTCGCCCCTTCGAGCTTTATCCCGGCGCCCTTGGCTGACCGGAGGGGGCGGCGCATTTCGGTTCGCCGCCCCTTTCCAAGTCGGGCGGCACGGACTAGCTTGCCCTCATGCGCTGGACAGTCCCCAATATCCTGACCCTTCTCCGGCTGGTCGCGGCCCCCGCCGTGCCGCTGATGTTCCTGTATTTCACCCGGCCCTGGGCCGATTGGGCGGCGCTCGCGCTGTTCATGATCGCAGCCGTGACCGACTGGATCGACGGTTATCTGGCGCGCAGCTGGCAGCAGGAAAGCCGCTTCGGCGCGGCCATGGACCCGATCGCGGACAAGGCCATGGTGGTGATCGCCATCGTGGTCATCACCGGCTATTCCGGCATGAACCCCTGGCTGATCCTGCCCGCCACCCTGATCCTGTTCCGCGAGGTCTTCGTGTCGGGATTGCGTGAATTCCTGGGGTCGAACGCCCGGCTTCTGAAGGTCACCAAGCTGGCCAAGTGGAAGACCACCACGCAGATGGTCGCCATCTCGGTCCTGTTCCTGGGCACGGGGCTTGCCTATGTCGAACATGGCCGCCCGCCGCGCGTGGGCGAACCGGGGCTGCCGTGGTTCTCGTCCTCCTGGGCGGACCTGGCCACGCAGGTCGGGCTGCTCCTGGTCTGGATCGCGGCGATCCTGACAGCCTGGACCGGCTGGGATTATTTCGCCAAGGCGCGCCCTTATCTGCGGGAACCGGGCCATGACGCTTGATGTGCTGTATTTCGCCTGGCTGCGCGAACGCATAGGCCAGCCGCGCGAGCGGATCGAGACAAGCGCCGCGACCGTGCGCGACCTGATCGCCGACCTTGCCGCCCGCGACGACTGGCACGCGGCGGCATTCGCGGACCTTGCCGCCATCCGCTGCGCCGTGGACCAGCAGCTTGCCGACCTGGACGCCCCTCTGGCCGGCGCGCGCGAGGTCGCCTTCTTTCCGCCGATGACGGGGGGCTGATACCCATGTCGGCCCGCGTCCAGACCGCGCCTTTCGACCTGGCCGCCGAACTGGCGGGCTTCGGCGCGGGCGCGGGGGCCATCGTGACCTTCACCGGCGTGGTGCGCGACGACACCGGCCGCATGGCCGCGCTTGAGATCGAGCATTACCCCGGCATGACCGAGCGCGCGCTGTCCGACTATGGCACCCGGGCCGCTGACCGCTTCGGCCTGTCCGACTGGCGCATCGTCCACCGCCACGGACGCCTGGCCGTGGGCGAGCCCATCATGATGGTCGCCACCGCCGCCCGCCACCGCCACGCGGCGTTCCAGGCGGCCGATTACCTGATGGACTGGCTGAAATCCCGCGCCCCCTTCTGGAAGCGCGAACTCGGCCAGGACGGCGCCGCCCGTTGGGTCGATGCCAAGGCCAGCGACGAGGACGCCCTGTCGCGATGGCAGGCTTCTTCCGAGTATCCATCCTCTGCCGCCACCGATGATCCGGCCTGAACTGCGGGCCTGGCTTTCCCGCCGGTCCGAATCCCTGGTCGCAACCGCGATCCTGCTGGCCGGGCTGTGGCTGGCCTTTCGCGGCGGCTGGTTCTTCGCCGCGCTTGGCGGGCTGGTCCTGCTGGTGGGCCTGTCGCTGTTGATCGGGGCGATCCGCAGGCTGCCCTTTCGTCGCGGCATCAACGCCCCCGGCATGGTCGAGGTCGATGAGGGCGCCATCCGCTATTACGGCGCGGCCGTGCTGGGCGGAGAGATCGCCCTGCGCGACCTGGTCGAGATCCGCCTGCTGCGGCTGAAGGGCAGGGGGCACTGGCGGTTGCGCAGCGCCAGCGGAGAGGCCTTGCTGGTTCCCGTCGATGCCGCCGGTGCCGAGGCCCTGGCCCATGCCTTCACCGCGCTGCCGGGCCTGGACATGGGCATCGTGTCCGCCGCCCTGGCGCATGTCGCCGACCAGCCCGATACCGTGCGCACCGTTTGGCGGAGGCCGGGTTGAGGCGGGTTGACTTGCCCCGATCCCCTTGTCACCTGTGGCCCGGCAAAAAACCCAGAAAGGCCTCTGTTCATGTCTATTCCACAACAGGGCGGAGGCCCGATCGAAAACCGTGACCAGCTTGCGGCCTATATCGCCAGCGGTGAAAAGCCCCGCGAGGCTTGGCGCATCGGGACCGAGCACGAGAAGTTCGGCTATGACAAGGCGAACCTGCTGCCGCTGCCCTATGACGGGGCCTGTTCCATCCATGCCATGCTGACGGGCCTGCAGGAACGCTTCGGCTGGACCCCCATCATGGAGCAGGACAAGCTGATCGGCCTGGAGCGCAACGGCGCCAATATCAGCCTTGAGCCCGGGGGGCAGCTGGAGCTGTCGGGCGCGCCGCTGGAAACCATCCACCAGACCTGCGACGAGGTGAACCAGCACCTGGCCGAGGTGAAGGAGATCGCCGACCGCATCGGCGCCGGCTTCATTGGCCTGGGTGCCGCACCGATCTGGGGGCAGGACCAGATGCCGATGATGCCGAAAGGCCGTTATCGTCTGATGACCGACTACATGGACCGGGTGGGGACCCTGGGCAAGCAGATGATGTACCGGACCTGCACCGTGCAGGTGAACCTGGACTTCGGCAGCGAAGCCGACATGGTCCGGAAGATGCGCGTGGCCCTGTCCCTGCAACCCGTCGCCAACGCGCTGTTCGCCAATTCGCCTTTCCTGGACGGCAAGCCCAACGGCTGGAAAAGCTGGCGGGCGCATATCTGGCAGAACCTGGATGCCGCGCGCACCGGGATGCTGCCCTTCGTGTTCAAGGACGGCTTCGGCTACGAGGCTTGGGTGGACTATGTCCTGAACGTGCCGATGTATTTCGTGTATCGCGACGGCAAGTACATCGACGCCCTGGGCCAGAGCTTCCGCGACTTCCTGGACGGCCGCCTCCCGGCCCTGCCGGGCGAGGTGCCGACGCTGTCGGACTGGGCCGACCACATGACCACCGTCTTCCCCGAGGCCCGCGTCAAGAAATACATCGAGATGCGCGGCGCCGATGGCGGCCCCTGGCGCAGGCTTTGCGCGCTGCCCGCTCTGTGGGTCGGGCTGATCTATGACCAGACGGCGCTGGATGCCGCCTGGGATCTGGTCAAGGACTGGGACGACGAGACGCGCGAGGGATGGCGGCGCGAGGCCGGAATCCATGCCCTGCAGGCCGAGGTGAACGGCACCCGGATGCGCGATCTGGCGCGGCAGGTGCTGGAGATTGCCGAAGCGGGCCTGAAGAACCGTGCCAGGACGGGCGCGGGCGGGCTGGTTCCGGACGAGACGCATTTCCTGAACGCGCTGAAGGAAAGCGTGGACAGCGGCAAGGTCCTGGCCGACGAGCTGCTGGAGAAATACCAGGGCGAATGGGGGGGCGACCTGACGCCCATCTACAAGGAATATTCCTACTGAGAGGGCGCCGGATTTCCCGGCGCCATTCCGACGGGATCAGGCGGCCTTGCGACGGCGGCGCATCGACGACCATGCGGCCGAAGTCGGCATGGCTGGTCAAGAAGCCGTCAAGGCCCCAGTCCAGCATCGGCTGGATCATGGCAAAGGCTTCCGTCTTGCTCGGCGGGCGGAAGGCATGGGCATGGATCTTGAGCCCGAAGCCATGGGCGGCCTTGATGAAGGCCTCGGAGATGCCGGCATGGCTGACGGCAGCGGCATCGTCGCTGCGGCTGACGCCATGGATGTCGTCCTGCGGGCGGACGGAAACCAGTTGCGCGACCTCGGCCTCATGCCGTCGCAAGGGCGGCAAGCTGCATCTTCATGAAGCGTTCCTGATCCTTGCATCGTCTGCCTGCGCTGCCGAACCGCGCGCAGCCTGCGCATCCCGGCAGGAAAGATTGTCGGTTCTGCGAGGGTTTTGTTGCGGGGTGATTAAATCCGCAGAAAGCCGGACCCCGGACAGCGCACGACAATATGACCGCTTGCCCCGCTGCCCCGTCTTGAAACAACGCTGCGCCGGTGGCAGGGCAGGGGAAAACGGCCGGAAGGGACAGCACGGATGAAGGCGGATGTGATGACATGGGTGCAGCGGATCGTCGGGGCGGTCTTCGCCGTCGGCGTTGTTGCCCTGATCGGGGCAATCGTGGTGCAGGTCGGCCAGGCCGAAGGGCTGCCGCCGCTGCCGATCTTCCTGGGGATCCTTGGGATCGTGACGCTGATCCTGATGGCGGGGGCCTGCCTGGCGCTGGTCTCGGTCGCGATCTCGGCCCGGAAGGGGGCTGAGGCGCTGCGCCGGATCGCGGGCCAGGCGTCTGCCGCGCCCGTGCCAACCAAGGCCTCGCCGGTGCGCGTCTTCAGCCAGACGCCCCTGCGCGAAGTGGCAAGCGAACCGCAGCCGGAACCGGCGCCCATCCGGCCCGCGCGTCCTGTAGGCCGGACCCTGGTGGCCGAACGCTAACCCTTCTTGCCGATCCGGGGCTCGGTCCCGTCCAGAAGGCGGGCGATGTTCGGGCGGTGGCGGACAAAGATCAGCACCGCCATGAACAGGCTGACGGCGATCAGGTCGGTCCGGCCCAGAGCCCAGGCAAAGACCGGCGACAGGGCCGCCGCCAGCAGCGCCGACAGGCTGCTGATCCGGCTGACAAGCGCGGACAGAAGCCAGATGGCGCAGGCGATCAGGCCCAGCGGCCAGTGCAGCGCGATCAGCGTGCCCAGGAAAGTCGCGACCCCCTTGCCGCCCTTGAAACCCAGCCAGACGGGGAAGCAATGCCCCAGGAAGGCCGCGCCCCCCGCCAGCATCGCCGCAGTCTCGCCGCCGAAATGGCGCGCGATCAGCACGGCGATGGCACCCTTGCCGGAATCCAGCAGCAGCGTCGCCAGGGCGGCGGGCTTGTTGCCGGTGCGCAGCACGTTGGTCGCGCCGATATTGCCCGACCCGATCTTGCGCAGGTCGCCCAGGCCCAGAGCCCGCGCGATGACCAGCCCGAAGGGGATCGAGCCCAGAAGATAACCGAAGACGGTCCAAAGCGTCAGGGTCATGCCACGCCTCCGAACACGCGGCGGCCCGCGACCCAGGTGCCGATCACCCGGCCCTCCATCCGCGCGCCGTCGAAGGGGGTGTTCTTCGACTTGGACAACAGCGTGAAGCGGTCCAGCACGAAGGGGGCGTCCGGATCGAACAGCACCAGATCGGCAGGGGCGCCTGCCGACAGCCGCCCGCCCGGCAGGCCCAGCCGCTTCGCCGGGTTCAGCGACATCGCCCGCCACAGTTGCGGCAGGCTGAGGCCACCTCCGTGGTAAAGCCGCATCGCCGCGGGCAGCAGCGTCTGCAGCCCGACCGCACCGGGGGCGGCGGCCTCGAAGGGCAGGCGCTTCGATTCCTCGTCCTGCGGGGTGTGGAAGCTGGCGATCACGTCGATAACCCCGTCGGCCACGGCTTCGACCATGGCCAGCCGGTCGTCCTCGGACCGCAGGGGCGGGGTGAAGCGGAAGAAGGTGCGATAGTCGCCCACGTCGTATTCGTTCAGCGTCAGGTGATGGATGGAAATCCCCGCCGTCACGTCCAGCCCCGCATCCCGCGCGCGGCGCAGGGCGGGCAGGGACTGCGCCGTGGTGATCTGGTCGGCGTGCCAGCGGCAGCCGGTCATCGCCACCAGCGACAGGTCGCGGTCCAGGCCGATCACCTCGGCCATCGGGCTGACCGCCGGAATGCCATAGATCGAGGCGAACTTGCCGCTGGTCGCCGCAGCCCCGCGCGACAGGCCCGCGTCCTGCGGGTGGCCCACGATCAGCGCGCCCAAGCCGCGCGCATAGGTCATGCAGCGCGACAGCAGCCGCGTGTCCGCCACCTGCCGCACGCCATCGGTGAAGGCCACGGCGCCCGCATCGGTCAAAAAGCCGATCTCGACCATCTCGCGGCCCCCGCGGGCCTTGGTGAGGCTGGCCATGTGGCGGATGTTCACGGCGGCATCGCCTGCGCGGCGGGTCACGAATTCCAGCGATTCGGGCGTGTCGATGGGCGGCAGGGTGTCGGGGCGCGCCACGATGGTGGTCACGCCCCCTGCGGCGGCGGCAAGGCCCGCGCTGCGGAAGCTTTCCTTGTGACGCTCGCCCGGCTCGCCGATCTTGACGCCCCAGTCGATGATGCCGGGGGCAAGCGCGCGGCCGTTGCAGTCGATGACGGTGGCGTCTTCGGGGGCCTCCGCATCGATGCCCTCGATCACGCCGTCGCGGACCAGCAGGCTGCCCGGGGCATCCGTCTGCGCCTCGGGGTCGATCAGGCGGGCGTTGGTGAACAGCGTCGCGGTCATACCATCACCGCCGCCGCCGCGCGGCCCCGTTCGGCGCGCAGGTTCCGGGCCAGCAGGTCCAGCGCGGCCATGCGGACGGCCACGCCCATTTCCACCTGGTCCTGGATCACGGATCGGTTGATGTCGTCGGCGATGGTGCCGTCGATTTCAACGCCCCGGTTCATCGGGCCCGGATGCATGACGATGGCGTCCGGCGCGGCGCAGGCCAGCTTTTCGGCGTCCAGCCCGAAGCGGTGGAAGTATTCGCGTTCCGACGGGATGAAGCCGCCGTCCATGCGTTCCTTCTGAAGCCGCAGCATCATCACCACATCGGCGCCCTTCAACCCTTCGCGCATGTCCTCGAACAGTTCCACGCCCATCTCTCCGGCGCCCGCGGGCATCAGGGTGGCGGGGCCGATCAGGCGCAGGCGGTTTTCCATCTTGCCCAGCAAGAGCAGGTTCGACCGGGCCACGCGGCTGTTGGCGATGTCGCCGCAGATCGCGATGGTCAGGCGGTGCAGGCGCCCCTTGGCGCGGCGGATGGTCAGCGCGTCCAGCAGCGCCTGGGTCGGGTGTTCGTGCCGCCCGTCGCCCGCGTTGATGACGGCGCAGTTCACCTTTTCGGCCAGCAGGTTGACTGCGCCGCTGTTGGGATGGCGGACCACCAGCAGGTCGGGCTGCATCGCGTTCAGGGTCAGCGCCGTGTCGATCAGCGTCTCGCCCTTCTTCACGGACGACTGGGCCACCGACATGTTCATCACATCCGCCCCCAACCGCTTGCCCGCCAGTTCGAAGCTGGCCTGGGTGCGGGTCGAGTTCTCGAAGAACATGTTGATCTGGGTCATCCCCTCCAGCGCGTCGGCGTGCTTCACCGTGCGGCGGTTCAGGGCCACGTAATCCTCGGCCAGATCCAGAAGGGTGACGATCTCGGGCGGGGACAGGTGGTCGATGCCCAGAAGATGGCGGGCGCGAAAGGTCATGACGGGCCTCGTGGTCGGGGTCGGTCGCTCTATCGCAGATGCCCTGCCATGCGGCAAGCGGGCAGGGGTCAGTCCGTCTGGGACTTGCGGGCGGGCAGTTCGGCCATGATCAGGCGCCGGGCGTCCGGCGACAGCCTGGACCAGGCGGCGATTTCGTCCAGGCTGCGCAGGCAGCCGGTGCAAAGCCCGGACGCGGGGTCGATCACGCAGACCTTGATGCAGGGGCTTTCGATCATCCCCGCAGATACCGCAGCCGGTCCAGCGCACCTTGCAGGATATAGCCGGCGGCCACCTGGTCGATGACCTCGGCCCGGCGCTTGCGCGAGGTATCGGCCTCGAGCAGCGCGCGTTCGGCGGCAACGGTGGACAAGCGTTCGTCCCAGAAGCCGATGGACAGGTCGGTCAGCCGTTCCATGTTGCGGGCAAAGGCGCGGGTCGATTGCGCACGCGGGCCTTCGCTGCCGTCCATGTTGCGCGGCAGGCCCAGGATTAGGCCCACCAGCCCGCGGTCCTTCGCGATCGCCAGCAGTTCGGCCGCATCCAGCGTGAACTTCTGCCGCCGGATCACCGTCAGCGGAGAGGCGACCTGCCGCAGCCCGTCGCTGACCGCGACGCCGATGGTCTTGGTGCCCAAATCCAGCCCGGCGATGGCGCCGACCGGGGGCAGGCTGGCCGCGAAATCGGTGATGTCCGCGTGAATCATTGGGTCAACCCCGCTTGAGTGGCGGCTTGCCGGACGATGTCCAGCGCCTCGGGTTGGGCGGCAAAGCGGGTCTGCGCCTCGGTCCAGATTTCGCGCGCGTGGTCTGCATTGCCGATCACCACCAGCGAGGAAATCAGCCGCGCCCATTCCTCCGGGGTGCCGCCCTGCTGGGCAAGACGGGCTTCCAGTTGCGATACCATGCCCGCGATCATCTGCTGGCGGTCCTCGGGCGACATGTCCTCGGCCGCAGCCATGGCCTGGGCATCCGGGCCGGGCAAGGGGGCGGGCGGGACATAGTCCGGCTGCCCCGCCAGCCAGGCCAGATCAGTGATGGCTGCGCGGATCGGGGCGATCCAGGGCGCATCCTCGGGACCTTCCTCCAGCAAGCGGCGCCAGACCGGAAAGGCACGGTCGGGGCGGTCGTTCTGCAGCTGCAACATGCCCAGCAGATAGCGGGCCTGCGGATGGGCGGGATCCTTGCGCAGGGCGCGGGCCAGCACCCCCTCGGCGTCGGGGGTGATGACGCCGCCCGCGGCCTCGATCATCAGGGCCGACAGGCGCACCAGCTCGCCGGCGGTGGCATCGTCGCCGCGCAGATCGATCAGCCGCTGCTGCGCCTCGCGCGCCGCCGCCATGTTGCCAAGCCGCATCTCGTTCGTGGCAAGCAGGGCTAGGCCCTGAGGATCGTCAGGGTTCTTCGCAACCGCCTCGCGCAGCTGCTGGATCAGCGAGGCGTAGTCGGCGGGCACCTCGGGCGCCTGGGGGCGGGGGGCCTCGGCCTCGGCCTCGGCCTGGCTGGGGCGGCTGTCATAGGCCGCTTCCGCCAGGGCGATGCGCCGGGCGATCGGCAGGTCGTCCCGTCCCGGCTGGCCTTCGCGCAGGTAAAGCGCCGCCGCCCCCGCGAACAGCATCGCAAGCAGCGCAACCGCCAGAAGCCCCCGCCCGCCCGCGCCGCCCGTTGCCGCCTGCGCCATGCGGCGGTCGGCGTCCAGCACCTTGCGGCCGATCTCGGTCCGCAGGCGCTCGGCATCCTCGGGGGCGATCACGCCGCGCTCCAGGTCGCGCTCGACCTCTCGCAACTGGTCGCGGTAAACGCGCAGGTCAAAGGCGGCCGCCGGCTCGGCCGCCGCCTGCCCGCGCCGCAGCAAGGGCGCCATGATCGCCAGCCCGACGATGATCGTGGTGGCGGCGCAGATGATCCAGAACATTCCAGCCCTCCGGTTGGCCCCATCTTTAGGGCGCTTTGACCGGCGCGGAAAGCGGCAGCCTGTCGCATTTCGACGTGATCGCGCCGCAAGATGTCTTGAGCCCGAGGCGTCATCCCGGCATCTTGAGGCCCGAGTCAACGGGGGTTCTGATGCCGTCACCGCGTTCCGGCCGCTATTCGGTCTTTGCCATCGCGCGCGAAGCGCTGCGCCAGCACCAGGGCTGGAACCGTGCCTGGGCCAGCCCGGAACCGCGCGAGCGCTACAAGGTGGTGATCGTCGGCGCGGGCGGGCATGGGCTGGCGACGGCCTATTACCTGGGCAAAAACTTCGGCATCACCGATGTCGCGGTGATCGAGAAGGGCTGGCTGGGGGGCGGCAACACGGGCCGCAACACCACGATCATCCGGTCGAACTATCTGCAGGACCCTTCGGCGGCGATCTATGACAAGGCGCTGAAGCTTTACGAGAACCTGTCGCAGGACCTGAACTACAACGTGATGTTCAGCCCGCGCGGGCTGATCATGCTGGCCCAGACCGAACACGAGGTCCGGGGCTACAAGCGGACGGTCTATGCCAACAACCTGCAAGGCGTCTCGACCGAATGGATCGAGCCGAAGCGCCTGAAGGAGATCGTGCCGATCATCAATATCGACGGGCCGCGCTATCCGGTGCTGGGCGGGCTGTACCAGGCGCGGGGCGGCACGGCGCGGCACGACGCGGTGGCCTGGGGCTATGCGCGGGCGTGCAGCGACATGGGCATGCACATCATCCAGACCTGCGAGGTCACCGGGATCGAGACCGCGAACGGCCAGGTCCAGGCGGTCAGCACCACCAAGGGCCGCATCGGCTGCGAGAAGCTGGCCCTGGTCGTGGCCGGCCACTCCAGCCAGCTGGCGGAAATGGCGGGTTTCCGCCTGCCCATCGAAAGCGTGCCCTTGCAGGCGATGGTCAGCGAACCGATCAAGCCCTGCATGGACGTGGTGGTGATGGCCAACACCGTCCACGGATACATGTCCCAGTCCGACAAGGGCGAGATGGTGATCGGCGGTGGCACCGACAGCTACAACGCCTTCACGCAGCGCGGTTCCTGGCACCATATCGAGGAAACCGTGCGCGCCCTGATCGAGACCTTCCCGATGATCTCGCGCCTGAAGATGCTGCGGCAATGGGGCGGGATCGTGGACATGACGGGCGACCGGTCGCCGATCCTGTCCGCCACCCCGGTCGGCAACATCTTCGTGAACTGCGGCTGGGGCACGGGGGGCTTCAAGGCCATCCCCGGCTCGGGCTGGGCCATGGCGGAACTGATCGCGCAGGGCCGGCCCGGCCCGCTGGCCGCCGCCTTCGGCATGAACCGCTTCCGCGAGGGGCGATTCATCGACGAATCCGTCGCGGCAGGTGTGGCACATTAGCCATGATTGAAACCGCACGGAAATTTCGGGGAACCCAAGGGGCGCCGGCCTCATTGTCCGGTTGCCAGAGATTGAATCGAAAGGGACGAGAATGGCCGAACCCAACAGCAATCGCATGTATATTATCATCGGTGCCATCGTCGTTGTCGTGGCGCTGTTGTTCTTCTTCATGTCGGGCGGCGACGATGCCGCGACCGACGCGACCGCAACGGGCGACGCGACCACGACCGCCCCTGCAACAACGACGACCGAAACGACCGACGAAGCCGTCGAGGTCGAGCCTGCCGAGCCCGCCCCCGCACCTGCAACCCCGGCGCCGGCCAACTGATCCACGCCTCGCCGGCACCGACCGGCGGGCTTCTTCTTCAGGCAAATATCCGCGGGGGTCCGGGGGCAGCAAGCCCCCGGCCTTCGCCGCCAGGCCACCCGTCGCCATCGCGCACGGGTGGCTTTCGCCATTTCCCGTCCCTTGTCCGTCGAGAGCGCGATGCTGATCCTGACCTGCCCCTATTGCGGCGTCAAAGCCGAGGAAACCGAACTGTCCCCCGGAGGAGAGGCGCATCTGAAACGGATCGGCCCCAAGGGCACGGCCGAGGAATTCGAGGCTTATCTGTTCGCGCGCAAGAACATCAAGGGCGTGCATTTCGAACGCTGGCGCCATGCCTATGGCTGCAACAAGTGGTTCCTTGCCGCCCGCGATACCCACACGATGCAGGTCTATGGCACCTACAAGGCGCAGACGGCGCATGCCACGGACGAGATCGTCGCGAATGCCCGGCAGGCGCGCGCCGAATGGGTGCCCGACTGGCCCCAGGCATCCGAGGCGGTGGTCGCATGAGCCATACGCCCCCCTTCCGCCTGGCCCGCGGCGGTCGCCTGATCAACCGCGCCTTCCAGCTTGCCTTCCGCTTCGACGGCCGCCACCTGCGCGGCGTGCAGGGCGACACGCTGGCATCCGCCCTGCTGGCCAGCGGCCAGATGCTGATGGGCCGGTCCTTCAAGTATCACCGCCCGCGCGGACCCCTCGCCTCGGGCGCCGAGGAGCCGAACGCGCTTTTCGGCCTGGGCCAGGGCGGCCGGTTCGAGCCGAACCAGCGCGCCAGCACCACGGCGCTTGTCGCGGGCATGGTGCTGCGCAGCCAGAATTGCTGGCCCTCGCTGGACGCGGATGTCGGCGCGATCAACAACTGGCTGTCGCCGCTGTTTCCCGCCGGTTTCTACTACAAGACCTTCATCCATCCGCGCCCCTTCTGGAAGCATGTGTTCGAGCCGATCATCCGCCGCAGCGCGGGGCTTGGCCGGGCGCCGGTCGATCCCGATCCCGACCGCTATGAACAGGCCTATGCCTTTGCCGAGGTGGTCGTCGTCGGCGGCGGCATTGCCGGGCTGACGGCGGCGCGGGATGCGGCGGACAAGGGCGGCCGGGTGATCGTGCTGGAACAGAACCCGGTCTGGGGCGGGCGCACGCCCATCGACCACGACGGCGGCCAGGCCGCCATCGATGCCCTGCTGGCCGACCTGCGCGGCCGCGACAACGTCACCCTGCGCCGCAACACCATGGCGACGGGGCTTTACGACCACGGCTATCTGCTGGCGCGCGAGGCGCTCGCCGATCACGACCCCAACCAGGGCATCCCGCGCCAGCGGTTGTGGCGCATCCGCGCGGGCCACGTGATCAGCGCGACCGGCGCGCTGGAGCGTCCGCTGTCCTTTGCCTGCAACGACGTGCCGGGGGTGATGCTGGCCTCTGCCGTGCGCGATTTCATCGTCGATTACGGCGTGGCGCCGGGCCAACGGATCGTGGTGGTCACGAACAACGACGACGCCTATCGCACCGCGCTGACCGCGCAAGCGGCGGGGCTGGAGGTCGTGGCCGTGATCGACGCCCGGTCGCAGGTCAAGGGCGACTTGCCGCAGGCGGTGCGCGCGGCGGGCATCCCGGTCATGACCGGCAAGGCCATCGCCAAGGTCAAGGGCGGCACCCATGTCGAAGGCGTGGCGATCTGCGATCAGGCGGGCAATGGCCGCGTCACCGCCACCCTCGATTGCGACGTGGTCGCCATGTCGGGGGGCTGGTCTCCGGTCGTCCACCTTTACAGCCATTGCGGCGGCAGGCTGACCTGGGACGAGCCCGAAGCCATGTTCCGCCCCGACCCCACCCGCCCGCCCCTGGGCACGGACGGCAAGAGCATGGTCACGGTCCTGGGCGCCGCCAATGGCGACCTGCGCTGCGCGGGGGATCTGGAACGGTCCGAGGGCGCGACCATGCCTGTCTGGGTGATGCCGCAAAACGCGGCCTACAGGCTGCGCGCCAAGATGTGGCTGGATTTCCAGAACGACGTAAAGGTCAGCGACGTGGAACTGGCGGCGCGCGAAGGCTATGCCTCCGTCGAACATGCCAAGCGCTATACCACGCTGGGCATGGCGACCGACCAGGGCAAGGTCAGCAACATCAACGGCCTGGCGGTGCTGTCGAACGCCCTGAACCAGCCGCTGGAGGCCACGGGCACCACCACCTTCCGCCCACCCTATACGCCCCTGACCCTTGGCACCATCGCGGCCGAGGCCAAGGGCGATACCTTCCAGCCGTTGCGCAAGACGCCGATCCACGTCTGGCACGTCCGGAACGGCGCCTCCTTCGAGCCCGTGGGCCACTGGCGCCGCCCCTACAGCTATCCCCGCGCGGGCGAGGACCGGCATTCCGCCGTCACCCGCGAGATCCTCGCGGTGCGCAAGTCGGTGGGAACGCTGGACGCCTCGACCCTGGGCAAGATCATCGTCAAGGGGCCGGACTCCGGGCGGTTCCTGGACATGATGTATACCAACATGATGTCTACGCTGCCGGTCGGCAAATGCCGCTATGGGCTGATGTGCAACGAGAACGGCTTCCTGATGGATGACGGGGTCGTGGCGCGGCTGTCCGCCGACACATGGCTCTGCCACACCACGACCGGCGGGGCCGACCGCATCCACGGGCACATGGAGGATTGGCTGCAATGCGAATGGTGGGACTGGCAGGTCTATACCGCCAACCTGACCGAGCAATACGCCCAGATCGCGGTCGCCGGGCCCAAGGCGCGCGAGCTGTTGCAGCGCCTGCCGGGCACCATCGATCTTGGCCAGGAGGCGCTGCCCTTCATGACCTGGGCCGAGGGCGAGCTGGCGGGCATTCCCGCGCGCGTCTATCGCATTAGCTTCTCGGGCGAGCTGTCCTACGAGATCGCCGTGCCTGCGGGTCGCGGGCTGGCGCTCTGGGAGCAGCTGCACGACCTGGGCCGCGACCTGGACATCACCCCCTACGGGACCGAGGCGATGCATGTCATGCGTGCCGAAAAGGGCTTCATCATGATCGGGGATGAAACCGACGGCACGGTGATCCCGCAGGATCTGGGGCTGCACTGGGCGATCTCGAAGAAGAAGCCGGACTATATCGGCAAGCGCGCGCAGGCGCGCAGCTTCATGAAGGATGGCAGCCGCTGGCAACTGGTGGGGCTGGAAAGCCTCGACGGCCGCGTCCTGCCCGACGGGGCCTATGCGGTCGAGCCGGGCGTGAACGCGAACGGCCAGCGCAAGACGCAGGGGCGCGTCACGTCCAGCTATCATTCGCCCACGCTGAACCGCCCGATCGCCATGGGGCTGGTGCGCCACGGCCCCGCGCGCATGGGGCAGGAACTGGAATTCCCCATGCCCTCGGGCGAGGTGATGAAGGCGCGGATCGTGGATCCGGTCTTCTACGACAAGGAAGGAACCCGTCTGAATGGCTGAAGCCTTGGCACATATCGCCCGCGTCACGGGCCTGGGCATGGTCTCGATCCGCGCCGACCTGCAGCGCGCGGGCGACGCGATTGCCGAGGCCGCGGGCCTGGCCGTTCCCGGCATGACCCGGATCGTGACGGATGGCAGCCGCCGCGCCCTGGGCTGGATGTCGCCCGACGAACTGCTGCTGGTGCTGCCCGCCGCGGAACGGGCAGAAGCGCTTGCCACGCTGACGGATGCCCTTGCGGGCGAGCATGCGTTGGTCGTCGATGTCTCGGACGCGCGCGCGGTCTTTGACGTGACCGGCCGCCATGCGGATGATGTTATCCGCAAGCTGATGCCGGTCGATCTGGACGAGCTGCCGCCCGACGGCCTGCGCCGCAGCCGGGCGGCTCAGACCGCGGCGGCCTTGTGGCGCATCCCCGGCGGCTTCCGGCTGATCGGCTTCCGCTCGACGGCGGATTACCTGCGCATGATCCTTGAAAACGCGGCATTTCCCCGCAGCCAGCTGGCCGCGCGCTAGCGTCTCCGCAACGAGGCCGGAACCCCTTGCGTTGTTCCAGCTAATGCGGGACTGTGCCCCCGACCCAAGGTCCAACCCCTTACGAAAGGACAGAAAATGGCTTTCACGCTTCCCGATCTTCCCTATGCGCACGACGCACTGGCCGAAGGCGGCATGTCCAGGGAAACGCTGGAATACCACCACGACAAGCACCACAAGGCCTATGTCGACAAGCTGAACGAGCTGGTCGCGGGCACCGAATGGGACGGCAAGTCGCTGGAGGACATCGTCAAGGGCACCTACCAGAAGGGCGCTGTCGCGCAGAACGGCATCTTCAACAATGCCAGCCAGCATTGGAACCATGCGCAGTTCTGGGAAATGATGGCACCGAAGCCGGGCGCCATGCCGTCGGAACTGGAGCGTGCGATCACCGAATCCTTCGGCTCGGTCGATGACTTCAAGAAGAAGTTCACCGAAGGCGGCGTGGGCCAGTTCGGCTCGGGCTGGGTCTGGCTGGTCAAGAACGCCGATGGCGGGCTGGAAGTCACCAAGACCGAGAACGGCGTGAACCCGCTCTGCCACGGCCAGACCGCGCTCTTGGGCTGCGACGTGTGGGAACACAGCTATTACATCGACTTCCGCAACGCGCGTCCGAAATACCTGGAAAACTTCCTCAACAACCTGGTGAACTGGGAAAACGTCGCCTCGCGCATGTGATCCTGTTCACATCATCGAAAGGCCCGGCGCATATGCGACCGGGCCTTTTCCTTTGCGCCAAGCGTGGCATTGGCTTTCCCCGCCGCGCCGGTATAAGACATGGCGCAAGAAAAGCTGCGGAAGGCGGGCATGGCCAACCAGAACGACAATTTCATCGACGAGGTCTTCGACGACCTGCGGCGCGAACGCCTGTTCCGGCTGTTCCGCCGGTGGGGATGGGTGGCCGGTCTGGTGATCCTGGGCATCGTCGCGGGCGTGATCTGGCGCGAATACAGCCAGTCGCGGGCCGAGGCGCAGGCGCAGGCCTGGGGCGATGCGATCCTGGCGGCCGAGGCCTCGGGCGATCCGGCGGCGATCATGCAGGTCGATCCGCAGGGCGCCGACGGGCGCCGCATGCTGGCCGCGCTGCTGGCGGCGGGGGCCTGGTCGGACAAGGCCGGCACCGATGCCGCCGTCGGCGCGCTGCGCAATGTCGCGGGCGACGCGGCCTCCGGCACGGTTCTGCATGATCTGGCGCAGCTGAAGCTGGTGATGCTGCAGGGCGACGGCATGGACCCGGCCGAGCGGGACAGGATCCTGTCGGGCCTGTCGCGCGCCGGCGCGCCCTTCGAGCTGCTGGCGCTGGAACAGAAGGCCATCGCCCTGGTCGGCGCCGGCCGGACCGAGGATGCGATCACCCTGATTCGCCAGATCCAGCAGAAGGACGGTCTCAGCGAAGCCTTGCGCCTGCGCCTGTCCGAGATGATGATCGCCCTGGGCGTCGAGCCCGACGCCACCGAAAGCATGCCCGCCGGCTGATCGCCCGCCGGCCAATGAAAGACACGAGGGAGAGGCGAGGATGACCGCCACGCTGCGATTGACCCTGGCCCTGGCGGCCGCGCTTGGCGTTGGGGCCTGCGGTGAAAGGGACACGATCCTGCCGGGGCAGAGACTGGACCCGCTGGCCGTGACATCGCCGGACGGGCCGGCCGTGGAAGGCCCGGCGCCCGTCGCATCGACCGCGCTGCGGCTTGCCGGGCCCGTGACCAATGCCGAATGGACGCATCGCGCCGGCAATGCGGCGCACCAGCCGGGCCACCTGGCGGTTGGCGCGGGCACGACCCGGATCTGGACGGCCGATATCGGCCAGGGCAGCGGCAAGCGGCACCGCATCAGCGCCGATCCCGTGGTCGGGGGCGGGCTGGTCTTCACGCTGGACAGCCGCACGCGCGTGACCGCGACCACCACCGGCGGCGCCGTCGCCTGGACCAGCGACATCGCCCCCGCCCTGGAAACCCGCGACAGCGTTTCGGGCGGCGGCATCGCCTATGAGGCCGGGCGCGTCTATGTCACCAGCGGCTTTGGCGAACTGGTCGCGCTGGACGCGGCCTCGGGTGGCATCCTGTGGCGCCAGCGCGTCGATGCGCCGATCGGCGGCGGGCCTGCGGTGCAGAACGGCGTCGTCTATGTGCTGGGCCGCAACGATGTCGGCTGGGCGGTCCGCGCCGCGGACGGCAAGGTGCTGTGGCAGACCTCGGGCACGCCTTCGTCCGCGGGGGTGATGGGTGTCTCGGTCCCGGCGATCCAGGGCAATACGGTGATCTTCCCCTTTGCGTCCGGGCAACTGCTGGCGGCGGACCGGGAAACGGGCGCGACGCTGTGGACGGCGCAGATCGCCGGGATGCGGATCGGCCGTGCCGTCGCCAATATCCGCGACGTGACCGGCGATCCGGTCATCTCGGGCGGGATGGTCTATGGCGGCACGTCCTCGGGGCGCATCAACGCGGTCGAGCTGGAAAGCGGGATCGAGGCCTGGTCCGCGAAGGACGGCGCCAACAGCCCGGTCGTCGTGGCGGGCGGGTCGGTCTTCGCGGTCAACGACCAGGCCGAGCTGATCCGGCTGGACGCCGCGACCGGCGGCGTGATCTGGCGCGTCCAATTGCCCTATTACACGACCGAGCGGATCCGCAGGCAGGACCGCATCCATGCCCATTTCGGCCCGGTGCTGGCCGGGGGGCGGTTGTTCGTGGTCTCGTCCGACGGGGTGATGCGGGTGTTCGATCCGAACTCCGGCAGCCTGGTCGGTCAGGCTGAAATTCCCGGCGGTGCCGCCGCCGCCCCCGCCGTCGCAGGGCAGACGATCTATGTCGTCTCGCGTGGCGGCCAACTGCATGCATTCCGATGAGCTTCACCCTTGCGATCGTCGGTCGGCCCAATGTCGGCAAATCGACCCTGTTCAACCGCCTTGTCGGCAAGAAGCTGGCCCTGGTCGATGACCAGCCCGGCGTGACCCGCGACCTGCGCGAAGGCGCGGCCCGGCTGGGCGACCTGCGCTTTGTCGTGATCGACAGCGCCGGGCTGGAAATGGCCGACGATGACAGCCTGCAGGGCAGGATGCGCCGCCTGACCGAGCGCGCCGTGGACGAGGCGGACATCTGCCTGTTCGTGATCGACGCCCGCGTGGGGGTGACGGCTGCCGACGAATATTTCGCCGACATCCTGCGCCGCCGTGCGAAGCACGTGATCGTCGCCGCGAACAAGGCCGAGGGGCGGGCGGGCGAATCCGGCGCGATGGAGGCCTATGGCCTTGGCCTGGGCGAGCCGCTGCGCATCTCGGCCGAGCATGGCGAGGGGATGGACGACCTTTATGCGGTCCTGGCCCCCTTGGCCGACCAGATCGAGGCCGAACGTCCCGCCCCCGTGGCGGCTGAAACGGATGTGGATCTGTCTGACGAGGATGCCGAAACCGGCGAGGGTGCCGAGGATTGGCGTCCCTCGGCCGCGCGCCCGCTGCAACTGGCGGTGATCGGGCGTCCGAATGCGGGCAAGTCCACGCTGATCAACAAGATCATCGGCGAGGACCGCTTGCTGACCGGCCCCGAGGCCGGGATCACCCGCGATTCGATCAGTGTCAGCACGGAATTCATGGGCACGCCCATGCGGATCTTCGACACGGCGGGGATGCGCAAGCGCGCCAAGGTCACCGACAAGGTCGAAAAGCTGTCGGTGGCGGACGGCCTTCGCGCGGTCCGCTTTGCCGAGGTCGTGGTGGTCCTTCTGGACGTGGCCATCCCCTTCGAGCAGCAGGATCTGCGCATCGCCGATTTCGCGGAAACCGAGGGCCGCGCGGTCGTCGTCGCCGCGAACAAGTGGGATCTGGAGGACGACAAGCCCCACAAGCTCAACGAGCTGCGCGCCAGCTTCGAGAAGCTGCTGCCGCAATTGAAGGGCGCGCCCCTTGTCACGGTATCGGCCCGCACCGGAAAGGGGCTGGACCGGCTGCATGCGGCAATCCTGAAGGCGCACGAGGTCTGGAACCGCCGCATCTCGACCGCGCGGCTGAACCGCTGGCTGGAGGCGATGACCGAAAGCCATCCGCCCCCCGCGCCGGGCGGGCGCCGCATCCGGCTGCGCTACATGACGCAGGTGAAGACCCGGCCGCCGGCCTTCATTGTCAAGGCAACCCATACCGACAAGCTGCCCGACAGCTATCAGCGTTACCTGGTCAACGGGCTGCGGCAGGACTTCGACATGCCGGGCACGCCGATCCGGCTGTTCTTCCGCGACCAGGGGGGCGAGAATCCCTACAGGGACAAGGCGAAGAAGATCAACCAGTCGGGCGCGCTGTCCAAGCACAAGAACCGGCAGAAGCCCAAGGAAGGGTGAAACCACCGGCTGGGGCGGGACAAGGAACGGCGGCCCGTTTCCCCGCCTGCGTGCGACGGTGCCATCGGAAACCTTGTCACCCCGCATTTATGGCTTGACCTTCGCCGGATCGGCGGATGGCACCAGATCAGCCTTGATCTGCCCTCAGGTCGCCGCGCGCACCAGGGCGACACCCATGGCCGATATGCCGATGATCGCGGCCAGGGCCACGCCGGGGCTGCTGGCCATGGTCGTCACCGCCACCGCGCAGAAGGCCCAGATCATCGCCAGCGAAAAGCCGACCTTTCCCGCCAGCCGTCCCTGCGCGATCATCCCGATGACCGCACCGGGCAGGATCGCCAGGATCGCCGTCTGCGGCGTGGTCAGGTCCAGCGGCGCGCCGATCAGGCTGGCCAGCGTCGCCGTGCCAAGCGCCAGGCTCCATCCCGCCAGGAAGCCGGGCGCGGGACGCAGTTGGCCGCGCGCGCGGATGGCGCCGGACAGCGCGGCGGTCAGCATCAGCAGCGCGCCAAGCGTCGCCAGGGGCTTGTTGACCCCCGCCAGCCAGGGCCACAGCGCCCCCCAGAGCAGCGCCAGGCTCAGCGGAAGCCAGGCGGGATCATCGCCCCCGTCCGAGGGATCCAGATATTGCCCGATCGCATCCCCCAGCAGCAGCAGCCACAGCGCGATCAGCAGCGCCCACATCAGCGGGTTCTGCGGCTGGACATAAAGCTGCGGCAAGGTTGCCACGGGCAGGGCCGGAGTCAGTTCCAGCGAGCTGTAAGGATAGGACATGGGCAGGATCGGGGCTGCGATCTGGGCTGCAGGGTGCCCCAGGGTCGCCAGCACAGCGCCGCTGGCGACAAAGATCACCGCTGAACCCAGATACAGGATCTCTGCCACTCGTGCCATGCGGGCCAACGCCCGGATCGCTTGCGCAGTTTCGGGAAAACGGCCGCAAAGGCAGATTCAATGGTCCGTGGTCAGGCCAGCCCGCCATCTGCCCGCAGCTTCGTCGCGCCGCCCAGATAGGGGTGCAGCGCGGCAGGCAGCAGGACCGAGCCGTCGGCCTGCTGGCCGTTCTCCAGCACCGCGATCAGCGTGCGGCCCACGGCCAGACCCGATCCGTTCAGCGTATGGACGAACTCCGGCTTGCCGGTCTTCTCGGACCGATAGCGCGCGTTCATCCGCCGCGCCTGGAAATCGCCGCAATAGCTGACGCTGCTGATTTCGCGATACTTGTCCTGGCCGGGCAGCCAGACCTCGAGGTCATGGGTGATGCGGGCGCCAAAGCCCATGTCGCCGGTGCAAAGGACGATGGTGCGATAGGGCAGCTCCAGCGCCTCCAGCACCGCCTCGGCGCAGCGGGTCATGCGGTCGTGTTCGGCCACGCCGGTGTCGGCGTCGGTGATCGAGACCATCTCGACCTTCTCGAACTGGTGCTGGCGCAGCATCCCGGTGGTGTCGCGGCCCGCACTGCCGGCCTCGGACCGGAAGCACTGGCTGTGGGCGACCATGCGGCGGGGCAGGGTGGCATGGTCCACCAGATCGCCGTTGACGGTGTTGGTCAGCGTCACCTCGGAGGTCGGGATCAGCCAGTAGCCTTCCCGCGTCAGATAACTGTCCTCGCCGAACTTCGGCAGCTGGCCGGTGCCGACCATCATGTTTTCCAGCACAAGGACAGGGGTCCAGGTTTCCTGAAGGTCGTGCCGGGTGACGTGCAGGTCCAGCATGAACTGCGCCAAGGCCCGGTGGATGCGCGCCACGCCGCCCTTCAGGACCACGAAGCGGCTGCCCGACAGTTTCGCAGCCGTCTCGAAATCCATGCCAGTCTTGACGCCCGCGATCTCGAAATGCTCGACCGGGGCAAAGTCGAAGGCGCGCGGGCTGCCCCAACGGCGCAGTTCCACGTTGTCGGCTTCGTCCTTTCCGTCGGGGACGCTGTCCAGGGGCAGGTTCGGGATCTCCATCAGCAGGTCGCGCAGGCGCCCGTCCAGAAGCGAGGCCTCGGCCTGCAGCTTTGTCACGTCCGCCTTCTTTTCCGCGACAAGCGCGCGCAGGCGTTCGAATTCCGCATCGTCACCGCGCGCCTTGGCAGCCCCGACTTCCTTGCTGGCGCGGTTCTGGTCGGCCTGCGCGGTTTCCGCCGCGACGATCCGGGCCCGCCTGTCGGCATCCAGCGACAGGACGCGGTCCGACATGGGCGACAGCCCGCGCCGCGCCAGGGCGGCGTCAAAGGCTGCGGGATTTTCCCGGATGGCACGGATGTCATGCATGATCGTCACCGTCGCTGAAAGAATGCTGGCCGGTGACTAGCCGATGCCGCTGGCCGGCGGAAGCCCGGCGCGGAATTTTGCGCGTCAGCTGCGGCCCGCCTGCGCCAGCAGATCAGCCAGCGCCGGATAGAACTGCTGGGCCGTCATGTGGCCCTCCAGCCGCCCGACCTCGGATCCGCCATCCAGCAGGATGAAGGTCGGGGTGACGAAGGGCCGCCGCGCCAAGGCAAGGCCGTCGGGATAGGGGCCGTGGATGTCCACCCGCTCCAGCGGCGCCGCCCGGCCCGGGTCGGATGCCGCATAGCCCGGCCCGATGGCGCGGTCCCATGCCGCGCAATAAACGCAGCCCTCCTTTTCCACCATCAGCAGGCGCAGGGGGCCGGCAGCAACGGGGAGGGCGGCAATCACGGCCAGGGCGAGGGCGGCAAGGAAACGGGTCATGGGCGGCATTATCGGGTCCATGCGACGGCTTGGCAATCATCCCCCGGCCCCATATCCCTTCACTCATGGACGAGCTTCTGGAACCGCTGATCGCCAAGGATCGCCGCGCCCTGTCGCGGGCGATCACGCTGATCGAATCGACGCGCCCGGATCATCGCGCCCGCGCCGTCGCCCTGCTGGCGGACCTGCCCGACCGGCAGGCGTTGCGGATCGGGCTTTCCGGGACGCCGGGGGTCGGCAAGTCCACCTTCATCGAGGCCTTCGGGACAATGCTGACCGACCAGGGGCTGCGTGTCGCCGTCCTGGCGGTCGATCCCTCGTCCGCGCGATCGGGCGGGTCCATCCTGGGCGACAAGACGCGGATGGAAACGCTGTCGCGCAATCCGATGGCCTTCATCCGTCCCACGCCCTCCAGCGCGCAGCTTGGCGGCGTGGCGCGGCGGACGCGCGAGGCGATCCGCCTGTGCGAGGCCGCGGGCTTCGACGTGGTGCTGATCGAGACCGTCGGCGTCGGCCAGTCCGAAACGCTGGTGGCCGAGATGTGCGACCTGTTCGTCCTGCTGCTGGCCCCTGCGGGGGGCGACGAGTTGCAGGGCGTCAAGCGCGGCATCATGGAAATGGCCGACCTGATCCTGGTCAACAAGGCCGATGGCGATCTGCTGGCCACGGCGCGCCGCACGGTGGCCGATTACGCCGGCGCCCTGCGGCTGCTGAGAAAGCGTCCGCAGGACCCCCAGGGTTTTCCGAAGGCGCTGCCCGTGTCGGCGGCAACCGGGGGCGGTCTGGCAAAGGCTTGGGACGAGATGCAGGCGCTGGCGCAATGGCGGCAGGACCACGGGCATTTCGCGGCCAACCGCGCGGAACAGGTGCGGCAATGGTTCCTGGCCGATGTGCGCGCGGGCTTGCTGGCGCGGCTGGACACGCCCGCCGCGCGCGACCGGCTGGCCCGGCTGGGCGACGCCGTGGCCGCTGGCGGCAAGGCCCCTGCCGAGGCCGCACGCGACATGCTGGACTGGCTGTCCCGCCACGCGGATTAGACGCCCGATTTCGCGCCCCATGGCGGCGCCGAATCGGCTAGGGTCAGGTCATGGAGAAGGGGAATGCCATGCTGGATCTGCCCGATCACGACACGCTTTATGACGCGTTGCTGGCCCGCGATCCGGCATTCGAGGGCCGCGCCCTGGTCGGTGTCACCACGACCGGCATCTTCTGCCGCCTGACCTGCCCGGCCCGCAAGCCGCTGCCGCAGAATTGCCGCTGGTTCGCCTCGGCCGAGGCCGCGCAGGCGGCGGGTTTCCGTCCCTGCCGCCGCTGCCATCCGCTTGGCCCCAGTGCGGAAGGCGATCCCCTGGTCCGGGACCTGATGGCACGGTTGCAGGAACGCCCCGACCACCGCTGGTCCGAATCCGACCTGCTGGCGCTTGGACATGATCCCTCGACCGTGCGCCGCGCCTTCAAGCGGCATTTCGGGCAAAGCTTCCTGGAGATGGCCCGAGCCGCCCGCCTGCGGGGCGGCATGGCCAGCCTGACGAAAGGATCGACCATGATCGAAGCGCAACTGGAGGCCGCATTCGATTCGGCCTCGGGCTTCCGGACGGCCTTTGGCCGGCTGTTCGGCCATGCCCCGCACCAGATGCGGCAGGGTTCGGACCTGCTGGCCGACTGGATCGACACGCCCTTGGGCGGCATGATCGCCATTGCCGACGACCGGGCGCTGCACCTGCTGGAGTTCATCGACCGCAAGGCCTTGCCTGATGGCCTGCGCCGCCTGTCCGCGCATGTGGGCGGCCGCGTGGGCTTGGGCCGAACGCCCGTCCATGACCTGACAGAGGCGCAGCTTGCCGCCTATTTCGCCGGGCGGGCGCGGCGCCTGGACGTTCCCGTCACCCTGCACGGCACGCCCTTCCAGCAGCAGGTGTGGCGTGCCCTGCAGGCGATTCCGGCGGGCGAGACGCGCAGCTATGCCCAGCTTGCGGCAACCATCGACCGGCCCACGGCCATCCGCGCCGTGGCCCGCGCCAATGCCACGAACCGCATCGCGCTGGTCGTGCCCTGCCACCGGGTGATCGGCGCCGACGGCACGCTGACGGGCTATGCCGGCGGGCTGTGGCGCAAGGAAAAGCTGATCGCGATCGAACGCGGCTATGCCTGATTGGGCTTGACGGCCTGCGCGGCTTCCATTAGGGACGCGCAAACGGAATTCCGGGCGCTGCCTCGCGGCGCCCTTTCACATTGGGCCGGAACCCTTGCCGGGGCCGCCCGCATAGCAAAGACGAAGGATCAACACCATGTCGCGCGTCTGCGAACTGACCGGCAAAGGCCCGATGACCGGTAACAATGTCAGCCACGCCAACAACAAGACCCGTCGCCGGTTCCTGCCGAACCTGAACGAGGTCACGCTGCTGTCGGAAAAACTGAACCGCGGCTATTCGCTGCGCATCTCGGCCGCGGCGCTGCGCTCGGTCGATCACCGTGGCGGGCTGGACGCCTTCCTGGCCAAGGCCAAGGACACCGAGCTGTCGGACCGCGCGCTGAAGATCAAGCGCGAGATCGCCAAGGCTGACGCTCAGCAGGCCTGATCCAGTCTTCGACTGCGGCAATATGCCCCGTCGTTCGCGCGGCGGGGCTTTTGCATGTCCGTTGCCTTCCGGGCGACCTTCGGTGATGGTCGCGCCACGAGGTGACGCCTCTTGCAAAGGAAGGACCACAAGACAATGATCCGCATGATCCTGGCCGCGCTGGCGGTCGTGACGCCCGCCATGGCCATGGCGCAGGACGGGCTGGAGATCCGCGACGCCTATGTCCGCAGCGCCAATCCCAAGACGGCCGCCGCCTTCATGGTGGTCGAGAATCATGGCGGAACCGACTGCCGCCTGACCGGGGTTTCCTCCGATGCGGCCGAGCGGGTCGAACTGCACACCCATGCCGAACAGGACGGCATGATGAAGATGCAGAAGATCGAGGGCGGCATCGCCATTCCGGCCGGCGGCGAACATGCGCTGGCGCGGGGCGGCGACCACGTGATGCTGATGGGGCTGACCAAGCCCCTGGCGGATGGCGACGGCATGATGCTGACACTGGATTTCGGGGACTGCGGAACGCAGCAGGTCCAAGCCGCGCTGGATAATGACCGCACGGAGGAGGCCGCCGAAGGTCACGGCGGTGACGGGGACCACCAGGGCCACTAGCCCAGCATCTGCCTGACCTTCGGTCCAAGCGCGGCGGCCATCAGCCTGATGCCCGCCGCATTTGGATGGATGCCGTCGTCCAGCAGATAGCCGCGACGCCGGGACCGGGGCAGCGCGGCGATCGGCGCATAAAGGTCGGGCAGCAGCACCGCGCGGTGGCGTCCGGCCAGGCGGGGCCAGATCGCCTTCCAGGATTGCCGCCAGGCGGCCTTGCCCGGAATGGGGTTCAGGCCGACCAGCAGCAGCGGACGTCCGCCTGCCCCTGCCTGCGTCAGGATCGCGTCCAGGTTGGCCTCGGCGCGTGACGCGCTCCATCTCAGCAGCATGTCGTTGCCGCCAAGCTCGACGATCACGGCATCCGGGCGGTGACGGCGCAACGAGAACCCGATGCGCGCCCGCCCGCCATAAGTGGTATCGCCCGACAGCGCCGCAGGGATCACCGTCGCGGGGGTGCCGTCGTGGTCAAGCCAGGCTTGCAGCTGCGGCACCATCCCTTGGCCGCGCCCCAGGCCATAGCCCGCGAACAGGCTGTCCCCGAAGGCCAGAACGCGGGGGCGCGGCGCCGAGGCGCCGGCCAGCGCCATCGCCCCCGCCGCGGCCATTAGGCCGCGCCGCCCGATCATCGCACCGTCCGCAGCCGCAAGGCGTTGCCGACCACGCAGACCGAGGACAGCGCCATCGCCCCCGCCGCCAGCATGGGCGACAGTTGCGGCCCGCCAAAGGGCACCAGCACGCCCATGGCGACCGGGATCAGCGCGGTATTGTAGGCGAAGGCCCAGAACAGGTTCTGGCGGATGTTGCGCATCACCGCGCGCGACAGGCGGATGGCCCGCGTCACGCCCGACAGGTCGCCCGACATCAGCACCAGATCGGCCGATTCAATGGCGATGCCGGTGCCGGTGCCGATGGCGATGCCGGTTTCCGCCGCGGCCAGCGCCGGGGCGTCGTTGATGCCGTCGCCCACGAAGACCGATCCCGCGCCCATCCCGTCGATGGCCGCCAGCTTGTCGCCCGGCATCAGCCCGGCCTGCACGTCGTCGATCCCCAGCCGCTGGCCGACTGCCCGCGCGGTTGCCGGAATGTCGCCCGACAGCATCGCGGTCCGCAGGCCCATGCGGTGCAGGGCGGCGACGGTGTCCGCAGCCTCGGGCCGGATCGGATCCGCCAGGGCGAAGCTGGCGACATGGCGGCCATCGACGGCCAGATGCACGGGGGTTGCGCCTTGGGCGGCGGCGGCCTCTGCCGCGTTGCGCAGGGCAGGGGCGGGATCGATCCCGGACTCGGTCAGCGCGGCAAGGTTGCCGATCAGCAGGTTCCGACCCTCGACCAAGGCCGACAAGCCGCGCCCGGCGGTGGCTTTCACCTCGCTGGCGGGCGGCAGGTCCAGGCCGCGCGCCCCGGCCCCGGCGACGATGGCCGCGCCAAGCGGGTGTTCGGACCGCGCCTCGGCCGCTGCGGCAAGGCGCAGGGCTTCGGTGTCGGCGATGCCATCCGCGTGGATCGCCAGCAGTTCGGGATGCCCGCGCGTCAGCGTGCCGGTCTTATCGAAGCCGATCAGGCGGGCATTCGACAAGCGCTGCAAGGCCTCGCCCCGGCGGAACAGCACGCCCAGTTGCGCGCCGCGTCCGGTGCCGACCATGATCGAGACGGGGACCGCCAGCCCCATGGCGCAGGGGCAGGCAATGATCAGCACCGCCACGCCCGCCACCACCGCATGGGCAAGGTCGGGACCGAAGGCCAGCCACAGCAGGAAGGCCAGCACCGCCAGCCCCATCACCACCGGCACGAAGATGCGGGTGATGCGGTCCACCAGGGCCTGGACCGGCAGGCGGGCGTTCTGCGCGCCTTCAATCATGCGGACGATGCGGGACAGCGTCGTGTCTGCCCCAGTGGCAGTCACTCGATAGGTCAGGGCGGCGGTCCCGTTCACCGTGCCGCCGGTGACCGGATCGCCGGGCGACTTCTCGGCCGGGATAGGTTCGCCCGTCAGCATGGATTCGTCGATGTGACCCCGGCCTTCGGTGATGACCCCGTCCACGGCGACCCGCTCGCCCGGGGCCAGCAGCACCAGGTCGCCCGGCCACAGATCGGCCACGGCAATGCTGGCGGGCTTGCCGTCGCGCAGGACGGTGGCACGCTCGGGCGCAAGCTCGACCAGCGCGCGGATCGCGGCGCCTGCCTGTCCCTTGGCCCGCGCTTCCAGCCAGCGCCCCATCAGGATCAGGGTAACGATGACTGCCGCCGCCTCGAAATAGACATGGCGCGAGGCCGGGGGGATCAGGCCGGGCAGCAGCACCACGACCGCCGAATAGAGAAACGCCGCGCCCGCGCCAAGCGCGACAAGGCTGTTCATCTCGGGTCCGCCGCGCAGAAGGGCAGGGACGCCGGTCGCAAAGAAGCGCCGCCCCGGCCCGGCCAGAACGGCGGCGGTCAGGATCATCTGCGCCCAGAGCAGGGGCGCCGTGAGGGCCAGCCCGTGCAGCCAGTGATGGAAGGCGGGGAACAGGTGTCCCCCCATTTCTGCGACGAAAACCGGCAGGGTCAGCGCCAGCGCGGTCAGAAAGGCGCGCTTCAGGCTGGCGGCCTCGTCGTCCCTCGCCCTGGGCGCGGCGTCCTGCGGCATGCTGGCAGGATATCCAAGCTTTGTCACAGCCGCGGCCAGGTCGGCGGGCGACAGGCCGGCGGCGTGGCGGATGCTGGCCGTGCCGGCAAGCAGGTTCACCTGCGCATCGGTCACGTCGGGACGGGCGGACAGCGCGCGCTGGATCCGGCCGGAACAGGCGGCGCAGCTCATGCCCTCGATGGTCAGGCGGGTGGTGGTCAGGTCGGATGGACTTGCCGCAACGGGCAGGTCAGCGGAGTGAATGGTCATGGCGGTTTCCTGAAATCGTGCGAAGGGTGCAGGACGGTTTCAGGAAACGGGGCGGCGCCTGCGGGCGCATGGGGGCTTGCTGCGGGAACTGTGCCGCAATCAGCGCGCGGGGGTCCGGGCGAAGCACATGGCGGGGACGGGCCACTGCCGGGCGCGCGTCCTGGTGGCAACGGCAGGCGCGGTCGCCGCGCCCCCGGCACAGATGCGCCGGCCGACGCAGGGTGCGGCGCTTTCGTTGGCAGCAAGGGCGCAGGACGGGTGCCATGTCCTACAGATGTGCCCCGGGGGGCGCAGGGTCAAGGGCGAAGTGAACGCGAAACGCTGTCGTGAGTTGCAACAAGAGCCTGTCCCTTGTTATGGGCAGGACAGAGCAGAAGAACACGAGATTGACAGGATCACCATGAACCGCCGTGAGCTGATGTCGCTGGCCGTGCCGCTGATGGCCGCCGCCTATTTCGCCCCCTCGCTTGCCTTCTCGCAAGAGGCTGCGCAACCCGTGGCGCGCGATCCCTATGCCCCGACCGAGGTTTCGATCCGCGAGGATTTCGAGGTCGGCAGCATCGTCGTGGTCAGCAAGGATTTCTTCCTGTATCACGTGACCGCGCCGGGCCGGGCGGTCCGCTATGGCGTGGCCGTGGGCACGGCCGAGCTGGTCTGGAAGGGCCGCGCCACCGTCGGCCGCAAGGTCGAATGGCCGTCCTGGACCCCGACGCCCGAGATGATCAAGCGCAAGCCGCAGCAATACGGCAAATGGGCCGACGGGATGCCCGGCGGCCCGCAGAACCCCCTGGGGGCGCGGGCGCTGTATCTCTACAACGACAAGGGCCAGGATACCGCAATCCGCATCCACGGCACGACCGAGCCGAATTCGATCGGCCGCGCCGTGTCGAACGGTTGCCTGCGGATGCGCAACGAGGCGGTGATGGCGCTTTATGAGCAGGTGCCAATCGGCACGCCCGTCTACGTCTACTGATGTGGCCCTGACGCTGACACGCGTGTCGGACCCTGCGCTGGCGGGGTTCGACGACATCATCGACGTCAGGTCTCCGTCGGAATACACCGAGGATCACCTGCCCGGCGCGATTAACCTGCCGGTTCTGGACGATGCCGAACGGGCGCGCGTCGGCACCATCTACAAGCAGGTTTCCCCTTTTGACGCCCGCAAGATCGGCGGCGCGCTGGTGGCGGCCAACGCCGCGCGCCATATCGCCGGGCCCTTGGCTGACCGGGACGGAAGCTGGCGGGGGCTGGTCTATTGCTGGCGCGGCGGGCAGCGATCAGGCAGCTTCACGACGATCCTGTCGCAGATCGGCTGGCGGGTGGACCGGATCGGGGGCGGCTACAAGGCGTGGCGCGCGCTTGTCGTGGACCGGGTGCAGAACCAGCCGGTGCCCGCGCCGGTGATCGTGCTGGACGGCAATACCGGCAGTGCCAAGACCGCGATCCTGAAGCGGTTGGCCGGGCGGGGCTGGCAGGTCATCGACCTGGAGGGGCTGGCCAACCATCGCGGCAGCCTGTTCGGTGGCCGCCCCGAAGGCCAGCCCAGCCAGAAGCTGTTCGAAAGCCGGCTGGCTGTGGCCCTGGAAGCGCTGGATCCCGCGCGTCCGGTTCTGGTCGAGGCCGAAAGCAGCCGCATCGGCAGCGCCACTGTTCCCAAGGCCATGTGGCAGGCAATCTGCGCCGCCCCCCGGCTGCGGCTTGATGTGCCGGTCGAGGCGCGGGCAGCCTATACCGCCGCAACCTATGACGACGTGGTGGAGGATCCCGCGCGGGTCGAGGCGATCGTGGCGGCGCTGTCGCCCTTGCACCCCGCCGAGCGGATCGCCGGCTGGCAGGCCGCCATGGCGGCGGGCGATTGGCGCAAGCTGGCCGAGGGGTTGCTGCGCGACCATTACGACCCGCGCTACTTGAAGCACCGGCTGCGCTATTCCGGGCGCGAGAAGGCGGTCGTGGCGCTGGATGACCTGCGGGATCTGGACGCGGCGGCGGGACGCGTCGAGGCGGCCCTGGCGCGCCTGACCTGAGCCTTGGGGCGCGAGCGGCGAGGTCAGGTGCCTCCGGCGGGGATATTTGGACGAAGAAGAAGCTCAGGCGTCGCGCAGGAAGCGGCGGAGGATGCGTTCAAGTTTCGCCGCGCCAAAGGGGGCCATGGCCTTGGTGTGGTCGTGGCTGATCGCTTCGTCCGACAGACCCGCGCCCATGTTGGTGATGACCGAGATGGCGGCGCAACGGAACCCCAGGAAGCGGGCCAGGATGATCTCGGGCACGGTGGACATGCCGACCGCATCGGCACCGAGGATTCTTGCGGCGCGGATTTCGGCGGGCGTTTCGAAGCTGGGGCCCGAGAACCAGCAATAGACGCCCTGGGGCAAGTCGATCCCTTCGGCCAGCGCGGCGGCGGACAGGGACGCGCAGATCGCCGCGTCATGGGCGTTCGTCATGGGAACGAAGCGGCCTTCGGTTTTCTCTCCGATCAGGGGGTTGGTGCCTGCGAAGGCGATGTGGTCGTTCAGCAGCATCAGCCCGCCCGGGGGGATATCCGGGCGCAGGGATCCCGCGGCATTGGTCAGGATCAGCTTGCGGGTGCCGAGCGCGGCCAGCGTTTCCAGCGGCAGCCGCATGGCGTCGGCGCGGCCCGATTCATAGTAATGCGACCGCCCCCCGAAGACCGCGACCCGGCGCCCTTCAAGCTGACCGACCACCAGTTGCGGGACATGCCCCGAGACGCCTGCATGGGGAAAGCCCGGCAGTTCGTCATAAGGGATCGCCACGCCATCGACCGTGCCCGACAGGTGTCCCAGGCCCGAGCCAAGGATCAGGCCGTATTCCGGCGCCTGGTCGCCCGCGCGGTCGCGGATCAGGCTGGCAAGCTCAGCGCTCCTTGACATAGGGCTCTCCTCCGGCGCGGGGCGGGATGGCGCGGCCGACGAAGCCCGCCAGGATGATCACGGTCAGGATATAGGGCAGGGCGTTCATGAACATCGACGGCACGGTGACGATGCCCAGATCCAGGTTCGGATAGCGGTTGGCGATGGCCTCCAGCAGGCCGAACAGGAAGGTCGCGCCAAGCGCCCCCCAAGGCCGCCACTTGGCGAAGATCAGCGCGGCAAGGGCGATAAAGCCGCGACCGGCGGTCATTTCCTTGACAAAGCCCGCCGACAGCCCGGTCGCCAGATAGGCCCCCGCGAGCCCGCACAGCAGCCCGGCGATGGCGACCGCCGCGAAGCGCAGCCGTGTGACCGAGACGCCCGCCGTATCGACCGAGGCGGGGTTTTCGCCGACCGCCCGCAGCCGCAGCCCGAAACGCGTGCGATACAGCACCCACCAGGTCAGCGGAACCATCAGGAAGGCCACATAGACCAGGATCGAATGGCCCGAGATCACCTCGGCATAAAGCGGGCCGATAAGGGGCACGCCACGCAGGCTTTCCGCGAAGGGCAGGGCGATTTCGCCAAAGCGCGGCGTGCCGGTCAGCCAGCCCGCCGTATCCGGCCCGGCCGTCCCCGAGAGCCAGGCGCGGAACGGCGTGACCTGCGCCTCAAGCTCGGCCCCCGGCGTCAGGCTGGGGGTGCGTCCGCCCAGGCCGAAGATCTTCTGCCCCAGCAGCACCGTCAGCCCCGAGGCGAGGAAGTTGATCGCCACGCCCGAGATCAGCTGGTTGCCCCGGAAGGTGATCGAGGCGATGCCGTGGATCGCCGACAGAAGCAGCGCGCCCGAAAGCCCTGCGCAGAGGCCCAGCCAGACGTTGCCGGTCAGCGCGGCCACGGTGGCGGCGCTGAAGGCCGACATCAGCATCTTGCCTTCCAGCCCGATGTCGAAGACCCCGGCGCGCTCGGAATAAAGCCCGGCAAGGCAGGCCAGCAACAGCGGCGTCATCAGCCGCACCGCGCTGTCCAGAATCTGCAGGACGGTGTTCAGATCCATCACGCGCCCCTTTTCCGCATCGCGAGGAACATCCGTTCCAGCGGCATCCGCACCATGTTGTCGAGCGCGCCCGTGAACAGGATCACGAGCGCCTGGATGACGATGATCAGCTCTCGGGGGATGGTGGTCCACAGGGCGAGTTCGCCCCCGCCCTGGTAGAGGAAGCCGAACAGCAGCGCGGCCAGAAAAACGCCCAGGGGATGGTTGCGGCCCATCAGGGCCACGGCGATGCCGATGAAGCCCGCGCCCTCGACCGCGTTGAGGACCAGGCGCTCGGCCTCGCCCATCACATTGTTGATGGCCATCATCCCGGCAAGCCCGCCCGAAACCAGCATGGCGATCATGGTGATGCGGACCGGGTTGATGCCCGCATAGAGCGCCGCGGGTTCGGATTTGCCGAAGGCGCGGATCTCGAAGCCGAGGCGCGTGCGCCAGATCAGCAGCCACACGAGGACGCAGGCGGCGACGGCGACAAAGAAGCTGATGTTGACGGGCGTGTTCTTGCCCCATTCGAAGCCCAGGGCCAGCGCCATGTCCGACAGCTTGGGCAGATGCGTGGCGTCAGGGAAACGGGCCGAGGCCGGGTCCATGCTGCCGGTCGGGCGCAGCAGGTTCACCAGGATGTAGTTCAGCGCGGCCGCGGCGATGAAGTTGAACATGATCGTGGTGATCACGATATGGCTGCCGCGCCTGGCCTGCAGCCAGGCCGGGATCAGCGCCCAGGCCGCGCCGAACAGCGCCGCGCCGATCATCGCGGCGGGCAGGGCCAGCGCCCAATGGGGCAGGGGGAGGGACAGCAGAACCAGCGCCACCCCCAGCCCGCCCATGGCGGCCTGGCCCTCGCCGCCGATGTTGAACAGGCTGGCGTGATAGGCGACCATGACCGCCAGCCCGGTGAAGATGAAGTTCGTCGCATAATACAGCGTGAAGCCCCAGCCATAGCTGGAGCCCAAGGCGCCGTCGATCATCGTGGTCAGCGCGACCATCGGGCTTTCGCCGATGGCCAGGATCACAAGCGCCGAAATCGCCATTGCCAGCACCAGCGAGATCAGCGGTGTCAGGATCACATCGGCCCATTTCGGCATCTTGTCCATCGCTCAGCCTTTCATGCCGTGACACAGCGCCAGGAAGGTTCGCGCGTCGGCGATCTGGTTCCAGGTGATCGCATCGCCATTGCCTGCCATGCGGCCCAGTGTGCGGGCGCGGGGGACGGCCCCGTTCGCGCCGGGATGGCCGCGCACCACCAGCAGGTTCTGCTCGGCCCGCGTCTGGCCTTCGCGCGCCTCGCCCGTGCAGCGGCTGCCGTCGGACAGCGCCGCAAAGGCGATGGCGACGCGGCCCGCGACCTCGGGCGGGGTGGCCGCATCGCCCGGCATTTCGATGGGGGCGTGATCGGCACAGGCCATGCCGCGCCCGTCCTGCAGGCAGTTCTGGGCGAAATCGGCGTGATAATCCGAACCCTTGATCGGATCCGCCACGGCCCAGCTGCCGTCGGGGTTGCGTGCGCGGGTCTGGGCGCGGGCCTCGGCCGCCATGACCAGGCGGTCCGGAGCCTCGCCATCGGGCCAGATGTTCATCTTGGGCATCCGGGGCGCGGGAACGGCGCTGCAGCTTGCAGCGAGAAGAAGCGAAAGAAGGAGAGTCGTGCGGGCAGACGTCATTCAATGATCTCGGGGCAGGTCTTCAAGGTGTTTCTGGGAAGGGGGAATGCCGTCACCCGGCGCGGCGGTGGCAGGATCGACGCCGGCCATGAGCAAGCCCAGATCGCCGACCGTAGCGTTCTGCGGCAGGCGCTCGCCCATGATGCGGCCGTCGAACATGACGGCGATGCGGTCCGACAGCGACATGATCTCGTCAAGCTCGACCGAGACCAGCAGGATCGCCTTGCCCGCATCGCGCAACTCGACGATGCGCTTGTGGATGAACTCGATGGCGCCGATGTCCACGCCGCGCGTCGGCTGGCCGATCAGCAGCAGGTCGGGGTTGCGCTCGATTTCGCGGGCCACGACGATCTTCTGCTGGTTGCCGCCGGAAAAGTTGCGCGCGGCCAGATCGCAGGTCGGCGGCCGCACGTCGAAGCGCCGGATCTTGCCCTCGGCATCGCGGCGGATCGCATCGCGGTCCATCAGCGGGCCGCGGCCATATTCCGGCGCGTCGTGATAGCCGAAAGCCACGTTTTCCCAGGCGGCAAAGTCCATGATGAGTCCCTCGGCCTGCCGGTCCTCGGGGATATGGCCAAGCCCGTTCCGGCGGCGTTCGGCGGCGTTGCACCCCGCCCCCGACAGCGCCAGGGGGGTGCCGTTCACCCGGACCTCGCCCGACACGGTGCTGCCCTTCTCGGGATAGCCGCCGAGGATTTCCAGAAGCTGCGTCTGGCCGTTGCCGGACACGCCCGCGATCCCCAGGATCTCGCCCGCGCGGATGTCCAGGTCGATGCCGCGCAGGCGTTCGACGCCGCTGTCATCGACCATGCGCAGGTTGCGGATCTCCAGGATCGGCTTGCCGGGCTGGGCGGGCGCCTTCTGCACGTTCAGCAGCACCTTGCGCCCGACCATCAGCTCCGCCAGCTGCTCGGGCGAGGTTTCCGCCGTCTTGACCGAGGCCACCATCTCTCCGCGCCGCATGACGCTGACGGTGTCGGTGATCTCCATGATCTCGCGCAGCTTGTGGGTGATCAGGATGATCGTCTTGCCCTCGGCCCGCAGGCCTTCCAGGATGCGGAACAGGTGGTCCGCCTCGGCGGGGGTCAGCACGCCGGTCGGCTCGTCCAGGATCAGGATGTCGGCCTGGCGATACAGCGCCTTGAGGATCTCCACCCGCTGCTGGTGGCCGACCGACAGTTCCTCGATCGTTTCGTCGGGATCGACGTTCAGTTCGTATTCCTGCGCCAGCCGCCGCAGCACGCCACGGGCCTTGGACAGGGACGGGCGCAGCAGGCGGCCATCCTCGACGCCCAGGATGATGTTTTCCAGGACGGTGAAGTTCTGGACCAGCTTGAAATGCTGGAAGACCATGCCGATGCCCGCGCGGATCGCGGTCTGGCTGTCGGTGATGGTCAAGGGCTGGCCGTTGACCAGGATCTCGCCGCTGTCGGGCTTGTAGAAGCCATACAGGATCGACATCAGCGTGGACTTGCCCGCGCCGTTTTCGCCGATGATGCCGTGGATCGTGCCGCGCTCGACCCGCAGGTGGATGTCGCGGTTGGCCTGCACCGAACCGAAGGCCTTGGAAATGCCGCGCAGTTCGATGGCCGCAGGGGCGGCCGGCGACGGCCGCCCCCCGTTTTGCGCCACCACGGCCATCTACTGGACCGGGCAGGTGTTGTCGGTCATGTAGTCGTGGACCGTGACTTCGCCCGAGGCGATCTTGGCCCGGGCCTCGTCCACGGCGGCCTGCATCTCGGGGGTCACCAGGGCCTTGTTGTTGTCGTCGATGGCCACGTCCACGCCTTCGGCCTTCAGGTCCATCACCTTGACGCCGGGCTCGACGCCGTTCTTGAAGGCGTCATAGACGGCATTGTCCACGCGCTTGACCATCGAGGTCAGGACCTTGCCAGGATGCAGGTGGTTCTGGTTGCTGTCGACGCCGACCGACAGGATGCCCTCGTCGGCTGCCGCCTGCAGGATGCCGATGCCGGTGCCGCCCGCCGCGGCATAGATGACGTCCGCGCCCTGGCTGATCTGGGCCTTTGCAAGCTCACCGCCCTTGACGGGGTCGTTCCAGGCGGCGGGCGTGGTGCCGGTATAGTTGACCAGCACCTTGCCGTCGGGCTTGGCGGCCTTGAAGCCTTGCGCGAAGCCGCATTCGAACTTGTGGATCAGCGGGATGTCCATGCCGCCGATGAAGCCCACGGTCCCCGATTTCGAGGCCATCGCCGCCATGATCCCCGCCAGGTAGCTGCCCTGTTCCTCGGTGAAGACGATCGACTGCACGTTCGGCTGTTCCACGACCATGTCGATGATCGCGAACTTGGTGTCCGGGTAGTCCGGGGCCACCTGGTTCAGCACGTCGCCAAAGGCGAAGCCGGTCATCACGATGGGGTTGGCGCCGGTTTCGGCCAGGCGGCGGAGCGCCTGTTCGCGCTGCGCCTCGGACTGCATTTCCAGTTCCTTGTAGGTGCCCCCGGTTTCATCCGCCCAGCGTTGCGCGCCCATATAGGCGGCTTCGTTGAAGGACTTGTCGAACTTGCCGCCAAGGTCGAAGATCAGCGCCGGTTCCGCCAGGGCTGCAGTGCCCGTCAGCGCCGTCAGCGCTACCCCCGCCAGAAGCGTTTTCATCAGGGCCATAAGGAAACCTCATCCTGTTGTGCCGGGCGATTCAAGCCGCCCGCGCGATCGCTCGATTAGGGCGCAATGGCCCTTGGCGGTCAACCGCCTTCTTGGCGGCCATCCAGCGGCAGCTCCATGACAATCGCGTCCAGATCGGGGCCGTAATAGCGCCGCCTGCGGCCCGTTTCCCGCCAGCCGGTGGCGGCATAAAGGGCCTGCGCGGCGGCGTTGTCCGATGCGACCTCCAGAAAGGCGCGGGCCGCGCCCCGGGCGCGTGACGTGGCGGCAAATTCGGCCACCAACGCGCGGGCGATGCCCTGGCGCCGGGCATCGGGGCTGACGGCGAGGGTCAGCAGCTCGGCCTCGTCCGCGACCGTGCGGCCCAGCAGGAAGCCCTGGGGGCGGGTCAGCAGGAAGACATGCGGGCTGTCCAGCAGGGCGGCAAATTCGGCGCCGCTCCAGGGGCGGGGACGGGTAAAGCAGCGCGCGTGCAGCGCGGCAAGCTGGCCGGGCGTCACGGCAGGATCAGCGGCGCCGGATCCCGCGGAGGGGCTGCATCGGCAGGGCGCAGGTACAGCGGTGCCGGCCGCGGGCCGGGATCCGCGCGGCGGGACAGCGCGATCCGTGCGATGGCGATGGCGGGCGGGACCAGCGGTTCTGACGGCTCGGGGCCGGGCGGCAGCGAACCGGCTGCAGCCTGCTGCGGACGGTCCCCCGCGCCGGCGCCGAAATCCTGCCACGCGACCTGATCGGCGCGCAAGGGCAGCACCACCCGGCAGGGCCGGGGCAGGTCGCAGGCTGCGGCCTTGGTGGCCGTCACGCCCACGGCGGGAATTCCCAGGGACAGCGCCAGCCCGCGCGCGGCGGCCACCGCAATGCGGATGCCGGTGAAATTGCCGGGTCCGACGCCGACGCCGATCACGTCCAGGTCGTGCCAGGAAAGGCCCGCATCCGCCAGCAAATCCTCCAGCAGCGGAAACAGCCGTTCGGCCTGGCCCTTGGCCATGTCCTCGTGGCGATGCGCCAGGACGGCATCCCCGCGCAGCAAAGCGGCCGCGCAATGCGCGGCCGATGTGTCAAGCCCAAGCGCTAACGGATCAGGCAACCGGCCGGACCTCGACCACCTCGGGGATGTAGTGGCGCAGCAGGTTCTCGATCCCCATCTTCAGCGTCAGGGTCGAGGAGGGGCAGCCCGCGCAGGCACCCTGCATGTGCAGGTAGACGACGCCGCGGTCGAAGCCGTGGAAGGTGATGTCCCCGCCATCCTGCGCCACCGCCGGGCGGACGCGGGTGTCCAGCAGTTCCTTGATCTGGACCACGATCTCTGAATCGGGGCCGTCATGGCTGGCATGGCCCGCCTTTTCCGCCTTGCCTTCAATGGCCGGGGCGCCGGACTGGTAATGCTCCATGATGGCGCCCAGGATCGAGGGCTTGAGATGGTCCCAAGGCTGGTCGTCGGCCTTCGTCACGGTCACGAAGTCGCGCCCCAGGAACACGCCGGTCACGCCCCCCACGGCAAAGATCCGCTTGGCCAGGGGCGAACCCCCCGCAGTCTCGGGTGCAGGGAAATCCGCCGTGCCGCTGTCCAGCACGGTTTCGCCGGGAAGAAACTTCAACGTCGCAGGGTTCGGTGTGGTTTCGGTCTGGATGAACATGGCCAGGACTCCTTTAAGGCGGATATGGCGATGCGCGGCGCGCGGGTCAAGCGTTCCGGGCGGATCAGGTGATCGCTTCCAGCCGTTCCTTCGAGATGTCGGCGGGCACGATGGTGATGGGGCAGGGCAGGGTCGCGGCCTCTCGCAACAAGCGCGCCAGCAGCGGGTTCTGCACCGACTTGTCGGGGTTCAGGCCGATGGCGATGATGCCGACCTCGGGGTCCTCGGTCAGATAGGCCAGCAGCTGTTCGGCCGGATCCCCCTCGCGGATGACCAGCTCCGGCTCGACTTTCGGGCGCATCCGCATCCATTTGGCGAAGACCTCGAAATGCGCCTCGATCCGTTCATAGGCCTCGGCGCGCATCACCTCGGCCACGCCGAAGCCGTGCTGGATCTCGTTCGGAGGAATGACCGCCAGCACCGTCACCGCGCCGCCGGAATTCGATGCCCGCATGGCGGCAAAGCGCATCGCGTTCAGGCATTCCCGGCTGTCGTCCAGCATCACAAGAAACTTTCGCATCCCCTGCCTTTGCATTGCCTTTCCGGCCAGACAGTGGCCGCTTTGCAATGGTCGCGCAAGTCATTCAGCGGATTGCAGCAAGGCCGGTTTCCATGTTTCCGGCAATATGCTACCGCCCAGCAAGAACGAGTTGTTGCAGGGCAGGCATCGTGACAATCCACCATGACTGGGACAAGACCAGTTCGGCACGCCTAGCCGCGCCGAAGATGGCCTGGTTCGTGGTTGATGCGAATTCGTCGCTGGCCAATCCCGCGCCGCGCGGCAAGCGGCTCTTCGACATCATCCTTGCGCTTATCCTGCTGATTCCCTTGTCCATCGTCATGGGTGTCGTTGCAATCCTTCTGCTGATCCAGCAAGGCCGGCCGATCTTCTATTCGGCCGAGCGGATGCGGGCGCCGGGGCGGTCCTTCACGCAGTTGAAGTTCCGCACAATGATCGGCGAGGATGAGGATTCGGGCGCGACCGGCGCGCACAAGCATTGGCGCATCACGCCGCTTGGCCATTTCCTGCGCCGCACGCGAATCGACGAATTGCCGCAGTTGTTCAACATCTTGGCCGGCGACATGAGCTTTGTGGGCCCCCGCCCGCCCTTGCGCGAATATGTGGAGCGCTTCCCCGCCGTCTATTCCCAGGTCCTGAAAAGCCGCCCCGGGGTGACGGGCCTTGCGACCCTGATCTATCACCGGCACGAGGACCGCATCCTCGCCCGCTGCAAGAGCGCCGAGGCGACCGAGCGCGCCTATTACCGCCGCTGCCTGCCCGCGAAGCTGAAGATCGACCTGATCTATCAGCGCCACCGCGACATCCGGCTTGACCTGTGGATCATGTGGAACACGCTGAAGATCGTGTTCACCTCCAAGGACGAACGCCCGCGCCGGCGGGGCCGCCCCTAGTTTCCGAACGGATCCTGCGGATAGCCGACACCGCATAGGTAAAGGCCATTCGGTGGGCAGACCGGCCCGCAGGCCGCACGATCCCTGGCCTTCAGTGCCTCGGCCACGCGGTCGGCCGGCCATGCGCGCGCCCCGACCCGCTCCAACGTGCCGACGATGGACCGGACCTGGTTGTGCAGGAAGGACCGCGCCCTCAGGTGAAAGCGGTATTCGCGGCCCTGGGGGATGGGGGTTTCCTCGATCGTGATCTCGTCCAGCGTCTTGACCGGACTGGCCGACTGGCAGATCGAGGATCGGAAGGTCGTGAAATCATGCAGCCCGATCAGATGGGCCGCCCCCTGGCGCATGGCGTCGGGATCCAGCGGGTTCAGCACCTGCCAGACAAGGCCGCGGTCATGGGTGGCGGGCGCGCGGCGGGCTTGCAGGCGGAACAGATAGCGCCGCTCGGTCGCGGAAAAGCGGGCGTGGAAATCGTCGGGAACGCGGGCGGCGGCCAGAACAGCCACGGGCGCGGGCTTCAGATGGAAATTCAGCGCCTCGGCCAGCCGGAACGGATCCCAATCGCGCGCCAGATCCGCATGGGCGACCTGCGCGGTGGCATGGACGCCCGCATCGGTCCGCCCCGCCGCCGCAATCCGCGCCCCGGCCGCAAAGCCGCTATCCAGCCGCGCCAGGGCAGCTTCGACGGCGCCCTGGACCGAGGGCTGGTCGGCCTGCGCCTGCCAGCCGGCAAAGGGGCGGCCGTCATATTCGATCTTCAGGGCAAAGCGCGGCATCGAAAGATCAGCGCGCCTTGTCCCGGTCAGGGTTCAGCAGACCATCCAGGAAGCGGGCGGTTTCCGTCCGGGGCGCCTCAAGCGCGGCAGGCTCGCTGGCCCGGACGCCTTCGCGCGCCAGGCGGTCCCGCAGGACCGAGATTTCGATGTCCAGATCCGCCCGGTCGCCTTCCAGCAGATGCTGCGACTTGGCGCTGAAATCCTTTTCCAGATCGTTAAGGAATGTCTCGTAGGAGGCCCGCGTCTCCGGATCCTGCGTGCGGCGGTACAGGTCCGCGAACTTCACCGTCGCGTCGCGCGCGCCCATCAGGTAGACGCCCATGTAGCGCCGCGCCGCCGACAGATCGCCGGGATTGCTGCGCACGCGGTCGAACAGTTCCTCGACCGTGCCGGCAAAGCGGTCCACGCGCGCCTCCAGCCAGCGGTCGCCGATGCGGCGGATCGCGTCGCGCATCTGGGCCAGGTGCGCCTCGCCTTCCTCGATCATCTTCTGGGCGCGGTCCTGCTGGAACTCGTCCACGCCCGCCATGCCCTTGTCGCGCATCGGGTCGGTGCCGAAGGCCAGCCAGTGCAGCACCATGCCCGTCGCGCCGATCAGCCCGGCACCTGCCAGGCTGCCGGGTTCGGCCGCGCCAAGCCCCAGGCCCAGCCCCGTCAGCACGCTGCCGAACAGCTTGCGCGGGATGGCCGGTCGGCGGGCGACACGGCGGACCTCATAGGCAGCCTCGGCGGCCAGACCCTCACCCGTCATCCACATGGCGCTGGCGATCGTGCCAAAGGCGGCCAGGCTGGCGGCCATGCCGGCGGGATCCTGGAAAAAAGCCCCGAACAGGAAGGGCACCGCGGCGATCGTCACGTATTTCGGGCGTCCGGCCAGCCGGTGCCGGATCGGCGCGGGGGCGGCCTGGTTCAGGTTGCCCTGCTGCATCCCGGGCGAGAAGCGCCCGCCAAAGCGTTTCGCCATGCCCTTACCCCGCCCCGAACGAGGCATAGAGCGTCACAAGAACCAGCAGATAGAAACTGAGCCTTTGGATGGCGTTCTGCGACATTCCCGTCCTTCCCTGGGGGGCCGGATCGGCCCGTAGGGCTTCTATATCGGGATTGCGGGCCGGATTGCAAAGATCAGCGGCGCGGAAACAGCCGGTCAAGCGCCTGCTCCAGCGGTGCGGGGTCGTCGATGGCAAGCCGCACCGGCAAAGTCATCACCCGGGACCGGAAGGAGCGGGGCAGGCGGGCGGCGTCCTTTTCGGTGGTGACAAGCTGCGCGCCGGTCAACCGCGCCTCGGTTTCCAGCCGGGTCAGCAGGGCGGGGGTGAAGGGCTGGTGATCCTCCAGCGCCTCGGCCCGGACCACGGCGGCGCCAAGCCCCGCCAGGGTGGCAAAGAACTTTTCCGGATGGCCGATGCCCGCGAAGGCCAGCACGCGGTGGCCCTGCCAGTCCATGCCCATCTGCAGGGGCGCAAGATGGCCGCGCAGATGTGGCGGGCCTTCGGGGGCGGCGAAGCGGGCCTGGGCATCAGGCGGGCCGATGGACAGCAGCAGGTCCGCGCGGGCAAGGCCGGTCTCCACGGGTTCGCGCAAGGGTCCTGCGGGGATGCAGAACCCGTTGCCAAAGCCCTTGGCCGCATCGACCACGACCAAAGACAGGTCATGTGCAAGCGCCGGGTCCTGGAAGCCGTCATCCAGGATGATCGCCTGCGCCCCGCCTGCCACGGCCGCGCGCGCGCCAGCCAGCCGATCCTTGGCGACCCAGACCGGCCCGAAGGCCGCCATCAGCAGCGGCTCGTCCCCGGTCAGGGCAGCGTCGTGACGCGATTCCTCGACCCGCAGGGGGCCCTCGGCGCTGCCCCCATAACCGCGCGACACGACATGCGCCGCGATCCCCCGCGCCAGCAGGATCTGTTGCAGGTGAATGACGGTGGGCGTCTTGCCGGTGCCGCCGGCGTTGAGGTTGCCGACGCAGACCACCGGCACGCCGGCCCGCGCGCGCGCCCCGCCCGCCAGCCGCCGGGCGGTGGCGCGCGCATAGGCGGCCCCCAGCGGCGCCAGCAGACGCGCGGCCAGGGCGGGCGGGCGCTGATACCAGAAGGCGGGCGCGCGTTTCACGGGCCGGCCTTTTCGATGGCGTCAAGGACCGGTGCGCAGATCCGCATGGTCACGTCCGCGCCGCCGGTGCTGACGGTCCAGGCATTGCTGGCCAGCGTCGCGATCAGTTCGGGCTGGGACAGTTCGGCGATGGCGGCGGCCAGTTCCTCGGCATCGGCGACCTGCCGCGCTGCGCCCGCGCCGCCGAGCTGCTGCCATTCCGTGGGGAAGCGTTCGGTGCGTGGGCCGTGGACGATGGCCGAGCCCAGGGCCGCGGGCTCGAACGGGTGGCGGGCGGCGGCGTCGTCGCCCCCCAGCGTGCCGCCCAGATAGGTGACGGGGGCCAGGCGATACCACAGCCCCATCTCGGTCGGGCCATCGGTCAGCATGACATGGACATCGTCGGTCGGATCCTCGTCCAGCGAGCGGCGGGCGACCACCAGGCCGCTGGCCTCGATCTCGGCGGCCAGGGGGTCGATGCGGGCCGGATCGCGGGGGGCCAGGAACAGCAGCGCCCGGTGGGACTGGGCCAGGGCCGCGTGATGAGCGGTCAGCACCGCCTGCTCCTCGTCCGGCGGGACCGAGGCCGCAAGCCAGGCGTGGCGGCCGCGCAGAAGCTGGGCCATGATGCTGCGCTCGGCCTCGGAGCAGGGGAGGGGATCGCGGATCTCGGCCACCGGCCCGGTCATGGTGACGCGCCGGCGATCGGCCCGCATCCGCAGCGCGGTGGCATGGCTGGCAGGGTCGGTGACCAGGATGGCCCGCATTGAGCGCAGCAATTCGCGGCGGCGAAGCGCGCCCAAGGTCCAGCCCGAATCCTCGGGCTGGAAGCGCGCCTCAGCCAGGATGACCGGCACATCACGGCGGCCCGAGGCGGTGACCAGCGCGGCCGGCAGGTCGGAACCCAGCAGCAGCAGCGCGGCAGGCCGGGCCTGCATCAGCGCCTCGGCAGCCGCAGGGGTCAGGTCGGCCAGTTCCAGGATGCGCAGGTCCGGCCGCGCGCGCATCAGGCGGCGCTGGACCTGGGAAAAGGCCACGCGCGCATCAGGGGACACATGGACCAGAAGCAGGGGGCCGGTGCCCTGGGGAACGTCGGGCGCGGCGTCCTGTCCCGCGGCCTTGCGAAGCTGCCACCACAGCCCAAGTCGCCCGATGCCGAAACCGCCCTTGCCCATGGCCTGCCCCTGGCTGCGGACGATCAGCCTTTCACCTCCAGCTCCTCGGTCGCGCTGGCGGCGGCTTCCTCGTCCCGCAGGCGATGGAGATGGGCAATGAAATAGCGGGTATGGGCGCTGTCCACGGTCCGCTGCGCCTCGGCCTTCCAGGCGTCATAGGCGGACTGGTAGTTCGGGAAGATGCCGACGATGTGGATATTGTCGGTGTCGCGGAACTGCGTGCCCTGCGGGTCAGTCAGTTCGCCCCCGAAGACGAGGTGCAGGCGCTGGCTCATGGCTGTATCCTTGATGTTGTCCGCGCCAAACCTAACGCGGCAGTGCAGCAATATGAAGCGGTCACAACCCTGCCAGCTTCATGATCGCGGCCCATTCGCCATCGCTGACCGGCTGCACCGACAGGCGAGAGTTGTTGACCAGCACCATGTCCTTCAACGCCGGTTCCCCCTTGGCCTGGTCCAGCGAGATCGGCCGGGGCAGGGGCTTCACGGCCTTCAGGTCCACGCATTCCCATTTCGGGTCGTCGGCCGTGCTGTCGGGATGGGCCTCGGCCACGACCTCGACGATGCCCACGGCCTCCTTGCCGATGTTGGAGTGGTAGAACAGCCCAAGCTCTCCCACCTTCATCGCCCGCATGTTGTTGCGCGCCTGATAGTTGCGCACCCCGTTCCATTCCTCGCCCGCGTCACCCCGGGCGACGAGGTCGTCCCAGCTGAAGACATCCGGTTCGGACTTGAACAGCCAGAACGCCATCAGCCGATCACCTTCTTCCATTCGGTGATCTCGACCGAATCGAACAGCCCGGCCAGGCCATAGGGGTCGCTGGCGGCCCAGGCCCTGGCCGCATCCATGCTGTCGGCCTCCAGGACCAGAAGCGAGCCGCGCATCTGGCCGTCGGCCAGCATCGGGCCGCCGAACAGCACGGCGCCGCTGTCGCGGGCATAGGCCAGATGGGCCTCGCGGTTGGCCATGCGGGTTTCCAGGGCATCGGGCTTGTCGCGGCAGATCAGGGCAAACAGGGGCATGTCATTCCTCTTTCAGGGGGCGGGTCATCAGCATTTCCGCCGCGTTTTCGACCGAAACCCTCCTTTCGGCAAGGGCGGCGACCATGGCGGCGATGGGCATGTCCTCGCCCAGCCTTGCGGCCAGGGCGGAAACGGCGCGGGCGGTGGCCGCCCCCTCGACGGTGGTGCCGGCGTCGAAGGGCTGCGCGCTGCCAAGCGCCTGGCCATAGCGGAAGTTGCGGGACTGGACCGATGTGCAGGTCAGTGTCAGATCGCCCAGACCGGACAGCCCGGTCAGCGTCTCGGGACGCGCGCCGAGCCGGGCGGAAAGGCGGGTCATCTCGGCGAATCCCCGCGTGATGATCGCGGCGCGGGCGCTGTCGCCAAGGCCTGCGCCGATCACCACGCCCGCGGCGATGGCGATGACGTTCTTCAGCGCGCCGCCCAGTTCGGCGCCGGTCACGTCGGTGGTGCGGTAAAGCCGCAGGACCGGCGTGGACAGATCGTGTTGCAACGCCTTGCCCGCATCGCGGTTCGCGCAGGCCAGCGTCAGCGCGGTCGGAAGGCCCCGCGCGATGTCGGCGGCGAAGGAGGGGCCGGTCAGCACGGCCACGGTGGCTTTCGGGCAGGCATCAGTCAGAAGCGACGATGGGCCGGTCAGCTTGTGCAGGTCGATGCCCTTGGCGGTGCTGACCAGGTGCCTGCCGTTCAGCAGGGCCGCGTGATCGGCCAGAAACCCGGCCAGGGCCTGCGCGGGCAGGGCCAGCAGCAGCGTGTCGGCCTGCGTCGCGGCGCGCAGGTCGTCGGTGACGCGAATGGCATCGGGCAAGGTGACGCCCGGCAGGCGCGGATTGTCGCGGTCCCAGCTTGTGTCGCGTGCCCAGAGCGTCACCGGACCGTTGGCGGACAGCGCCACGGCCAGCGCCGTGCCAAAGGCGCCGGCGCCCAGGATCGCGATGCTCATGCCTTGGCCCCTTTCTTGCCGCCGCCCAGCATGGGGGCGGCGCTGCGGTCCAGCGGCCAGCGGGGGCGCGCGGCCAGGTCCATGCCGTCGCGGTGCCCAAGGCGGAACCGTTCGGCCCCCGCCCAGGCAATCATCGCGCCATTGTCGGTGCACAAGGCCAGCGGCGGGGCCAGGAAACGGGTGCCCGCGTCCTGTGCGACCCGTTCCAGAGCCGCGCGGATGGTGCGGTTGGCGGCGACGCCGCCCGCGACGGCCAGCACCGGGACGGGGTGCGCCGCCAGGGCGCGGCGGGATTTCTCGGCCAGAACCTCGGCTACCGCCTGCTGAAAGGCGGCGCAGAGATCGGCACGATCCTGCTGACGCAAGCCGCCCTGTTCCGCGATCAGTTGGTCGCGCAGCCGCAGCGCGGCGGTCTTGAGACCGGAAAAGGACATGTCGCAGCCCGGCCGGTCAAGCAGCGGGCGGGGCAGGGCGAAACGGTCGGGATCGCCATTTACGGCCTCGGCCTCGACGGAAGGCCCGCCCGGCTGGGGCAGGGCCAGCAGCTTGGCCAGCTTGTCAAAGGCCTCGCCCGGCGCATCGTCGATGGTGCCGCCAAGACGGGTGAAATCCTCGGGCCCGTCCACGCGCAGGAATTGGCAATGCCCGCCCGAAACCAGCAGCATCAGGTAGGGAAAGCCGATCCCGTCGGTCAGGCGCGGGGTCAGGGCATGGCCCGCCAGATGGTTCACGCCGATCAGCGGCAGGCCCGCGCCGGCGGCGATGCCCTTGGCGCACATCACGCCCGCCATCACCCCGCCGATCAGCCCCGGCCCCGCCGTGACCGCCACCGCCGTGATATCGGACAGCCGGACCCCTGCCTGCGCCAAGGCCTGCTCCACGACCAGATCCAGCCGCTCGGCATGGGCGCGGGCGGCGATTTCCGGCACGACGCCGCCGAAATCGGCATGCAACGCCGTCTGGCTGCTGACGACAGAGGCCAGGATCCGCCGCCCGCCCGTGACCAGCGCGGCGGCGGTGTCGTCGCAACTGCTTTCGATACCAAGGAAAATCTGGTTGTCGTCCATGCTCTTGCCGGGCGGGGAAATGGCGCTTACGCCTGTAGCCCCTAGCATCGGCCACGGGGGTTGCCAATGTCCAGCGCCAAGCCGCCCGCCCTGCTGCTGACCCGCCCGCTGGCGGATTCGCAGCGGTTTGCCGCGATGCTGCCCGACTGGCCGGCTGTCATTTCGCCCATCCTGCGGATCGTGCCGGTGGATCACGACAGCCGCCCCCTGCAGGACGCGCCGGGGCTGGTCTTCACCTCGGCCCATGCGGTGGCGTCCGCAGGGCCGGGGCGGGGACGGCTGGCGCTTTGCGTGGGTGGGCATACGGCGCGCGTGGCGCAGGCCGCGGGCTTCGACGTGCGCGAGGGGAACGGCTTTGCCGAAGGGCTGCTGCCGCTGATCGCGGCCGCGGGCGTTCCGCTGATCCATCCCCATGGCCGCCATTTGGCGCGGGAACTGCCGGTGGCGGGGGTGGTCGTCTATGACCAGCAGCCGCTGCCGCTGAGCGATGACGCGCAAGCGCTGTTGGCGGGTGGGGCGCCGGTCGTCCTGCCGCTGTTTTCCCCCCGCAGCGCCCGGCTGGTGGCCGATGCCGCGCGCGCCGCGCGGGCGCCGCTGTGGCCGGTTGCGATCAGCACCGCCGCGATGGCCGCATGGGACGCACCCGCGGCAGGCCGCCGCGTCGCCGATTCGCCCGATGCGGCCGCCATGGTTGACGCCATCCGGAGCCTTTCCCTTGCGGAACCATGATGCGCAGGGCGGGTTGAGAAATGGCCCCTCGCTGATTAGGCTGCGGGCCAAGCGCGGACGGGATTGCTGCCGCGAGGACGGGGACAAGACGTGAAAAAGCCAGACAAGACCTCTAGCCCAGGCAAATCCGCAACCTCGGGGGGCAAGACGCCCCTGATGCTGAAAAAGGAAGCCGCCGAGCCGGGCGTGATCGCCCAGGCCGAGACCGGCCCCGGCGACGGCACGGCCGCCATGCCGACCGGCGGAGAGATCAAGCCCATCGAATCGAGCCTGCTGGGCGACGGCACCGGGCAGAATCCCGCAGCCGAGCGCAAGGCCGCCCGCGGCAAGTCCGAGGCGAAGCCGAAGGAGGCGCCTAAGGAGGCGCCGAAGGATCTGCCCAAGGACGTGCTGAAGGATGTGCCAAAGGAGACGCCGAAGGATGTCCCGGCGCAGGCGGCCTTGTCCGACACGCCGGTCCCCGCCTCGACGGCCGCGCCCGCGCAGAAGGTCACCGTGCGGAAAACCGGCTTCTGGCCCGTCTTCCTGGGGGGCGTCGTTGCCGCAGGCTTGGGATCGGCGGCGACCATCTGGGCGCTGCCGCACCTGCCCGCAGGCTGGCTGCCCGTAGAGCCCGTCGCACAGCCCGCCGCGCAGCCTGCCGAGGCACCCGCCGAAGCCCCCCAGGTCGACGTGGCCGCCATCCGCGCCGAGGCCGTCAGCGCCGCCGAGGCCGCGGCGGCCGAGCGGATCGACGCGCTGCGCGCCGAACTGGCGGCCCAGCCCCAGGCCACCCCTGCCCAGGACACGCCCCCCGGCCCCTCGGCCGAGGACCTGGCGGCGCTGCGCCAGCAGATCGAAGAGCAGACCGCGCAGATCCAGGAACTGACAGCCCGCCCGCAGATCGACCCCGACCTGGCCGCCCGAGTCCAGACCCTGGCCGACCAGGCCGGCACGCTGGAACAGCAGATCCAGACCGCTGCCCAAGCCGCGCAGGCGCAGATCAACGCGGCCCAGGCCGAAGCGCAGCAGTTGCAGGAAGCCGCCGCCGAAACCACCCGCCGGGCCGAGGCGGTGGCCGCCGTCGCTTCCCTGCAGACCGCGCTGGACCGCGGCGTGACCCCGGACGAGGCGCGCCAGACCCTGGAAGGCGCGGGCCTGGAGGCGCCCGAGGCGCTGGCGCGCGAGGTGCCGAGCCTGGACAGCCTGCAGACCAGCTTCCCCGAGGCCGCGCGCGCCGCGCTGCGCGCTTCGTTCCGCGAGGAAAGCGCCGCGGGCAACGGCAACCTGCTGACGAACTTCCTGCGTGCCCAGACAGGCGCCCGGTCGGTCGAGGCGCGCGAGGGTGATGATCCCGACGCGATCCTGTCGCGGGCCAACGAGGCGGTCGAGGCAGGCCGCATCGCCGATGCCGTGACCGAGATCGAGGCGCTTCCGGATGATGCCAAGGCCGCCCCTGCCATGGCCGAATGGCTGGCTGGAGCCACGGCCTATCGCGACGCGCGGGCGGCCTTGTCCGACCTGTCGACCCCTTCAAACTGAGGTCCGGGAATGCTTCTGTCCCTGTTGAAAATCCTGTTCTTCTTTGCCGTTGTCCTGGTCATTTCGCTTGGGGCGGTTCAGCTGTCCGAAACCGGGCAGATGCTGCGCATCGAGTATGGCGGCACCGAATATGTCCTGACCCCGGTCAAGGCGGTCGTGGCCCTGCTGATCCTGATGGTCCTGGCCTGGCTAGTCTTCAAGGCCTTGGGCCTGTTCCTGGCCTTCGTCCGCTTCATCGCGGGGGATGAAACCGCCATCGACCGCTATTTCGCGCGGTCCCGTGAACGCAAGGGCTATGCCGCGCTTGGCGAGGGGATGCTGGCGGTCGCCTCGGGCGAGGGGAAGCTGGCGCAGGACAAGGCCGCCAAGGCCGAGAAATACCTGAACATGCCCCATGTCACCAACCTGCTGTCCGCCCAGGCGGCGGAAGTCGCGGGCGACAAGGCGCGCGCGGGTCAGGTCTATCGCACGTTGCTTGACGACGATCGGACCCGCTTCGTCGGCATTCGCGGCCTGATGCGCCAGAAGATGGACGAGGGCGACACCGCGACCGCGCTGCTCTTGGCGCAAAAGGCCTATGCCCTGAAGCCCCGGCACCGCGAGTTGCAGGACACGCTTCTGGATCTGGAAATGCGCGAGCATGACTGGAAGGGCGCGCGTCAGCTGCTGAAGGACAAGCGCCGCCAGGGGGATCTGCCCAAGGACGTTCATATCCGCCGCGATGCCGTGCTGGCGCTTCAGGAAGCCAGCGAGGTTCTGGCCGAGGGCAATTCGATCAGCGCCCGAGAGGCGGCGATTTCCGCCAACAAGGCCTCTCCCGACCTGATACCGGCGGCGGTGCTGGCGGCGCGCAGCTATATCGCGCAGAAGGACTACCGCAACGCGTCGCGCGTTCTGGAAAAGACCTGGTCGGTGCGCCCGCATCCCGATATCGCCGCGGCCTACGCCGAGATCGTGCCGGACGAGACGCCCGGCGCCCGCCTGGCACGCTTCAACCGGCTGATCGCCAAGAATGCCGACAACGAGGAATCGCGCCTGCTCAAGGCCGAACTGCTGCTGGCGGCGGAAGATTTCCCGGGCGCCCGCCGCGCGCTTGGCGATCTGGCCGAGAAGCATCCGACCGTGCGCACCCTGTCGATCATGGCCGCCGTGGAACGGGGCGAGGGTGCGGACGACAGCGTCGTGCGCGGCTATCTGGCGCGTGCGCTGACGGCGTCGCGCGGTCCGCAATGGGTCTGCGACAAGTGCCACAACGTGATGTCCGACTGGGCTCCGGTCTGCGACAGCTGCGGTGGCTTCGACACGCTGACCTGGCGGGAACCCGAAAGCGTCCGTCAGGTCGCGACAGCCACCAAGGGCGCCGAGATGCTGCCCCTGCTGGTCGGCGCCCCGAAGCACGAGCCCGTGGTGGAGCCTGCGACGGAACCCGCAGCCCAGCCGACGGTGCAGGACATGGCGCCTGAAAAACCCGCCGAGCGGCCAAAGCCCCGCCGGGTCGAGGTTGCGGATGTTGCCCCGGGCATGGTGCCGCGCGAAAGGGACTATGTCACGGTCGAGCCCGCCAGCACCATCACCACGCCCGAACCTGCGCCAGTCCGGACAGAGGCCCAGCCCGAGTTGGTGATCGTGTCCACCCCGCCGACCCGACCGGTCGATGAGCCCGTGCTGATCCGCCCCGACCTGGCCTCGCCCGAGGAAGCGGAATGGACCGAGGGGAAGACCCGGCCGTAAGCAAGGGGTGCAAGAGGGGGCGTAAAAAAATGCCGCGCCCCCTTTTCCCCCGGCGCGGAAGCTGCTATCCGGCGCGGCACAACCTGATGCCGGTGTAGCTCAGCTGGTAGAGCACGTCATTCGTAATGATGGGGTCGGGGGTTCGAGTCCCTTCACCGGCACCAGGGTTGATCAGACAAGGCCAGTCCTTCGGGGCTGGCCTTCTGCATTTCAGGGGTCGGGAAAGCTGGTGCGGGCGGCGCGCACCGACTTGAACACGCCCCGATTATCAGCCGTTATCCGCAATGACATTTAGCAGTTCTGAATTTCAGAAATTCAGCAATCTTAATAGCTTGTGCTATATTTCGTTGTCACGCGTTGTCGCCCCATATATCTTCCGGGTGTGGGTCAAAGTGTGTAACGGATTTTGCGATGGCACGGGAAAAGCTGAACGCGGTAAAGGTCAGGCAGTCGCCTGCTGGGAAGTATGGTGACGGCGGCGGGCTGTGGCTCGTCAAGCGCGACAAGGATACCGGCAGTTGGATGCTGCGGATGTCCGTGCATGGGCGGCTTCGCCATATGGGATTGGGGTCAATCGCTGAAGTGTCGCTAGCCGAGGCCCGCGCAGCGGCGCAGAAGTGGCGGGCCGTGTTGCGAGAAGGTCGCGATCCGATCCAGGAACGTGAACGCCAGCGGCGTGATGCAGCAAGAAACCTGCACCTGCTGGCAGATGTGGCACGGGATGCGTATGAGGCGCGTCAGGCCGGGCTGAAGGGCGACGGAAAGGCAGGCCGCTGGTTCAGCCCTCTGGAAATTCATGTCCTGCCCAAGCTGGGCAAGACGCCGGTTGCAGAGATTGACCAGATAGCGATTCGCGATGTCCTTCGGGTGATTTGGAAAGCGAAGTCGGCCACGGCGGAAAAGGCGTTGCAGCGGTTAGGCATCGTCATGAAGCACGCGGCGGCGCTGGGCTATCCTGTGGACCTTCAGGCCGTCGATAAGGCAAAGGCGCTGCTGGGCGCACAGGGTCATGAGGTCCAGAACATTCCGTCCCTGCCCTGGCGCGATGTGCCAGCGTTCTATGCCTCTGTTGGCGACGGTTCGGTCACACACCTTGCATTGCGCCTCCTGATCCTGACAGGGCTGCGTTCTGCACCGATCCGGTTCATGCGGGCAGATCATATCGAGGGCGACGTGCTGACCGTCCCTGCCGAGTTGATGAAGGCCCAGCGAGGGAAGGCCATGCCGTTCCGTGTTCCGCTGACCCCCGAGATGCTGGCAGTAATTGAGGAAGCCAAGCGCCACGCCCGCGACGGCTTCCTATTCCCTAGCGTGAAGAAGGGCGTCATTTCGGACGCCACCATGGCGCGCCTGATGGAGCGCCGCGAAATGGAAGCCCGGCCACATGGGTTCCGATCCTCCTTGCGCGTCTGGTTAGCAGAAAGGGGCTGTCCGCGTGACATTGCCGAGATGATCTTGGCGCACTCGGTCATGGGCAAGGTCGAGGCTTCCTATCAGCGATCCGACCTGCTGGACATCCGGCGCAGCTGGCTGGATCGCTGGGCGCGGTTCGTGGTTACGGGCAAGGACGAAGCGTCAGTTGAGGCGCCAGCAGGTGCCGAGGTCATACCGATGCAGGCGGTGGCGCATGGGTGACATAGACCTGCCGGACAATCTATTTGACGCCGCAGCACTGGTTTATGTGGATGCCGGGGCGACGATAGAACAGGCCCGCGACTGGATCATCATGCAATGCCTTGAAGGTGGGGAAACATCGGCCTTCGTCTATTTTGAGACGCTGGGCCATCAGCCCGGCAGGGAAGTGCTGCGTATGCTTTCCCTGATGATGACCGAAGCCTTGCACGTTCCTGAGAACGGCGGTGAGAAACTAGTCCACGGAAGCGGCGGCATGGAGCTGCTGCGGGCGGCGTAAAAGTCGTCCACCC
>NZ_JAPTYD010000020.1 GCF_026913015.1 Paracoccus benzoatiresistens
TGAAGTCGGCCTGCCGCGCTTTCTGCTTCCGATGGGTCGTCAGCTTGACCCCGCCGTCCACCGCGCGCTGTCGACCCTGCGCCTTCAGCGCTATATCGGCGTGATCTACCGACCCGACACCGAACGCTGGAGCCACTATTCCTACGCCTCCCTGCCGGATCAGTATGACGCCTTCGTCTGGTTCGACGAAACCCGGGCAGTCGTGCCGGTCCCCGGCCCGCTGCAGGCCGGCGAAGACGAGACCTATCCCTTTGGCCTGTGAGGCACGCGCCGCCTTGTGGAGCCTACGAGCTCGTCAGAACGCAGTCCCGGGCATCCATTTCCTTGACCGGATCAGTCGGTGAACAGGGTTCGCCCGAGATCGGGTATGTGGTGGGGTTTGTATTCTCGCAAGCAGACAAGCCAAGGACGCAGCACATTGCAAGGGTGACGGCAAGAGGTCTCACGATAGGATCTCCTTCTTACAGAAGTACTCAATCAACTGCAGGCTACCTTCAGGATTTCTGCCAACCGTGTTCTTATACCATTATGTCAGATGACTTGGACGGCTCATATAAGTTCTTGGCCGCTTCTGCTTGCAGCTTCCGACCCCTGAGTTGCGGCGCCGGAACAGGACTGTCGCGGCGAGTGCGCCGGCGGGCAGGAAGGGTGCCGGGCAGCGGTCATGCCGTGTCGCGATGCGCCTGCTGTCCTTGAGCCTGCGAAACGCGATCTTGTTCACTTTGCCCGCAAAATTGGCGTGAACGCCCTTCTGGCGCGCATCCGCTACACGGTCCGGGGTGACTCCCGCGGCCTTAGGCCGGCGGACTGACCGCCAGCAGCAGCACATAGCAGGCCAGCCAGACCATCAACCCGCGAAACGCCAGGCCTACCAGGCGGAACTTGCGCCGGGCAAGGGTGGCCAGGTTTTCGACATTGCGGGCATATTCGTCGAACAGGAAGGCCCTGTCTCCATGCTGGCGGGCGGACAGCAGGCGGCGGCCTCCCTCGGGCCAGGCGCCCCAGAACAGCGAGGTTCCCTTGGCAAGCTTGCGCGGCATCACCACGCCCAGGGCCGAGAACAGCGTCAGAAGCACCGCCAGCGCCATGATGCCCGTGATCACCGCATGCGCGGGGGCAGCGTCGCGATAGGTGGCAAGCGAGAAGATGTCCCGACCCTCGGCCGAGGCCAGCAGGAAGGCCACCATGAAGGTGAACAGATAGGCGGCCTTCTGGTCGGCGGTCTTGATCTGGTCGTAGAAGACGTCGTTGACCTTCTTCAGATGCTCCCAATAGGGGTCGGTACCGGTCGAGGGCTCGGGCAGGATCTCGGGTCCTGGCGCGTCCGGTCCCGGGGCATCGGGCATGGGTTCGGATTTCACCGGCATACCTGCTGAAGCGTCACATGTCCTTGCCGGGTTACCATGCCGCCCCGTGGGGCGGCAACTGAATCCGAACCCCACGGCGCGCTTGACGCATGACTTTTCCGGCCGGATAACAGGGGGATCAGGTTCTTCTGTTCCAGGTTCCGGGTCATGCGTTTGCGCTTTCTCTGGCAGGCGGTCGTTCTGTGCCTGCTGGCTGGTCCAGTCCTTGCGGAACCGGTACCCCGAAGCGCGGCCCCGGCGGGATCGGTCATTGCGCGAAAGTCGGGCGAAGAGGTGCAGTTCATCGACCTGGCCGGCTGGAACGCCGTCGAACTGGCCCAGGATCTGCTGGCGGGTGACGTGCTGCGCACCAATGCCACCGGCAATCTTGCCGTTCTTTTCGCGGACCGCACGCAGATGCGGCTGGCGCGCAACACCACCATGGTTGTCAAGAAGATCGGCCCCGCCGCCGACAGCGTCTTCGAGTTGCAGCGCGGCACCCTGTGGGGGCGGGCCATGCGCGGCGGCCTGGGGCTGACCGTGGAAACGCCCGCTGCTGCCGCGGCGATCCGGGGCACCGACTTTGCCCTGACCGTCGAGGGCGACCGCACCGCGCTGACCGTCTTGGAGGGCATCGTCACGCTTGCCAACGCGCAAGGCGCCGTCACCGTCCGGCAGGGCGAGGGCGCCGCGGCGCGCATCGGCGAGGCACCCACGAAGATCGTCGTCACCGACCCTTCGGACCGCGAACAGATGCTGACCTATCTGTCGCTGCGCTCGGCCTTTTCCGCGCTGGCGCCGACGCCGCTGCCCCATGCCCGGCTGCGCGCCGAACGCGCACGGCTTGCGGCCGTGGCCCCTGCCGCCCAGGGCCTGGCGGATCTTGTGACCGCCGCCGAGGTGGCCTTTGCCCTGGAGGGCAGCGACGCGGCGCGCGCGGCCGTGGCGCGCGCCCGGACCCAGGCCTTGACGCCCGGCCTTGCCGCGCGGCTTGACCTGGTCGAGGGGTTGATCGCCGCGAACGAACGCCGCTATGGCGATGCGCAGCGTTTGTTCCGGCAGGCCGCGCCACATCTGGACGCCGACCGCAGGGCCGTGGCCGAGAACGCGGGCTATTTCTCCCGCGCGTTGGCCGACCCGGATCATGTCGAGGCCCCGCCTGCTGCATCCGATACCCCGGCAGGCGCGCTGGCCCGCGCCTATGCGCAGGCGGTGCTGCTGGACATCCCGGCCGCGCTGGCCGACCTGGCGGCAGCCGAGGCGCGATTTCCCGATCAGGCGGGCCTGCCCGCCGCCCGCGCCCAGCTTGCCATGCTGATGGACGACCGCGCGCAGGCGCAGGCGGCGATCGCGCGCGCGCTGGCCATCGACCCAGACGATCCGAACGCGCTGGAGGCGCGCGCCGTCTACCGCACGCATTTCGAGGGCCGCTATGCCGAGGCGCTGGCCGATCTGCAGCGGGCCACCGCCGCCGCGCCCGGCGTTTCGTCGCTGTGGAACCAGATCGGTCTGGTTCAGGCCACACGGGGCGCCAACCGAGAGGCCGAGGCGGCCTTCCGCCGCGCCATTGCCCTGCAGCCGATGGATCCGGTGGCCTATGCGAACCTGGCCTTCCTGTATCTGGACCAGGACCGGCCGGACCGCGCCAAGCCGCTGATCGACCGCGCGCTGGCGCTGGATCCGGCCTTTGACGTGGCGCTGTTCGCCCGGGGCCGCTGGCACCTGCAACGCGGTGACATTGCGGCGGCGCAGGAGGACCTGCTGGCGGGTTCGACCGCCAATCCCGCCTATTCGCAGGGCCTGCTGCTGCTGGCCGCCGCCCATATCGCAGCGGGCGAGCGCGAACCGGCCGAGCAGGCGCTGGAAAATGCCGAACGGCTTGACCCCAACGACCCGGTCACGGCGCAGGCGGTCGCCTCTTTCGCGATCGACGAATACGAGGCCGACCGCGCCATTGCCGCCGCCCAGTCCGCCATGCGCCGCGCACGAGAGCGGGGCGGGGATTTCGCGGGCGCCGAGGCGAACCGCACCGAGGGCTCGCTGCTGAACCAGGCCTTCCGCTTGCAGGGCCTGGATGCCTGGGGCCGGTCCTATGGGGATGCGGTCTTCAACCCCTTCGATGGCGCCAGCCTGGTTGACCAGGCCGTTGCGGGCAGCGCCTTTCCCGTCGCTGCAAACCTCCGCTATGGCAGTGATTTCATCGATCCGACGCCGGATCCTGGCGGATTTTCGGCGCTGTTCCAGGGGCTGCTGCTGTCGCCCGAGATCCTGACAGGGCGCAGCCGCGGCAACGACGTGCTGCGCCGCCCCTTTGTGGAAGCAACCCTGGGCGGGGGAACGGTCGAGACCGAGGACGGCGGGCGCGGCAGCCGCAGCATCGAATTGCAGGGCTTCGGCAACAGTCCGGTGCCGGTCAGCGGCTATCTGCTGTGGGAGGACGGCGGGCTGGTCGACACGCGCCGCTGGCGCGAGCCCGGATCGGCGATCCCGCTGTCCCAGTTCGACCTGGATGAACGCGCAAGTTCGGGCCTAGCCTATGCCACGGCCAGCATCACGCCGGACGACCACCTTGTGGTCTATGCCCAGTCCGCGCGCGAGCGGTCCGAGATCGGCCAGGGGGTGATCCTGCTGGACCAGCCGCTGCTGCCCTTCGATGCCATCGCCTATCAGCGCAGCCGCGACACGCGCCTGGACCGCGCGGGCCTTGGCTTCAGCCACAGCTTCGCCTGGCACAACGTGGTCGAGGTGGCGGTGTTCGGCACCGAGGCCAGCCAGCAGACAGACGAGACGGGCGTGATCGTCTCGCTGCGGGACGGAGACGTGCTTGGTCTCCGCAACCTTGCGGCCGACGTCGCGCAGGACACGCGCATGGCGGCGCTTGGCTGGCGCTATGGCCGTGGCCCCTGGGTGCTGCGGACCGGCATCGAGACCGGCCGCGTCACCGCATCGCGGGCGCAGGAAAGCATCACCTTCCTGGGACCGGTCCCGGATGTCGCCCGCGAAGCATGGCAACTGGACTTCGACGTGGCCCGTGCCTGGGCCGACCTGATCTGGGACATCGACCCCGCGCTTCGGGTCGAGGCGGGCGCGCTGGCCACGCGCTTCACGGGCGATCTGGACCTGTCGCGGGTCGATCCTCGGATCGGCCTGTCGTGGCGCCCCGTGGACCGGCACTGGCTGCGCGCGGCCTGGATCGCCGATACCGCCGGGACCGGCGACACCACGCTGTCCCCCATCGGCGTCGTCGCGCTGCAGGCAAGCCGCATGGCATTGGACCCGGGCGGCAGAGCGGAAACCGCGATCCTCCGCTGGGACGCGGAATGGAGCGACCGGCTGTTCACGGTGGTGGACGTGCAGCGCCAGCGGTTCACGGACATCTCGATCCCCGATCCGACCGGGCTTGACTGGATCGACCTGGCCGAAGGTCGGCTGGACCGGGTTGCGGCCACAGTGAACTGGAAGCTGCCCCAGGGCTTCGGGGTCTTCGCGACCCTGGCCCGCAGCGACAGCGAAAACCGCGATCCCGCCAGCCCCGGCTATGGCGACGGCCTGCCGTTCGTTCCCGACAGCGCCGCCAGGCTGGGCGTGACCTGGGTGCATCCGGCGAATATCCGCGCGAGTCTTCTGGCCAGCTGGATCGGACCCCGGACCGGGGACGAGGCCGGCCAGCGCCTGGACGGCATCTGGACGCTTGATCTTGCGGCGATCTGGGAATCCCCGGACCAGCGTTTCGTGGCAGAACTGAATGCCTGGAACCTGCTGGACGAACGCTTTGAGGTCGCACCGCAGATCGAAGGCTGGGGCCGCACGGTCGAGGCCTCGCTGAAGATCCGCTTCTGACGCCGCATGACCACCCCGTCCCGTCCCTGGTGGAGCGTGCTGCAAGAAGGGCCTTCAACCCCGCGCCGGCGGCAGGCCGGGCTTGCCGCGCTGGCAGTCGTGGCGGCAATGACCGCCACGGGGCTTGCGCAATGGCCGGCCTGGCAACTTCTGGAAGCGCGGGTCTTCGACCACCTGTCGATGATCGCCCCGCCCTCCATGCCGGAGGACACGCCCCTGGTCGTCGCCATCGACGAGCCGTCCTTCGCCGAACTGGGCCAGCAATGGCCATGGCCGCGCGACACCCATGCCCGGCTGGTCATGGCCCTGCGCGACGCCGGGGCACGGTCCATCGCGCTGGACATGGTCTTTGCCGAACCCTCGCAGCCCGGCCCCGACGCTGCCTTGGCCGATGCCATGCGCGCGGACACCGTCCTGGCCGCCGACGAACGCGTCCTGGAGACGCCGCAGGCGGTGCAGCTGCTGCGCACCGATCCGCTGCCGTTGCTGCTGGAGGCAGGCGCGGTCGCGGGGCTGTCCACCATTCCGCTCGACCGCGACGGGACGGCCCGCCGCCTGCCCGAGCGCCCCGATACCTTGGCCCGCGTGTTGCTGGCGCGGCACGGGCCTGCTGCACCGGTCGCCCCGCCGGGGGCGCTGTTGCAGTTCTACGGCCCGGCGCGCAGCGTCCCGACGGTGTCCTATTACCAGGCGCTGGACCCGCCGACATTCCTGCCGCCGGGCTTTCTTGCCGGGCGCGACGTGATCGTGGGCCTCAGCCTTCAGGCGGCGCCAAGCGCCGATCAGGGCGGCCCTGACGCCTTCGCGACGCCCGCGACGGTGCGGTCGGGCGCGCTGGTGGCAGGGGTGGAAATCCACGCCACGGTGGCCGCGAACCTGCTGGCCGGGGACTGGATCCGGCCCGCCTCGGCCTTGGCGCGCATCGCCGCGATCTGCGCGACCAGCGCGCTGGCGGCCCTGCTAATGTGGCGCGGCGGGCGGACGCGGCTGATCCTGTCGCTGGTCCTTGGCCTTGCCGTCCTGCCGCTGGCCTGCTGGCTGGCGCTGCGCCTTGGGCGACTGTGGCTGCCGCCGCTTGCGCCGATGGCGGCCTTTGCCGTCACGACGGTGGGCCAGACCCTGCGCGACTTCGCCACCGAGCGGCGGCTCCGCGCCGGGCTGACCCGGGCCTTTTCCCATTACCTTGCGCCCGCGCTGGTGGAACGCCTGGCCGCCGATCCGGGCGCGTTGCGGCTTGGCGGCGAAAGCCGCGAGATCACCGTGCTGTTCTGCGACATCCGCGGCTTCACCACCCTGGCCGAGCATCTGCAGGCCGAGCCCGAGCGGCTGACCACCATCCTTCACCGGCTGATGGAGCCCTTGTCCCAGGCCGTCCTGGACGAGAACGGGACCATCGACAAGTACATCGGCGACTGTCTCATGGCGTTCTGGAACGCGCCGCTGGAGGTGCCCGACCATGCCGCCCGCGCCATCGCGGCAGGGCGGCGCATGATCGCGGCGGTTGCCGCGCTGAATGCGGAATTCGCGCGCGAAGGCATGGCGCCGCTGGCCATCGGAATCGGCATCAACACCGGCGCCTGCATCGTCGGCAACATGGGATCGGGCGCCCGCTTCGACTATTCGGCCATTGGCGACGCGGTGAACCTGGCCGCGCGGCTGGAGGGGATGACAAAGGAATGGGGCGTTCCCCTGATCGCCGGAGAGGCGACCGCAGCCGTGCTCGGCCCCGGGGCCGGGTTGCGCCCCCTGGGCGAGGCCAAGGTCCGGGGCCGCGCGACCGCGACGCGGATCTTCGCGCTGGCCTGACGCCGTGCCGCGTCAAGGCCCTTGCCGATGGATCAGGACCCGTCGGCTTCGCGAAGAAAGGACAGGGTCTTCCCCAGGAACTCATCGCGGTTCTGCAGCGGCGCCCCATGCCCGGCGCCCGGTATTTCCTCCAGCTTTGCATTCGGCAGGCAGGCGGCCACCTCCGTTGCCGCGGCCTGGAAGAAGGGCAGCGTTTCCGTCCCCCACAGGATCAGGACCGGAGCCTGGATCCGGCCAAGATCGTCGCAGGTCATGGGCGTCGCCGCGGGCGCACCGAACAGCTTTGGAACGGTGGGGGCATTGTCGAAGAAGATCGCGCGGGCCGGTTCGGGAAGCGTGTCGAACCCGCCCGGCGGCAGGCCGAAGACATATTCGATGGCAAGCGTGACGGCCTTCCGGTCGTCGCCCGCCTGAGAGGCCGCCACCGCCGGGCCCCATCCTTGGCCCCAGGCCTTCAGGGCCTTCTCGTGTTCCGGCATGCCTTCCAGCACCGTTTCCAGCGTCGGCTCGAAGATCACGATGCGGCGGACCAGATCGGGCCGGTCCAGCGCGGCCTGCAGGACGATGGGACCGCTGTAGGACCAGCCGACCAGATGCATCGGCTCGGCCCAGGCATCGAGCAGCGCCGCAAGATCCGCCTCATGGACATCCCGGGCGAATGCCGGCTGGTCCGGCCATGTGCCGGTGCCGAAGCCGCGCTGCGTATAGGCGATGAAGCGAAAGTCCTCGGCCACCTTCTCGCGCATCGCCTCCCAGGCACGATGGTCGGCGAAGGCGCCGTGGACGAACAGGGCCGTATCGCCCCGGCCGGATTCGACATAGGGAAACCGGGCTCCGGCAGCCTCGACATGCCTGACGCCCGCATCCTCGGGCGCGGCGATGGTCGGAAGCAGCAGGGCCATGAATGCCAGCGAAGTGGACATCCTGGACATCGCATCCTCCCTCAAGGGTGGTCGTCGTGGCCCGCCAATCATACGCCCCGCGCCCGAGTCGCTCAACGCGACCGTCGTGGGGGGTTTTTCAAGCGTGACCTTATCGTGTATCGACCAAGGTCTGGGCACGACCCGGGGACGGAACCTTCAACCATGGCCAAGGGCAGGGACAGCTGAGATGCCGCTTTTGCTGGGGATCGACAACGGGCTGACCGTCACAAAGGCGGTGATCTTCGACGAAGCGGGGCGCGTGCTGGCGACCGCCCGGCGCCGCGTTGCGCAATCCATGCCGCAGGCCCGCCATGTCGAACGCGACATGGACGCGCTGTGGACCCAGACCGCCGCCGCCATCGCCGAGGCCGTGTCGGCCTGCGGGCGGCCCGCGGCCGAGATCGCCGCCGTCGCGGCCACGGCGCATGGCGACGGGCTTTACCTGCTGGACCGGGGCGCGCGCCCCCTTGGGCCGGGCATCCTGTCGCTGGACAGCCGCGCGGGCGACATGGCCGACCGCTGGGAGCGCGACGGCACCAGCGATGCCGCGCTGGCCCGGACCGGGCAGGTGCCCCATGCCTCGGCCCCTTCGGCGATCCTGGCCTGGATCAGGGACAACCAGCCCGAGCGATTTGGACGGATCGGCCATGTCCTGGCCTGCAAGGACTGGCTGACCTTCTGCCTGACCGGCCATGTCGGCACCGACCTGACCGAGGCCAGCACCGCCTTTACCGACGTCCGCACGCAGCGGTTTTCTGCCGAGGCCTTGGCGATCTTCGGGCTCGAGGCGCTGTCGGACGCGCTGCCCTCCATCGCGCTGCCTGACCAGGTGATCGGCGAGATCAGCGCAAGCGCCGCCGCGGCGACGGGGCTTCTTCCCGGCACCCCGGTCGTTGCCGGGCTGCACGATGTCACCGCATCCGCCCTGGGCGCAGGCGGCTATGGCGAAGGCACCGTCGCGATCGTGGCCGGAACCTATTCGATCAACGAAACCGTGTCCCTTGAACCCCGCACCGATCCGCGCTGGTTCTGCCGCAACGGGCTGCGCCCCGGCGAATGGAACGCCATGTCGATTTCGCCCGCGTCGGCTGCGAACTACGACTGGTTCCTGGACACGCTTTGCGGCAATGACCGCGCGGCGGCCGAGGCCGAAGGCCGCGCCTTCCATGACACCGTCATTCCGGAAATCGAGGCCGCGATGGCCCGCCCCTCGACCGTGATCTTCCACCCGTTCCTGTTCGGATCGCCGCATGGGCCCCATGCCAGCGCCGGCTTCCTGGGGCTGCACGGCTGGCACGACCGGGGCCAGATGCTGCGCGCGGTGATCGAGGGGATCGCCTTCAACCACCGCCATCACGTCGATGCGCTGCGCGACGGCTTTGCGCCCGAGGCCGCGCGGCTGACGGGCGGGATTTCCCGCAGCCCGGTCTTTGCCCAGCTGTTCGCCGATGCCCTGGCCATGCCCGTCGCGACCTCCGACACTGAGGAGGCCGCGGCCTGGGGCGCGGCGCTTTGCGCGGGGTCCGGGATCGGGCTTTTCGACAGCCCCCGCCACGACCCGCGGGACATGGCCGCGCTGACCACCACCTACCAGCCCGATCCGCAGCGGTCCGCCGACCTGGCGCGCCGCTATGCCGTTTTTACCGACCTTGTTGACGCCCTGTCCCCGCTCTGGCCGCGGATCGAGGCATTGGGAACCTGACGACATGACAGACATTCAAGACATCGACGTGCTGATCCTTGGCGCAGGCATCAATGGCGCGGGCCTGTTCCGCGACCTGTGCGAACAGGGGCTGACCTGCGTGGTCGCCGACAAGGGCGATTTCGGCGGCGGCACATCGGCCGCACCCTCGCGGCTGATCCACGGCGGCATCAAATACCTGGAAACGGGCGAGTTCCGGCTGGTTGCGCAATCCACGCTGGAACGGAACCTGCTGCTGAAGAACGCGCCGCACCTGGTGCGTCCGCTGCCCACGGTGATCCCGATCTTTTCCTGGCTGAAGGGGGTGCCTGCGGCGCTGCGCACGCTGCTGGGGTCCACCACGGCCCCCCGCAGCCGGGGCGCGGCCCTGATGAAGACCGGCCTTGCGATGTATGACTTCTATGGCCGCCGCCACCGCGTCATGCCGCGCCATCAGCTTTGGTCGAAGAAGCGCGCGTTGCGGGAAATCCCGCCCCTGACCCCTCGCGTTGTCGCGGCGGGAGAGTATTATGACGCAGCCGTAACCCTGCCCGAGCGGCTGGTCTGGGAACTGCTGGCCGAGGGGATGCGCGCCAGTCCGGCCTCGCGCGCCTGGAACTATGCCACGCTGCAATCGACCGATGGCGAGACGGTGCAGCTGGAGACCCCCGAGGGGATGCAGCACCTGCGGCCCCGGTTGGTGGCCAACGCCGCCGGGCCCTGGATCGACCGCGTGAACAAGGCGCTTGGCGCGCCCTCCCGTCTGATCGGCGGCACCAAGGGCTCGCATATCCTGCTGGATCATCCCGAACTGATCGCGGCGCTGAAGGGCCGGATGATCTATTTCGAGGCCGACGACGGCCGCATCTGCCTGGTCTATGACTACCTGGGCCGGGCCCTGGTCGGATCGACCGACACCCGCGACGACGATCCCGACAACGTGTCCTGCGACGATGCCGAGATCGATTATTTCCTTGGCGCCCTGCGCGGATTGCTTCCGGGCCTGTCCTTCGACCGCGACCAGATCGTCTATGCCTATTCCGGCATCCGTCCGCTGCCGGCCTCGGACGCGTCCAATCCCGGCCTGATCAGCCGCGACCATTCCGCGCCCGTGGCTGAACCGGACAGCACGCGGCGCTGGCCCATCATCTCGCTGGTGGGGGGCAAGTGGACCACCTTCCGCGGCTTTGCCGAGGAGGTGGCCGACGTGGTCCTGGCCCGTCTGGGCAGGGCGCGCCGGCGGGACACGAAGCTGGCCCCGATCGGCGGCGGGCGGGATTATCCGTCCGATCCGCAGGCCTGGGCGCGGCAGGCCGCCCGCGACACCGGCGCCGCGCCCGAACGCGCCGCGGCCCTGCTGTCACGCTATGGCACCACGGCAGCGGCCATCCTTGCCGCCGAGGGCGCGGCCCCTGTGATGCTGCGGGACGCCGATTATTCGCTGGCGGAACTTGACTGGCTGACCCGCCACGAGGCCGTCCGCCACCTGACCGACCTGATCATGCGCCGGACGGCGCTGGCAATCACCGGCCATCTGTCGCGGCGCGACCTGGAAACCATCGCATCAGTCTGCGCGCAGGCGCTGGACTGGGACGAGGCACGGCGCGCGCGCGAAGTTCAGGATGCCTTGGCGGTCCTGGTCACGCGGCATCGCCTGCGGCTGCCATAGGCGGGCTTCCGGCGGTTCCCGGCACCCCGCGCATCCGCTCGGACCTGGGGTCATGCATGGGCGTCAGGCTTGCCTCGGCCGTCACGATGCGGCCCGCGACGTCGATGGAATAGGCCGAGGCAAGCATCTCGGCCCCGGTCTCGTCGGGGCGGCAGGGAACATAGCCCAAGCCGATGGCCCCCCCGAGCGCATGGCCGTAATTGCCCGAGGTCAGCTGGCCCACGATCCGCCCGTCGCGCAGGATCGGCTCGTTGTGGAACAGCAGCGGTTCGGGATCGGTCAGGCGGAACTGCACCATGCGCCGCGACAGCCCGGCCTCGCGCTTGCGCAACACCGCGTCGCGGCCGATGAATTCGCCCTTGCCGGTCCTGACGGCAAAGCCGAGGCCCGCTTCCAGCACGTGGTCCTCGTCGGTGATATCGTGGCCGAAGTGGCGATAAGCCTTCTCGATGCGGCACGAATCCATCGCGTGCAGCCCGCAGAGCTTCAGGCCGACCTGCTCGCCGGCCTCGGCCAAGGCCTCGAACACATGGGCCGCCTGGTCGGTCGGAACATAAAGCTCCCATCCCAGTTCGCCGACATAGCTGACGCGATGCGCACGGGCGAGGGTCATGCCGATCTCGATGTCGCGCGCGACACCGAAAGGATGGACCTCGTTCGACAGGTCGTCGGGTGAGACCAGCGACAGCAGTTCCCGCGAGCGGGGACCCATGACGGGGATCACGGCCTCGGCGGCGGTGATGTCGGTGATGATGACAAAAGCCTCGGCCACATGCTTGCGCAGCCAGACCAGGTCGCGCTGCAGGGTGGCGCCGGGCACGACCAGCAGGAAGGCGGTTTCCGTCAGCCGCGTCACCGTCAGGTCGCATTCGATGCCCCCGCGCGCATTCAGCATCTGGGTATAGACGATGCGGCCGGCAGGCACGTCCACGTCGTTGGCGCAGAGGTTCTGCAGGAAGGGCAGGGCGTCGCGCCCCTCGACCCGGATCTTGCCGAAGGAGGTCATGTCGAGAAGGCCCACCCCCTCGCGCAGGGCCATGTGCTCGGCCCGCTGGTTGTCAAACCAGTTCTGGCGCTTCCAGCTGTACTCGTACTCGCGCGCCTGGCCCTCGGTCGCGAACCAGTTGGCGCGCTCCCATCCTGCCACCTCGCCAAAGACCGCCCCGCGCGCCTTCAGGTGTTCGTGCAAGGGCGAGCGGCGGATGCCGCGCGCGGTGGCCATCTGGCGATAGGGGAAGTGGTCGGCGTAAAGCAGGCCCAGCGTTTCGGTGACGCGCTCGCGCAGATAGCGGCGATTGCGCTGGAAGGGCTGCGCGCGGCGGATATCCACCTCCCACAGGTCGAAGGGCGGCTCGCCGTCGTTCATCCATTGCGCCAGGGCCATGCCCGCCCCGCCCGAGGAAACGATGCCGATGGAGTTGTAGCCCGCGGCGACCCAGTAGCCGTGCAGGTTCGGCGCCTCGCCCAGGTAATAGCGGTCGTCGGGGGTGAAGCTTTCGGGGCCGTTGAAGAAGGTGTGGATGCCCGCGCTGGCCAGCAGCGGCATCCGGGCCACGGCACTCGCCAGGATCGGCTCGAAATGGTCGAAGTCCTCGGGCAGCTGGTCGAAGCAGAAGTCCTCGGGGATGCCCCCCATGCCCCAGGGCTTGGCCTTGGGCTCGAAGGCGCCGAGCAGGATCTTGCCCGCGTCCTCCTTGTAATAGGCGCATTCGTCGGGCACCCGCAGCACCGGCAGTTGCGCCAGGTCGGGGATGTTCTCGGTGACGATATAGAAATGCTCGCAGGCATGCAGCGGCAGGGTGACGTCGTTCTGCGCCGCCAGATCCCGGCCCCACATGCCGCCGCAGTTCACCACATGATCCGTGGCGACATGGCCCCGGTCGCCGCCTGCCTCCCAGTCGACGCCAGTGACCCGGCCACCTGCCGTGGTGACGCGCGTGACCTTGACCCCCTCGATGATCCGCGCACCGGCCATCCGCGCGCCCTTGGCAAGCGCAAGCGCGATGTTGCCCGGATCGGCCTGGCCATCCAGCGGCAGATGGACGCCCCCCACGACGTCGCGGGTTTCCAGATGCGGATACATCCCCGCCACCTCGCGCGGCGAGAGTTCGTTCACATCGACACCGAAGGCGCGGGCCAGTGCCGCCTGGCGCAGGATCTCCTCGTGCCGTTCCCCGGTCAGGGCCACGGTGATGGAGCCGCATTGCCTGAGGCCCGTGGCTAGGCCCGTCTCGCCCTCCAGCCGGGCGTAAAGATCGGCGGAATACTTGGCCAGTCGCGTCATGTTCTGGCTGGCCCTGAGTTGGCCGATCAGCCCCGCCGCGTGCCAGGTGGTCCCCGAGGTCAGCTGCTTGCGTTCCAGCAGCAGGATGTCCGTCCAGCCCAGCTTCGCCAGGTGATAGGCGACCGAGCAGCCGGAGATGCCGCCGCCGATGATGACGACGCGGGCGCGGGAGGGAACGTCTGGCATGGGTAAGGGTCCGCTGTGAAGTCGAGGGGGAGTGAATGGGTGCGACGGTCTGATCCGCAGTCCACAGGCAAAGAAAGCGACGCCATGAATGAAATATCAACAGATATTTTCACTCACATGGAAACGTGGGCAGAAACAAATTCTTGGCTGAACCCCGGTTGTGCTGCTGTGCCCGGCGAGGATAACTTCGCCCCAAGCCTCTCAGAGTTGGAAATGACCCATCACATCGGCGATGACATCCGGGCGCTGCGCAAGTCCAGGGGCATGACCATCCAGGCGCTTGCATCGGCGGTCGGGCGGTCGGTCGGCTGGCTCAGCCAGATCGAGCGCGGGCAGACCACCCCATCGGTCCAGGATCTTGGCCAGATCGCGGGCCAACTTGGGGTGAACATCAGCTTCTTCTTCCGCTCGTCCAGCCGCGCGCCCGAGGAACGCGGCCTGGTCCTGCGCGCCGCCGACCGGACCTCGATCGGCTCCGACGAGAGCGGACTGGTCGAGGAACTGCTGTCGCCCACGCTCGGCGGCTCCTTCGAGATGATCCGCTCGGTCTTCGCGCCCCGCGCGTCCAGCGGCGGCCTGCGCAGGGCACGCCCGAAGGAGGACGGCGGGGTATTGCTGTCCGGCACCCTGGTGCTGATCGTCGATGGCACGGAGCTGGCGCTTGCGCGGGGCGACAGCTTCCAATTCGCCGAAAAGGACTATGCCTGGCGCAACGATGGCGACGAGCCGGCCGTCGTCATCTGGATCGTCGCGCCGCCGATCTACTGACCTGGCGCGCTGCGCCCGACACCCCCGGCGGAACGTGGCATCGTCGGCGCCGTCAGCCGGGGCCGTCGTGGGTGACAACCGCGGGGTCCCGCCCGCTCTCGTGTCCAGCTTCCTTGGTGCTGGCAGGCACAACGGGCCGGCGACAGTGCCGCGCTGACCATGGCCCTTGACCTGCCTTGTAAATGCTTGGCAATTTTGTGAAACCGGCAGGGAACCCCATCCATGCGGCGGGCGTTCGGCGCTGGCCGTGTGCGGCCAGACGGCCCAGATGGCGTTGCAAGGAGAGAACGTGTCAAAGACGAAGGACCTGGCGATCCTGGCCACGATCGCCGTTGTGATGTGTTGCGTGTTCATTGTCGACCTTTATGTTCCCCTGGGAACGGCGGTCTGGCTGCTCTACATCCTTCCCCTTGCGCTCAGCTTCGCGACGACCCTGCCTTGGGCCCCGGTTGCTACCGCAGCCATCGGCTGCCTGGCGATGCTGGCCGGGTTCTGGCTGGGTCTGAACAATGGCGGCGTCGCTCCGCACGTGGCCGCGACGAACCGCACGATGGCCGCGATCGTCTATCTTGTCCTGGGCTTCACGGGCAGGGTGCTGATCCGCAATCGCAAGGTGCTGGCCCGCGAGGCCTGGCTGCGCGAGGGCGAGGCCCTGCTGTCCCGGACGGTGCCGGGCGATCCCACGGCGGAACAGCTGGGCGAACGGATCCTGTCGGTGCTGGCGGGGCGCGTCAATGCGCGCGCGGCGCTCGTCTGGTCGGCCGGTGGCGGCGGACTTCGCAAGCTGGCGGCCTGGGGCGTCGATCAGGCGGCGCTTGCGGAGCGAGACGGGGTGGCCGACGGCCATCTGGCCCGCTGCCTGGCCGAGGGGCAGGCCGTGCAGTTGACGCTGGCCCCCGACCAGGCGCTTGGCTGGGGATCGGGGCTGGCGCGCGGGCGGGCGGCGCATGCATTGATCGTGCCCCTGGGCGACGACAGGCGGTCCGACGGCATCCTGGAGTTCGGCTTCGACGCCCCGCCCCCGCGCCGGGTGGTTGAACTGTTCGACCGCCTGTCCGAACGGCTTGGCCTGGCACTGCGATCCGCGGAATACCGGCAGCGCCTGCAGGAATTGCTGGAGGAAACCCGCCACCAGGCCGAGGAACTGCGCAGCCATGCCGAGGAGCTGTCCGCCAGCAACGAGGAGCTGGAGGAGCAAAGCCGCGCCCTTCAGGACAGCCAGCGGCGGCTGGAACAGCAGCAGGCGGAACTGGAACAGCAGAACAGCCAGCTTGAAAGCCAGACGCAAGAACTCGAGGACCAGCGCGACGCCCTGGCCCGGTCACGCCGGCAGCTGGAGGCCAAGACTGTCGAGCTGGCGCGCGAAAGCCGCTACAAGTCCGAATTCGTGGCCAACATGTCCCACGAACTCCGCACGCCGCTGAACGCGCTTCTGATCATGTCGCGGCTGCTGGCGGAAAACCGGGGCAGGAACCTGTCGGACGAACAGATCCGCTGGGCCGAGACGATCGAAAGTTCCGGCAAGGATCTGCTGGCCTTGATCAACGACATCCTGGATCTGTCCAAGATCGAATCCGGCAAGATGGATCTCGCGCGCGAAGCCGTCGACCCGCAGGCCATCGCGGCCAAGCTGGGGCGCGCCTTCCAGGACCAGGCCCGCGTCAAGGGCCTGCAGCTGTCGCTCGAGGTCGCCCCTGACACGCCGCAGATCCAGACCGATCCGGGGCGCCTGGAGCAGGTGCTCCGCAACTTCCTGTCGAACGCGCTGAAGTTCACGGACCGCGGCCGGGTCACGCTGCGGGTCGCGCCTGCGGGCACAGGCGTCGCCTTTTCCGTCGCCGACACGGGCATCGGCATCGACGCCGACCAGCAGCAGGCGGTGTTCGAGGCCTTCCGGCAGGCCGACGGCACCATCTCGCGCAAGTTCGGGGGCACGGGCCTGGGGCTGTCGATCTCTCGCCAGCTGGCCGACCTCCTGGGCGGGCGCATCACGCTGGAGAGCGCCAAGGGACGCGGCAGCACTTTCACGCTGACCCTGCCCGAAGCGCCCGAAGGGCAGGGGGCCGCCCCCGCGCCGCTTCCCGCGCCGGATCAGGCCGCGCCTGCCGAAGACACGCCGGCGCCGCTGGCGGCCTTGCCTGGCCTGTCCGACGACCGCGACATTGTGCAGCCCGGCGACCGGGTCATGCTGGTGGTCGAGGACGATCCGGCCTTTGCGCGCGTCCTTTATGAGCTGGCGCACGAGCTTGGCTTCCGCTGCGTCTGCGTGGACCGGGCGGACGATGCGGTGCGCGCGGCGCGGCGCTTCATGCCGCAGGCCATCGCGTTGGACATCCGCCTGCCCGACCATTCGGGCCTGTCCGCGCTGGATCGGCTGAAGCGCGACACCGCCACCCGCCACATCCCCGTCCATGTCATCTCGGCCGAGGACTATACGCGCGAGGCGCTGGCCCAGGGGGCTGTCGGCTACATGCTGAAGCCCGTCGCGCGCGACCAGTTGGAAACGGCCATCCGCAGCCTGGAACGCCGGCTGGCAAGCCGCCTGCGCCGCGTGCTGATCGTCGAGGACGATCCCGCCCAGATGGAGGGCCTGCGCGCCCTGCTGGCCAGCGACGAGGTCGAGACCGTGGGCGCGGGCACTGCCGCCGAGGCCTTTGACATCTGCCGCAGCCAGACCGTGGACTGCATCGTCCTGGACATGACGCTGCCCGACGCCTCGGGCTTCGACCTGCTGGAACGGCTGGACGCCGACGGCACGGCGTCGTTCCCGCCGGTCATCGTCTATACCGCCCGCGCCCTGGACGAGGCCGAGGAACAGCGCCTGCGCCGTTACTCCAAGTCGATCATCATCAAGGGCGCGAAATCGCCCGAACGGCTCATCAACGAGGTGACGCTGTTCCTGCATCAGGTGGTCTCGGATCTGCCCGAGAAGCAGCGCGAGATGCTGGCGGCCTCGCTGAACCGGGACGCCCTGCTGGAAGGCCGCCGGATCCTGGTGGTCGAGGATGACATCCGCAACGTCTATGCCCTGACCGGCGTGTTCGAACCGCACGGCGCCACGGTCCAGATCGCCCGGAACGGCCGCGAGGCGCTGGAGGCGCTTGGCCGGATCAATGACGGCGCGGCCCCCAGGGTCGATCTGGTGCTGATGGACGTGATGATGCCGGAAATGGACGGCCTGACCGCCACGCGCGAGATCCGCAAGATCGACCGCTGGAAGACCCTGCCGATCATCATGCTGACCGCCAAGGCCATGGCCGAGGACCAGAACCGCTGCATCGAGGCCGGGGCCAACGACTACCTGTCCAAGCCCCTGGACGTGGACAAGCTGTTGTCGCTGACGCGCGTCTGGATGCCGCGATGAGTGTCGCGCCCGTTCCCGCCGGTTCCGCCGAGGCCGTCGAGCTTGACCTGTTCCTGGAAGCCCTGCACCGCCGCTGGCATTATGATTTCCGGTCCTATTCCCGCGCATCCCTGATCCGGCGCGCGGACCTGGCCCGCGAACGCCTGGGCTGCGCCACGCTGTCGGACCTGCAGGGGCGGCTTCTGCGCGACGCCACGATCCTGCCCGACGTGATCGACGCGATGACGGTCCAGGTCAGCGAACTGTTCCGCGATCCAGGCTATTACCTGGCCCTGCGCCGCGAGGTGATCCCGCATCTGCGGACCTTCCCCTCGCTCAAGGTCTGGGTGGCGGGATGCGCCGACGGCGAGGAACTGTATTCCCTGGCGATCCTGTTCCGCGAGGAGGGGCTGTTCGACCGCACCATCTTCTACGCGACCGAGATCAACCGCCGCGCGCTGGCCCGCGCCGAGGCGGGCGTCTATGCCATCGACCGGCTGCCCGCATTCTCGCAGAACTACCAGAAGGCGGGCGGCACGGGCACGCTGGCCGATCATTACACCGCCGCCTATGGCCGCGTCGCCTTCGACCGCGGCCTGCGCGACCGCACCGTCTTCACCGAACACAACCTGGCTACCGACCAGGTGTTTTCCGAGGTGCATCTGATCTCGTGCCGCAACGTGCTGATCTATTTCGACAGCACGCTGCAGGACCGTGCCCTGGGCCTGTTCGCCGAGGCGCTGACGCGGGGCGGCTTCCTGGGGCTGGGCTCGCACGAGACGCTGCGCTTTTCGCCCCATGCCGGCTGCTTCGCCCCCTTCGACGAACCCGTCCGGATCTGGCGGCGCATCCCGAACCCCGAGGCTGTCCATGCCCAATAGGCCCATCCGGTTCCTGATCGTCGACGACATTCCGGAAAACCTGCTCGCGCTGGATGCGCTGCTGCGCCGCGACGGGCTGGCGGTCGATCACGCCCATTCCGCCTCTGACGCGCTGGAACTGATGCTGGTCCACGACTATGCACTGGCGCTTCTGGATGTCCACATGCCCGGCACCGACGGCTATGAACTGGCCGAACTGATGCGGTCCACGGAGCGCACGCGCGGGGTCCCGATCATCTTCGTCACCGCCGCCGAGCGCGACGAAACGCGCCGCTTCCGCGGCTACGAGGCCGGCGCGGTCGATTACATCTTCAAGCCCATCGACCCGGTGGTGCTGAAATCCAAGGCCGAGGTGTTCTTCCGCATCGGCTGCCAGGCCAGGGATCTGCTGCGCCAGCGCGACGAGATGCAGCAGATCGCCCGCGACCGCGACCGCGCCGCCGCCCAGCTGCGCGCCCATACCGACAATTCGCCCCTGGCCTTCGTGACGCTGGACCAGGACCTGACCATTTGCGACTGGTCCAAGGGTGCCGAACGGATGTTCGGCCATGCCACCGCCGACCTGCTGGGACGGTCCGCCGAAGACAGCGGCTGGCTGGATCGGGCGGGCGCTGCGACCCTGCGCGGCTGGCTTGGTCCCCATGACGGTGCCGCGCCGCGCCATTCCGCCGAAACGCAGCTTGGCCACGCCAGCCGGGGCGCGATCCCCTGCGAGGTTTACGGCTCGATCCTGACGGAAGCCGGGCGACGGACGCTGTCGCTGCAGATCCTCGACATCACCGAGCGCAAGCGGGCCGAGGAGGTCCGCTCGTTGCTGATCGGAGAGTTGAACCACCGCATCAAGAACACCCTTGCCAATGTCCAGGCGATCGCCCGGCAGGGCCTTCGGCGGTCGGGCAGCCTTGGCGATTTCGAGCAAAGCTTCAACGGCCGCCTGCAGGCCCTGTCGCGCGCCCATTCGATCCTGTCGGATTCAACCTGGTCCAGCGCACCGCTGGATCAGCTGATCGACGACCAGATCCGCCTCGGCACCCTGGACAGCGACCGCCTGCGGCGTCGGGGTCCCGCCGTGGAACTGGCCCCCGACACCATGCTGCGCATGGCGCTTGCGCTGCACGAACTGGCGACGAATGCGGTCAAGTACGGCGCCATGTCCGTGCCGCAGGGCATCGTGCATCTTGACTGGGTGGCCAGGAACCGCGGCATCAGCCTGACCTGGCGGGAATCCGGCGGCCCCCCCGTCAGCCCCCCTTCGGACCGGGGTTTCGGGTCGGATCTGATCGCCGCCGTAGCGGGGGGCGAGGAGGGCGCCGTTTCGGTCGAATGGCACCCCGCCGGCGTCGTCTGGACCCTCAGGCTTTCCGAAGGCGTCACGGCGCTGGCGGCGCCTTCCGCCGCCGCCGACATCCCGGCCGGCCAGCCGCCTGACAAGGGCGTCGTCCTGAACGGCCGCAGAATTCTTGTGGTCGAGGACGAGCCCCTGGTCGCCATGGACATCCGGACCGAACTGGAAGGCGCGGGGGCAGGGCCCGTCCAGGTGGCCCGCACCGTCGATGCCGCGCTTTCCGCCCTGAACGAGCGCAGCTTTGACGCGGCGCTGCTGGACGGAAACCTGAAGGGCCAGCCGGTGGATCCGGTCGCGGAAGCCTTGCGACGTTCACGGACGCCGTTCTGCTTCGTGTCGGGCTATGGCCGTGACCACCTGCCGCAAGGCTTTGACGACGTGCCGCTGATCCAGAAACCCTTTCCGCCCCCCGTCCTGCGCCGCGTCGTGACGGACCTTCTTGACGCGGGGCTTGCACGGGCTGCCGAGTAGGCCAGTGCAAGCCGCGTTTCGCCGGGAGGTCTGTGGGCAGCGCTGCCAGGCGCGGCGGAAGGGGGCTGGCCTTGCGAATGGACTGGACGGCCGGCGGCCAGATGCTATCGCTCGGGCCAGCCTTGAACCCCGCTGAAGGACCACCATGCCGCCCATGACCCCTTTCATCCGCTACGAGGATGCCGCAGGCCATCTGGACTGGCGCGATGCCGTCCGGGCGCTGGAAACCGGGCACCGGTTGCCCAGGGCCGAGATCGCCGACAGCTTCCTTGGCCCCGCCACGGGGACGATGATGACCCGGTCGGCCTTTATCGAGAGCCTGGGCTATGGGGCCAAGCCCTTCACGGTCTTTGACGGCAATGCGGCGCGGGGCCTTCCGACGGTGCAGGGGGCGATGCTGGTCTTCGACAAGGATGACGGGCATCTGCGGGCGATCGTCGAAAGCAGGCTGGTGACCGAATGGAAGACGGCCGCGGATTCGGTGCTGGGCACAAGCCTGCTGGCAAGGCCCGACAGCCGGCATCTGCTGGTCGTCGGCGCGGGCACCGTTGCGGCCAGCCTGGTGCGCGCCTACACGGCCGTCCTGCCGGGGATCGAGCGCGTCTCGGTCTGGGCGCGCCGCCCCGAACAGGCGCAGGCGCTGGTGGCGGAACTGAGCGGTATTGATGCCGACCTGGCGGCGGTGCCCGATCTTGGGACTGCCGTGGGCCAGGCCGACATGGTCTCGACCGCGACCATGGCGCGCCAGCCGGTGATCCGGGGCGAGTGGGTCCGCCCCGGCACCCATGTCGATCTGATCGGCGCCTACAAGGCCGACATGCGCGAGGCCGACGACGCGCTGATGGCGCGCGCCAGCCTGTTCGTGGATAGCCGCGACACCGCTGCCCATATCGGCGAGCTGCTGATGCCGCTCGCTTCGGGCGCGATCACGCCGGAAAGCGTGATGGGCGATTTCTACGACCTGGTGCAGCTTGGCGCGCGACACCGGCAGTCGGATGACGAGATCACCGTCTTCAAGAACGGCGGCGGCGCGCACATGGACCTGATGATCGCCTCGTGGATCATCGACACCCTCAGCCCAGGGTAAAGGTCTGCTCGACCACCGCCTCCATCGAGACATAGCTGGAGGTGTTGCTGATATGGGGAAGGCCCGAGATCTTCTCGGCCATGATGCGCCGGAAATCGGCCATGTCGCGCGAGCGGACCTTGACCAGGTAGTCGAAGCCGCCTGCGATCATGTAGCATTCCTCGATCTCGGGGATGGCGCGGACGGCGGCGTTGAACTGCTGCAGCGCGGTCTCGCGGGTGTCGCTCATGCTGACCTCGACATAGGTGACATGGGTCAGGCCCAGCTTCAGCGGCGACAGGATCGCGCGATAGCCGGTGATCAGGCCGATCTCCTCCAGATGCTTGATACGCAGGGCAACGGGGGTCTTCGACAGCCCCACCTTGCGGGCCAGTTCGGCAATGGGAACGCGGGCGTTCTGCGTCAGTTCGGCCAGGATCTTGCGGTCCAGCGCGTCCAGCTTGACGGTCATCCTGAAAACAGCCCCCTTAATGTTCGATCCGACCAGGCCTGGCGCGATCTTCAGGCACACGGCCTAGCCGATCCTTGGTAATCTTGCCGGATCGAGTCAAGGAGACAGGCCATGGCCCCCTTCAATCCCGGCGTCTTTTCCACCTCTGCCAAGTTCGCGGAGGAAGGGCCGCTTCTGGAACGCCTGGCAGCGTCGGCCGCCCTCTCGCCCGAGGCACGCGCCGCCATCAGCGCCCGCGCCGCCGATCTGGTGCGCCGCATCCGGGCCGAGGCGCGCCCGTCGCTGATGGAGCATTTCCTGTCCGAATACGGGCTGTCCACCCGCGAGGGCGTGGCGCTGATGTGCCTGGCCGAGGCGATGCTGCGCGTGCCCGACAAGATCACCATCGATGCGCTGATCGAGGACAAGATCGCCCCGTCGGACTGGGGCAAACACCTGGGCGAGGCGTCGTCCAGCCTGGTCAACGCCTCGACCTGGGCCTTGATGCTGACCGGCAAGGTTCTGGACGACGATCAGGCGGGCACGCTGCGCCGCATGGTCCGCCGTCTGGGGGAACCCGTGATCCGCACCGCCGTGGGCCGGGCGATGAAAGAGATGGGCCGACAGTTCGTGCTGGGCCAGACCATTGGCGACGCCCTGGATCGCGCCAAGACGCGCGAAAAGCAGGGCTTCACCTATAGCTATGACATGCTGGGCGAGGCGGCGATGACCGGGGCGGACGCCGCCCGCTACGCCCGCGCCTATGCCGATGCGATCGCGGCCATCGCCAGGGCCTGCGACAAGGGCTCGGTGGAGCAGAACCCCGGCATCTCGATCAAGCTCTCGGCGCTGCATCCGCGATACGAGGTGGCGCAGGAGGCCCGGGTGATGCGCGAACTGGTGCCGGTGGTGCTGCGGCTGGCGCAGCAGGCCCGGGCCGCAAACATGGGCATGAACATCGACGCCGAGGAACAGGACCGGCTGGTCCTGTCGCTCAAGGTGATCGAGGCGGTGCTGTCGGACCCCTCGCTGGCCGGCTGGGACGGCTTCGGCGTGGTGGTGCAGGCTTACGGCAAGCGCGCGGGCCAGACCATTGAATGGCTGCATGATCTGGCGCAGCGGCTGGACCGGCGCATCATGGTGCGCCTCGTCAAGGGCGCCTATTGGGACAGCGAGATGAAGCGCGCCCAGGTCGAGGGCCATCCGGGCTTTCCGCTGTTCACCAGCAAGGTCGCGACGGATGTGAGCTATATCGCCAATGCCCGCAAGCTGATCGGCTATGGCGACCGCATCTATCCGCAGTTCGCAACCCACAACGCCCATACCGTGGCCGCGATCCTGGAGATGGCGGGCGACACCCGCTTCGAGTTCCAGCGCCTGCACGGCATGGGCGAGCGGCTGCACGACATCGTGCTGCGCGAGACGAAGGGCCGCTGCCGCATCTATGCCCCTGTCGGCGCGCATCGCGACCTGCTGGCCTATCTGGTGCGGCGCCTGCTGGAGAACGGCGCCAACAGCAGCTTCGTCAACCAGATCGTCGATGAGGCCGTGACGCCCGAGGAAGTCGCGCGCGATCCCTTTGCCGCGCTGGCGACGGCCAGGGCCCCGGCCTCGCTGCTGGCGCCTGCGGATCTTTACGGCGCCGCGCGCAGGAACTCGGCCGGTTTCGACCTGTCGGACGAGGAAACGCTGGCCCGGATCATGGCCGCCCGTGATGCGGCCCTGCCCGATGTGGTGCCGCTGACGGTGTCCGAGCCCTCGGGGCAGGTGCAGGAGGTGGTGAACCCGGCCACGGGCGACAGGCTTGCCACGGTGATGATGGCCGATGCCGCCACCGCCGCGCGGGCCATCGACGACGCCTGCCCCTGGGATGCCCCCGCCGCCGAACGCGCCGCCGTGCTGCGCCGCGCCGCCGACCTGTATGAGGAAAACTTCGGCCCGATCTTCGGCATCCTTGCGAAGGAAGCCGGCAAGACGCTGGCCGATGCGGTGGCCGAACTGCGCGAAGCGGTGGACTTCCTGCGCTATTACGCGTCCGAGGGCGAGGCGAACCCCGGCGGCCCGCGCGGCATCGTGGGCGCGATCAGCCCCTGGAATTTCCCACTGGCGATCTTCACCGGGCAGATCGCGGCGGCGCTGATGGCGGGCAATGCGGTGATCGCCAAGCCTGCCGAGGCCACCCCGATCATCGCGGCCCATGGGGTCAGGCTGCTGCACCAGGCCGGCGTGCCGGTTTCGGCACTGCAACTGCTGCCGGGTCGCGGCAGCGTGGTGGGCACGGCGCTGACGCAGGATCCGCGCGTGAAGGGCGTGGTCTTCACCGGCTCGACCGCGACGGCCCAGACCATCGCGCGGACCATGGCCGCGAATCTGACCCCCGGCACGCCCCTGATCGCGGAAACCGGCGGGCTGAACGCCATGATCGTGGATTCCACCGCCCTGCCCGAACAGGCGGTCCGCGACATCGTGAACGGCGCCTTCCGGTCGGCCGGGCAGCGCTGCTCGGCCCTGCGCTGCCTGTATGTGCAGGAGGACATCGCCCCCCACGTCATCCCCATGATCCGGGGCGCCATGGACGAGCTGGTGGTGGGCGATCCCTGGGATCTGGCCACCGATGTCGGCCCGGTGATCGACACGGGCGCGCAGGGCGACATCGCGGGCTATATTGCCGCCAACGGCAACCGCGTGATCCACAAGCTGGAAGTGCCCACCCGGGGGACCTTCATCCCCCCGACCATGCTGCGCGTGGAAGGCATCGCCGATCTGGAGCGCGAGATCTTCGGCCCGGTCCTGCATGTCGCGACCTTCCGGGGCGACCGGCTGGACCAGGTCGTGGCCGACATCAACGCGCGCGGCTTTGGCCTGACATTCGGACTGCACACCCGCATCGACAGCCGCGTGCAAGAGATCAGCGACGCCATCCACGTGGGCAACATCTATGTCAACCGCAACCAGATCGGCGCGGTGGTGGGCAGCCAGCCCTTTGGCGGCGAGGGGCTGTCGGGCACCGGCCCCAAGGCGGGGGGGCCGCGCTATGTGCCGCGCTTCTTCGCGCCCGATGCGCCTGAAGCCCGCGGGACCGACTGGCAGGGCCAGGCCGACGAAGGCCGCATCCGTGCCCGACTTGACGCCCACCAATCCCGCAAGCTCGACGAGCGGCTGATGCCCGGCCCCACCGGGGAACTGAACCGCCTGACCGCCCATACCCGCCCGCCGGTCCTGTGCCTTGGCCCCGGTGCAGACACGGTGGCCGCTCAGGTTGCTGCGGTGGCGGCCCTTGGCGCGGATGCCGTGGCCGCTGACGGTCCCCTGCCGCCCGAGGCATTGACCCGCCTGCCCGCCTTTGCCGCCGCGCTGTGGTGGGGCGACGAGGCGAAGGGGCGCGCCTATGCCGAGGCCTTGGCCGCCCGCGACGGCGAGATCGTGCAGCTTGTCACGGGGCTGCCGGACCTGGCCCATGTCGCCCATGAACGTCATCTGTGCGTGGACACCACGGCGGCCGGCGGCAACGCCGCCCTGCTGGCGGGGTAGTCAGGACCTTGCCGGACCGATGCGGTTGCGCAGGTGGAGCTTCCGCAGGGTCTGGAAGGTCGAGCCCCTCAGTGACCGGCAGGCGCCGCACCATGCCTGTGTCCAACATGCCGATGCGTCCGAGGAGCTCGAGACGTTATGGTAGCCACCGGCAAGGACGCGGCATGGGCATCGAACGAGGAAACGGTGCGCGCCGGCCGCCTTGCGCCAAGGATCGACCGGCGCCGAGGTCGCTCGCAATCGGCCTTGCACGACGGCTTGCCGGGCGGCCAAAGGACACCGGGCACGGTCTGGCGCAGGTGGAATGACCCGGCGGGAGGGATGCCCGGCAGGTCAGCCTTTGGCGATGACAACGGTGCCGCCGACGACATCGACCGGCACCGGGTCCAGCCCGCATTCCGCGCCCTCGACCGCCTCGCCCGTCAGGATGTCGAAGCGGGCGCCGTGGGCCGTGCACATCAGCATGGCTCCATCCGCCGAGAGAAGCTGCTTGCCGCGATAATCCAGCGGCAGGTACTGGTGGGGGCAGGCGTTGACATAGGCGCGCAAGGTGTCCCCCACCCGCACCAGCAGCAGCGGGAACGCGCCCCTGTCCGTTGTCACCGACAGGGACATCACGCCATCGATCTGGGCCATGCCGCAGACCGGTGTTCCCGCCGCCGGGGCAGAGGAATAGTCGGTCCAGGCCATCATGCGATCTCCTGCAAGACCCGTCCGCAGGCTGCGGGCGGGCCATGTCGTGGCGAAATCATGCGGCGGGCACGGCGGTCAGCACGCCGCGGCGGACCTGGTCTTCCTCGATGGATTCGAACAGCGCGCGGAAGTTGCCCTCGCCGAAGCCGTCGTCTCCCTTACGCTGGATGAACTCGAAGAAGATCGGGCCGATCACCGTTTTCGAGAAGATCTGCAGCAGGATCCGGGTCTCGCCGCCGCCGACCACGCCTTCGCCGTCGATCAGGATGCCGTGTTTCTTCATCCGCTCGATTGGTTCGGCATGGCCCTTCACGCGGCGGTGCGACATCTCGTAGTAGGTGTCGGGCGGCCCCGGCATGAACTCCATCCCGGCGTCGCGGATCTGGTCGGTTCCGGCATAGATATCCTCCGACGCGATGGCGATGTGCTGGATGCCCTCGCCCTTGTATTCGCGCAGGTATTCCTCGATCTGGCTGTGATCGTCGGTGGATTCGTTTATCGGGATGCGGATCTTGCCGTCGGGAGAGGTCAGCGCCCGGCTGACAAGGCCGGTCTGCTTGCCCTTGATGTCAAAATATCTGATTTCGCGGAAATTGAACGTGTCGTGGTAGAACTTGTACCACGTGTCCATGTTGCCGCGGATCACGTTATGGGTCAGGTGGTCCAGGTAGTAGAAGCCGAAGCCAACCGGGCGCGGGTCCGCCTCGCCCAGCCATTGGTAGTCGGCCTGATAGGCGCTGCCCCCCTCGCCATAGGTGTCGATGAAATACAGAAGCGAGCCGCCGATGCCGTAAACGGCGGGCGCCTCGATCGACTTGCCGGGGCCGGTATATTCGGTGGCGCCCAGATCCAGCGCGCGCTTCAGCGCCGCCTGCGCATCCACCACGCGCCAGGCCATCGCCGGGGCGCAGGGCCCGTGTTCCCGCACGAAGCCCGCGGCATGGCTGTCGGGGTCGGCGTTCAGCAGATAGTTGATGTCGCCCTGGCGATAGAGGGTGATGTCCCTGGTCTTGTGCCGCGCCACGGGCGTGAAGCCCATCTGGCGAAATATGCGGTCCAGCACCTGGGGGTCCGGGTGGGCGAATTCGACGAATTCGAAGCCGTCGGTGCCGGCGGGGTTGGCCGTGCTGATCGTGGCCTTCGGGGCGTTGTGCGGGAACGGGCCCATGATCTCCTCCTGTTCGCTGCGGGACAGGAAACAGTCCCACGGATCGCCTGCACGGTGCTTGCGAAACGCACCGGTTTGAGGCAAGTTTTGCATGAATTGTGCATGAAAAGCGGAAGGGCGCGTGAGATGAAGCTGGATGCCTTCGACATTGCGCTTCTTTCTGCATTGCAGAAGGACGGGTCGCTGACCAATGCCGCCCTGGCCGAGGTGGTGAACCTGTCGGCCTCGCAATGCTCGCGCAGACGCGCGGCGCTGGAGGAAGCGGGCGTGATCGAGGGTTATTCCGCACGCCTGAACGCCGCGAAACTGGGTTACGGCTTGCGCGCGATCATCCGCGTCAACCTGTCGATTCACGGCCAGACGAACGAGGGCGACTTTGCCCGCTTCGTCGAAAGCCACAGCCAGATCCGGTCGGCCTTTTCGGTCTCGGGGGACGCGGACTACATCCTGGACGTGCGGGTGCGCGATCTCGAAGCCTTTGCGGATTTCATGCACCGGCAGCTGCTGCCGAACCCGCAGGTGTCCCAGGTCCGGTCCGAGATCGTGCTCAAGACCCTGAAGGACGACCGCGGCATCTCGCCAGGCTGAAGGCCTGCCTATGCGGCCGTAGGCGCGCAGGCGCCGGGATGGGCGGCAACAAGGCCGGGATGGCGGCGTTGCGTGGCAGGTGCAGTCCACGCCGTAGCGGGTCGCGTAGCAAAGCTGCGGGACCAGCGTGCAGTCGGCCACCCCGGGCGGCAGCCATGGGCGATGCCCCTGAGGTTCAGCGCGAACGGCACCCGGCAGGATGCGGAAGACCGCCAATGATCGTGCAGCACCACCCTCATGGCCGGGCGGGCAGGATGGTCCCGGTGCAGGGGCCGAAGCCGATGCGATAGCCGTCGCCCCGGGCCGTCGCGAACAGCGCGATCTCGTCGCCATCCTGGATGAAGGTGCGGCTTTCGCCATTCACCATGACGGGCTTCCTGCCGCCCTCCGTCATCTCCAGCAAGGCGCCGGACTGGTCGGGCGATGGGCCGCTGATTGTGCCCGAACCCAGCAGATCACCCACCCGCATCGGACAGCCCGAACTGGTGTGATGCGCCAGTTGCTGGGCGCTGGAATAATACATGACGTTGTAGTTCGTGCGCGCCATGACCTGCCCGTTCATAGACCAGCCTATCTCCAGATCGTAAAGTCCGGGCCGCTGCTCGGCCAGATAGGGCAGCAGAGGGTTCACCCGGTCCGCGCCCGCGCTGCGGAACGGCTCCAGTGCGGCCTGCGTGACGATCCAGGGGCCGATGGTGGTGCCAAGCGCCTTGGACTGGAACGGACCCAGGGGCTGGTATTCCCAGGCCTGCACGTCGCGCGCCGACCAGTCGTTCAGCAGCACATAGCCGAAGATCATGTCCTCGGCCTGCTCCACGCTGACGCGCTGGCCCATCACGCTGTCGGCGCCGACGATGGCGCCCAGTTCCAGTTCCAGATCCAGCCGCCGGCAGGGGGCCCATTCCGGTCCGTTCTCGCCCCGGATCTGCCCCATCGGGCGGCGGATCGGCGTGCCTGAGACCACCACCGACGAGGCGCGCCCGTTATAGCCGATGGGCATGTGCGTCCATTGCGGCGGCAGGGCGTTTTCCGGTCCCCGGAACAACACGCCCATGTTGAAGGCGTGGTTCCTCGAGGCATAGAAGTCGGTGTATTCCGTCACCCGGATCGGCAGGTGCAGCCTGGCCTCGGACATTGGCACCAGCGTCAGATCATCCGTCGCACCCTCGGCCAGCAACCTGGTCAGGCGCGCCCGGATCTCGGCCCATTTCGCCCGGCCAAGCGCCATGAAGCCATTAAGTTGCGGCTGCGCGAAGGTTCCGCCGGCATCCAGCAGCCCGCGCGCCTCGGCATCCGCCAGATCGACGATCCTGTCGCCGATCGCCGCCCCGCAGCGCGGCGCATCCCCCGCGACCGAGAAGACGCCATAAGGCAGGTTGTTCAGCGGAAAGGGACATTCGGGATGATTAGCACTTTCCAGCCAAGATCGGACCAGGGGCATCCTGCCTCTTTCTTCTTCACGGAAATATCCTCGGGGGTCCGGGGGCAGACAGCCCCCGGCCTTCGGCGCCTCATTTCACGCCGGGCGTGCCGTCGAATTTCTTTTCCAGCCGGTCCCAGACTTCGATGTATTCCTGCTGGATCGGCGCTTCCTTGGCGGCGAATTCGGTCAGGTGCTGGGGAAAGCGCGTCTCGAACATGAAGGACATGGTGTTGTCGAGCTTCTCGGGCTTCAGTTCGGCGTTGCTGGCGCCCTCGAAGGCGTCGCGGTCGGGACCGTGGGGCAGCATGCAGTTGTGCAAGCTGATGCCGCCCGGCGCGAAGCCCTGCGGCTTGGCGTCATAGATGCCGTAGATGTTGCCCATCAGCTCGGACATGATGTTCTTGTGATACCAGGGTGGGCGGAAGGAATGCTCGGCCACCATCCAGCGTTCGCGGAACAGCACGAAGTCGATGTTGGCGGTGCCCTCCTGCCCCGAGGGCGCGGTCAGGACCGTGAAGATCGACGGATCGGGATGGTCGAACAGGATCGCGCCCACCGGCGAATAGGTGCGCAGGTCGTATTTGTAGGCGCAATAATTGCCGTGCCAGGCCACCACGTCCAGCGGCGAATGGCCGATCCAGGTCTCGTGGAACTGGCCGCACCACTTGATGACAACGCGGGAACCGACCTCGCGATCCTCGAAGGCCGCAACGGGGCACTTGAAGTCGCGGGGGTTCGCCAGGCAGTTGGCGCCGATGGGCCCACGGCCCGGCAGGTCGAACTTCTGTCCGTAGTTTTCGCAGACAAAGCCGCGGCAGGGACCTTCCAGAACCTCGACCCGATAGACGAGGCCGCGCGGGATGATGGCGATCTCCTTCGGCTCCAGGTCGATGATCCCCAATTCGGTGCAGAACCGCAGACGGCCTTCCTGCGGCACGACCAGCAACTCGCTGTCGGCCGAGAAGAAGTATTCGTCCTGCATGGATTGCGTGACCAGATAGACATGGGACGCCATGCCCACCTGGATGTTCACGTCGCCCGCCGTGGTGATGGTCCGCATTCCCGTGATCCAGGTCAGGTCCTGGTCCGGCACCGGGATCGGATCCCAACGGTATTGGCCCAGGCTGACGATGCCGTCCCGGATGTGCGGCGCGGTCTTCCAGTAGGGCACGTCGATCTGCTTGAAGCGCCCGGTGTGATGGACCGATGGGCGGATGCGATAGCACCAGGTCCGTTCGTTCTGCCCGCGGGGCGCGGTGAAGGCGGTGCCCGACAGCTGCTCGGCGTAAAGGCCATAGTTGCATTTCTGCGGGCTGTTCTGGCCTTGGGGCAGGGCGCCCGGCAGGGCCTCGGTCTCGAAGTCGTTGCCGAAGCCCGGCATGTAGCCAGGGGCGGTGCCCTGCGTTCCGGTCGCGCGAATCATGCCGTCGGGCAACTGCTGGATGGTCATCGGGAAGATCCTCCCATGAACGTTGCTGATGCAATGAATAATGTTGCAGTGGCAACGATGTCAACGGCCATCTTTGATCCGGCGCATTCTTGTTGCGAGCGCAACGTCTTTCTGGTCTGTTGCCGGGAAAAGGATGCGCTGATGCCCTTCGAACTGGACCAGTTCCTGCCCTATCGCCTCAGCGTGGCCGCCGCGCAGGTCAGCCGCCGCTTCGCGGAGCGTTATGCGGCCGAGGCCGGGCTGACGATCCCCGAATGGCGGGTGCTGGCGCATCTTGACGGGTCCGGCCCGGTCAGCGTGCGCGACATCACCGCGCGGGTGAACCTCGACAAATCCGTTGTCAGCCGGGCGGCCACGCGGCTGGAGGCGGCAGGATACCTGAGCAGGTCCGGCCATGACAGGGACCAGCGGCTGGTCGCGCTGGAACTGACCGCGACGGGCCGGGCGCTTATGGACCGCCTTGGCCGCATTGCCGAAGCCTATCAGGCGGAACTGCTGGCCGAACTGGGCGAGGACGCCCCGGCCTTCCGCCGCGCGCTGCTGCGCCTGGCGGGGCCGGGGGACTGACCGGGCCATCGTCGCGGTCAGGATCGGTCCTGGCACCCCAAGCCGTTCAGCAGGGCACCGCAGTGGTGTGCTTCACGCGGCGCAGGGCAAAGACGCTGGATGCCGTGGCGACCGATTTGTGCGCCAGGATCCGGTGCATCAGGATGTCCTCGTAATCCTTCATGCCCCGCACCACCAGGTGCAGCAGGTAATCCCATTCGCCCGATATCGAATAAACCTCGAGGATCGTGGGTTCGGCGGACATGGCGCGCTGGAATTCCTGCCGTGCCGCAGCGTCCTGCGAGCGCATGCGGATCTGGCAGAAGACATCCAGGTCGCGCCCGACGGCCTCGGGCCTGACCAGCCGGACAGCGGGGCCAAGGATGCCCGCGTCTTCCAGCGCCTTCACCCGCCGCCAGCATGATGCGGGCGAGGCGTTGACCCGTTCGGCCAGCGACGCGCTGCTGAGCGATCCGTCGCGTTGCAGCGCTGACAATATCCGCTCATCCAAAGCGTCAAGTTGAGGCATACTGTTCTGGTTCCTGGCTGCCGCGAAACGGATATTTCATGTTTCGGTCATCCGCGACCAAACAAGATAAGCCCATACCACGCCGATCTGTCACCGTGAAGCTGGGGATACGCCGCAAAGCGCGCACAAGGGGAGGCTTTCGCCGATGTCGGTCGCAATCAGGAAGAACCTGCAGAACACACCGGACGCATCGGTGGACTGGCCCGCCGTGCTGCGGGTGCTGGCCCTGTCCCGTGCCCTTGACGAGATGGAGGAAACGCGTCTCGTTCCCGAAAAGAAGGTGCTCTACCAGTTCTCGGCCCGCGGCCACGACATGGCGCAGATCCTGCTGGCCCGGAACCTGACCGGCCGCCATGACGCGGTCTGCGGCTATTACCGCTCGCGCCCCCTGCTCCTGGCGCTCGGGGTGGATCCGGTCGAGGCGCTGTCATCCTCGATGGCGCGCGAGGGCGGCTATTCGGATGGCCGCGACATCGGCGTGGTCTTCAACTGGCCCAATCCCCAAGGCACGACCGCCCTGCCGATGTGCGGCGGCGTGGGCTCTCAGTACACGCCAACGGCAGGCTGGGCGCAGGCGCTGCGCTATCACGCCGAGATGCTGGGATCCGAGGAGCATGGTCGTTCCATCGCGGTCGTCCTGGGCGGCGACGGGTCGGTCGCAAGCAACGGCTTCTGGGCGGCGCTGATGATCGCCACGACCCAGAATCTGCCGATGCTGTTTTACATCGAGGACAACGGCTATGGCATCTCGGTCCCGTCGGTCTTCAATGCGCCGGGAGGCGACATTTCCGCCAGTCTCGCCGCGTGGCAGGGGCTGGAGATCCTGTCGGGCGACGGCGCCGACCCCGCCGAGGCGGCAACCCTGACCGCCGCAGCCGTCGCCCATGTCCGCGAAACGCGCGGTCCCGCGCTGCTGCGCCTGACTGTGCCGCGCCTTCAGGGCCACAGCTTCCAGGACACCCAGGCCTACAAGCCCGAAGCCTTCGTGGCCGAGGAATGGCGCCGCGATCCGCTGCCACGCCTGCAGGACCATCTTGTCCCCGCCGCCATGGACCAGGCGGAATGGGACCGCCTGTCCGCCGAAGGCCGCGCCATGGCCGAACGGGCGCTTGAAGAGGCTGATCGGCGCCCGGTCGCGGATCCCGGACGCGTGGCCCGGCATGTCTTCTACGAAGGCGAGATGCAGAAGATGGGCGGCATCCATGCGCATGGCCATGTGGTGGTGCCGTCCAGCGACCAGCCTCGGCCCGAAGGCCAGCGCATCAACATGGTGACGGCGATCCGCCGCGTCCTCGACCAGGAGATGGCCCTGAACCCCCGCGTGGTGCTGTTCGGCGAGGATATCGGCCCCAAGGGCGGCGTCCATGCCGTCACCCTGGGCCTGCAGGAGAAATACGGGGCCGGCCGCGTCTTCGACACCAGCCTGTCCGAGGAAGGCATCGTCGGCCGCGCCGTCGGCATGGCCCTTGCGGGGCTGATGCCGGTGCCGGAAATCCAGTTCCGCAAATATGCCGAACCCGCGACCGAGCAGATCAACGACTGCGGCACCATGCGCTGGCGCACCGCCAACGGCTTTGCCGCGCCGATGGTGCTGCGGATGCCGGGCGGGTTCTTCAAATGCGGCGATCCCTGGCACAGCCAGACGAACGAGGTGGCCTTTGTCCACAATCCCGGCTGGAAGGTCGCCGTGCCCTCGAATGCCGAGGACGCCGTGGGCCTGTTGCGCACGGCCCTGCGCGGCAACGACCCGGTGGTCTTCTTCGAGCATCGGGCGATGCTGGATCATGCCTGGGCGCGCCGGCAATGGCCGGGCGACGATTTCGCGCTGCCCTTCGGCAAGGCCCGCGTCACGCGCAGCGGCTCGAGGGCCACGGTCGTCACCTGGGGCGCCATGGTCCCGCGCTGCGAGGAGGCGGCCGAGGGCCGCGACGCCGAGGTGATCGACCTGCGGACGCTCATGCCCTGGGACCAGGACACCGTGCTGGCCTCGGTCCGCCGCACCGGGCGCTGCCTGATCGTGCACGAGGATCTGCAGACCGCAGGCTTTGGCGCGGAAATCGCGGCGCGCGTCGCCGATGCCGCCTTCATGGACCTGGATGCGCCTGTCATGCGCCTGACCATGCCCGACATCCCCTCGCCGCATAACCCGGTGCTTCTGGATCACGTGGTGCCCTCGGTCGCCAGCATCGGCGCCAAGCTTGACGACCTGGTGGGGTTCTGAGCCATGCATGACGTCATCGTTCCGCTGGAGCAGGAAGGCACCACCGCGAAGATCCACCAGTGGTATGTCCGGCCGGGCCAAAGGGTCGCGGTCAACGACCCGCTGGTCGAACTGGAAACCGACAAGGTCACGGTTGAGGTTCCGGCCCTGGTCGCGGGTGTCCTGGCCGAGATCCTGATCGCGCCGGGCGCCGAGGCAAGGCCGGGCGCGGTTCTGGCCCGCATCGACACCGCGGCATCGGATGCGCCGCCGCCGTTGGAGGCCAGGCCGGACAAGACCGCCGAACCGGATCAGCCGCAGGCGAAGGCGGCGGAAACGCGCCATTCCCCTGCCGTGCGCAAGGCGCTGGCCGAAACCGGCCTTGATCCCGCCGGCATCACGGGCACCGGGCGCGACGGGCGGCTGACGCGCGACGACGTGCTGTCCGCGGCAAGGACGCGTCCGCCTGCGCCCCCGGCCGAACAGCCGCTGGCTGAACCGGAACCTGCGCAGGTCCGGACGGGCGCGTCCGCCGAGGGCTCGACCTTCGTGCCGCATGACCGGATGCGGCTGGCCATCGCGCGCAACATGCTGGCCTCGGTCACGCAGGCGCCGCAGGTGACGGCTGTCTTCGAGGCGGATTTCGGCCCGCTGATGGCGCATCGCGCGAAGCACAAGGCGGACTTCGCCCGGGACGGCATCAATCTCAGCTATACGGCCTATGTCGTCATGGCCTGCGTCGCCGCGATGCGGGCGGTGCCCCAGGTGAACAGCCGCTGGCACGAGGACCGGCTGGAAATCTTCCGCGACATCAACATCGGCATCGGCACGGCGCTTGGCGACAAGGGGCTGGTCGTGCCGGTGATCGCCCGGGCGCAGAACCTGTCGCTGAAGGGCGTGGCGGCCGCGCTTCAGGACCAGACCAACCGCGCCCGCGCGGGCCAGCTTGGCCCGGCCGACATGGCGGGCGGCACCTTCACCATCTCGAACCACGGGGTGTCGGGGTCGCTGCTGGCGGCGCCGATCATCATCAACCAGCCGCAGTCGGCCATCCTGGGCGTCGGCAAGCTGGAAAAGCGCGTCGTCGTGCGCGAGGTGAACGGCACCGACACGATCCAGATCCGGCCGATGGCCTATGTCTCGCTGACCATCGACCACCGCGCGCTGGACGGCCACCAGACCAACAGTTGGCTGTCGGCCTTCGTGGCGGCGCTGGAGGGATGGTCGTCATAGGCGGCTGCAGGACCCGCAGGCGATCTCCCTGCGGCCAGACATCCTCCGGCGTCAGGAGAGCGCAGGGCACCTCGCGCGGCTGCCCTGCGCATCCGCGAACGGCTGGATGGTGACGCCGTGCCCGGCCTGTCTGCTCACGCGATCCTGGTCCTGCCATTGCTGGCAGTGCTGATCTGATTGGCCGTGCGGCGCGGATTTGATCTGCTCGATCGCCTTGCGCCATGGCAGTGTGTCGATCACCGTGGACAGGGTTCTTCGCGCAAACATCGGCGTGGACGTTTGCCGGACGGACCATTATCTATAATCGAATGAAGCATAAGCCTGAAGATACCCTGGCGGTGAAGATCGCCCGCAGCCTGGCAGATCGCATCATCACGGGGACCATACCTCCGGGCACCCCCTTGCGGCAGGATCACATCGCGACGGAATTCGGCGCAAGCCATGTACCTGTCCGGGAAGCGTTCCGTCATCTGGAGGCGCAGGGGTTGGCAGTCAGTGAGCCGCGGCGCGGCATGCGGGTCACGTCGTTTGATGTGGAAGAACTGCACGAGGTTGCAGCGATGCGCGCCTCGCTCGAGGTTCTGGCCTTGCGGCACGCAGCACCCAAGATCACCCTTGCCATGCTGGATGCCGCCGAGGAAGCGACACGTGCTGCAGACGCCTCGCGCGAGGTGCGCGAGTGGGAAGCCGCCAATCGCCGCTTCCATCGCCTGATCCTGACGCCCTGCGCGATGCCCCGTCTGCTGTCGACCATCGATGGCCTGCACATGGCCAGCGCGCGCTTCCTGTTTGCGGCGTGGCGCACGGAATGGGAGGCGCAGACAGATCATGAACACCGTGCGATCCTTGCCGCGCTGCGCCGGGGCCAGACGGATGTGGCCTGCACGATCCTGTCAAAGCATGTAAGCCGGCCGGGAAGACGAAATGTCCAAAATTCTGATGGCCGTTCAAATCGTTACGTTATACTTGGCTGATTATCTATAATCCGCATTGCCCGAGGCGCTAGCCGCTGATTAGTCATAGATAGCTTCTTGAGGGAGACCTATGATGATGTCGCGCACAGGCTTGGTCGGGCCAGGAGCCCGGACTCTTTATCGCCACCTTCCATTGACGGCAGCGCTTGCCGCTCTCATCACGCTTGCGGCCAAGGTTCAGGTGCCGTTCTGGCCGGTGCCGATGACGATGCACACGCTTGCGGTCATGACGATTGCCCTTCTTGCAGGGCCTCGGGTGGCGGTCGGCGCAATGGCCGCCTATCTGGCGGCGGGCGCAGCGGGCCTGCCCGTGTTTTCCGGATCGCCGGCCCGGGGCATCGGCATTGCCTATATGGCCGGTCCCACGGGTGGGTATCTTCTCGGCTATCTGCTGGCGGCCGGCCTTGTCGGATGGCTGGCGCTCGGCGGGGGCACGCTGCGGCGGGTCCTGGCCATGCTGGCCGGTCTGGCGGTGATCTATGCGGTTGGCGCAGCATGGCTGTCTGCCTTCGTGCCGGCAGACAAGGTGCTGGCAGTGGGAGTCCTTCCCTTTCTCCTGGGCGATCTCCTGAAGATCGGCGTGGCCGCGCTGCTCGCTGCCCTCTGGACCAGAATGCGCGGGAAGGGCCGGGCATGATCCGCCACGACTGGACGCTTGAGGAGGCCCGCGCCATTCATGCGCTGCCCTTTCCCGACCTCATGCATCGCGCCGAAGCCATCCACCGGGCCCATTTCGATCCCCATGTCGTGGAACAGGCGAGCCTTCTCAGCATCAAGACCGGCGGCTGCCCCGAGGACTGCGGCTACTGCTCGCAAAGCGCCCACCACGACACTGGCGTAAAGGCCACCAAGCTGATGGGGGTGGAGGCCGTTCTGGCCGCCGCCCGCCGCGCCAAGGCGGCCGGGGCGCAGCGCTTCTGTATGGGTGCGGCTTGGCGCAGCCCCAAGGATCGCGATCTCGAGGCGCTCTGCGCCATGATCAGAGGCGTGCGCGAGTTGGGAATGGAAACCTGCATGACGCTTGGCATGCTGTCGCCCGATCAGGTGGCGCGGCTGAAGATGGCCGGTCTGGATTTCTACAACCACAACATCGACACCTCGCCCGACTATTATGCCCGGATTGCCACCACCCGCACCATGGAGGACCGGCTGGAAACGCTGGAGCATGTGCGGAAGGGCGGCATCAAGGTCTGCTGCGGCGGCATCCTCGGCATGGGAGAGGACGAGGAGGACCGCATCGCGATGCTTGTCCTGCTGGCCAATCTTGAACGCCACCCGGAAAGCGTTCCGATCAACCTATGGCAGCCCATCGCCAACACCCCGGTCAAGACGATGGCGCAGCCGGTCGAGCCCTTCTCTCTGGTCCGTGCCGTGGCCTTGGCGCGCATCCTCATGCCCGAAAGCGTCGTGCGCCTATCGGCCGGACGCACGGGGATGAGCGACGAGCTGCAAGCCCTGTGCTTTCTTGCGGGCGCCAACTCCATCTTCGCGGGCGACGTGCTTCTGACCACCGGCAACCCGGCTTCATGGCAGGACGCAGACCTGTTCGCGCGGCTCGGGATGCGCAGCGACATTGTTCGGAAGGCTTGTTCCGACGCATGAAACGGTGCCAGCGGCTGCATCTGTGCTCCGGAGTAGCAACACGGCTTTTCCGGAGCTTTCAGCTTGGGCCCGCAACCCACTGGTGTCAGGCCCGCGGGCTTCTTTCCCATAAAGCCATGGAAGCCGCGGGTCGATGATCGGCGCGTGCTTAGTGGCGTGATCTTCGCCGACCGCCACAGGTTGCGGTGGTGCGGTGATATGCTTCAGCGTCGGCACTCAGTCTCGAACAAATGTGGCGGCGAAGGCTGGCAGAAGCCGGCATGTTCAAAGCTCTGCGACCGACGGCAGTTTCCCGGAACCAACTGTCTTTGAAGGAATTGGATAGCATATTGTCAATCTGGAGATCAGAGATGAAGTCGATCCTGTCTACCACCTCTCTTGTTGCGGCCCTTGTCGCGGGTCCCGTCGTCGCACAAACCACCATCGTGACCGAAACCACGCCCTCGACCACCGAAGTCCAGACCGATGCCGAGACCACGGGCGGCGGTGCGGCGGGCGGGGCGGCCTCGGGCGCGATTGCGGGGGCGGCCGTCGGCGGTCCCGTGGGCGCGGCCGTCGGAGCCGTTGCCGGCGGCGTTGTCGGCGACATCAGCGAAGACGCCCTGACCCCGGAAACCAAGACCTACGTCATGGAGAACCAGACCGAATCGGTGGTCATCGATGGCGACGTAGCCGTTGGAACGCTGGTGCCGGAGTCGGCCGAGATCCATACCATTCCCGAATCCCAGTACAGCTACGTTTATGTCGACGACCGGCCCGTCCTGGTGGAGCCGCAAAGCCGCAAGATCGTCCACATCTACGAGTGACAAGTTCCCCGGCAGGCTGGCCGTCGTGCCGGCCTGCCGCAAGCTGGAATGAGAAACCTTCACCCGATCCTGCATGTTGGCCCCGGGCGGTGGGACTGGTCGTCAGCAGGTCCGGTGCAGGGCTTTGACCCGAGAAGAACGCTGGCGGCTCACGGCACTGTTACAGAGAAGGAACCAGTCCTACCTCAAGGCTGCAGATCACAACGCAAAAGGTTGCCAGCCATGTCGGAACCGGCTGGCCAGAACAGCCGACCTGGCCGGGAACAAGCCGGAAGACGGTTGAGAAGGTCAAGTCTGAAGCAGGGAAAGATGAACCCTTTCCCCTCCCATCCGTTCTCTGCCCACATCTAGCACTCAAGGAGCAGAAATGCGCCGAATCTTTCAGAACACGACTGCTATCGCAGCCTGCCTGTCGTTGCTGAGCCCGCATATGGCAGCAGCCCAGGCGGCGGCGAATGGCGAAGCACAGGTGGTGCCGCCCGCCGCCGAAACCATGCCGCAAGCGGATGCCGCGACCGGAGCAGCCACCAAGGATGCCGCGCCTGCCGAGGGCAATGCCGCCGAGGCAAGCCCGGCGGAAGCTGCCGAGGCAGGGACCGACACACCGGCAGCGACCGAGGGTGAGGAGCCTTCCGCCGAGCCTGGCGCGGCGATGGAAGCTGAGACGGACACAAGCGGTGCTTCTGCCACCGAGGAGCAGCTGTCGGACGAGACGATGCCTGCGGAGCAAGAGGGCGCCGATGCTGCCGCCACCGGGGCGCCCGAAGCCCCCTCGAAGGCTTCGGCCGCACCTGCAGAGGGCGAAACCGATGCACCCGCTGCGGCAGCTCCGTCCGACACGGAGGCGGATGCAGCCGCTGAAGCCGATACGGCCGGCGACGAAGCATCGCTGGACGAGGCAATGGCTGCAGAGCAAGAGGGCGCCGATGCTGCGGCCACCGGGACAGCCGAAACCCCCTCCGAGGCTTCGGCTGCCCCTGCAGAGGGCGAAACCAATGCACCCGCTGCGGCAGCTCCGTCCGGCGCGGACGCCGATGCAGCCGCTGAAGCCGATACGGCCGGCGATGAAACATCGCTGGATGAGGCGATGGCTGCCGAGCAAGAGGGCGCCGTTGCTGCCGCGCCCGAGGCAACCGGAACTGCGTCCGAGACCTCGACTGCACCCGCCGAGGCAGCGACCGAGAGCGATGCAGCCGCTAAAGCCGACACTGCCGGCGGTGAAACATCGCTGGACGAGGCGATGGCTGCGGAGCAAAAGGGCGCCGATGCTGCCGCGCCCGAGGCCGCCGGAACATCGCCCGAGGCCGGGACGACCGCAACGGACGCTGGTGCCGCAACCGGGGCCAAGACTTCGACCGACGCGCGGGCAACGACCACTGCCGGGGGCGAGGCGTCCGCCGAGTCGAGCGCAGCCGAAACGGAGGTTGCACGCGACGCCGCACAGCGCACCGAACCGCCGGCCGCTGCCGCGCTTGACGACGCGGCCACTGCCGAGGTGACGGAGGAAGAGGTCACCGAGGAAAACAGCCGCTCGTCGAGTGAAGATTTCGACACGACGCTGCAGCAGGCGACCTCGACCGAGGGCAACCAGGCGCGTCCGGACGGCGATGAGGATGACGACAACGACCTGGCCAAGGCGCTTCTGCTGGGGCTGGGCGGCGTTGCTGTTGGCGCGATGCTGAACAACAACCGTCAGGTGGCGCTGTCGACGCCTGATCGTATCGTCGTGACGCGTTCGGATGGCAGCCAGCAGCTGATCAAGGACGACGTGGCCCTGCTGCGCCAGCCGGGTTCGACCGTCGCGACCGAGAACTTCGATGACGGGTCTTCGCGCACGGTGGTCACCCGCTCGGATGGCAGCCGCGTCGTGACGATCCGCGACGCCGACCTGCGCGTCCTGCGCCGCACCCTGGTGTCGGCCGATGGCACGCAAACGGTTCTGCTGGATGAAACCACGGCTGTGGAGCCTGTCGACATCGCAAGCCTTCCCGCCCCGGCAAAAGGCTATGACGGGCCTGCCGCCGATCTGGACGAGACGCAACTGCGCGAAGCCCTGATGGCTGAATCGGCCGTCGACCGCCGTTTCAGCCTGTCGCAGATCCGCGACATCCCGCAGGTCCGGTCGCTGGTTGCCCCGGTCGACGTCAGCGCCATCACGTTCGAGACGAACTCGGCTGCCATCAGCCCCGACCAGGCCAAGCAGCTGACCAATCTGGGCAATGTGATCCGTGAAGCGATCGGCAGCAACCCGAAGGAAATCTTCCTGATCGAGGGTCACACCGACACCGTGGGCGACGCAGCTGCCAATCTTGCGCTGTCGGATCGTCGCGCCGAGTCCGTCGCGCTGGCCCTGACCGAGTATTTCCAGGTTCCGCCGGAAAACATGGTTGTCCAGGGTTACGGGGAGCAGTTTCCGAAGATCCAGCAGGAAGGTGACGTTCGCGAGAACCGCCGCGCATCGGTGCGCCGGATCACCGATCTGCTGCAGACTGCAGCGAACTGATCGATCTGTCGGCGACGACTTCCAGGCGGCTCCGGGGTGGAGCCGCCTTTTTCATGCCGATACGGGTTGCAAGCCGTCGCCGATCTGATCGGCCCTGTCACTGATGCCGTTCTGAACGGCGTCTTGGAACGGCAAAGCCATTGGGGCGGGCGGAAACAGCGCACCGGCACCGGCTTTCTGATCCTTCCTCGTCTGCGGTGTGCTGCGGGTTAAGGTTCGCAATGGACCATGCTCTCGCCACAGCGTGGCAGTCGCTGCGATGCCGTTCATTGCTTCAATACTGCAACGCTTCGAGCAGCCCCCGATGCTTTCATCCGCTCGGGGGGCTGTGTCCCATGTGGTGGTGTAGGAGGCCGCGCGCGGAGCCTTCGGCGTAGCGCGAGCCGCGCGGCCGGGGGTAACGCTGGCGGTCATCGCCGATCTTCGGAGTGGGTTTGGGTTGCGAGACCTGAAACCTGGAACGGAGAATGAGCCATGTCGCGGCATTGGTGCGAGCGACAATGGCGAATGATGACCGATGACAGAATGGCGCTATTCGAGCTGGTTGAGAAGCAGGCTGATGGCAATCGCGTGCGCGAAATGCTGGCCTTTGCGGCCGAGCGGATCATGGAAGCCGAAGTTGAGGCGCGGACCGGGGCTGCCAAGGGCGCGCGAACGCCGCTGCGGGAGGTTCAGCGCAACGGATACCGCGACCGCGATTGGGACACCCGTGCAGGACGGATCACGCTGGAGATCCCGAAGCTCCGGAAGGGCAGCTACTTCCCGAGTTTCCTGGAAACGTGCCGCACGGCCGAGAAGGCCTTGGTGGCGCTCGCCATTGTCCTCGAACCAATGGCGGACAATGGCTCGCTCCAGGAGGCCTATGTCCACGGCGTCTCGACCCGCTCGGCCGACGACCTGGTCAAGGCCATGGGCGCGGGCGGCATGTCCAAGAGTCAGGTCAGCCGCCTGTGTGCCGAGATCGACGAGCGGGTGAATGCGTTCCTGAGCCGTCCGCTGGAGGGCGCTTGGCCATACCTGTGGCTCGACGCGACCTACCTGAAGGTGCGGGAAGGCGGGCGGATTGTCAGCCATGCCGTGATAATCGCCGTCGGGGTCAAGGAGGACGGAAAGCGCGAGGTCCCGGGGGTCGCGACCGGCCTCTCGGAGGCCGAGGCGTTCTGGATGCAGCTCCTCCGCAGCCGTGCCGACCACGGCCTGCGTGGCGTCAAGCTGGTGATCGCCGACGACCACAAGGGGCTGCGGGCTGCGGCACGCCGGGTCTTCAACGCAACTCACCAAAGATGCCGGGTTCATTGGATGCGCAACGCCTTGGCCCATGCTTCAGCCAAGAGCCGCACCGCCATAGCGGCGATGCTGAAGACGATCTTTGCCCAGGAAACCAAGGCCGAGGCGGAAAAGCAGTGGGATATTGTCGCGGATGCGCTCCGTGAGAAGCAGCCGAAGCTGGGCGTTTTGATGGACGCCTCCCGTGACGACGTGCTGGCCTACATGTCCTTCCCCCGCGAACACTGGGCCCAGATCGCCAGCACAAATCCACTGGAGCGGGTGAACCGCGAGGTGAAGAGACGCGCTGACGTCATCGGCATCTTTCCGAACGACAATGCAATCATTCGTCTCGTCGGCGCGCTGATGCTCGAGACAAACGACGAATGGACCGTCGCCCGGCTCTATATGAGCCTTGAAACGATCGCTCGCGTCACCGACAATCCCAACGTCAGGCTGCCCGCCGTGGCATCCTGATCGAACCCCAATCTTTCCGGGGGTCGGCGCTCATACACCATGCCCGGGGGCACTATCATCGGGGACCCGCGTGAAAACTTACCCGATAAGCTTGTCAGCCAGGCTCTGAATATCTGGACCCGAAGCCTTCGGAATGATCCGGTAGGCTGCGTTGACGAAGCAGAAAAGCGCGAAACCGACCAGACCGACGCATACTGCAATCACAAGGAGGCGCCCGTACGCCTGGTTCGAGAGCCAGGAGAAAGCCTCGCCCACGCCGCCCGCGGCCTGCGGGTCGGCGCGCCATGCTGCGAACAGGAACAGCAGCCCGATCACCCCGATGACAACGCCATGCGCCATCACCCCTGCCTTCAGCACCGGGTTCCAGCGTGTCGTGAAGTGGTTCGCCCGGAGATGCTGGCGGTACTCGTTCTTCCAGCCTTGGCGGAGATAGTACCCGCCTGTCGCCAGGATCAGGATCGCGGCCAGGCCGATGATCCAGCGACCGCCGGGCCACTCCATCACGGCCCCGACATAGCGTGGAATGCTGGACTGTCCCTCTGAGCCGCCGGCACCGAACAGCAGGGAAAAGGCAAGGACGCCGATCGCGAGATGAAGACCGCCGGTCACCAGCATCCCGAGGCGGGCCACGATGCCCTTTCCGTCCCTGCCGTAATCCTCGAGGTCATATGCGGCGTCGAGAGTGCGCCAGACAGCATAGGCCAGCATTCCGAGCAGGATGAGGAACAGGGCCACGCCTCCGCCCCAGGTGTGCTCGAGCCAGCCAAGGGCGGAGGAGGTGTCTTGCGCGTGGCCGCCGCGCCAGATCGAGTAAAGCGAGATGCCTGCGACGGCAAGGTAGACAAGGCCCCGGCCGGAATACCCAACCTGCATGAGCGGTATTGCCCAACCCATGTCTTTTTCAGCCGTGTTTCTCATAGGGTGGTCCTTCGCTGATTGACGCGCGGCTGTGGTCCGCAGCCCGTCAAATGTTCTCTTTTGCAACTCGCAGTCGGCCTTCTTGGATCCTTGCGCCCAGCGTCCCGCTCGGGGCATTGGCCCGACGCGCAGCGGCAGGGATCCGGTGGCACGCCGGACGCCACACAGGAAATTTCGCAAGGCAGGCGGCTGGAAGGACAAGTCGCCGGCCTGGGGTTCTGCGCGGCAATCCCGGGCGCCGAACTGATCGCGCATCCGGATCAGGAGCAGGGTCCGGAAAGCGCCGCCGGGCCAAGCGACCGGCGGCGCCAGCCCCAAAGATCATGCAAGGCATTGAGGTCAGGGGCGGGATCAAGCAACCTCAAGCTGGCGCCTGATCAGGCCCCGTCACCAACATTCGGGCATGGCTCGAGGGAGCAACGCGTGCCGCATGAGCCCACAGCAACCGAGACCGGACTGGCAAGCACCGAAGTCGCGCGGCTGAGGGCGATCCACGGGCCCAACCGCCTTCCTGCGCCACAAGGCAGGCTCTGGACCAAGCTGGTGGCGCGGCAAGTTCTGAATCCGATGGTGGCCCTGCTGGCTGTCGCGGCGCTTGTGGCAGTCCTTGTTGGCGAACGTGTCGAGGCGCTTGCCATCATGGCGGTGGTTTTCGTCAATGGAGCTCTCGGCATTTTTCAGGAATGGCGAGCCGAAACCGCGCTGGCAGCGCTTGACAGAATGCTTGCGCCCGTCGCGCAGGTGGTGCGCGACGGACGGCTGCAGCAAATCGCAGCCGAGGAGTTGGTTCCGGGCGATCTTGTCAGGCTTGGCGCTGGAGAGAGCGTTCCCGCCGATATCGCGCTTGGCCCCGGGTCGGATCTGCAGGTCGATGAAAGCGCGTTGACGGGCGAGTCCGTTCCGGTGGATCGCGGCGCGGGAGAGATGACTTTTCAAGGCACGTTGATGTTGACCGGACATGGCGAAGGCCGAGTGACAGCCACCGGCGCTGCCACCCGGTTCGGCCATATCGCAGCCATGACGGTCGGCGCCAGGCGCCTGCCGGGTACGCTGGAAGCGCGCGTCGCGCGGCTGAGCCGCCTGATCGGTCTTGCCTCGCTTCTTGTCGCCATTGTCGTTCTTGGCTTCGGCATCTGGCTGGGCGAAACGCCTGCGACAATGGTCATGACCGCCACCGCCCTTGCCGTTGCCATCGTGCCCGAGGGGCTTCCGGCAGTGCTGACCCTGTCCCTGGCCCTGGGCGCCTCGATGCTGGCGCGGCAACGGGCCCTGGTTCGCCGTCTTCCGGCCCTGGAAACGCTTGGCGCGGCCACCGTGATCTGCACTGACAAGACCGGCACCCTGACCAGCAACCAGATGACGGCCGTGCAGATCTGGACGCCGACTGGCAGCTATGAGGTTACGGGTCCGGGTGACGGCTCGGCGGGGCATATCACGGCAGAGGGCGAGCAGCGGCATGCGGCGGGAGATCCGATCCTAGCCGGGCTTCTGGTGTCCTCGCGGCTCTGCAACAGCGCGCGGCTGGAAGGGGACGAAAAGGGTGGCTGGCGCCCCGCCGGATCGCCGACGGATGCGGCACTGCTCGTCATGGCCCTCAAGGGAAAGGCCCCCGAGCCCGGGCGCGGTGCCGTCGTGGACCAGATCCCGTTCTCGAGCACGCGCAAGCGCATGAGCGTCCTGGTGAAGGACGAAGAGGGATATGTGCTGCATGCCAAGGGTGCGCCCGAGATCATTGTCGCGATTTCGGACCATCACCTTGATCAGGCAGGTATCGCCATCCTGGACGATGCCGCGCGGTCCGAGGCCTTGGCCGCTTACCGGGACATGGCGGCACAGGGGCTGCGGGTCATCGCCCTGGCCAGCCGGCGGGCCAGCGAGGGCGACACGCTGGAAGAAGGCATGACCTTCCTGGGCTTCGTGGGCCTGATCGATCCGCCGCGCCCCGAGGTGCCGGCCGCGATCGCTGCCTGCCGGAGGGCGTGCGTGCGGGTGGTGATGATCACTGGCGACGGGCCGGAAACTGCCGCCGCCGTCGCCCGCACCGTCGGACTGGGCAGCCCGCCGGTCCTGACCGGAAGCGAGCTGGATGCGTTGACCGACGACGAATTCGCCCGGATCCTTGAAACCGAGCCGGTTCTGGCCCGCGTGCGTCCCGAGGACAAGAGCAGGGTGGTGCGGGTGCTGCAGGCGGCCGGCGAGGTGGTCGCCATGACCGGCGACGGCGTGAACGATGCCCCGGCGCTCAAGGCCGCCGATATCGGCATCGCCATGGGCCAGCGGGGCACCGAAGTGGCCCGGCAGGCAGCCGACATGGTGCTTTTGGATGACAACTTCGCCACCATCATCCAGGGCATTGCCGAAGGCCGGCGACAGTTCGACAACATCCGCAAGGTCGTCCTGTATCTGCTTTGCTCGAACCTTGGCGAGGTCGTGGCCCTTGCCGCATCGCTGCTCCTCGGCTGGCCGCTGCTGCTGAGCGTGCCGCAACTGCTTTGGATCAATCTCGTGACGGACTCGGTGGTTGCGCTGGCGCTTGGGTTCGAAGCCCGCGAGGCCGGGCAGATGACCCGCCCGCCGCAAGGCCGAGGCGCCAGACTGCTCGACGCGCGGGGAATGGGCCTGATCCTCGGCTTTGGCCTTTATGGGGGCCTCGCAACGCTCTGGATCTATGGCACGGTGCTGCCTGGCGGCGAAACCGAAGCCCGAAGCGCCGCCTTCACGGCACTGGCGGCGATCGAATTGGCGACAGTCTTTGCCTTTCGGTCTCTCAGGGTGCCGGTGCTTTTGACGCAGCCCCTATCGAATCCGGTCTTGCTGGCGGCCGTGCTTGTCGTGGCTCTTCTCCAACTGCTCGCGCTGACCATGCCGCTGCTGCAGAATCTTCTTGGCGCCGCCTTGCCAGGGCCCGAGGTCTGGCTGCGGATCGTGCTGGCGGTGCTTCCACTGCTGCTGCTGCCCGAGTTGGTCAAGCTGCTTGGCAGTTATCTGGGACGCTTTCGGTTCCGGCTGCGGCCGCAGTGATGCTGCGACCGCCCCGACGGCCGGGGGGACAGGGCTGCCGGTTCCCTTTCCGGCCCTATTCCCCCCTCAGCCCCCTCGAGCAGGCATTTTCCTAACTCGAGGCGCACCGCGCAGGTGCGGAACCTGGCGCCAGGTGTCACTATTCAGTCCCAAGCCGGCGACAGTTCCTTGGGGCTGACGATCCGGCCGTCGGTCCGCGCCAGGGCATGGATCGCCACCATCTCGTCATCGCTCAACTGGAAGTCGAAGATCGCCAGGTTCTCGGGCAGGCGCTTGACCTTGGCGGTCTTGCTCAGCGTGATGACGCCGGGCTGCTGCACCTGCCAGCGCAAGGCCACCTGGGCCGCTGTCTTGCCATGCCGGGCGCCGATCCGGGCCAGCGTCGGGTCGGTGGCCGACCTGCCGTCTGCCATGGCGTAATAGGCGGTCACGGACATGCCCAGATCGGCCGCCGTCGCCAGCACGGCGCCTTGGTCCAGCCAGGGATGGTATTCGACCTGGTTCGTCACCAAGGGCGCCGCGCTGATCCCGGCCGCCTCGCGCATCTGGGCCGAGGAGTAGTTCGACACGCCGACATGCCGGGTCATGCCAGCCGCGCGGGCCTTGTTCAGCCCGTCGATTTGGACTTCGCGCGGAATGTCGCTGCCGCCGGGCCAGTGCAACAGCAGAAGGTCGACATGATCGGTGCCCAGCTTGCGCAGGCTTTCCTCGACCGAGGGGATGAAGTCGGCGGGGGCGAACTTGTCGACCCAGACCTTCGTGGTCAGGAAGATCTCGGCGCGCGGGATCCCCGAGGCGGCAATGGCGGTGCCCACGGCGGTCTCGTTGCCATAGATCTGCGCGGTGTCGACGTGGCGGAAGCCAAGGCGCAGGGCCTCGGGCAGGACCTCGGCGACCTCGCGGTCGTCCATCCGGAAGGTGCCGAAGCCAAGCGCGGGGATGCTGGCCCCGTTTGAGGTGACGTTGGGCATGATGGTCTCCTTTCAGGCGGTCAGTATGGTCTGCGGGCGGGCGCGGTCCAGTGCCGCGCTGCGCAGGGTCAGGACCAGGGCGCCGGCCGCAAGCATTCCGCCGACCCAGGGCGTCGCTCCGAGCCCCAGCGGCGATGCGACGACGAGGCCGCCGACCCAAGCGCCAAGCGCGATCCCCAGGTTGAACGCCGCGATGTTGAAGGCCGAGGCCACATCGACGGAACCGGGCCGTTCGGCTTGCGCCAGTTGCACGACATAAAGCTGCAAGCCCGGCACGTTGGCGAAGGACAGGAAGCCCAGGGCCGCCAGCGTGACCAGCGCCAGCACGGGATGAGGCGCCGTGAAGGTGAACAGGACCAGCACGGCCGCCTGCAGCGCGAACAGCCGGATCAGCGCCTGCGCCGGATCGTGGTTGGCGATGCGCCCGCCAAGCAGGTTGCCCGCCGCGATGGCCAGGCCGTAAAGCACCAGGATCAGGCTGACCGTTCCCGACGCAAAGCCGGTGATGCGTTCCAGGATGACCGCCAGATAGGTGAAGGTCACGAAGGTGCCGCCATAGCCAAGCGCGGTCATGGCATAGACCAGCAGCAGCCTTCCGCTGGTCAGGACGCCAAGCTGATGCTTCAGCGGCGCGGCGGCAGGCCGCTCGATGGTCGAGGGCAGCAGCAGCGCGATTCCGGCCAGGGCGATCGCTCCCAGCAGGCTGACGCCCCAGAAGGTCGCGCGCCAGCCGAAGGTCTGGCCGATCAGGGTGCCCAGCGGAACGCCCGTCACGATGGCGAAGGTCAGGCCCATGAACATCAGCGCGATGGCCGAAGCCCGCTTGTCGGGCGCGACAAGGCTGGCGGCGATCGTCGCCCCGACCGAGAAGAAGACACCGTGCGCAAAGGCCGACAGTACCCGCCCGACCAGCAGTGGCGCATAGGAGGGGCTGAGCGCCGCCACGGCATTGCCCAGGATGAACAGGCCCATGAGCCCGATCAGCAGCGGCTTGCGCGGCAGCCGCGCCGTCAGGGCCGTCAAGATGGGGGCGCCGAAGGTCACGCCAAGCGCGTAGACGCTGACGATCAGGCCGGCCAGGGGAAGGTCGATGGAAAGGTCGCTTGCGACCGTGGGCAGCAGGCCGACGATCACGAACTCGGTCGTGCCGATCGCATAGGCCGCGATCGTCAGCGCGATAAGGGCAGGGGGCATGAAGGGCTCCGTTTCTTTTGTCGGTGCCGATATGCTGTGTCCCTGCTCCCTTGATAATCACGCCCAATCGCGAAATGCTTGTGCATGGGATGCAAAGGTGGCGCATGGACAATCGTCTGGCGGACATGGAGGTCTTCACACGCGTTGTCGCGACCGGAAGCTTCTCGGCGGCGGCGCGACAGCTTGGGCAAACGCCTTCGGCCGTAAGCCGGGCGATCACCCGGCTGGAGGAGCGGTTGCGGGTGCGCCTTCTGGTCCGCTCGACCCGCAGCCTGACCCCCACGGCCGAGGGCGAAGCCTATCTGGCCGAGGCCCGCACCTTGCTGGACCAGTTGGAGGACCTGGAAAGCCGCATCGGGCAACGCGCCCGCACGCCGCGCGGCCTGCTGCGCGTCAGCGTCACGGTGGGCTTCGGCGCCATGGTGCTCGTGCCGCTGGTCCCGCGGTTCCTGGAAACCTATCCCGAGGTCGAACTGGACCTGACGCTCAGCGATGCGGTGGTCGATCTGTGGCAGGAGCGCACGGATGTCGCCCTGCGGTCCGGGCGGCTCAAGTCCTCGGCGCTGAAGGCGCGGCGGATCGCCACCATGCGGAGGGTGGTCGTGGCAAGCCCCGACTATCTGGCGCGGCGGGGTATCCCCCGGGTTCCCGCAGATCTCGAAGCCCATGCCTGCCTGCGCTACAACTTCATGGGGCACGAATGGCCCTTCCACGATCCCCGAAGCGGCGACCGGATCCTGCAGCCGGTTCGCGGCCCCCTGTCCGCCAGCGACGGGACCATCCTGCGACAGGCCTGCCTTGCGGGACTGGGCCTCATGTGGTCGGGCGACGCGGTCGTAGCCCAGGATATCGCCGCCGGCCGGCTGGTCGAGGTCCTGCCCGACTTTGCCGAACCCGAACCCGAAACCATCCATGCCGTGTTTGCCGGCCACCCGCATCTCGCCGTCCGCATCAAGGCCTTCATCGACTTCGTCCATGCCAGTGTCGGCTGAGGCAGGGGCGGAAGCAGGGGCTGTGACAACCCGTGGATGAACAGATGCGGCCCCAAGCTGCCCATCAAGCCGGGTATGGTGCTGCGCTGCTGCTTCTCAGAACCGGTCCTCCGTGACCGCGTCAGCATCTTGAAACAGGGGCAGCGGCGACCCATTCCGAACAGCCGGGAATGCGGACGCGCGCATCCGCGTCAGCGAAGGATGTCGGTGGCGCGGTGCGCTTCATCGACGCCCTGGATGAGGAAAATCTCGCCTTCGGCACCCTGGGTCCGCAGCGGAATGAGCGCTTGATACGCGGGAGAGGCATACCACGCCCGCGCCGCCTCGATCGTCGGAAAGGCAATCACGACAAGGTCGTTGCGGGGCGTACCCTCGAGGATCTCCTTCGGGCCGCCGTGGATGATGAAGCACCCGCCGAACGGCCCCAGCGTCGCGTCTATCCCGTGCAGGTAGGCGACGACTCCCTCATTCAGACGGACATTGCGCAACTGGCCGATGGCATAGGCGCTCATTGCCAACCCCCCACCAAAGTCGTCGCCGTTCCCATCCGGGGGCAGGTCCCGGCGGCCGAGGTCATCAAGTGTCGCAGGCTGGTTGTTTTTTCCACGGTGATGTCTCCACGAATCCGTTTCGCTTCCCGGATCATCAGGCATGCGGGTCTTCCGGGCGATTACCTTGGAGGTAATGGAAACGCTTTCGTTCCCGTATCATCGTGCCGCCATGACCGTGCCTCTTCCCTCCATCGGCGAGCTGTTGCGCTTGTGGCGCGAGCGTCGGCGTTTCAGCCAGCTTGCACTTGCCCTGGACGCGGGCATCTCTCAGCGTCATCTCAGCTTCGTGGAATCCGGACGCTCCAGGCCAAGCCGCGAAGTGGTCCTGCGCCTGGCCGAGCAGTTGCAGGTGCCGTTGCGCGAACAAAACGCCATGCTGGTTGCGGCCGGACATGCGCCTGCATTTGCAGAGCGTCCCCTTGCATCCCCGGACATGGCCGGAATGCGCTTGCTGATCGAGCGCATCCTGACCGGATACGAACCCCACCCGGCCCTGGCGCTGGATCGCGGCTGGAAAATCCTGGCCATGAACAGGGCCGTTGCCCTGCTGACGGAGGGTGTCGATCCGTCCTTGCTGGAGGGAGATGTCAATGCGCTGCGCCTGACCCTTCACCCCCTGGGCCTTGCGCCGCGGATCGTCAACTTCGACGCATGGCGGGGTCACATCCTGCGCAGGCTTTCCCATGACATCGACCTCAGCGCGGACCGCCGCCTGAGATTGCCGTTCCCCTGATCCTCGACTGCCCCGACGGCCCGCTGTCCTTCCTCGGTGCCACGACGGTCTTCGGCAAGGCCGTGGACGTCACGCTTGCGGACCTTGTCATCGAGACCTTCCTGCCTGCCGATGAACGAACCGCATCCGCCTTGATCCTCCATTGCCACCCGACGACCGATTGACAGCCACGGCCTTCCGGCCATCCTGCGGCGGCACGGCAACATGCTTGTTGCCGAGGGATACGGCGGACTGTCAGATACTGATCTGATCACGGCCGGCAGGAGCCTATATGACATTCGACAGCCTGGTTTCCGCATTGAGCGACACGGACGCGATGCTGCCCCTGCTGGGCAGCGTCATTGCGGGCGCCCTGATCGGCGCGGATCGCGAGTTCTTGGGCAAGCCGGCCGGACTGCGCACCCATGCACTTGTGTGCTTTGCTTCCGCCCTGATGACCTTGCTGGGCTTGAGAATGGCGGAATGGACAGTGGTCTTTCCCGAAGGCACCCAGATCGTGTCGGACATGGCGCGGATGCCGCATGCCATCCTGACCGGCATAGGTTTTCTGGGGGCGGGCGTCATCTTTCGGTCAGGAATTTCGGTTCACGGGCTGACCACGGCGGCATCGCTCTGGTTGACGGCGTCACTGGGCATCGTCTTCGGCGCGGGCCTTCTGGAGCTTGCGACCATTTCCACGGCCATCGCCCTTGTTGTTCTTGTATTCCAGCGCACCTTGCGGCGCATCTCTCCGCCGCAGCCGGTTGTTCGCATCAAGGTCGCCGTGAACGCAGAAAGCAGCTATGACGCCGCCCGCCTTGCAAGTCTTCTTGCGGCCCAGGGCCTTCGGGCGACTTCTCCCTCGATTGAGCATGAGCGCGCGACCGGTCTGCGCCGCTATACGCTTCTGGGCTCGGCCTACAAGCAGGACATCAATGCGGAAAGTCTCGCCCGGGCGATCCGGGAGGATGCTGCGGTGCAAGAGTTGTCAATCATCCCGCTTGAAAACGAAATCGGCTGACGCCAGGCGCGCCTTGCTTGGTGGATAGTGGGCGGTCGCGCGACTTCGGGCGGCGCGCTTTCTGACTGCCTGAGTGCACGAATCATGGTGCCGCTGGCACAATCTTCAGACTGGCAGATGTGTCGGGAGGCTCTGCCCGCCCTTTCTGGAGCGCACCTGCCCGCCAACAAGATCCGTCTGGCCATCGTGTCAGTTGAAGAAGGCGTAGTCCTCCTTGACCCGTTGTTCGAAGAACTCCGAGAACAGCGCTAAGCGGGCCGGAATGCGGTCCAGAGGCGGGTAGTAGAGTGTCAGCCACAGCTCGGGCGCGCTCCATGCGGGAAGAAGGCGCTGCAAGGTCCCGTTTTCCAGATCCGGCTGGATCATGAAGCGGGGCAACAGCACGATCCCTTGGCCGTTGCGCGCCAGTCCCGTCATCAGCATCGCATTGTTCGCGGCCAGGACGCTGCCGGCCCGGACGCGGCAGACCTCGTCACCGTTCCGCAACTCCCATGTTTCTGACAGGGCGAGGGGGTCATGTGCGATGCAAGCGTGGCGATCCAGATCGGCAGGGTGACCTGGCACGCCATGGAGGCGCAGGTAATTGCCCGAAGCGGCAAGGGTGCGGTCGACACGACAGATCTTGCGCCAGATGCTCAGCACCTCGCGCGGCGCGCGGGATATGCGGATCGCCAGATCGAAGCTGTCGTCCACGCTGTCCACGAAGCTGTCCGTCAGCGTGACCGAGAAGGTCACGGACGGATGAAGCACGCGGAACTGGGAAATCAGATCGGGAAGGATGCGTGTGCCGAAGGCCAGCGGTGCATTGAGCCGGATCAGCCCCGCCGTGTCGCCATGCCGTTCGCGCAGCTCCTCGACGGCACGCTGCAGATCCTCGACAAGCGGGCTCGTGCGGGCCGCATAGGCGGCACCTGCCGGGGTGAGCGACACACGCCGGGTCGTCCGGATGAAAAGCTGAACACCCAGCCGGTCCTCCAGTCCGGCGATGGCGCGGGTGACGGACGGCGGGGTCATCGCCAGGGCACGGGACGCGCCGACAAAGCTGCCCTCGCGGGCCACGGCCAGAAAGACGCGCAGATCCTCGACCTCGCCCATGCAAATGCCTCGGATGGGACGCAGCCAATGGCGCCGCGTCTGGTTGCAGGTTCGAGCCAAGTGATAGTTGCCATGGATGAAATAGTGAATGGCCTGTTATCTGTCTTATCGGGAACGGCAGCGTGGCCCATCTTCAGGACAACCGCCCCCGAGGAGCACCCCCATGAGCCTTCCGATCACCGGACTTCATCACGTCACCTCGCTTGCCTCGGATCCGCAGGCGAACAGCGACTTCTTCACCAGGAGGCTGGGCCTGCGCCGCGTCAAGAAGACCGTCAACTTCGATGCGCCAGACGTGTATCACCTGTATTACGGCGATGCGCAGGGCAGGCCCGGCAGCGTGATGACCTATTTCCCGTTTCCCCATATCGCGCGCGGCCGTCCCGGCACGGGCGAGGTGGCCGAAACGGTGTTCGCCGTCCCGCCCGGCAGCCTGGGTTTCTGGAAGGACCGCCTTGGCGGCCAGGATGAGACCAGCTTTGGCGAAACGCGGCTGCGCTTCCGCGGACCGGATGGCGACCGGTTCGCCCTGGTCGAGACGGATGATCCTCGCCAAGGCTGGACCGGCGCGGTGGACGGAGACCACGCGGTGCGCGGTTTTCGCGGCGCCACCCTGCGGCTGCGCGACAAGGGTGCCACGGCGGAACTGCTGCGCTTCATGGGCTATGAAGCCGAGGCAAGCGACGGCAACCTGACCCGCTTCCGGCTGCCGGACGGCAACGGGGCCGACATCATCGACCTGGAAACGCTGCCCGAAGCCGCGGCCGCGCGGCAGGGTGGCGGCTCTGTCCACCATGTCGCCTTCTCGGTTCCCGACCGGGCGGCGCAGGACCAGGTCCGCAAGGCGATCGCCGATACCGGCTATCAGGTGACGCCGCCGATCGACCGCGACTACTTCTGGGCGATCTACTTCCGCACGCCCGGCGGCGTCCTCTTCGAGGTCGCCACCGCCGAGCCCGGCTTCGCCCGCGACGAGCCCCTGGACCAGCTGGGCCAGTCGCTCAAGCTGCCGCGCCAGCACGAACATCTGCGCGCCAAACTGGAACAGCATCTTGAGCCCATCAAGGACTGAGCCTTGATTGCCCCCTCCCGCGCGGCCGCCGCCCCCTGGTCCCTGCAGGACGACATCAGCGCCTTTGAGCAATCCTCCCGACATCCACCACACCATCGCACCCGGAAAGGTCTGACCCCATGAGCTGGAACCCCACCCAGAACCCCGACTGCCCGCTGGACCGCCTGGACAGCATCGAGACGCTGATCATTCCCCGCGCCCGTGATCTTGGCGGGTTCGAGGTGCGCCGCGCGCTGCCCGCGCCGAAGCGCCAGATGGTCGGGCCGTTCATCTTCTTCGACCAGATGGGTCCGGCCGAGTTCCTGACCGGCGGCGGCATCGATGTGCGCCCCCATCCCCATATCGGCCTTGCCACCGTGACCTATCTCTACAAGGGCGAGTTTCATCACCGCGACAGCACCGGCGCCGACCAGATGGTTTATCCGGGCGAGGTGAACTGGATGATCGCCGGCAACGGCGTCACCCATTCCGAACGCACCTCCGAGGAGATGCAGACGAGGCCCGGCTCGCTTTTCGGCATCCAGACCTGGGTGGCGCTGCCCGAGCATGCCGAGGATACGGCGGCCAGCTTCGAGCATCACGGGCGCGAGGCGCTGCCCTTCATCGACGAGGGTGGCAAGCAGGTCCGCCTGATCCTCGGCTCGGCCTATGGCGCGACGGCCCCGGTCAAGACCTTTACCGAAACCTTCTATGCCGATGCCGTGCTGGCGGCGGGCGCGAAACTGCCGCTGCCCGACAACCACGAGGATCGCGGCGTCTATGTGTCCGAAGGTTCGGTCACCATTGCCGGCGACACCTTCGAGGCGGGCCGCATGATGGTGTTCCGCCCCGGCGACCGCATCACCCTGACCGCGGGGGACCGCGGCGCCCGCCTGATGGTCCTGGGGGGCGAGACGCTCAACGGGCCGCGCTATATCTCATGGAACTTCGTCGCCTCCTCGCAGGAACGCATCGATGCCGCCAAGGAGGCATGGCGCCAGGGCGATTGGGCGCATGGCCGCTTTCAATTGCCGCCTGGCGATGATGCGGAGTTCATTCCGCTGCCGTAACCTGAAGGGCAGCGCGGCGCTCGGTCAGCTTGAGGACCAGCGCCGCCCCAGAAGCCCTTCAGGTCCGGGAACCCGCAGGTCCGACGCCTGAGCATGGTGATGTCGGCGCACCCCGAAGGCCGAGGCGCAGCCGCGACGGATGGCGGTGCTGTGCCGTGTCCTGCGGCGCTATGCGGGATGGGGATGCAGGCAACGCATGGCGGCCCTGCCCGAAAAGCATGTGTGCCATGGCATACCCTTTCTTGAAGTCGCCTCAAAATGGGCATAGGTGGGGTGCCCTTGGGAGGGGGAGCCGAGACAAACTAGAAAGGCAGACCCTTGAGAGCCCCCTACGAATTCAAGAGCAAAGAGACCGCGCGCAGCGAAGGGGCCACGCGCGGTCGGGTGAACCTGACTCGCCGTCAGCTTCTGGGAACGACCATCGCCGCCGCAGCCCTGTCGGCGCTGCCCGTCACAGGTGCGCGCGCCCAGGCTGCGGATGCGACCGTGGATGTGCTGCTGATCGGCGGCGGCATCATGAGCGCCACCCTGGGCATCCTGCTCCACGAGCTGGAACCCGAATGGACGATCCGCATGGTGGAACGCCTGGACGCGGTGGCCGAGGAAAGCTCTAACGGGTGGAACAACGCAGGCACCGGCCATTCGGCGCTGTGCGAGCTGAACTATACGCCCGAGGACAAGGACGGCAACGTCCAGATCACCAAGGCGATCGAGATCAACGAGCAGTTCCAGATCACCCGCCAGTTCCTGAGCCACCAGATCGGCGCGGGCGTGCTGACGGAACCCCGCCGCTTCATCAACTCGACCCCCCACATGAACCTGGTCTGGGGCGACGAGAATGTCGAATACCTGCGCAAGCGGTACGAGGCGCTGAAGGCCAGCCCGCTGTTCGCGGGGATGGAGTTCACGACCGATCCGGCGCAGATCGCGGAATGGGTGCCGCTGATGATGGCAGGTCGCGACCCGGAGCAGGTGCTTGCCGCGACGCGGTCGAACCTGGGAACGGACGTCAATTTCGGCGAGATCACCCGCCAATACGTCGCCTATCTGGAAACGCGCGAGCAGTTCACGCTCGAGACCGGGCACGAGGTCCGCGCGATCTTCCGCAACGAGGACGGCACTTGGCGCGTCACCTCGGAGAGCATGGCCGACGGGACCGAGACGGTGGTCAACGCGCGCTTCGTCTTCCTGGGCGGGGGCGGAGGTGCGCTGCCGCTGCTGCAGATGTCGGGCATTCCCGAGGGCGACGATTATGCCGGCTTCCCTGTCGGCGGGTCGTTCCTGGTGACCGAGAACCCCGAGGTCGTCCGGCAGCACCTGGCCAAGGTCTATGGCAAGGCCAGCGTCGGATCGCCGCCCATGTCGGTGCCGCACCTGGACACCCGGATCCTGGATGGAAAGCAGGTGCTGCTGTTCGGACCCTTTGCGACCTTCTCGACCAAGTTCCTGAAGAACGGCTCGCTCTGGGATCTGCCGGCCTCTGTCACGCTGGACAACATCTGGCCGATGCTGAACGTCGGATGGGATGAGTTCGACCTGGTGAAATACCTGGCGGGCCAGCTGATGCAGTCGCACGAAGACCAGATGGCCGCGCTGCGCGAATACTATCCGGAAGCCCGCGACGAGGACTGGCGCCTTTGGCAGGCGGGCCAGCGCGTCCAGATCATCAAGCGCGACCCGGAAGAGGGCGGCGTCCTGAAGCTGGGCACCGAGGTCGTGAGCGGCGCCGAGGGCTCGCTGGCCGCGCTTCTGGGCGCCTCGCCCGGCGCTTCGACCGCCGCGCCGATCATGCTGCACCTGCTGGAGCGGGTCTTCCCGCAGCGCCTGCAGACGCCCGAATGGCAGTCGAAGCTGCGCCAGATCGTGCCCAGCTATGGCGTCAAGCTGAACGACGATCCGGCGATGCTGGCGCAGGTCTGGGCCACGGCCGAGGCGGCGCTGGAACTGGCGCTGCCGGCCCCGCGCCTGAACGCGGCGGCCGAACTGCCCCAGCCTGGCCAGCCCGCCCCCGGGGGCGAGGTGATCCGCGTACCCGACATGGCGCTGTAGGAAGCGGGGAAAAGCAATCCAACTCTCCGGCGCACCAGCCGGGGAGTTGCGCGGCGCCCTGGCGCCGGGCCGGCAGGGTGCAAGCGGGTTTCACGTCCGGGCCGGGGATCGGCCGCCGGGGCAGCCGATCCTTTTCGCAATCACGGCTTGGGCACGCCGTTTTCGAAGCTGGGCCATTCCGCGATGATCTTCTGCGCGAAGGCATTTCCGACGCGGAACGCATTTTCGGTAGCAGAGGCGAAGCCGCCGGATTTCGCGGCCAGGGACTCGGCCGTGTCTTGTCCTTCATGGGCACGGTCGAAGTTGGACGCGGTCCGCAGGACGGCCACGCGGCCGAAATCCAGCCGGCCCGCCTGCGCGCCACGCTGAAGGGCGGCCAGCGTGGCGTTGTCCTCCATCTGGCTCATGCAATAGTCCGCCTTGCCATCGGTGAGAAGCGAGACATGCTCCTCGACTTCCTTGGCCGTGATCGCGCCGTGCCAGTAGGTGTCGGCGGAAACCGAGGCACAGACCATCACTCCGGGCTCCGCCTTCGCGGCGTCCTGCGTGTAAAGGCGACGATAGGCCGTGGCGTCCTCGTTATCGGCCAGTTCGACGTCCTTGCTGGCCTCGAAGGCAGCCTGGACCAGGGCCGGGTTCAACAGGAACACCTCGGTCCCGGCGCTCCAGCCCGGCTTTTCGTTCGGCGCCTTCGCGCCCAGTCCGACGATCTGGCTGGTCCATCCGGACGGCGCCTCGCGATCGTCGATGCGATGGACAAGCCCCGCGTCCACGACATGATCGGCCCATGCCGCCGAGCCGAGCGTGCCGTTCCGGGGATCGACGCCGGCAATGCCTGCGATGATGAAATAGGTCTTGGACAGGTCGAACTTGTCCGAAAGCGCCACGGCCATGGTCGAGGCCGCAGCATTGGCATAGCCCATGGTCGTGGTCATCTGGCAAAGGTCAGCGTTGCAGGCGACGGTGCCGGCGCTTTCCGGCAGGCCGGCGACCTCGATCCTGTTCGGAAGTTCCAGATTGTCCTGCCACGGCTTCGCCTCGGCAGCGAACATGGCGATGACCATGACCTTGGGCGCGATGACCTCCGCGTTCGCGGCGGCGGGCAGAAGGGCGGTCGTCAGGATCAGGCCGAGACGTTTGAGTGTCATGTGTATCTCCATTCTGGAGACCGCGCCTTTTGCGAAAGGCGCAGCCGGGGAAGGAGAACCTGTGCCCAACCGCACGGGTCGCATCAAGCGTCGTCGACACGCAGGGCACGAAGAAAAAGGTTCCTGACGAATTGACAGGCAGAACCCGGCCTTCAGCAATACCGTTCCACGAAGGCCATCTGGTGATCGCCATAGCGGTCGCCATGGGCAAACCCGGCGGGCAGGAGACGCTCGATTTCCGCGATGTCGGCGGCATCCAGTTCAGCGCCGAGCCAGTCGCGGAGGTGATCCGCCGTCCGGGTGCCCGGGATCGGAATGATGTGATCGCCCTGCGCCAGAACCCATGCAAGCGCCGCACCCGCGACCGTCCAGCCACGCTCGGCGCACAAGGCGCGGAATGGCGCAACGGCGGCAAGGTTGGCCGAGAAGTTCGGCTCGATGAACCGCGGATTGGTGTCGCGGAAGTCGATGCCCGTGCGGAAATCGCGCTTCAGCGGCGCGCGGCCGAACATCCCCCGGCCCAGCGGAGAAAAGGCGACAAAGGCCACGCCAAGTTCCCTGCAGGCCTGGATCAGGCCAAGCTGGGGCAGCCGCGTCCAGAGGGAAAACTCGTTCTGCACCGCTGTTACCGGATGCTCGGCATGGGCGCGGCGCAGGGTCGAGGGCGAGACCTCGGACAGGCCGTATCCGCCGAGCTTTCCTTCCTGGACCAGCCTTGCCATCGTTCCCGCCAGATCCTCGACGGGGATGTCGGGCTGGCGGCGGTGGATGTAGTAAAGCTCCACATGATCGCGCTTCAGCCGCCGCAACGACTGCTCGAGGCACTTGCGGATATAGGCTTCGTCGTTGCGCACCGTCCGGGGCGGTCCATTGAGGATGCCGCATTTCGTCGCAAGATGGATGTCCCGGCGCCCCCACTTGCCGATGATCTCCTCGGACAGGCCCATGCCATAGATGTCGGCCGTATCCAGATGGGTGATCCCCGCATCCGCCGCCGCATCGAGGCAGGCCAGGGATGTCGCTTCGTCCGTCGGGCCGAACATTCCGCCAAAGCTCATCGCGCCAAAGCCGATGGCGCCAACCTCGCGCGTGCCAAGCCGCCTCTGCTTCACCTGTGCCTCCTGTGCCCGTGGTGCGGCAGGGAAAGCGCGGCCTGTCCCCGTCGTCAAGGGACCGCGCGCCTGTCCGACTGTCGGCGGAGGCCGGACAGCAAGGAAGAAGCGGCCGAAAGGCCGCTTCCCGGTTCGCTTGCCAGAAAGCCGTTCAGTCCTCGAGCGGCCTGCCTGCGGTCTCGCGGCTGGACAGCATGGCGATCAGCGCGACGACGGCCGCCGCCACCAGGAACCACGCCGGCGCGGCCTTGCTGCCCGTGGCCGAGATCAGCCAGGTGGCGATGAAGGGCGCGGTGCCGCCGAACAGGGCGTTGGCGGTGTTGAAGCTGAAGGCAAAGCCCGAATAGCGCACCCGCGTCGGGAAGATCTCGGCCAGGAAGCAGGGCAGGGTGCCGTCGTTCACGGTCAGCAGGGCTCCGAAGATGATCTGGACCAGGACGATCATCCCGAAGCTGGCGCTATCCAGCATGCCGAACAGCGGCACCGTCAGGGCGATGAACAGGACCGAGGCGGCGATCAGCGCCGTCTTCCGCCCGAACCGGTCCGACAGCATGCCCATCAGGAAGATCAGGAAGATATAGGCGAACAGCGCGATGCTGTTGGCCAGGAATGACGCGCTTTCGTCCATGCCCATTTCAGTGATCAGGTAGGTCGGCATGTAGCTGAGGATCAGGTAGAAGCCGACCGCGTTCAGGCAGGTCACGCCGAAGGCGCGGATGATGGGCTTGCGGTATGTCGTGAACAGTTCCCGGACCGGGGTCGCCTCGACGTGATGGCGCGCTTCCAGTTCGCGGAACCGGGGCGTGTCCTCCAGCTTCAACCGGATGTAGAGGCCGACAAGGCCCAGGGGAAAGGCCAGCAGGAACGGCAGGCGCCAGCCCCAGCCGTGCAGCTGCGCCTCGGTCAACTGGCTGAACAGCAGGGCCGACATCAGCGAGCCGGCCAGCAGGCCTGCGGCGGTGCTGGCGGGGACCATGCTGGTATAGAAGCCGCGCCTTTCCGGGGGCGCGTATTCCGCCAGGAAAGACGTGGCGCCGGCATATTCGCCCGATGCCGAAAAGCCCTGCACCATCCGCACGATCAGCAGCAGCACGGGCGCCAGCATTCCGATCTGGGCATAGGATGGCAGAAGCGCGATCACGGTGGTTGCGCCCGACATGATCAGGATGGACCAGGACAGCGCGCTGCGCCGACCGACCCGGTCGCCGATGCTGCCCCAGATGATGCCGCCGATCGGGCGGATCACGAAGGAGATCGCAAAGACCCCAAAGGTGGCAAGCAGCGCGGCCGAGGGCGCGATCTCGGGGAAGAAGACGGCGGCGATCACCGTGGCGAAATAGCCATAAGAGGCATAGTCGAACCATTCGACGAAGTTGCCGATGAAGCTTGCGGTCAGAACCTTGCGCAGGACGCCGGGCGCGGCCTTGCCGTCAAGCGGTGTCTCTGCGGCAGCGGCGGCGGCTGCGGGGATGTAGGCTGTGGTCATGGTCTCCTCCCATCTGTGTCCAATGATCGTGCGTCATTGATGCCGGCCCATCCCTCCCGATCGGCCGGTGTGCTTTCGCATGCTCCTGAAAGGCGAAACCGGCGGTGGTCTGCCGCCGGTCATTGTGTCAGGCAACCTTTGCCTTGCCTGCGTTCCTGACGATCAGGTGTTCCGGGCCATAGGGGAAGCCGGTGATGTTGCGGTTGCCCCCTTCCTCGATCACCAGGATGTCGTGTTCGCGATAGCCGCCCGCGCCGGGCCGGCCCTCAGGAATGGTGATCATCGGCTCCATCGACACCACCATGCCGGGCTCCAGCACCGTTTCGCAATCCTCGCGCAGTTCCAGTCCGGCTTCGCGGCCGTAGTAGTGCGACAGGACGCCGAAGCTGTGCCCATAGCCGAAGCTGCGGTATTGCAGCAGGTTCTCGGCGGCGTACATCTCGTTCAGCTCGACCGCGATCTCCGAGCATTTCGCCCCCGGCACCAGCAGCTCCTTGCCGCGGTCATGGACCTTGCAGTTGAATTCCCACAACCGGACATGCTCGTCGCTGGCTTCCTCGGCAAACAGCGTGCGTTCCAAGGCGACGTAATAGCCCGCGACCATGGGGAAGCAGTTCAGCGAAAGGATGTCGCCGCGCTGGATGCGGCGCGACGTGACGGGGTTGTGGGCGCCGTCGGTGTTGATGCCTGACTGGAACCAGGTCCAGGTGTCCAGCAGTTCGGCCTCGGGCCAGGTCCGGGCGATCTCGCGGACCATGGTCGCGGTCGAGTGCAGCGCCACCTCGTGTTCGGGCACGCCCACGGCGGTGGCTTCGACACAGGCCGCGCCGCCCACATCGGCAATGCGCGCCATCTCGGTGATATGCGCAATCTCCTCGGCCGACTTGATCATGCGCAGGCGCATGGCGGGTGCGGCGATGTCCACGAACTCGACGCCCGGAAACTCTGATTTCAGCAGGTTCAGCAGTTCGATGTTGACGTGGTCGAACTCGATCCCAATGCGGCGGGCAGCCCCGATGATCTGGCGGATGGCGTGGAAATAGTTGTCCTTCTGCCAGTCGGTATAGGTCAGGTTCTCGCCGAAGGTGCGCCGCCAGGGCTGGCCGCCGTCGATGCCCGCGCTGATCGAGGTGGCCTTGTCATGATCGACAAGGAACCCATAGCGCCGCCCGAACTGGCAATACATGAAGTCGGCGTAATAGTTGATGTTGTGGTAGGACGTGAACAGCACCGCGTCGACGCCCGTGTCGGCCATGTGCCTGCGGATCGCATCCAGCCGACGCTGCATCTCGGCCGCCGAGAACGTGCCCTTGGCCTTGTCACCGTTGCCGACAAAGTTCTGGAGTCTTTCGCGTTGTGTCATGGCATCCTCCTTGCATGATATTTTTAAAAGGATGCAGAGAGGCTTTGCCGCAGTCAAAAGACCATTTATAATGCTCCGATTAGCTTTCCTCATGCGACGGAAGCCATGCCGCAGCCTCCGCTGAACGCCCTGCGCGCCTTCGAGGCCGTTGCCCGCACCGGCAGCTTCCGTGCTGCGGCCGAGGACCTGTTTGTCACGCAACCCGCCATCAGCCACCAGATCAGGCATCTGGAAGACTGGCTTGGCCTGCCGCTGTTCGACCGCAGCGGCCGGGTGCCAAGGCTCTTGCAGCGGGGGGTCGCCCTGGCGCGCGACCTGACAACGGCCTTCGATGGCATCGACGCGGCATGCCGCCGCGCGCGGCCGGCTTCGCCTGAGGGCGTCGTGGTCGTGGCAGCGATCCCGTCGGTGGCGGTCTGCTGGCTGATCCCCCGCCTGCCGGGATTCAGGGTGCTGCACCCGGAGGTCCAGCTGCGGGTCATCTATGCCCACCATGGCCACGAGATCGACTTCGCGACAACCGATGTGGCGTTCACCTTTGCGGACGCCCGCCCCGAGGGCGATGGCATCCTGTCCGAGCCATTCCTGTCCGGACGCAGCGTGCCGGTAGCCAGCCCGGCATTGGTCGGGACGGATCCGATCGAACCCTCGGCCGGATGGCTACTGGAGGTCGGGCTCTTGCACGACAATGATCCGTCCGGCTGGAAGACTTGGCTGGCACGCGCAGGCGAAGTGGTGCCCGACCGGCTGCCAGGCGCCATCTTCGAGGATTTCAACCTGCTGCGCGCCGCCGCCCTGGCCGGGCAGGGGGTCGCGCTGTGTTCCCTGGCGATGATCCGGTCCGATCTGGCGGAAGGGCGGCTGGTGCAACTGTCCGAAGTGTCGGTTCTGGAGGAGTTCGACTATTACCTGACCCGGTCCAACCTGACGCCGCGCGACAGCGGGCGCCGCAAGGCGCGGCAGGCGTTTCTGTCGTGGGTCGAAAGTGAACAGGAAACGGTTGGCGCCTGAGAACGGAGATTGCAGGCTCCATTCTGAATGCACCAGTCCTGCGGGGCAGGGTTCGTCATGGTGCCTCCAATCGTATCAGCTCATCTC
>NZ_JAPTYD010000021.1 GCF_026913015.1 Paracoccus benzoatiresistens
GGTGCGACTGGCGGGACTTCAACCGGCTGACGTCATTCAGGCGTCCTGAGAGACCAACACGATATGCGGACATCCCCTAAAAAAAACCGGCCCACCAGGGGCCGGTCAGTTGCGCGTGCAGGGGGATTGACGGACGCACAGGCGTGGCGCCGTCATCGCAACGCGGGGCAGAGTTCAGGCCTGCAGGATCGCAGGCAGCCACAAGACGATCAGGGTCGTGGTGGCAAGGGCAACAACACCAAGCAGGTCAGAAGCAAATTCGAGGGACATGGGCAACTCCTGTTTGTTGCCCTTTTGTTCTCATATTTCTGGCGTTCTGTAAAGAACATTTTAAGAACATTAGCCGACCGAGATCAAGCGGACCGCTTCATCCTGGCTCATCAGCCACATCAGCATGCGAATGGCCTGCCCCCTGGGGCTTTCCAGCGCGGGATCCCGATCCAGCAGCGCACGCGCATCCTGCCGCGCGACCGCCATCAGGCCGGCCTGATGTTCCAGATCCGCGATCCGGAACCGCGGCAGACCCGATTGCGCCGTGCCGATCACGTCGCCCGCGCCCCGCATTTCCAGATCGACCTCGGCAATGCGGAAGCCGTCTTCGGTATCGCGCAGGGTGGTCAGGCGCCGCGCGCCCGATTCGTTCAGCGGCGGATGATACATCAGCAGGCAGGTCGAGGCGCCTTGGCCCCGCCCCACCCGCCCGCGAAGCTGGTGCAACTGCGCCAGGCCGAAGTTCTCGGCGCGCTCAATCACCATGATCGTGGCCTGGGGCACGTCCACGCCTACTTCGATCACCGTGGTCGCGACCAGCAGTTGCGCCCTTCCGCTGGCAAAGTCGGCCATGGCCGTATCGCGCTGATCGGGCGGCATCTGGCCGTGGATCAGGCGCACCACCTCTCCGAACTGGGCGCGCAGCGACTGGAATCGCGCTTCTGCGGCGGTGAGGTCGCTGACTTCGCTTTCATCGACCAGAGGGCAGACCCAATAGGCGCGCGCGCCCTGGTCCAGCACCCGCCGCAGCCGCGCCGTCACCTCATCAAGACGCTGGTCGCTGATCATCACCGTGGTGATCGGCTGCCGCCCCGGTGGCTTTTCGTCCAGGATCGAGATGTCGAGATCGCCATATTGCGTCAGCGCCAGGGACCGGGGGATCGGTGTCGCGGTCATGATCAGCATGTCGGGCGGTACCTGTCCCTTGGCCGACAGCTCCAGCCGCTGCGCCACGCCGAAGCGGTGCTGTTCGTCGATGATCGCCAGCCGCAGATCGTGGAAATGCACGTCCTTCTGGAAGACAGCGTGGGTGCCGACCAGGATGTCGATGCGTCCTTCTGCCAGATCCTCCAGTAGTTGGGCGCGCAGCTCGCCCCGGTCGCGGCCCGTCAGCGCCGCCAGCCGGATACCAGCCGCACGGGCAAGGGGTTCCAGCGCACGGGCATGCTGGCGGGCGAGAATCTCGGTCGGGGCCATCAGCACCGCCTGCCCACCCGCCTCGACCGCGACAAGCGCGGCCAGCATCGCCACCAGCGTTTTGCCTGACCCCACGTCGCCCTGCAGCAGCCGGTTCATGCGGTGGTCGCTGGCCATGTCGGCCGCGATCTCCTCGACCGCGCGCCGCTGCGCGCCGGTGGGCGGCCAAGGCAGGCTGGCTAGAACCGCGCGACGCAGCCGTCCGTCGCCCTGGCTGGGCCGCCCCTTCAGGCGGCGCCTTTCCCGGCGAACCAAGGCCAACGTCATCTGGTGGGCGAGGAATTCGTCATAGGCCAGCCGCGCCCGTGCCGGCGCGTCGGGCGACAGGTCGCGCATCGATTGCGGATCATGCGCCTGCCGCAGCGCAGTCGCATGATCCGGCCAGCCGCGCTGCGCGACAAGCTGCGGGTCGATCCATTCCTGCAAGGGTGGCAAGCGGGTCAGCGCCGCCTCGACCGCCTTTGCCATGACCTTGCGCGTCAGCCCGGCCGCCAGCGGATAAACCTCCTCAAACTCGGGCAAGGAGGGCTCGTCCTCGCGCAGGATGTGGTCGGGATGGACCATCTGGGCCATGCCGTCGAACAACTCGATCTTGCCGCTGACGATGCGGCGCGCGCCGGTCGGAAGCTGGCTTTCGATCCATTCCTTGCGAGGGTGAAAGAAGACCAGCGTCAGATCGCCCGCGCCATCGCTGCAATGGACACGCCAGGGGCGGCCCTTGGCCAGGGGCGGATGGTGGCGGCCAACTGTGACGGCGATGGTCACTATTTCGGGCGGGCGGGCATCGCCGATGCGGGCGATGCGGCGGCGGGTGATGCCGCTTGCGGGCAGGGTCAGGATCAGGTCGCGTGGCCGTTCGATCCCCATCTGCGACAGCGCCGCGCGGCCTTTCGGACCCACGCCCGGCAGGGTATCGACGTCGGAAAACAGCGGGAAAAGCGCCGGCGGGCGCCCCTTGGGCTGCGTCATGCGCTGCCCGCGAGGCGCAGCCACTCATCCTCGTCGATGACCTTGACGCCCAAGTCGGCGGCCTTTGTGGCCTTGGACCCCGCGCCCGGCCCTGCGATCAGCAGATCGGTCTTGGCGCTGACCGATCCGGCGACCTTGGCGCCCATCGCCTCGGCCCGCGCCTTGGCCTCGGCCCGCGTCATGCGTTCCAGCGTGCCGGTGAAGACCAGGGTCTTGCCGCTGATCGCGGTTTCCCGGGCCTGGCGAGACTCGGCGGGAACCACCTCGATCCGGGCAGTCAGGCGGTCGATGCTGGCGCGTTCGGCTTCTTGCGTCAGGGTGGTGACAAGCGACTGCACCAGGACCGAGCCGATGCCGTTGATGGTCGTCAGTTCCGACCAGTTCGGGCTATCGGCCATCACCGCGCGTCGGGCCTTGTCGTCGGCCACAAAGGCAGGCTCCTGCGCCGCTGCATCCACCGCGGCGACAAGCGCGTCCCAGGTTCCGAAATGGCGTGCAAGTATGCCTGCCGCGACTTCGCCCACATGGCGGATGCCAAGTGCGAAGATCAGCCGCCCAAGGGGGATGCGGCGCTTGTCCTCGATGGCGGCGAACAGCTTTTCTGCGGATCTTGCGCCGAATCCCTCGCGATTCTTCAGTCTGGCAAGGTTGCGCGCGTCACGTTCGGCCAAGGTGAAGATATCGGCGGGTTCGCGGATCGGCAGGGTGGCATCGGTGAAGAACATCTCGATCTGCTTGGCGCCCAGTCCCTCGATGTCGAAGGCGGCGCGGCTGACGAAATGCTTCAGCTTCTCGACCGCCTGCGCAGGGCAGACCATGCCGCCGGTGCAGCGGCGGACCGAATCGCCCGGCTCGCGGATCGCGGCGGATCCGCACTGCGGACAGGTTTCGGGAAAGGCGTAAGGCTGGCTTTCCCCGGGGCGTCGGGCCAGATCCACGTCTGCGATCTTGGGAATGACATCGCCCGCGCGATAAACCTTGACCCAGTCCCCCTCGCGGATGTCGCGACCCTCGCGGATTGGGGCGCCAGTGCTGTCGCGTCCCGCGATGTAATCCTCGTTGTGCAGCGTCGCGTTCGAGACGACGACGCCGCCCACCGTCACCGGCTCCAGCCGGGCGACAGGGGACAGCGCGCCGGTGCGGCCGACCTGGATCTCGATCCGGTCAAGCCGTGTCCACGCTGTTTCGGCCGGGAACTTGTGCGCCAAGGCCCAGCGGGGCGTGGTCGAGCGATAGCCAAGCCGGGTCTGATAGGACAGATCGTTGACCTTGTAGACGACGCCGTCGATGTCATAGCCAAGCGTCGCGCGCTGCTGTTCGATCTCGGCCCAGACGGCGATCATCTGGTCGGCGTCATGGCACAGCCGGGTCAGAGGGTTGGTCTGGAAGCCAAGGGCCGCGAGGCGCTCGACAGCGCCGATCTGCGTATCAGCCAGCGGTTCGCCGAGCTGGCCCCAGCCATAGGCGAAGAAGCGCAGCGGGCGCGAGGCAGTCACCGCCGGGTCGATCTGGCGCAGCGAACCTGCAGCGGCATTGCGGGGATTGGCGAAGACGCGGCCACCCTCGGCGGCGTTCAGACGCTCGAAATCGGCATGGGTCATGTAGACCTCGCCCCGAACCTCCAGGATGGCCGGAACGTCGCCCGTCAACCGATGGGGAATGTCGGCGATCGTGAGGGCGTTGGCGGTGACATTCTCGCCCACGGTGCCGTCGCCCCGCGTGGCGGCCTGGACCAGCGCCCCGTCTTCATAGCGCAGGGAAAGCGACAGCCCGTCGATCTTGGGTTCCGCCGTGAAGGCGGGTGTCTCACGCAGCCCCAGAAAACTGCGGACACGTGTCACGAAATCGCTCACATCCTGGGCGCTGAAGCCGTTTTCCAGCGACATCATGCGTTGCGCGTGAACGACCTTGCCAAACCCTTCGGCCGGTGCGCCACCGATCTTTTGCGTGGGACTCTCGGGTCGGGCAAGCTGCGGAAAGGCCCGCTCAAGGGTTAGCAGCCGAAGTTTCAGGGCATCGTATTCGGCGTCGGACAGGACCGGGGCGTCGAGAGTATGATATTCCTCGTTCGCCTGCGCGATCCTGGCCGACAGATCCGCAATTTCATCGGCAGCGTGCCTGCCGTCCAGCGCAGCCACATCCGGCCGCGCTTCTGTGTCTTGCTCCTGTTTGCCGTCCGTCATCGCTGCCTCCGCCTTCGTCTGTCCGTTCTATACGACGTTTGGCAGAGGATTTTACAGAGGCCGCAGCTGCGCGCCACGGCCCCGCGATTTCAGGCGCCGATCGCCAGGCGTTCTGCATTCGGCATGGGTTCGCGCAGGACATAGCCCCTGCCCCAGACCGTCTCGATATGGCTGTCGCCGCCAAGCGCCTCGGACAATTTCTTGCGCAACTTGCAGATGAAGACGTCGATGATCTTCAGCTCGGGTTCGTCCATGCCGCCGTAAAGGTGGTTGAGGAACATTTCCTTTGTCAGGGTCGTGCCCTTGCGCAGGCTGAGCAGTTCCAGGATCTGGTATTCCTTGCCCGTCAGGTTCACCGTCTTGCCCCGCACCTCGACCGAACGCGCGTCAAGGTTCACGACAATCTCGCCCGTCTTGATGACCGCCTGGCTGTGGCCCTTGGACCGGCGGATGATCGCCTGGATGCGGGCCTGCAATTCCTCGCGATTGAAGGGCTTGGTCATGTAGTCGTCGGCACCGAAGCCGAAGCCGCGCAACTTGCTTTCGGTGTCGTCCGAACCGGTCAGGATCAGGATCGGCGTGTCTACGCGGGCCAGGCGCAGATGGCGCAGGACCTCCATCCCGTGCATGTCGGGGAGGTCCAGATCCAGAAGGATCAGGTCGTAATCGTAAAGCTTGGCAAGGTCGATCCCCTCCTCGCCCATGTCCGTGCGAAAGACATTGTAGCTTGCCGCAGTCAGCATCAGCTCGATGGCGCGCGCCGTACTGGGATCGTCTTCAACCAAAAGAATTCTCATGAAAGTTCACCCCGATTCTCAACTAACCTGGTCCAACCATCCGGCCATAAGGTTAATATGTGGTTACCTTATGACGAATTCGGAACATTGCAATCTAAGGTTGCCGGAATCGCTGAATTGCGGTCACTTTCAATGCGGCGCGACCGTGTTTCTGGACGGCTTTCGTCCAGCCATCGAACTCCTCCTCGGAGAGGCCGTAGCGGCGCAGGGCTTCCTCCTTGCGGATCAGCCCGTGCAGGACGGCGTTGACAACCGTTTCCTTGCGGCTGGCGACCCATCTTGTATCCTCCGGCGGCAGATCGGCCAGGCTCAGGACCCTGCCGTCGGGCAGCATCGCGGTTCGAGGAGCATCGGTTTTTTTCAAGAACATCCTACCTGTCCTATGTCGCGTGGGGCGACAGTGAGGGAAAGCCGTTAATCCTGAATTGAGCTTCGCAGCTTTTCAGCCCGCTGGCGTCTTGAGAATAGGCAGCATTTGCTTATATTTGGACGTATTCATCACCCGAGACCTGCCATGACGCTTCACCACCGCGCCTCGGCGCGCGCTTCCGACTTGAACAGCCTGGGTTTTGCCAAGCCTCCCGCGCAGACGCGGGTGGTGGTGGCGATGTCTGGCGGCGTGGACAGTTCCGTCGTGGCAGCCAAGCTGAAGGCCGAGGGCTATGACGTGATCGGCGTCACGCTGCAGCTTTACGACCACGGCGCGGCCCTGGCCAAGAAGGGCGCCTGCTGCGCCGGGCAGGACATCCATGATGCGCGGCGCGTGGCGGAACGCATGGGGTTTCCGCATTATGTCCTCGATTACGAGAACAAGTTCCGCGAATCGGTCATCGATGAATTTGCCGATGCCTATCTGGCCGGGGCGACGCCCGTGCCCTGCATCCGCTGCAACGAGCGGGTAAAGTTCCGCGACCTGCTGGAAACCGCGCGCGACCTGGATGCCGATTGCATGGCGACGGGCCATTATATCCAGCGCAAGGATGGCCCCGCCCGGGCAGAGCTTCACATGGCTGCCGATCCGAACCGCGACCAGAGCTATTTCCTGTTCTCGACCACGCAGGAACAGTTGGACTTCCTGCGCTTTCCCCTGGGCCATCTGGCCAGCAAGGCAGAAACGCGCGCCCTGGCCGCCGAATACGGGCTGGCGGTGGCGGACAAGCCCGACAGCCAGGACATCTGCTTCGTGCCGAACGGCAACTATGCCGCCGTGATCGAAAAGCTGCGCCCCGGCGCGGCGGATCCGGGCGAGATCGTGGATATGGACGGCAATGTCCTGGGCCGGCATCGCGGCGTGATCCACTATACCATCGGGCAGCGTCGCGGGCTGGGGATCGGGGGCCTGGGCGACCCGCTTTATGTGGTGCGCCTGGACCCTGACCAGCGCCACGTGGTGGTCGGACCGAAATCGGCCCTGGCCACGACCATCGTGCCGATCAGCGAGGTGAACTGGCTGGGCGACAAGCCTTTCGCGGGCGAGATCCCGGTGATGGTCCGCATCCGGTCAACCCGGCCACCCCGGCCGGCGATCCTGCGCGCCATCGACGCGACCCGGGCCGAAGTCGAGTTGCTGGATGCCGAGGAAGGCGTCAGCCCCGGCCAGGCCTGCGTGTTCTATGAGCCGGACAGCACCCGGGTTCTGGGCGGCGGCTGGATCACGCTGCGGCGGAGGAAAGCTGCCTGATCCGCTGGACCATCGCCCGCAGCCCGTTCGAGCGCTGCGAGGACAGGTGTTCGTCCAGGCCGAGCCGCGCCAGTTCGGCCTGTGCATCGATCCTGCCCACCTCGGCCACCGGAACGCCGGAATAGAGCGCGTGCAGCACGGCGATCAGGCCGCGCACGATCATCGCATCGCTGTCGCCCTGGAAATCGAAGCGGCCATTCTCGATCCTCGGCATGATCCAAACCTGGCTGGCGCAGCCCTCGACCTTTGTGGCGGGGACCTGCAGCGCCGGATCCATGGGCGGCATGGCCTTGCCAAGTTCGATCACGTGGCGATAGCGGTCTTCCCAATCGTCCAGAAAGTCGAAGGTGTCGGCGATGTCTTCGAAGGCTTGCGTTGCCATGGCGGGATCCTTTCGGCCTGTAGCTAGCGCGCTTGGGCGGCAAGGTCAAAGTGCCTTTATCCCCACGCGGTTTTCGCCTAACAGGACGAAAACGCCCAAGGGATGGTGACATGAGCAAACTGACCGCGCCCCTGCTGATCGCGACGATGGCCCTGGCATCATGCGGAGGCGGCGGCAGCGGCTGGAATCCCCTGTCCTGGGGCAGCCCGCCTGCAAGAACCCTGGAGCCCGAGGGGGGCTATTCTCAGGTTTCGGACAACCGCCCCGACATCCCGCAGATCACCTCGGCCCGGTGGGAGCCCTTGAACGAAGGTCGGCTGCTGGTGGTGAACGGATTTGCCCCGGTGCGCGGCTATTCCTCGGTCGCCTTGGTCACGGCGCGTCCGATGCCGGGCGACCGGATCTCTCCCGATGCCGATGGCGTCCTGCGCCTGCGCCTGGTTGGCGTCCCGCCCGCGCCCGGCAACGCAGCCGTCCTGCCCGCCCGTCCCGGCGTTGACGAGATCACGGCGGCGATGTCGCTGTCCCTGGTCCAGTTGGCGCGGATCACGGCGGTCGAGATCACCAGCGCCAGCAACGTGGTGACGCTGCGGCGGTGATCGCCGCAGGGTGCCTGATGTCACGCACCTTTGCGGAGTGCTGCGCGCGTGCGAGCACCCAGTGGAAAAGTTACTCCAGGTAACCAGCGCTTAACGTTTTCCTGTCACGAGAGGAAATCGCTTACCGCAGGAAACGGACATGCACCTGGACACTCAGCAACAAATCCTCATCGAACAACGTATTCAGAACGACGCCAAATCGCCCGTCGTGGCCTATCTGCTGCTTATCTTTCTAGGCATGATGGGCGCGCATCGGTTCTACCTTGGCAAGACAGGGACGGCCGTGACGATGCTGATCCTGACGATCCTTGGGATCGCAAGCCTTGTCGTAGCCGTCGGCGTGTTCCTGTTGGCTGCCGTCGGTATCTGGACCCTTGTCGACATCTTCCTGGTTCCGGGACTTATCCGGGAGGACAGGGAACAGATGCGTCAGCGTTTGACCATGGAGTCGATCAATCGCGGCGTTGCGCTCGCCGCATGAGATATGTCTGGGCCACCGGTTGGGTGGCCCTGCCTTACCGGCTCAGACCACCCGCCACACTCGGCACATCCCCCGCTGCAAATCCATAATGCCGCAGCCACCGCAGATCGCTTTCGAAGAACGCGCGCAGGTCGGGGATGCCGTATTTCAGCATCGCGACGCGGTCGATGCCCATGCCGAAGGCAAAGCCCTGCCACTGGTCGGGATCGATTCCCCCGGCGCGCAGGACCTTGGGATGCACCATTCCAGAGCCCAGGATCTCCAGCCAGCTGTCGCCTTCGCCGATCTTCAACTGGCCGCCCTCCCAGGAGCAGCGGATATCCACCTCGGCCGAGGGTTCCGTGAAGGGAAAGTGGCTGGCGCGGAAGCGCAGTTCGACCTCATCGACCTCGAAGAAGGCGCGGCAGAATTCCTCGAGCGTCCATTTAAGCTGGGCCATGCTGATGTCGCGGTCGATGGCCAGACCCTCGACCTGGTGGAACATGGGGGTATGGGTCTGGTCCATGTCCATGCGATAGACGCGGCCGGGGCAGATCACGCGGATCGGCGCCCCGTGGTCCTGCATCGCCCGGATCTGGACCGGGCTGGTATGGGTGCGCAGGACATGCGGCGGGCGGTTGTCGCCCGGCGCGCGGTGCATGAAGAACGTATCGTGCTCCTGGCGCGCCGGGTGTTCGGGCGCGATGTTCAGCGCGTCGAAATTGTACCAGTCGGATTCAACCTGCGGCCCTTCGGCGACCGAAAAGCCCATGTCGGCGAAGATCGCCGTCACTTCCTCGGTCACCTGGCTGATCGGGTGGATGGTCCCCTGCGGGCGCGGACGACCGGACAGCGTCACATCCAGCCACTCGCCCGCCAGACGGGCCTCCAATGCCGCATCCTCCAACGACAGCTTGCGGGCGCGCAGGGCGGCGTCCAGTTCGTCGCGAAGCTCGTTCAGCGCGCGGCCGGTAGTCTGGCGTTCCTCGGGCGTCATGCGGCCCAGTTCGCGCATCTTCAGGCTGATCTCGCCCTTCTTGCCCAGAGCGGCAAGGCGCACCTCCTCGATGGCGGCCGGATCGGCAGCGCCGTTGATGCGGTCAAGCCATTGCTGGCGGAGCGGGTTCAGGTCGTCCATCTTCATGCCTCGGGCGTGCTTGTCGGGTCTTGCGTTAGCACTTGTGGCGCCAGGGGGAAAGCCTTCAGCGCGGCGCGACATCCAGCCAGACCCCGCCATGCGGCCGCAGGGTCAGGATCATGCGGGGCTGCGGGTCGCGGCTTGCACCTGCGCTGAAGCGGAACCGCGCCAGCAGCGTCGCCAGGATGATGCCGGCTTCCTGCAGGGCAAAGCTGGCGCCGATGCAGATGCGAGGCCCCCCGCCGAAGGGCAGGAAGGCATAACGGTCGGGGGTGGTCAGGAAACGGTCGGGATCGAAGGTATCGGGGCGATCCCACAGCAGATGGTGACGGTGCAGCGCATAGATGGGCAGCATGATGGTGTCGCCCGGCAGGACCTCCCGGCCGCAAAGCCGGTCCGCGACCTGCGCGGTGCGCGACAGGAAGGCGGCGGGCGGATAAAGGCGCAGCGCCTCGTTGACGATGCGCTGGATCAGGGGCAACCTGTGCAGATCGGCCACCACGGCGGCGCGGTCGCCCAGCACGTGCCGGGCCTCGGCCGCGGCACGGTCCTGGACGTCGGGATCGAAGGCGCAGAGATACAGGGCCCAAGCCAGGGTCAGCGCCGTCGTCTCGTGCCCGGCCACGATGAAGGTCAGCAGGTTATCGCGCAGTTCGTCGCGGGTCATGGCCCGCCCGGTTTCGGGATCGGCGGCATCCAGCAGCAGATCCAGCAGATCCGGCGCCCCTTCCGTCCGGGGATGGGCCGCCCGGGCGTCGATGGCGCTGTCCGCGATCTCCTTCATCCGACCGAGGCCGGGGCGGGAAAACAGCCGCCGCGGTCGCGGGATCCAACCCGGCAGGCCCAGCACGTCCAGCAGCGAGACCTTGGCCGCCTGTTCGATATAGACATCGATGGCGCGATGCACCGCGTCGCGGTCAAAGGCCCTGTCGCCCGAAAAAGTCACGTCCGAGATCACGTCGAAGGTCGCGGCTACTGTCTCCTCGTACACATCGACAGTATTTCGCGCCAAGGCCAGACGGCGGGCCGATGCCTCGGCTGCGGCGGTCATGATCGGCCCAAGCGCCTCGACATGGCGCAGGGCGAAGGCGGGCGCCAGGGCGCGGCGCTGCCAGCGCCATTGCGCGCCTTCGGCCACGAACAGGCTGTCCCCGACGGCCGGTTCCAGGATCAGCTTGGTAACGATGGATTTCGGATAATCCTCGACACGCTCCTTCAGGATGTGGCGCAGCGTGGCCGGGTCCATGACCATGTGGAACCGCACCCCCGTTCGGCCCGAAACGATGGGCTGGCGCGTGGCGATCTCGGGGATCAGTTCCAGCAGGTTCCGCTGCGCGGTCAGGGCGGTGCCGATGATGCCCAGGGGCTTCCGCGCCAGCGCGACCTTGACGGGTTCGCGGGGGGGACGGCTGCCGGATGAGGCGGATTTAAGGCTGCGCATTCCAGAAGGATAGGAACGGCGCCGCCCGCAGGCAACGGGGCGGCGATCACAAGCGGGAAGGCGCCCACGAAAAAGGCCAGCGCGTCTAAGACGCCCTGGCCCTGAAGGTCGTGCTGCCCGAAGGATCAGGCGGCGGCTTTCGCCTTTTCCACGATCGCACCGAACGCTTCGGGTTCGTTCACGGCCAGGTCGGCCAGAACCTTGCGGTCAACCTCGATCCCGGCTTTCGCCAGCAGGTTGATGAAGCGCGAATAGGTCATTTCCGCATCGACCAGACGGACGGCGGCGTTGATCCGCTGGATCCACAGCGCGCGGAAGTTGCGCTTGCGGTTCTTGCGGTCGCGGGTGGCGTACTGGTTCGCCTTGTCCACGGCCTGGGTGGCGGTGCGGAAGTTGCGCGAACGGTTGCCGTAATAGCCTTTCGCCGCGTCAAGAACCTTCTTGTGGCGGGCGTGGGTGACCTTGCCGGATTTAACTCGTGCCATTGTTCAGTCCTCGCGATCAGCGGTTATAGGGCATGTATTTCTTGACGATCTTGGCGTCAGCGTCCGACAGGACGGTGGTGCCGCGCGCGTCGCGAATGAACTTCGTGGTCCGCTTGATCATGCCATGGCGCTTGCCGGCCTGAGCGGATTTCACCTTGCCCGAAGCCGTGAACGAGAACCGCTTCTTGGCGGCCGACTTGGTCTTCATCTTCGGCATTTTCATCTCCTTCATCAGAGTGAACGTGCGACTCGGCAATGCCATCTGGCCGGACACACGGGTAGGAAGCGCGCGGTATAAGCGCGCCTTGCGGTTTTGGCAAGGGTTCAGGGTGCGGTGGCCGCGCCGCCCGTCACACGCGCCCAGGCCTGCGGGATCTGTTCCAGGCTGAAGGGCTGCGGGCCCAGATAGGCCGCCGCGAAGATGCCGACGATGCCCAGGATCAGCAGGATCGCCGCCGCGCGTGGGGGGCGCGTCTGCAACAGCTGCACGATGGCCACGAGGACCGAGATCAGGCACAGCGCAATGCCGCCAAGCAGCAGAAGATCAGACATGGAAGTCCCCGTAGTGGTTTGCCTGATCCGCGCTTATTCTGGATCGGATGCGAAGATCAAGCGTTCGTCGCAAGGCGCGATGCGGACGATGTTCGTCGTTCCCGGCACGTTGAAAGGCACGCCAGCCATCACCACCACCTGCCGCGATTCGTCGGCAAAGTGGAACTCGCGCGCCGCGCGGGTCGCGTTCACCACGGCCTCCTTGAAGCGCGACAGTTGCGGCGTGATCACGCAGTGCGTGCCCCAGGTCAGGCACATGCGCCGCAGGACCGATTCGATGGGCGTCAGCGCGATGATCGGCACGCGGGGGCGTTCGCGGGCGATCAGGCTTGCGGTCTTCCCCGACTGGCTGAAGGCGCAGATCGCGGCGATGTCCGTGGTTTCGGCAATCTCGCGCGCAGCGGTCACGATGGCGTCCGCGATGCTGTGCCGGCTGATCTGGCGCGAGGCCTCGATGATCGCGCGATAGTTGCTGTCGGCCTCGACCGAGCGGGCGACGCTGTCCATGGTGCGCACGGCCTCGATCGGATAGGCGCCGGCGGCGCTTTCGGCGGACAGCATCACCGCGTCGGCGCCCTCATAGATGGCGTTCGCCACGTCGCTGACCTCGGCCCGCGTCGGCATGGGGCTTTCGATCATCGATTCCAGCATCTGGGTCGCGACGATCACCGGCTTGGCGGCGGACCGGCATTTGCGCACCAGCCGCTTCTGGATCGGCGGAACGGAATGGATCGGCAGTTCCACACCCAGATCGCCGCGCGCCACCATAATGCCGTCGGAGGCCGCAAGGATGTCGTCGAAGGCATCGACTGCGGCGGGCTTTTCGATCTTGGACAGGATTGCCGCGCGGCCCTTGGCCAGGGCGCGCGCTTCCTCGACATCGGCGACGCGCTGCACGAAGGACAGGGCCAGCCAGTCCACCCCCAACTCGCAGGCGAATTCCAGGTCCGAGCGGTCCTTGTCGGACAGCGCCGCCAGGGGCAGCACCACGTCCGGCACGTTCACGCCCTTGCGGTCGCTGATCGTGCCGCCGACCGTCACGGTGCAATCGGCGAAATCCGGTCCGCATTCTTCGACCCGCAGACGGATCTTGCCGTCGTTGACCAGAAGGTTGCTGCCGCGCACCAGGGCCGCGAAGATCTCGGGGTGGGGCAGTTGGACCCGCTGCGAATTCCCCGGCGCCGGGTCCAGGTCGAAGCGGAAGCGGTCGCCTTCCTCAAGGTCGTGGGCCCCTGCGGTGAACTGTCCCACCCGCAGCTTCGGCCCCTGAAGGTCGGCAAGGACCGCGATGGGGCGGCCGGTCTCGGCCTCGACCGCGCGGATCGCGTCATAGCGCGCGCGGTGGTCGGCATGGCTGCCATGGCTCATGTTCAGGCGGAACACGTCTGCTCCGGTGTCGAACAGCGCACGGATCATGTCCTTGGTGCTGGAGGCAGGCCCAAGTGTTGCCACGATCTTCACGTTGCGATGTCGTCTCATCCTGTCGCCCTCTTCAGCTTTAGCGCTAACTATGGTCCAGATCGCCAGCAGCCGCAACTGGCGTCCGGCGGCACCATGTCATAGACATTGGCAGAGATGAAAGACGACCGACCCATAACAGAGCGCGCCTTCTGGACCGAGGGTGGGGACCGACCGTCCCGCTGGCTGATCACCTGCGACCACGCGACGAACCGCGTGCCGGCCTGGGTCGGCGGCGGAACCCTGGGCATCGCCCCCGAGGACATGGCCCGCCACATCGCCTATGACGTGGGCGCGGCAGGGCTGGCCTCTCGCCTCGCGGCGCTGATGGATGCGCCGGCAATCTTTTCCGACTTCTCGCGCCTGGTAATTGATCCGAACCGGGGCGAGGATGATCCCACGCTGCTGATGCGGCTTTACGACGGCACGGTGATCCCGGCCAACAAGGACGCCGACCAAGCCGAGTTGCGGCGGCGTCTGGACCGACTGCATCGCCCTTATCACGACGCCCTTGAGGCGCTGGCCGACCGTCACCTGGACCGCTGCATCTGCGCGGTGCACAGCTTTACGCCGCAACTCCGCGGCCGACCCATGCGGCCTTGGCAGGTGGGGATCCTGTATTCCTGGCAGGATGTCCGGCTTGGTCCGCCAATGGTGCAGGCCTGCCGGGAAGCAGGCTGGATCACGGGTGAGAACCAGCCCTATGACGGCCATCTGGAAGGAGATTCGATCGACCGCCACGCATTGAAGCATGGCCGCCCGAACGTCCTGATCGAGGTGCGGAACGACCTGATCGCGGATGCGGCGGGCCAGGCGGAATGGGCAGGGCGGCTTGCGCCGGTGATCACCGCCACGCTGGCTGCGACGGGGCTATAGAACGGTGGGGTGAAACCCCCCGTCCTACGAGCGGATCGCAGGGGCTTTGCCCCACCCCGCCTCTTACCCGCACTTCGAATGCCCGCAGTTGGGGCAGGTCATGCAGCCCTCGTTCATGCGCATCCCGTATTGGCCGCAGTTCGGACAGGCCGGGCCCAGGGGACGTTCGCCAACTGCCACCGCTTCAAGATGGGGGTCGGATTTCAGGCCCATCCCCTCGCCCGCCAGGAAGCCGATGGCAATCATGTGGCGTTCGATCACCCCGCCGATGGCCGCAAGGATCGAGGGGACATAGCGCCCGTTCATCCAGGCCCCGCCGCGCGGGTCAAAGACGGCCTTCAACTCCTCGACCACGAAGCTGACATCGCCGCCGCGCCGGAAGACCGCGCTGATCATCCGGGTCAGGGCAACCGTCCAGGCGAAATGCTCCATGTTCTTCGAATTGATGAAGATCTCGAACGGGCGGCGATGGCCGGACTGCACGATGTCGTTGATCGTGATGTAGATGGCGTGCTCGCTGGCGGGCCATTTCAGCTTGTAGGTCGCGCCTTCCAGGGCGGCGGGGCGATCCAGCGGCTCGGTCAGGTAGACCACGTCGGCGCCGCTGTCGGATTGCGGCGCGGCCTCGGCCTTTTCGCTGACCGACAGCACGCTGCCCGTCACGTCGTTCGGGCGATAGGTTGTGCAGCCCTTGCAGCCCAGATCCCAGGCCGAGAGATAGACGTCCTTGAACGCCTCGAAGGAAATGTCGCGCGGGCAGTTGATCGTCTTCGAGATCGAGCTGTCCACCCATTCCTGCGCCGCCGCCTGCATGGCCACGTGATCCTGGGGCGCAAGCGTCTGGGCATTCACGAAATGATCCGGCAAGGGGGCGTCGCCATGCATGTCGCGCCACATCTGGACGGCGTAATCGACGACCTCTTCCTCGGTCCGGCTGCCGTCCTTCTGCAGGACCTTGCGGGTATAGGCATAGGCAAAGACCGGCTCGATGCCGCTGGACACATTGCCTGCGTAAAGGCTGATCGTCCCCGTCGGCGCGATGCTGGTCAGCAGCGCGTTGCGGATGCCATGTGCGGCCACCGCCTCGCGCACGTCGGCGTCCATCCGTTGCATGAAGCCCGAGGCGAGGTAAGCATCGCGGTCGAACAGCGGAAACGGCCCCTTCTCGCGCGCCAGATCGGCGCTGGCCAGATAGGCCGACCGCGCGATGGCCTTCATCCAGGCCCGCGTCTGGTCCACCGCGTCCGGGGCGCCATAGCGCAGGCCCAGCATCAGCAGCGCATCGGCAAGCCCCGTCACGCCCAACCCGATGCGCCGCTTGGCCTTCGCCTCGGCCGCCTGCTGCGGCAGCGGAAAGCGAGACGCATCGACCACGTTGTCCATCATCCGCACCGCGACACGGACCAGGTCGTCCAGCGCCGCCGTGTCCAGCCGCGCGCGCCGCGTAAAGGGATCGCTGACCAGCCGCGCCAGGTTCACCGATCCCAGCAGGCAGGCGCCATAGGGCGGCAGCGGCTGTTCGCCGCAGGGATTGGTGGCGCAGATCGTCTCGGCGTAGTGAAGGTTGTTCTGCCGGTTGATGCGGTCGATGAAGATCACGCCGGGTTCGGCATAGTCATAGGTGGCGCGCATGATCCGGTTCCACAGGTCGCGCGCGGGGACCGTGCGATAGACACGGCCGCCGAAGACCAGTTCCCAAGGGCCATCGTCCTTGACCGCCTCCATGAAGGCATCCGTCACCAGCACCGACAGGTTGAACATCCGCAGCCGGGCGCTGTCCTGCTTGGCCTGGATGAAATCCTCGATGTCCGGGTGGTCGCAGCGCATCGTGGCCATCATCGCGCCGCGCCGGCTGCCCGCCGACATGATCGTGCGGCACATCGAATCCCAGACATCCATGAAGGACAAGGGCCCCGAGGCATCCGCCGCCACCCCGCGCACCTCGGCCCCCTTGGGGCGCAGCGTGCTGAAGTCATAGCCGATGCCGCCGCCCTGCTGCATGGTCAGGGCGGCCTCCTTCAGGGCCTCGAAGATGCCCTCCATGCTGTCCCGGATGGTGCCCATGACGAAGCAGTTGAACAGCGTGACCAACCGGCCCGTGCCGGCGCCTGCCAAGATGCGGCCGGCGGGAAGGAACCTGAAATCCTGAAGCGCCGCGTAGAAGCGGTCCTCCCATCCGGCAGGATCGGCCTCGACCTGGGCCAGATCGCGCGCGACGCGGCGCCAACTGTCCTCGACCACCGCGTCGAGAGGGCGGCCTTCCGCATCCTTCAAGCGGTACTTCATGTCCCAGATCTGTTCGGCGATCGGCGCGGCAAAACGGGTCATGGCAGATTCCTTGGGGCAGCAAGTAAGGAACCTACAAGATATGGGCGTTTTTCCCGGCCGATCAAGCGATCAGACGACCAGCCCCCGGCGCACCGCGTTCTCGCAGGCGATGGACAGGGTCTTGCGGGTCTGTCCGGCCACCGGGATCGGGTCATGCAGGACCACGCTGGCCTGGCCCTGCCACCGTGCCGCCAATACCGCCAGCAGGTGCGGCCCCAGGTCCATGTCGCCCCACCAGCCATAGAAGCGCGGATCGCCCCCCGCAGGCGCCTGATAGATCGCGCTGACCGGCTGGACCGCCAGCCCCTCGGGCAGCGCGGGGTCCAGGAAGCCTTGGAACAGGGTGGGCTTGAAGGGCAGGATGCGCTGCCCGTCAGTCGAGGTGCCCTCGGGGAAGAAAAGCAGCCGGTGCCCTGCCCGGACGCGGGCCGCGAATTCGGCGGCTTGTTCCTGCGCCAGCCTGGGATCGCGGACGACGAAATGCGTATTGGTGACCCGGGTCAGGATATTAATACCGGGCCAGGTCGCGACCTCGGCCTTGCTGACGAAGAAGACCGGCATGGCGGCGTTCAGGACCAGGATGTCAAGCCAGCTGGAGTGGTTGGCGACCACCGCGCCCGGCCCCCGCATCGGCTTGCCCAGCCGTCGCCAGCGAATGCCCATGCAGGCCAGCGTCAGGCGACAGACCAGTTGCACATGCGGCCCGGTCCAGGGGCGGCGCTGGCCGTGCAGCAGGCGCTCGACCCCGCGCAGGGGCAGGATCAGCAGCACCCCCAGCAGCAGCACCAGCACGGCACCCCCGCCCCGGCGCATCACGCGCAGCCAGTCGCGCAGGCCATGGGGCCGCGCCACGGGCGGCGGCGACTGATCGCGCCAGGTCGCCTCGCCCCGTCCCGGATCGACAGCCAAGGTGCGGTTCATTGCGGCTGCCAGCGGCTTTCGTAGAACTGCCGGTGCTTGCCCGACATGGCGGCCGTATCCATCAGCAGAAACACGTCGGTGGTGTTGAAGGCATGGTCAATGAAGGCCCCCTCGCCCACCATGCCGCCAAGGCGCAGATAGGCCTTGATCAGCGCGGGCATTCCCACAAGCGCTTCGCGCCGGTCCAGGCGGTCGGCGGGGATCAGGTCCATGCGGTGAAAGCCGGGCTCCAGCGCCCTGGGCCGCAGATCGGCAGGCGAAAGATGGTGGTGGTGCAGCCAACTGAGCGCAGGCGCCAGCATCGCGGTGTCGGTGCCATGGAAGCTGGCCACGCCGAACAGGATCTCGATCCCGTGATCCAGAACGTAATCGGCCAGCGCGTTCCACAACAGGAACATGCCGGAGCCGCCCCGGAAGGCCGGATCGACGCAGGACCGGCCCAGTTCCAGCACCGGGCGGCCGCAACGGCGCAGGGGCGTCAGGTCGTATTCGGCGTCGCAGTAAAAGCGCCCAAGGCGCGCCGCGCGATCACCCGGCAGCAGGCGATAGACGCCGACGACATGGTCCAGATCCTCGGCCGAGCGGCGGTTGTCGATCAGACACAGGTGATCGACGACAGGGTCGAATTCGTCACGTTCCAGCCGCCGGTCGTGATCCACCAGGGGACCGTCGCCGCCCAGTTCCTCGACAAAGACGCGATAGCGCAGGCGCTGCGCGGCCAGCAGATCCTGTTCCGACACAGCCAGGCGGATGTCGAAGAAGGACGGATCGGACTTCATGCGGGAGGCAATGGCTGTCATGGGCATCACGTCCTCTCTAGGCAGCGGGGACCGGCATTGCAACAGCGCGGCAACCGACTGTGTGTCACGGCTTGCGCAAACAATCAAAGGTTGCAATCGTGGCACACGAACCGCTTCAGCCGCCCTGCGACCAGACAATGTCCAGCGAAACCCGTTTTCCATCGAGAACCTGCTTTCCCGCGTGGGAAAAGTTGACCGTGATGCGGTCGCCGATGCGCGATTGCACCTGCCCTTCCCCCCATTCGGGCGCGCCGGGGTGGCGGACGATCATTCCGGGTTCCAGGATCTCGTTCACGGCGGCGTCCCCTGCAAATTTATTGAAAGGTAATGCCCCATGACCCCGGACACAACGCGCATCCCACCGGGCGAGTTGTCGCAGCTTCTGGGGTCGCGGCTGTGCCATGACCTCGTTTCGCCCTTGGGGGCGATCGGCAACGGGGTCGAACTGCTGGAAATGTCGACGGATTTCCCCGGCATCGACGCCAGCCCGGAACTGAAGCTGATCGCCGAAAGCGTCTCGGCGGCACGCAGCCGCATCCAGATCTTCCGGGTGGCCTTCGGGCAGGTCCAGGGCGACCAGCGCATCGGCCGCGCCGGGCTGGCGCAATTGCTGGACGGCTTCTCGGCCCAGGGCCGGATGCAGATCCAGCTGGATGCCGAAGGCGATTTCGCACGGACGGACCTGCGGATGGTCATGCTGGCGATGATGTGCCTGGAAAGCGCGATGCCCTGGGGCGGCAAGGTCACGGTGCTGCACGGGCCTGCCGGCTGGCGCCTGGTGGCCGATGCAGAACGCACCAAACAGGAACCGGCGCTCTGGGCCTGGCTTGGGGGCGAGGGCCCGCGCAAGCCCCTGCCGTCAGAGGTTCATTTCCCCCTGCTGGCCGAGGCACTGGCCGAGGCAGGCCGCCCCGCCCGCTGGGAGGTCGATGACAAGGGGGCCGAGATCGCCTTCTGATCCCGGCCCGCAGACGTCAGACGCGAACCGCGCCGTCGCCCGTCACTAGATACTTGAAACTGGTCAGCTGCTCGGCACCCACCGGGCCGCGCGCGTGCAGCTTGCCGGTGGCGATGCCGATCTCGGCACCCATGCCGAATTCACCGCCGTCGGCGAATTGGGTCGAGGCGTTGTGCATCAGGATCGCGCTGTCCAGGCCCGCGAAAAAGCGCCGCACGGTTGCATCGTTCTCGGTCAGGATCGATTCGGTATGCTGGCTGCCATGGCGGCGGATATGGGCGATGGCCCCATCAACGCCATCGACCAGCTTGGCCGCGATGATCATGTCCAGGAACTCGCGCCCGAAATCGTCGGGTTCCGCCAGGACGGTGCCGGGAATCCGGGCCAGGTCGCCTTCGGCGCGGACCTCGACCCCCGCCTGCAGCAAGGCTTCCACCAGGGCGGGTCCGTGCTGGGTGTAATACTGCCGGTCGATCAGCAGGCATTCCGCAGCGCCGCAGATGCCGGTGCGCCGGGTCTTGGCGTTCAGGACCACGCGGCGCGCCTTTTCCGGGTCGGCGTCGCGGTCGACATAAATGTGGCAGATCCCCTCCAGATGGGCAAAGACCGGCACCCGCGCTTCTTGCTGGACAAGGCCGACCAGGCCCTTGCCGCCACGCGGGATGATCACGTCGATCAGCCCCTGCGCCTGCAGCATCGCCGTGACCGCCGCGCGGTCGCGGGTCGGAACCAGCTGGATCGCGGCCTCGGGCAGGCCCGCACGGCGCAGCCCCTCGACCATGCAGGCATGGATCGCCTGGCTGGAATGCAGGCTTTCCGATCCGCCACGCAGAATCACCGCATTGCCCGACTTCAGCGCAAGCGCCCCTGCGTCGGCCGTCACGTTCGGGCGGCTTTCATAAATGACGCCGATCACGCCGATGGGCGTGCGCACGCGCTGGATATGCAGCCCGTTCGGGCGGTCCCATTCGGTCACGACCTCGCCTACCGGGTCACGCTGCGCTGCCACGGCCCGCAACCCGTCCTCGATCCCCCGCAGGCGGGAGTCGTCCAGCCGCAGGCGGTCCAGCATCGAATCGGCCAGCCCCTTGTCGCGGCCGAACTGCATGTCCTTGTGGTTCGCCGCCAAAATCTCGGCCTGGCGGCGGCGCAGCGCATCAGCGGCGGTTGTCAGGGCGGTCTGCTTCTGCTGTGGCGTGGCCTGCGCAAGCTCTACCGCGGCGTCGCGCGCGGCTTCACCCATGGTCGCGATCAGCGCCGTTGCATCATCAAGGTCCGTCATGGCCGTATCCATTCGCTTTCATCCCCCAGATCGGGATTTTGTCTTAGCGAAGATGGAAACGAGGCGTTAGATCTGAAATGAGGGGAAATGGCGCGGTTGACGGGGCTCGAACCCGCGACCCCCGGCGTGACAGGCCGGTACTCTAACCAACTGAGCTACAACCGCGCATATATCCGGGCGAAGGTGTGTGTGGCGCGGTTGACGGGGCTCGAACCCGCGACCCCCGGCGTGACAGGCCGGTACTCTAACCAACTGAGCTACAACCGCACACTCACCACCCCGACCGTTTCGCCCGCCGGGGTGAGGGGCGGTTTACGCAGACAGCACGCCCCCGTCAAGGGCGCGTCGGAAAAAATCCGACCGAGCCGCGAGGATAACTGATCCGCCCCCCGCAACAGGGCGCGGGAACGTCGGTCGTGGTCGGCCCCGAGGTCGGAAGCCCCCGCATGACCCGCGCGGCCAGCCAGCCGAAGGCCTGCGCCTCCAGCATGTCGCCATCAAGGCCCGCCGCCTCGACCTGCTGCACCTCGCAGGGCAGCACCTGCGCCAGCCGCGCCATGATCGCAGGGTTGCGCCGCCCCCCGCCGCAGACCAGCACCGCGGCCGGGACTTGCGGAAGCCAGCGGAAGCCGGCGGCGACCGCGCTCGCCAGGGCGGCGACCAGGGTGGCTGCGGCATCGGCATCCGGCAGCGGCCCGACGGCGGCGGAGAGGCCCGCGAACTGGTCGCGGTCCAGCGACTTGGGCGGCGGGCGGTCAAACCAGGGGTGGCCCAGGAACTCGGCGACGATCGCGTCATCCACCCTGCCCGCCGCAGCGAACGCACCGTCCCGGTCATGGCTTTGCCGCAGCCTGCGACGCATCAGGTCATTGATCGGCGCGTTGGCCGGCCCGGTGTCGAAGGCAAGGCAGGCGCCCGGCGCTTCGGGGGCAGGCGCTGCCGGATCGACCCAGGTGATGTTGCCGACGCCGCCAAGGTTCAGGAAGGCCACCGGCTGGGGCGGCAGATGCCCCTGCCCCAGGGCCCACGCGGCGCAGGCCCAGTGGAAGAAGGGCGCAAGCGGCGCGCCCTCGCCGCCCTGCCGCACATCCTCGCTGCGGAAGTCCCAGACCACGGGGCGCCTTGTCCTGCGCGCCAGAAAGGCGCCGTCACCCGCCTGATGCGTGCCACGACCCTGCGGATCATGGGCCAGCGTCTGGCCGTGATAGCCGATCAGCTCCGCTTCGGGGAAATCCGCCGCCATCGCGGCATGGCTGGCCACCGAGATATCCGCAGCCTCGGTCACGCCCGGGTCGCCGGGCCAGCGGCCAAGCGCCGCGTGGAGCGCCGCCGATTCGTTGTCGGAATAGGCGCGAAAGGCGCTGCGCCCGAAACCGGCGATCCGCTCGCCATCCGTCTCGATCAGCGCCGCGTCCACCCCGTCCATCGAGGTGCCCGACATCATTCCCAGAACCCGGATCATCGCGCTTTTCCTTCCCTGCCGCAGCCGGTATATCCGCGCCGATCAGAAGGAAAAAGCCGATGACCTTTCAGCCCAAGTCCGAATTCCTGCGCGTGATGGTCGAGCGCGGCTATGTCGCCGACTGCACTGACTATGCCGCACTGGACCAGGCGCTGCTGGAGGGGCCGGTCACCGCCTATATCGGCTATGACGCGACGGCGGCGTCGCTTCATGTGGGCCATCTGTTGAACATCATGATGCTGCGCTGGTTCCAGAGGACCGGCAACCGCCCCATTACGCTGATGGGCGGCGGCACGACCAAGGTGGGCGACCCTTCCTTCCGGTCCGAAGAACGCCCCCTGCTGACCGAGGCCGCGATCCAGTCCAACATCGACGGGATGCAGCAGGTCTTTGCGCGCTACCTCGCCTATGGCGAGGGTGCGGCGCTGATGCTGAACAACGCCGAATGGCTGGACGGGCTGAACTACCTGGAGTTCCTGCGCGACATCGGCCGGCATTTCAGCGTGAACCGGATGCTGTCCTTCGAATCTGTGAAGTCCCGGCTGGACCGCGAACAGTCGCTGTCCTTCCTGGAATTCAACTACATGATCCTGCAGGCCTACGACTTCCTGGAACTGCACCGCCGCTACGACTGCCGGCTGCAGATGGGCGGATCTGACCAGTGGGGCAACATCGTCAACGGCATCGACCTGACCCGCCGGGTGGACGATGCGGTGATCTGGGGCCTGACCTCGCCCCTGCTGACCACCAGCGACGGGCGCAAGATGGGCAAGTCGGCGGGCGGCGCGGTCTGGCTGAACGGGGCGATGCTGTCCCCCTATGAATTCTGGCAGTTCTGGCGAAACACGACCGATGCCGATGTGGGACGGTTCCTGAAGCTCTACACCGAGCTTCCGGTCGAGGAATGCGACCGCCTCGCCGCCCTGCGGGGATCCGAGATCAACGCCGCCAAGATCCGGCTGGCCAACGAGGTGACGACCCTGCTGCACGGCGCCGACGCCGCCGCAAGCGCCGAGGCCACTGCGCGCGAGGTCTTCGAGCAGGGCGGCGCCGGCGGCGATCTGGAGGTGGCGACCATCGGGGCCGAGGCGCTGTCGGGCGGGCTGACCGTGGCGCAGCTTCTGGTGCAGACCGGAATCACCGCGTCGGGCAAGGAAGCCAAGCGGCTGATCGCCGAAGGCGGGCTGCGGCTGAACAACCAGGCTGTGTCGGATCCGCAGATGGCCGTGGATGCGGCGCTGATCGGGGACGGGCTGAAGGTATCGGTCGGGAAGAAGAAGCACCGCATGGTGACCGTGGCCTGATGCAGCCGCTGCATGGCAGCCTTGCAGGGTCGATTGACGCAAGGTCATCGGGCTGGACACCGTGGCATACCACTCCTATCTCCTGCGTCGGGAGGACCACTCCGACCCGGAAGACAGGACAATGGCACAGAATAACGCACAACCCCTCAGCCTCGCCGCCCGCAAGTTGCAGGCCGAAGCCGATGCCGTGCTTGATCAGATGTTTGGGTATTTCACCCGCGAGGAAGCACCACGCCAAGCGCTGGACGCTCAGCGCCGCGCTGCCTGACAAGCCAGACTGGCACAATATCTTCCGGGGGCGTTCGCGCCCCCTTTGCATGTCTGAGGGCCAAGACGAAGGCTATCGCGCCACCGCCCGCGGATAGCCACTGGCCCGCAACCGCGTCAAGGCCGCCACCAGCGCCTGCCGGTCGGCAAAGGGTCCGGCCAGCACAGCTTTCGTTGGCCGGTTCTGCGCGCGTTCGTTTCGCTGCGCTGTGCGATACCCCATTTCCGACAGGCGACGCAGGGCCGCAAGCGCATTGGCTTCATCCGCATAGCTGCCTATCTGGACATAGCGCGCATTGGCCGGGATCATCTCGACCGAAGCGGGCTTGGCCGCCTGCGCCGCCGCGGGCCGGCGCGCGACGATCGAGGCAGGCTTTTCGGGCGCGGCCTTCCGCGGCCGGGCCGCGGCGGACGTTCCAGTCTGCCCTGCCGACTTGGCGGGACGTTCGGCGGGGGCGGCGACTGGCGCAGCCGCCGGTGGCTCGGCAAGCGCGGCCACAATGCGGGAATCAAGCTCGGCAGCCGCCATGCCGGGGCACAACCCCTGCGTCACGTCCCCGCCGATGATGGGCGGGGCGTCCTTGGCCGGGCGATAGCCCAAGCGCGCAAAGTCCCTTGGGCGCGCTGCCTGCCAACGCGCTGCGCATGCGGGCGTCAAGCTCGACCTGCCGGGCAAGGGTCTGGTCCAGTTGCGCCTGCGCGGGATCGGGCGCGGCAGCGGCCAGCGGTGCCGCGGGCGCGTCGGTCAACAAGTCGCCGGACCGCAGGCCCTCCGCAAGAACCGCCGTCAACACCTCCTCGGGCGAGAGCGGGCTTTCCCGCGCCCCGGACGCCACTGCCGGCTGGCTGGGAGGGAAGCCGCAGATCGGCGCGCCTTCCTTGTCCAGCCGGGGCGACCAGTCGGCGCCGTCACGAACAAAGACGCAGCCGGAGCGGTCGATATACTGCGCGCCAGGAAAATCGCCCGGTGGAGGCGGTTCGGGCGCGGCCCAAACCCGCCCTGGAAGCCAGAGCACCAGAACCATCCAAGCCAAGACCCGCATCAGCCACCCGCGATTCGATTTCACGAACCACGGATAGACCCAAAGCCTGAAGCCTTGGTTAAGGCGGCTATTTCGTGCCGAACATCCGGTCGCCCGCATCGCCCAGGCCCGGCACGATATAGCCGTGTTCGTCCAGCCGTTCGTCCAGCGAGGCGGTGTAGATCGGCACGTCGGGATGGGCCTGGCGCATCCGCTCGACCCCCTCGGGGGCGGCCAACAGGCACAGGAAGCGCAGGTTCGTGGCACCGCGCGCCTTCAGCATGTCGATTGCCGCGACCGAGGAATTGCCGGTCGCCAGCATCGGATCGACCACGATCGTCAGCCGCGCGTCCAGTTCCTTCGGGACCTTGCAGTAATATTCGACGGGCATCAGCGTCTCGGGATCGCGATACATGCCGACGAAGCCCACCCGAGCCGAGGGAATCATCTCGAGGATACCGTCCAGAAGCCCGTTGCCCGCCCGCAGGATCGAGATCAGCGCCAGCTTCTTGCCTTCGAGCGTGGGCGCGTCCATCTCGCAGAGCGGGGTCTCGATCCGGGTCGAGGTCAGCTCAAGCTCGCGCGTGACCTCGTAGGCCAGCAACAGGCTGATCTCGCGCAGAAGGCGTCGGAAGCCTGCGGTGGAAACCTCTTTCTTGCGCATGATCGTCAGCTTGTGCTGGACAAGCGGGTGGTCGACGACGGTCAGGTGCTGGGTCACGGAAACTCCTTCAAAAGTCGGTCGCGGGTCGCCTGATCGCAGAATGCGGCCTCGGCAGCCCAGCGGTTGATCTGTGCGATCTCCGTATCGCCCCAACCGAAGGCATCGGCAAGCCGGTTGTATTCCTGACGCATCGTCGTATGGAAGAACGGCGGATCGTCGGTGGACACCGTGACGCGCACCCCGGCATCGGCCAGCCGCGCGATCGGATGCGCGGACCAGGACTGAAAAAGCCCAAGCACGACATTCGAGCCGGGGCAGACTTCCAGAGTGACGCCGGACCGGGCCAGCTCGCCGACAAGCGCCGGATCCTCGATGGCGCGAACGCCGTGGCCGATGCGCGTGACGCCAAGCGACAGGGCGTCGCGGATGCTGCCCGCGCCACCCCATTCGCCGGCGTGGCAGGTGAGGCCCAGACCTGACTCGCGCGCGCAATCGAAGCTCCAGGCATAGTCGGTCGCGCGGCCCACCGCCTCGGCCCCCCCCATGCCAAAGCCGGTGACCCAGGTGCCGGCGGTCTCTGCCGCGCAGATCGCGGTCTTCTTCGCCCGGTCAGGGCCGAGATGGCGGATGATGGTCAGGATGGCGCGGCTGTCGATGCCGTCCGCGCGGGCCTTGTCGGCGATCTCGGTCATCGCGGCCAGATAATCGCGCCAAGCCGACAGGTCCGCGCCCCCGCAGAACTCGGGCGAGATGAAAAGTTCGGTATAGATCACGCCCTGTTCGGCCGACCGCTCCAGAACCTCGGCCAGCAGGCGGGCGTAATCCTGCGGCGTCCGCAGCACGCTTGTCGCGGCCTCGTAGCAGCGCAGGAAGCCGTCGAACCCGTCATAGGCATAGCTGCCGCGCGCGTCGAAGACGCCGGTCAGATCCGCGCCCTTTTCCGCAGCAAGGCTGCGAATGAAGGCGGGCGGCGCGGCGCCCTCCAGATGCAGGTGAAGTTCGATCTTCTTCACAGGAAGGACCTTCCATGATCGGGCGGCGGCAAGCCCAGATACGCCAGAACCGAGGCGCCGATGTCACTGAATCCCACCAGGCCCACCGCGCGCGGGCCGACGCCCTGGCCCAGCACGGCCACCCGTTCGCGCGTGTGGTCGGTGCCGCGCCAGGACGGGTCGTTGCCATGATCGGCGGTGAAGATCGCCAGATCGCCGGGGCGCAGCGTGGCCAGGAACCGGCCCGCCACCCCGTCGAACCATTCCAGTTGGGCGGCGTAACCCGGAATGTCGCGGCGGTGGCCGAAATTCGTATCGAATTCCACGAAATTGGCAAAGGTCAGGCTGCCCGGTTCGGCTTCCGCCCCCAGGCGGACCAGATGCTCGGCCAGGTCGGCATCCGACTTGCCCTTGTGCAGGCGGGTAATGCCGCGGTGGCTGAAGATGTCGCCGATCTTGCCGATGGCATGGGTCACGCGCCCTGCCCCATGCGCGATATCCAGGATGGTGCGGCCAGGCGGAGCGATGGCGAAATCGCGGCGGTTGCCCGTCCGGCGGAACTGTCCCGGCCCGTCGCCCACGAAAGGCCGGGCGATCACGCGGCCCACGCGCATGGCGTGCAGCATGGGCGCCAGCGACTGGCACAGCCCGATCAGCCGATCCAGGCCAAAGCGTTCCTCGTGCGCCGCGATCTGCAGCACGCTGTCCACCGAGGTGTAGCAGATCGGCCAGCCGGTGCGCAGATGCTCGGACCCGAAATCCTCGATCACCTCGGTGCCCGAGGCGTGGCAGTTGGCGAGGACTCCATCGGTCCCGGCCAGTTCGCATATCCGCGCGGTCACCTCGGGCGGGAAGGCCGGGGTGGTTTCGGGGAAGTAGTGCCAGTCCCAGGGCACCGGCACGCCGGCGATTTCCCAGTGCCCCGAAGGGGTATCCTTGCCGCGAGAGATCTCGGTGGCAGCGCCCCACAGCCCCTGCGGCGGGACCATCAGGCCCGGAGCATCCTGCCCCGAGGCCAGCCTGACCGCCGCACCCAGGCCAAGGCGCGCCAAGTTCGGCATGTCCAGCGGCCGTGCCTGCGCGATGTGACCCAAGGTGTTGGCGCCGGTGTCGGGATGGTTGTCGTTGAGGAACTGGTCCGCGTCGGGCGCGCCGCCGATGCCGACGCTGTCCATCACGATCAGAAAGGCGCGCTTGTCCGTCATGGAGCGATCCTGTCGCGGACCAGGGGACCGGGTGCGCCGTCTTCTCCCAGACGATAGGCAGCGGTGACGGCAGCCACCGCGACATCGGCGGCGGTGTCGTCGGCGGCATGGACCAGCGCCAGGGGACGGCCGGGGCCGACTTCCTCGCCCAGCTTGGCCAGCATGGAGAGGCCCACGCGAGGGTCGATCGCCTCGCCCGCGCGCACGCGGCCGCCGCCAAGCGCGACCACGGCATGACCAAGGGCGGTCACGTCGATCTGAGCCACGCGGCCTTCAGGGGCAGGCACGGGCCGGGTCACTGGCGCGGGGGCAAGATGGGTGTCGGGGTGGTCCAGCAGATCGGCGGGGCCGCCCTGGGCTGCGACCATGCGGCCGAAAACCTCGGCGGCGCGGCCGGAATCCAGCAGGTCCGGCAGCCCGTGATCGCCCTGCCCGACCAGCCGCAGGATCTCGGACGCGAGGGCCAGCGTCAGGTCGCGCAGCGCGCCGGCCTCGCCCCGCAGGACGCGAATCGCCTCGGCCACCTCCAGCGCGTTTCCGGCGCTGCGGGCCAGCGGCTGGTCCATGTCGGTGATCAGGGCGGATGTCGCGCAGCCCGCGCCATTTGCGGTTTCCACCAGGGCCTCGGCCAGCCGCTGCGACGACTCCGCCTTGCGCAGAAAGGCGCCCGACCCTGCCTTCACGTCCAGCACAAGCGCCTGCAACCCCGCCGCAAGCTTCTTGGACAGGATCGAAGCCGTGATCAGATCGATCGATTCCACCGTCGCCGATTCGTCGCGGATGGCATAAAGCCTGCGGTCAGCAGGCGCGAAGTCGCCGCTGGCCGCGACAATGGCGCAGCCGACGGTGCGCACGATGCGGCGAAAGCCATCCTCGGACTGGTCGCAACGGTATCCGGGGATGGCCTCCAGCTTGTCCAGCGTGCCGCCCGTATGCCCCAGGCCGCGGCCCGAGATCATGGGCACGAACATCCCGCGCGCCGCCAGCAGGGGCGCCAGGACAAGGCTGACCGCATCGCCGATGCCGCCGGTCGAATGCTTGTCCACCACCGGCCCCGGCAGATCCCAGTGCAGCACATGCCCCGAGTCGCGCATCGCACGCGTCAGCGCCACGCGGCCCTTGACGCCTATGCCCCTGGTCAACACCGCCATCGCAAAGGCACCGGCCTGCGCGTCGCTGATCGAGCCGTTCGCCAACCCCTGCGCAATCAGCGCCGCGCCCGGCCCGTCCAGACCGCGACCGTCGCGGATCGCCGCAATGACCGGACGGGGGTCGGTCATTCTGCCTTGGCCATGTGCCCGGCATCGAAGCGGCCCGGCAGCAGTTCGCCCACCGTCGTGGCCAGCGTCGCGCCCTCGGTCGTGGCCAGAAGCACGGGGGTGTCGTGGCGGCCGAATTCCGCCAGCTTCTGGCGGCACCCCCCGCAGGGTGGGACGGGAGAGGGGCTGTCGGCGATCACCGCGACCTCGATCAGTTCCGTCTCGCCGGCCGCGACCATGGCGGAAATCGCGCCCGCCTCGGCGCAGGTGCCTTCGGGATAGGCCACGTTTTCCACGTTGCAGCCGCGATAGATGGCCCCCGACGCGCCACGGACCGCGGCACCGACCTTGAACCGGGAATAGGGAACATAGGCCATCTCGCGCACCTGACGGGCGGCATCCAGCAACGACATTCGGCGGCTCCTTCAGCTGATCACGACAGTTTTGCGCAGGGTTGCCGCTAACGCAAGGCGAAGCCTTCTGTTCCCCGCCGGGGAAATGGTTTAACGGTCAACTAATTCGCATACCTGGGGGCAATGATGGAAGAACGCAGACAGGATAACGCCCGGCAAGAGGCGCTGGATTATCACGAATTCCCGCGTCCGGGTAAGCTGGAAATCCGCGCGACCAAGCCGCTGGCCAATGGCCGCGACCTGAGCCGGGCCTATTCCCCCGGCGTGGCCGAGGCCTGCCTGGAAATCAAGGCCGATCCTGCCAGCGCCAGCCGCTATACCTCGCGCGGGAACCTCGTCGCGGTGGTGTCGAACGGCACGGCGGTGCTTGGCTTGGGCAATATCGGCGCCGCTGCCTCCAAGCCCGTGATGGAGGGCAAGGCCGTCCTGTTCAAGAAGTTCGCCAATATCGACTGCTTCGATATCGAGGTGAACGAATCCGATCCCGAAAGGCTGGCGGACATCGTCTGCGCGCTGGAGCCGACCTTCGGCGCCATCAACCTGGAAGACATCAAGGCCCCGGACTGCTTCATCGTCGAAAAGCTCTGCCGCGAGCGGATGAACATCCCCGTCTTCCACGACGACCAGCACGGCACCGCCATCGTCGTCGGCGCGGCGGCCACCAACGCGCTGCATGTCGCGGGCAAGCGGTTCGAGGACATCAAGGTCGTCTCGACCGGCGGCGGGGCGGCGGGGATCGCCTGCCTCAACATGCTGCTGAAGCTGGGCGTCAAGCGAGAGAACGTCTGGCTCTGCGACATCCACGGCCTTGTCTACAAGGGCCGGGTCGAGGACATGACCGTCCAGAAGGCCGCCTTTGCGCAGGAAACCGACGCGCGGAACCTGGCCGAGGTGATCGAGGGCGCCGACCTGTTCCTGGGCCTGTCCGGGCCCGGCGTGCTGAAGCCCGAGATGGTCGCGAAAATGGCCCGCCGGCCGATCATCTTCGCCCTGGCAAACCCCACGCCCGAGATCCTGCCCGACGATGCACGCGGCGTGGCCCCCGATGCGATCATCGCCACGGGGCGCAGCGATTTCCCGAACCAGGTGAACAACGTCCTCTGCTTCCCCTTCATCTTCCGGGGCGCGCTGGACGTGGGCGCGACCACCATCAACGCCGAAATGGAGCTGGCCTGCATCGAGGGCATCGCCGCCCTTGCCCGCGCCACCACCGCAGCCGAAGCCGCAGCGGCCTATCGTGGCGAGACGCTGACCTTCGGGGCGGAATACCTGATCCCCAAGCCCTTCGACCCGCGCCTTGTCGGCGTCGTCAGCTCTGCCGTGGCCCGTGCCGCGATGGAAACCGGGGTGGCGACCCGGCCGATCGCCGATCTGGAAGCCTACAAGCGCAAGCTGGACAGTTCGGTCTTCCGCTCCGCCATGATCATGCGCCCGGTCTTCGAGGCTGCGGCCACCGCCACCCGCCGCATCGCCTTTGCCGAAGGCGAGGATGAGCGCGTGCTGCGCGCAGCCAATGCCATGCTGGAGGAAACCACCGACGTTCCGATCCTGATCGGCCGCCCCGAGGTCATCGCCGTGCGCGCGGAACGCGCCGGGCTGCCGATCCGGCCCGAACGCGACTTCCAGATCGTCAACCCCGAGAACGACCCGCGTTATCGTGACTATTGGGAAACCTATCACCAGCTGATGGCCCGGCGCGGCGTCAGCCCGGACATCGCCCGCGCAATCATGCGCACCAATACCACGGCCATTGCCGGCGTCATGGTTCATCGCGGCGAGGCCGACAGCCTGATCTGCGGCACCTTCGGGCAGTACAGCTGGCACCTGCGCTATATCCGAGAGATCCTTGCGCGCGACGGCCTGTCGCCGATCGGCGCGCTGTCGATGATCATCCTGGAAGACGGGCCGCTGTTCATTGCCGATACCCAGTGCCACGACGACCCGACGCCGCATCAGGTGATGGAAACGGTGATGGGCGCGGCGCGCCATGTCCGCCGCTTCGGCCTGACGCCCAAGATCGCGCTGTGCTGCCATTCGCAGTTCGGCAATCTCGACACCTATACCGGCCGCAAGATGCGCGAGGCCCTGGCGCTTTTGGACGCCAGGAAGCCCGACTTCATGTATGACGGCGAAATGCACGTCGATTCCGCGCTCAATCCGGCGCTGCGCGAACGCATCTTCCCCGGCTCGCGGCTGGAAGGCGTTGCAAACGTGCTGGTCTTTGCCGGGACCGATGCCGCGTCGGGCGTCAGGAACGCACTGAAGATGCGCGCCAACGGGCTCGAGGTCGGGCCGATCCTGATGGGCATGGGCAACCGCGCCCATATCGTCACCCCGTCGATCACCACGCGCGGGTTGCTGAACATGAGCGTGCTCGCCGGAACCCCGGTCGCCCATTACAGTTGATCTCCTGCGCCGGGCGATTCGTTCTTGGATCGCCCGGCACGCCGCATCTGCATTGCTGCATTTGCAAAAACGTTGGTGCCGCATGGCTGGGTTTGCAGGCGTTTCCGCTTTGCAAATCCTCCATGCCCTCTTTTGCTAAAATCTGTCCCAAGCGCATTCCCGCTCTCGCTAACATTGTTGCGTGAAGCCGCCTCTGCTTCGTAACAAGACGAAGGGGAGTGAGGGAGAGAAGCATGTCGTATCGCGACACCTATGCCGCCTGGCAGGCCGACCCCGAGGGGTTCTGGATGGAAGCCGCCCGCAAGATCGATTGGGACCAGCCGCCAAGCCGGGCCTTCTTCGATCAGGGACCGGCAGGTGAATGGTTCGCCGACGGCATGGTGAACGCCTGCTGGAACGCCGTTGACCGCCATGTCGAAGCCGGGCGCGGCGACCAGCTTGCCATCATCCATGACAGCCCGATCACCCGATCATACCGAGGCGTCACCTATCGCGAGTTGCGCGACCGCGTGGCAAGTCTTGCCGGGGCGCTGCGGGCCAAGGGCGTCGGAAAAGGCGACCGGGTCATCATCTACATGCCGATGGTGCCCGAGGCGCTGGAAGCGATGCTGGCCTGCTCTCGGATCGGGGCCATCCACTCGGTCGTGTTCGGCGGCTTTGCCGCGCATGAACTGGCCGTCCGCATCGACGACTGCACCGCCAAGGCAATCATCGCCGCTTCCTGCGGGCTCGAGCCGGGGCGCGTCGTCCACTACAAGCCCCTGCTGGACCGCGCCATCGAGGAGGCGAAGCACAAGCCCGAGTTCTGCGTGATCCTCCAGCGCGAGCAGGAGGTCGCCAAGCTGACCCCCGGCCGCGACCATGACTGGCACAGTTTCCAGTACGGGGTCGAGCCCGCCGAATGCGTCCCGGTCGAGGGAAACCACCCGCACTATATCCTTTATACCTCGGGCACGACCGGCCAGCCCAAGGGCGTGGTGCGCCATACTGCCGGGCACATCGTCGCGCTGAACTGGACGATGAAGAACATCTACGGCATCGACGCGGGCGAGGTCTTCTGGGCCGCCTCCGACGTGGGCTGGGTCGTCGGCCACAGCTATATCTGCTATGGCCCCCTGCTTGCGGGCGCGACAACCATCGTGTTCGAGGGAAAGCCCGTGGGCACGCCCGACCCCGGCATCTTCGGCCGCATCATCCAGAATCACCGGGTCAAGGTATTCTTCACCGCCCCGACCGCCATCCGCGCCGTCAAGCGCGAGGATCCGGACTGCACCTACATCCGCGACTACAACCTGAAGTCGCTGAAGGCCGTGTTCCTTGCCGGCGAACGCGCCGATCCTGCCACCGTGCAATGGGTCGAACGGCATCTGGACGTGCCGGTGATCGACCATTGGTGGCAGACCGAAACCGGCTGGCCCATCGCCGCCAACCCCTTCGGGATCGAGACCCTGCCGGTCAAGCATGGCTCGCCCGGCGTGCCCATGCCGGGCTACGACGTGCAGGTTCTGGACGAAGGGGGACAACCGGTGCCGCGCGGCACGCTGGGCGCGGTCACGGTCAAGCTGCCCCTGCCCCCGGGCACGCTGCCGACGCTGTGGAATGCCGAAGAGCGTTTCCGGAAGGCCTACCTGACCACCTTCCCCGGCTATTACGAAACAGGCGACGCGGGCTATATCGACGAGGACGGCTATCTCTATATCATGGCGCGGACGGACGACGTGATCAACGTCGCGGGCCACCGCCTGTCCACCGGCGCCATGGAGGAGGTTCTTGCAGCCCATCCCGCCGTTGCCGAATGCGCGGTCATCGGGGTGACCGACAGCCTGAAGGGTCAGGCGCCGCTGGGGCTGCTGTGCCTGAAGAAGGGCACGGACATGCCGAACGCCCAGGTCGTGGCCGAGGTCGTCGGCATGGTTCGCGACCGGATCGGCCCGGTTGCGGCATTCCGGACGGCCTGCGTCGTGGACCGCCTGCCCAAGACCCGGTCGGGCAAGATCCTGCGCGCGACAATGGTCAAGATCGCCGATGGAGAGGCGTTCAAGACCCCGGCCACCATCGACGATCCCGCCATCCTGGACGAGATCGCCATGGCCCTGCGCGCCGCGGGCTATCCCCCGAGTGTTGCTTAATAAACATTTGCCGAACCAATGGGGCAGGCCCGCGTTCCGGTGCTGGAGGCGCGCCAATGATCGACAAGAACCTGCCCATCATCGACCACGTCCATCTTCGGTCTGTCAACCTCGACAAGGCCATCCTGTTCTACCAGGCCATCTTCCGCAGCTTGGGGCGGGACGAGGAACTGAAGGTCGGGCGTGACTGGCTGGAAATCGACGGGTTCTATCTGGACCAGGCCGATGAGGATTGCCCGCCCAGCCGGATTCATCTGGCCTTCGTTGCCCGGTCGCGCGACGAGGTGGACGCGTTCCACACCGCCGGCCTGAGTGCAGGCGGCAGAGACAATGGCGCGCCGGGCCTGCGCGACTATCACCCCGGCTATTACGCGGCCTATGTCTGCGACCCCGACGGCAACAATATCGAGGCGAAGTTCGACGAACGGCCTGCCTAGCCCAGATCCGCCCCAAGCCCCTGCATCAGCGGCAGGAAGCCGGGGAAGGAGGTGGCGATCGGGTCGCCATCGTCGATCGAGACCGGGGCAACGGTCGCAAGGCCAAGGACCAGGAAGGACATGGCGATGCGGTGATCCAGATGCGTCACCGCCGTGCCGCCTCCTGGCACCCTGCCCATGCCGTGAACGGTCAGGCTGTCCTTCGTCTCCTCGACGCGCACGCCGTTGGCTTCCAGCCCCCGCGCCATGGCGTCGATCCGGTCGCTTTCCTTGACGCGCAGCTCCGCCACGCCGTTCATCACCGTCGTGCCTTCGGCAAAGGCCGCGATGACGGACAGGATCGGGAATTCGTCGATCATGCTGGCCGCGCGTTCGGCAGGCACCGTCACGCCCTGCAGCGGGCCATGACGGACGACCAGATCGGCCACGGGTTCGCCCCCTTCCTCGCGCTCGTTCTCGAAGGCGATGTCGGCGCCCATGTCCAGCAGCGTGACATACAGCCCGTCGCGCGTCGGATTGCGGCTGACGCCCGGCACGCGGATCTCGGATCCCGGCACGATCAGGGCGGCGGCGACCGGGAAGGCTGCGCTGGAGGGATCGCGCGGCACGGCCACCGGCTGTGCGCGCAGTTCCGGGCGGCCTTGCAGCGTGATCACATGGCCTTCGTCGGTCGTCTCGGTGCGGATATCGGCGCCAAAGCCTGCCAGCATCCGTTCGGAATGATCGCGAGTGGGCTCGGACTCGATCACCACCGTCTCGCCCGGCACGTTGAGGCCCGCCAGCAGGATCGCCGACTTGATCTGCGCGCTGGCAACCGGCGTGCGATAGCGCACGGGCAGCGGATCGGCCGCGCCCTGGATGGTGATGGGCAGCCGCCCGCCTTCGCGCGCGGTGATCTGCGCGCCGAACTGCGCCAGGGGATCGGTCACGCGGGCCATCGGGCGGCGCGACAGGCTGGCGTCGCCCGTGAAGGTCGCGGTGATCGGCGTCGTGGCCACGGCCCCCATGATCAGCCGCACGCCCGTGCCCGAATTGCCGCAGTCGATCACGCCCTCCGGTTCGGAAAAGCCGCCGACGCCCACGCCGTGGACGGACCATTCGCCGTCGCCCAGACGTTCGACCTTCGCGCCAAAGGCCGCCATGGCCTTGGCCGTGTCCAGCACGTCCTGGCCTTCCAGCAGCCCGGTGATCCGGGTCTCGCCAACGGAAAGCGCGCCCAGGATCAGTGCGCGATGGCTGATGGACTTGTCGCCCGGCACCGTCGCCACGCCGGTCAGGGGCCCGCTGCGGCGGGCGGTCATCGGGCGGGGCTCGGACGAATGGGACATGGCGACACCTGTTGATTGCGCGGATCTTTTACCGCCAGCATCCCGGCGCTGCCACCCCGTTCTTGCGCCCGGCGGCCCGCCTTTCTAGAACCGGCGGAACGGAGGCTACGATGAACGAACTCGACGCGCTGCGGGCGCTGGCCGATCCCGGAAAGGCCGAACAGATGCTGGCCTATCACAAGGCGCCACGGACCTATCTGGGGGTTGCGAACCGGCAGATCGACGATCTGGTGGCGGAATGGCGCGCGGCGCTGGATCCGGATGGCCGGGTCGCGCTGGCATCCGCGCTGTGGGACAGCGACCTCCACGAGGCCCGCATCGCCGCCGCCAAGCTGCTGGTGCAGGCCCGCATTCGCCCGGACGATGCCGTCTGGTCGCTGATCGCCGCTTGGGTGCCGGACTTTGACGGCTGGGCGATTGCCGACACGGCGATGATCGCCGGGCAGAAGCGGCTGGTGGCCGATCCCGGCAGGCTGGATCAGGTCGAAACCTGGCTGGACCATCCAAACAAATGGACCCGCCGCGCGGCCCTGGTCGGCACCCTGCCCTGGGCCAAGATGAACAACCCCAAGGCCGATGACCTGGCGCAGCGCGAACGCGTGCTGGACTGGGCGGCGCGACTGGCGGAGGACCGCGACTGGTTCATCCAGAAGGCCATCGCGTGGTGGCTGCGGGATCTCTCGAAACGCGACGCGCCCCGCGTCAGGGCCTTCCTGGCCGATCACGGGGCGCGGATGAAGCCTTTCGCACGCAAGGAAGCCGCGCGGCTGGTTCAGGAGCGGTAAACCTCGATCGTCGGCAGGTCGGTCAGCGACACGCCCAGCAACTGCAGCGCGGGCAGCGAGACCTGCGAGCCGCCGCTGGCCGGGCCGTCCAGCGGGATCAGGTCCACCTTGGCCGACTTGCCGGTGGCAGGATCGACGATCCGGCCGATGCCGCGTTCCTTGACCAGCGGCGTCTTGATCCAGAACCCGCCCTCGGACGGATTGCCAAGCGAGGCGACGGTGCTGCCCAGCTTGGTCTCTGCCGCCTCGGCTGGTTTCGCGGCTGCGGCGCGTTGTTCCGGCGTGGTCGTGTCCAGTTGCGCAGCGGTCGCGCGTGCGGCCGGTCGCGGCGCGGGGGCGCGGGTGATGGCGGTCGCGGCGGCCACCTGTTCCGTCGTCATCTGCGTCTGCGGGGCTGCGGCGGCAGCGGTGCGGCCCGAGGTCATCGCCCCTTGGGTGCAGCCCGCCAGCACGGTCGCGGTCAGGATCAGCGCCGGCGCGACGGTGGTGATATGCATGAGTTTTCCCTTCTGTCCCGTTGTGCCCGCCAGCCTAGCCCGCGCCGCGTGGCCCCGTCCAGCCAGTCACCGCTTGTGTGCGGCCACCTGCGCGCCTAGATTGGGGACATGCAGCAAGCGGCACCTCTTATCGACCCCTTCGCGCGGCCGATCACCTATCTGAGGGTATCGGTGACGGACCGCTGCGATTTCCGTTGCGTCTATTGCATGGCCGAGCACATGCAGTTCCTGCCCAAGGCAGAGCTTCTGACGCTGGAGGAACTGGACCGTCTGTGCAGCGCCTTCGTGGACCTGGGCGTCAGAAAGCTGCGCATCACCGGGGGCGAGCCCCTGGTCCGCCGCAACATCATGTCCTTCTTCCGGGCCATGTCGCGCCACCTGAGCCAGGGCCTGGACGAGTTGACGCTGACCACCAACGGCAGCCAGCTTGGCCGGTACGCGGGCGAACTGGTCGATTGCGGGGTCAGGCGGGTCAATGTGTCGCTCGACACGCTCGACCCCGACAAGTTCGCGGCCATCACCCGCTGGGGCCGCCTGCCGCAGGTTCTGGACGGCATCCGCGCCGCCACCGCGGCCGGGCTGCGGGTCAAGATCAACGCGGTGGCGCTGAAGGGCGTGAACGACAGCGAACTGTTCGATCTGGTCCGCTGGTGCGGCGACGAGGGTCACGACCTGACCTTCATCGAGGTCATGCCGATGGGCGATCTTGGGAACGAGGATCGGCTGGACCAGTACTGGCCCTTGTCCGACCTGCGCGCCCGCGTGGCCGAGCGCTTTACCCTGGTGGACCTTGCCGAACGCACGGGTGGCCCGGCGCGCTATGTCCGCCTGCAGGAAACGGGCCAGAAGATCGGGTTCATCACGCCCCTGACCCATAACTTCTGCGAAAGCTGCAACCGCGTGCGCCTGACCTGCACCGGAGAGCTTTACATGTGCCTGGGGCAAGAGGATCGCGCCGACCTGCGCGCGCCCCTGCGGGCCTCACAAGAGGATGCGGTACTGAAGGACGCCATCCGCGCCGCCATCGCGCACAAGCCCAGGGGCCACGATTTCGACTATTCCCGCCAGGCTGTCGCTGGCCAGATGAGCCGTCACATGAGCCATACCGGCGGGTAGGGTGCGTGCTTGCACGCACCGTTCCTTGAGCATGGTGCGTGCAAGCCCACATCTGCTACTCGGCGGCAGTCTGCTCCGCGGCTTCCGCCTCGATCTTCTCGGCCCGCTGCTCGACCAGTTCGACGATATGGTCGATCATCTGGTCGTTGGTCATCTTGTGGCTTTGCCGCCCGGCCAGATAGACCATGCCGCTGCCCGCGCCGCCGCCGGTGAAGCCGATATCGGTCATCAGCGCCTCGCCAGGACCATTGACCACGCAGCCGATGATCGACAGCGAGATGGGCGTCTTGATGTGCTCAAGCCGCTTTTCCAGCTTCTCGACCGTCTTGATGACATCGAATCCCTGCCGCGCGCAGGACGGGCAGGAAATGATCTGCACCCCGCGTGTCCGCAGGCCAAGGGACTTGAGGATCTCGAACCCGACCTTGACCTCCTCGACCGGGTCGGCGGACAGGCTGACGCGGATCGTGTCGCCGATGCCCATCCACAGCAGGTTGCCAAGCCCGATGGCAGACTTGACCGTGCCGCCGACGAAGCCGCCGGCCTCGGTGATTCCCAGATGAATCGGCGCGTCGGCGGCGTCCGCCAGTTGCTGATAGGCGGCGGCGGCCAGGAACACGTCGCTGGCCTTCACGCTGATCTTGAACTCGTGAAAGTCGTTGTCCTGCAAGATTTTGATGTGATCCAGGCCGCTTTCGACCATCGCATCCGGGCAAGGCTCGCCATATTTTTCCAGCAGGTGCTTTTCCAGCGATCCTGCATTGACCCCGATGCGGATCGAGCAGCCGTGATCCTTGGCGGCCTTGATCACCTCTCGGACCCGGGTCGCGTCCCCGATATTTCCGGGGTTGATGCGCAGACAGGCCGCGCCTGCCTCGGCGGCCTCGATGGCGCGCTTGTAGTGGAAATGGATGTCGGCCACGATCGGCACCGGACTTTCGCGGCAAATCTCGCGCAAGGCCCGCGTGGTTTCCTGGTCGGGCGCGGAAATCCGCACGATATCCGCACCGGCATCGGCGGCGCGGATCACCTGATCCAGGGTGGCGCGCACGTCATGGCCGTCGGTGTTGGTCATGGTCTGCACGCTGATCGGAGCGTCGCCCCCCACGGGCACGCTGCCAACCATGATCTGTCGGGATTTCCGCCGCTCGATATTGCGCCAAGGACGGATGGGGTTCAGCGACATGGATGCCTCCGGGGTTCGCCCCTTGCAGATAAGCGATCCGGGCGGGGGCGGCAACTGCCGCACGGCGCTGTGATGAACGATCAGGCGGGCAGACGCAGCGCCGTCATGACGGTGCCCAGCGTGCCGCGCGGCAACACCAGCAGCATCCTGCCCTCGATCCGCAGGGTCACGACCCCGCTTGCCCGGTTCGAGGTCCCTACCCGTCCGCCCGGCGCGAACTCGATCCCCTCGATCGGCCATTCCAGCCCGGTACTGATCCCGCGCGCCGGCCCCATCGGATAAAGCGAAACCCGCGTCCCCGGCATCAGTGGCAGGGTCAACCGCGGCGGGGCCACGAAGACCACGTCGTCCGAGGTCAGCAGGATCACGAAAGGCCGGGGCGTGTTGGCCATGGTGGTCAGCGCCGACAGCGTATGATCCAGCCGCAGCCCGGCAAAGCCGACGGCCATCACGAAAGGGGCGGCGATCCGCGTCAGGCACTTGGTGAAATCGGTGCTGTCCTGTTCCGCCACATGGCAGATGCGCCCCGACGGGATCAGCCGGCGCGCGGCGGGCGTGATGCTGTCCAGATCGCCGATCACCCAGTCGGGCGACTGTCCCAAGGCCAGCGCCCGATCCGCCCCGCCATCCGCCGCCACCAGGGTCGGCGCGACCGTCAGGGCGGTCTGCAGGTCATAGGGCGTGGTCGCCCCCCCTCCGATCACGGTCACTCCCCGGTCCGAGATGACCAAGGGCGGGATCATTCCCCGCGCCCGATGCCGGAAAAGACGCGCTTGAAGGGCAGGATCCACAGGATGCCAAGGCCTACATAGATCGCGACCTCGACCAGGATCGACTGGCGACCAAAGCGCGCGTCCATCCAGTTGACCAGCGTGACCGCCGCGACGATGTAAAGTGGCAGGCCGATGACCAGGATCAGCAGCGACAACCTTTTGCGTGTCTTCAAGTTCATCGCCACATCCCCCATTCATCGTTGGCCCGAACATCCCACGGGGGTTCGGGGGGTATGAAACCCCCGGCCGCCGTCAATCCGCGAAGGGATCCGTCACCAGGATCGTATCGTCCCGCTCGGGGCTGGTCGAGAGCAGCGCGACAGGGCACTGGATCAGTTCTTCGACCCGGCGGACATACTTGATGGCCGCAGCCGGAAGGTCGGCCCAGCTGCGCGCCCCTTGCGTCGATTCCTGCCAGCCTTCCATTTCCTCGTAGATCGGCGTGACCTTGGCCTGCAAGGCGGCAGCAGTCGGCAGATAGTCGTAGCGGACCCCGTCGATCTCGTAGCCCACGCAGATCTTCAGCGTCTCGAAGCCGTCCAGAACGTCCAGCTTGGTCAGCGCGATGCCGTTCACGCCGCTGATCGCGCAGGTCTGGCGCACCAGAACGGCGTCGAACCAGCCGCAGCGCCGCTTGCGACCCGTGACCGTGCCGAACTCGTGGCCGCGTTCGCCAAGCCGCTGCCCATCCGCGTCGTGCAACTCGGTCGGGAACGGCCCTTCGCCCACGCGGGTGGTATAGGCCTTGACGATCCCCAGCACGAAGCCGATGGCTGAGGGTCCCATGCCGGTGCCCGAGGCCGCCATCCCCGACATCGTGGTCGAGCTGGTGACATAGGGATAGGTGCCGAAGTCGATGTCCAGCAGCGAACCCTGCGCGCCTTCGAAGAGGATGCGCTTTCCGGCCTTTCGGGCGTCCGCCATGATCTTCCAGACCGGCTGGGCATAGGGCAGCAGCTTCGGCGCGATCTCCATCAGCCTGGCCTTCAACTCGGCCCGGTCGATCGGTTCGGCGCCCAGGCCCTGGCGCAGCGGGTCGTGATGGGCCAGCAGCCGGTCCAGGCGCGCGTCCAGCGTTTCCTCGTCACCCAGATCCGCCACGCGGATGGTGCGGCGGCCGACCTTGTCCTCGTATGCCGGGCCGATGCCCCGGCCGGTGGTGCCGATCTTGGCCTTGCCCGCGGCTTCCTCGCGCAGCTTGTCCAGATCCTGGTGCAGCGGCAGGATCAGCGGCGTGTTTTCCGCGATCATCAGGTTCTCGGTCGAGATGCCGACGCCCTGGGCCGACAGCTTGTCGATCTCGGAAAACAGCGCCCAGGGGTCCAGCACCACGCCGTTGCCGATCACGGCCAGCTTGCCCTCGCGCACGATCCCCGAGGGCAGCAGCGACAGCTTGAAGACCTTCTCGCCGATGACCAGCGTGTGCCCGGCGTTGTGACCGCCCTGGAAACGGGCGATCACATCGGCCCGCTCGCTCAGCCAGTCGACGATCTTGCCCTTGCCCTCGTCGCCCCATTGCGCGCCGACAACCACCACATTGGCCATGAACGGTCCTTCCATTCCCCGAAAAATGTCCGGTGCAGGGTCTAGCGCAAGCTCAGGGCGGGGGAAAGCAGCGATTTGGTGGCCGCTCCTGATGTGCTGCCCTTTTCCTTTCCGGCCGCAGCGACTAGGTTCCCCGGCACAGGAAAAGGGTGCGAACCATGGCGTTTTTCTCGAAACTGCGCGAGCGGCTGACGCGATCTTCCTCGAAGATCGGCGAGGGGCTGGCCGATATCGTCGAGGCCGCGCCCGCCCCCGTCGCGGAACAACCGGCGCCCGCCGCCCCCGCGCCGGGCCTTGTCGGGCGCCTGTTCGGCACCGCCCCTGCCAAGCCCGAAGAACCGCGCCGCGCGCTGGACGACGAGATGCTGGAAGAACTGGAGGACATGCTCGTCCAGGCCGACCTGGGCGTGGATACCGCGCTGCGCGTGACGGCGAACATTGCCGAGGGCCGGATGGGCCGCCGTGTGTCATCGACCGAACTCAAGGAACTGCTGGCGGGCGAAATCGCCCGGATCATGACCCCTGTGGCCCGTCCCCTGCCCCTTTACCCGAAGAAACCGCAGGTGGTCCTGGTCGTGGGCGTCAACGGCGCGGGCAAGACCACCACCATCGGCAAGCTGGCCAGCCAGTTCCGCTCGGCGGGCAAATCCGTGATGATCGCGGCGGGCGACACCTTCCGCGCAGCCGCCGTGGAACAGTTGCAGATCTGGGGCCAGCGCGCAGGAGTGCCCGTGATGGTCGCGGCCCAGGGCAGCGACCCGGCCAGCTTGGCCTTCGACGCCATGACGCGGGCCGAAGCCGAAGGCGCAGACCTGCTGATGATCGACACGGCGGGCAGGTTGCAGAACCGCCAGGACCTGATGGAGGAGCTGGCCAAGATCGTCCGCGTGATCCGCAAGAAGGACCCCACCGCCCCGCACAACACCCTGCTGGTGCTGGACGCGACCACGGGCCAGAACGCGCTGAACCAGGTGGAAACCTTCCGGCAACTGGCCGACGTCTCGGGCCTGGTGATGACCAAGCTGGACGGCACCGCGCGCGGTGGGGTGCTGGTGGCCCTTGCCGACCGTTTCGGACTGCCGATCCACGCCATCGGCGTAGGCGAACAAATCGACGACCTGGACGCCTTCGACGCCAACGACTTCGCCCGCGCGCTCGTCGGCCTCTGACGCTTCTTCGTTGCTCAAATATCCTCGGGGGAACGCGCGAAGCGCGTGGGGGCAGACAGCCCCCGGCTACGCTTCCACCCCAAGCTGCGCCAGAAAGGGCCGCACATCGTCAAGCGCGGCGCGGTTGGCGAACAGCGTGGCCTGGGACTGAAGGATCGGCTCGGCTCCCAGGATCTTCAGGTTGTTGGCCCGCAGCGTTTCCCCGGACGAGGTGATGTCGGCCACGGCCTCGGCAGTCTGGTTGGCGACCGTGCCTTCGGTCGCGCCCTGGGAATCGACCAACTGGTAATCTGCGACCTCGTGATGGGCCAGCCAAGCGCGCACGAGCCGGTGATACTTGGTGGCAATGCGCAGGCGGAAGCCATGCGCCGCCCGAAAATCGCGGGCAATCGACGCGAAATCGTCCAGATCCTCGCAATCGCGCCAGCATTCCGGCACGGCCAGGATCAGGTCGGCATGGCCGAAGCCCATCGGCGCGACCTCGACCACATCCGACCGCCAGCCCGCCAGTTTCTCGCGCACCAGGTCGGTGCCGGTAACGCCCAGTTCGATCCGTCCTGCGGCAAGCTCTCGCGGGATCTCGCCCGCCGACAGCAGGACCAGCGACACACCGTCCGCGCCCTGGACCCGGCCGGCATATTCGCGATCGGATCCGCTGCGCGACAGGGCCACGCCGCGCGCGGCGAACCAGTCAAAGGTCTGCTCCATCAGCCGCCCCTTGGACGGCACCCCCAGCCGGATCATGCGGCCTCCAGTTCGGCGACAAGGCCGGGGCGGATGATGCCGCCCACGGCGGGGATCGCACGGCCACCGCGCCCCAGAACGGCCGTCAGCGCGTCATAGCGCCCGCCCGAGGCGACAGGCGGCCAGGCCGGGCGATCAGGTGCGACGAAGGTGAAGGTAAAGCCGTCGTAATATTCCATCGTCTGCCGCCCGTGGCTTGCGTCGAACAGGATCGCGTCGGGAACGACGCCCTGGGCCGACAGCATCGCCATCCGCTCCTCGATGCGCAGGACCGCCGGTCCCAGGTCAGTCCACTCCCCAACCAGGCCCCGCAGCTCTGCCAAGGTCGCCGGCAGCGGCGCACGAACCGCAAACAGCCGTTCCAGCCGCGCGATCCAAGCTGGATCAAGCGGCTGCGCGTCTCGGTCCGCCAGCAGCCGATCGATCCGGGCCTGCATCTCATCCTCGCCACGAAGCCCGGCCCAAGGGACGCTTGTCGCGGGAAGATCACGCGCCTCGGCGGGCCGAGAGAACCGTTCAAGCAGCCGCGCAAAGCGGCGGGGCCGCCACAGGTGATGCAGCAGGGCATCGCGGCGAGCAGTCGACAGCGGCAATGCGCGCACCGCATCCATCAGCAGACCTGAATCGCCGGTGATCGCCTGCAGCCGGTAGGGCGCCAGCAGACGATGGAACAGCCCGAACACCTCGGCATCGGCCTGCGGGTCATGGGCGAACAGCTCAAAGCCTGCCTGAAGGTATTCGTTGTCGCGCGGATTGGCGGGGCGTTCGTCACCCGGATCCTGCTTGCGGAACACCTCGCCCAGATAGCAGTAGCGCGCGGGTTCCGCCCCATTCGCCATGTGCATCTGCACCACCGGCACGGTAAAGTCGGGCCGCAGCATCACCTCGCCCCGAAGCGGATCGGTCGAGGTATAGGCACGGGCACGAATATCTTCTCCGTACAGATCCAGAAGCGTGTCGGCGGGCAGCAGGATGTCGGGCGCGACCTCGGCCGCACCGGCCTCGCGGAAGGCTTGCAGGAAACGCTGCCCGATGGCCTGCTTGTCGCGCTTGGGGATCATGAAAGGATCCGCCTGACTTCCGCCACCAAGTCGGCACGGGAAACCTCTGTCTGGGCAGGCTGGGCCTTCCATTCGTCAAGGCTGGCCTCGGCCGCGATGCGCGCGCCCAGGACCAGATCCTTGACCTGCACGACGCCGCGCGCAGCCTCGTCCCCGCCCTGGATGATCGCCACCGGAGCACCGCGCTTGTCGGCATATTTCAACTGGTTGCCAAAGTTCTTGGGATTGCCCAGATAAACCTCGGCCCGGATGCCTGCCGCCCGCAATTCGGAGGCCATGGCCTGGTAATCTGCCATCCGGTCCCGGTCCATGACCGTGACAACCACCGGCCCCTGCGCCTGCGTGCCCGCAAGCCCCTTGGCGCGCAGCGCGGCCAGCAGCCGGTCCACGCCGATGGACACGCCTGTCGCGGGCACCTTCTGGCCGGTGAAGCGTTCCACAAGCCCGTCATAGCGCCCGCCACCCGCGACCGATCCGAACTGCCGCTTGCGACCCTTCTCATCCAGGATCTCGAAGGTCAGTTCGGCCTCGAAGACCGGACCGGTGTAATAGCCAAGCCCGCGCACGACCGATGGGTCGATGACCACCCGATCCTCGGCCGCGCCCGTGGCGGCCAGCATCCCCGCGATCTCCGCCAGTTCGTCCACGCCCTCGGCGCCGATGGCCGATGTGCCGACCGCCGCCCGGAGGTTCGCCAGCGTCTCGGCGTTGTCCGCGCCCTTCGAGGTCAGGAAGGCCAGCACCGGCTGTGCCTGCGCCCCGGTCAGGCCGACGCCCTCGATCATCGCGCCGCTGTCATCCTTGCGGCCGGTGGTCAGCAGTGCCAGCACGCCGTCGCGGCCAACCTTGTCGAACTTGTCGATCTGGCGCAGCACATCGTCGGCCTGGTCCGCACGAACCTCGGCCGCCTCCAGCACGCCGTTCAGCACCTTGCGGTTGTTGATCCGCACCAGATAGTCGCCGCGTGCAATCCCCACGGCTTCCAGTGCGTCGGCCAGCATAGCGCAGATCTCGGCATCCGCCGCGACGGATGCAGACCCCACCGTATCCGCGTCGCATTGATAGAACTGCCGGAACCGCCCTGGCCCCGGTTTCTCGTTCCGCCAGACCGGCCCCATTGCATAGCGGCGATAGGGCGACGGCAGGTCATTGCGGAACTGCGCCGCGACACGTGCCAGGGGCGCCGTCAGGTCATAGCGCAGCGCCAGCCAGTCGCCCGATCCGCCGCCCGGCACGGCTTCCTCCTGCCAGGCAAAGACCCCGGCATTCGGACGATCCACGTCGGGCAGGAACTTGCCCAGAGCCTCGACCGTCTCGACGGCGCTGGTTTCCAAAGGATCGAAGCCATGGCGATGATAGATTTCGGCGATCCGGTCCAGCATCGCCTTGCGTTCGGTCACGTCCGCGCCGAAATAGTCCCGGAAGCCCTTGGGCGTTTCCGCCTTGGGACGGGGCTGTTTTTTCTGATCTTTCGCCATGGTCCTGCCTTTCCGGCCAAATCCGTGGCTGCCTTAACCGAAGGGGCCGATATGGACAAGGATACCGAGGCGCGAATCCAGCAGCTTGAGGAAACGCTGGCCCACATGACGCGCGTGACCGACGACCTGCACGAGGTCATCGCACGCCAGGACGCCGACATCGCGCTTTTGACCCGTCGGGTCGAAATGCTGATGCGTTTCGCCGCCGAACAGCAGGCCCATGCCGAAGGCTCGATCCCCTTGGCCGATCAACGCCCGCCGCACTGGTAGGGCTTCTTCACTCAAATATCCGCCGGGCTTCGGTGCGCCCGGAAAAAGGTCCAGTAGACCTTTTTCAGCGCCGAAGGGGCCGGCAGGCCCGAAGCGGGGGGCAGACAGCCCCCAGCCTGTTTAGCCCCGCATCTGCCGGAACAGCCCCGCCAGATTCTCGGTGGACGCATCGTGGCCCGGCGCCGCTTCACCCTTCAGCAGCGGCTCCACCTTCAGCGCCAGTTCCTTGCCCAGCTCGACCCCCCACTGGTCAAAGCTGTTGATGCCCAGGATCACCCCCTCGACGAACACGCGGTGTTCGTAAAGCGCGACGATCTGGCCCAGGGCGAAGGGCGTCAACTGTTCGATCAGCAACGTGGTCGAAGGCCGGTTTCCGGGGAACACGCGGTGACGCGCCTGCCGGTCCAGTTCGGCGCCTTCCAGACCCTTGGCCGCCATCAGCGCACGCGCTTCCTCCAGCGTGCGGCCGCGCATCAGGGCTTCGGACTGGGCAAGGCAGTTGGCGGCCAGCAGGATGTGATGGTGCGCCAGGTCGTCCTCGTGCCCCTTTGCGGCCAGGATGAACTCGCAGGGCACCGGTGTCGTCCCCTGATGGATCAACTGATAGAAGGCGTGCTGTCCGTTGGTGCCGGGTTCGCCCCAGACGACCGGCCCGGAAACGACGGTCAGGTCGCTGCCATTCATGGCGACGCGCTTGCCGTTCGACTCCATCTCGAGTTGCTGCAGATAGGCGGGCAGCCGCAGCAGCCGGTTGTCATAGGGCAGAACGGCGCGGGTCGGATAGCCGCAGACCTGGTGGTGCCAGATGCCCACCAGGGCCAGCAGCACGGGCAGGTTTTCAGCCAGGGGCGCGTCGCGGAAATGCGTGTCCATCGCGGCGGCGCCCGCCAGGAATTCGTCGAAGCGCTGATCACCGATGGCCAGCATCAGCGACAGCCCGATCGGTCCCCAGACGGAATAGCGCCCGCCGACCCAATCCTCGAATCCGAAGACGCGCGAACGGTCGATGCCGAAGGCTGCCGTCTTGTCCGCAGCCGAGGACAGGGCGACGAACTGCGCCGCCGGATCGGCCACGACCTTGCCCATCCACTCGCGCGCGGTCTGCGCATTGGTCATCGTCTCAATGGTGGTGAAGGTCTTGGACGCGACGATCACCAGCGTGGTCGCGGGGTCCAGTCCCTTCAGCGTGTCGGCGATATCGGCGCCGTCCACGTTGCTGACGAAATGCGTGCGCGGACCGTCATGGTAAGGCGCCATCGCCAGCACCGCCATGTAGGGGCCGAGGTCAGACCCGCCGATGCCGATATTGACGACATCGGTGATCTTGCCGCCCTGCCCCGTGAAGGCGCCGGATCGCACGTCGCGGGCGAAATCGGCCATGCGGTCATGCGTCTCCCGCACGGCGGGCATCACGTCCTGGCCGTCCACCGTCACGCTGCCGCGCAGGTTGCGCAGGGCGGTGTGCAGGACAGCACGGTTCTCGGTCTCGTTGATCTTCTCGCCGGTGAACATCGCCTCGCGGCGAGCCGCCAGATCCGCGCCGTCCGCCAGTTCGACCAGCAGGTCGCGGGCTTTCGCGTCGATGGTGGTCTTGGACCAGTCGAAGACCATGCCGTTTGCCTGGGTCGCAAAGGCGCGCGCGCGGTCGGGATCGGCGTCGAACAGGTCGGTGATGCGGGTCGCCCCCTGGGCCTCGCGGCAGGACTTGAGACGGGTCCAGATGTCGGTCATTCGGGAAGGCTCCTTCGGGCTGCTTATTCCGCCCAGTGAACGGTCGCATTGTCCAGAAAGGCGCGGATCGGCGCCTCGGTGGCGTCCAGCTTCTGGGCGCGTTCCAGGGCCTCGCGCTTTTCCGGGCCCATGATCAGGACGTGGAGATTCATCGCGTCGGCCAGGGCCGGGCGGGTCAGGGTGATGCGCGGCTCCTCGGCTCCCTCGGCCCGGATCGGCAGGACCAGGGGGGCGTCGCTGGCCAAGGCATCGGCCAGCCGGTCCGCGCCGGGGAAAAGGCTGGCGGTATGCATGTCGTTGCCCATGCCCAGCAGCACGACGCTGATCGGCAGATGCGGACGGATCGCCTCGGCCAGGGATTCCGCAGCCTCGTCCGGTGTTTCCGTGCCCGTGTAAAGGTCAATGTAATTCGCAGCCGCCGCACGGTCGCGCAGCAGGTGGCGGCGCAACAGGCGGCTGTTGGACCGCTTGTGTTCGCCGTCTACCCAGCGTTCATCACCAAGGAAGATCGTGACGCGATCCCAGTCCAGATCGGCGCCGCTCAGCGTCTCGAAGACCGGGGTGGGCGAGGTTCCCCCGGGCACGCAGAGGCTTGCCGTGTCGCTGCTGCGCAGCTGCTGCGCCAGTTGCGAGGCGATCTGGTCGGCTAGCGACAGGCACAGCATTTCCCGGTCGGGATATTCCTTGAAGGTCATGGTCATCCGCGGATTTCTCTCCATCGACGGTTGTCGCGATGCAGAAGGCGCAACGCTTCCTCGGGGCCCGAGGATCCCGCGTCATAGGGTTCGGGGCGGCGTTTGCTGTCTTCCCAGGCGGCGATGATGGGGTCGGTCCAGGCCCATGCGGCCTCGACCTCGTCGCCGCGCATGAACAGGGTCTGGTTGCCCCGGATCACGTCCATGATCAGCCGTTCATAGGCATCGGGCATGTCGCTGCCATCCGCGCCAAGCGCATCGGCGAAGGACATGTCCAGCGGCACCTGCACCAGCCGCATTCCTCCCGGCCCCGGTTCCTTGATCATCACCTTGAGGTTCATACCCTCGTTCGGCTGCAGGCGGATGACAAGCTCGTTCGCCTTGGGTGCGCCGGTGTCGTCAAAGATCGAATGCGGCGGTTCGCGGAAGACAACGGCGATCTCGCTGGTGCGGGCGCGCAGCTTCTTGCCGGTGCGCAGATAAAAAGGCGTGCCCTGCCAGCGCCAGTTCGAGATGCAGACCTTCATCGCGACATAGCTTTCGGTCCGCGAATCCGGGTTCTCGGAATCCTCCAGATAGCCGCTCGACTTGCCGTCACCCTGATACTGGCCGCGGACGATGTCGCCGGGTTCCACGGCTTGCAGGGCGCGGATGACCTTCAGCTTTTCATCGCGCACCGCGTTCGGGTCGAAATGATAGGGCGGCTCCATCGCGATCAGGCAAAGAAGCTGCATCATGTGGTTCTGGATCATGTCCCGGATCGCGCCGGACTTGTCGTAATAGCTGCCGCGCCCGGCCACGCCCACGGTTTCGGCCACCGTGATCTGGACGTGATCGACGTATTGGGAATTCCACAGCGGCTCGAACAGGATATTGGCAAAGCGGACGGCCATCAGGTTCTGGACGGTTTCCTTGCCCAGGTAATGGTCGATCCGGTAGATCTGCTCTTCCCCGAAATGCTGCGCCAGCGTGGCATTCAGCGCGCGCGCGGTCTGCAGGTCGCGCCCGAAGGGCTTTTCCACGACGATCCGGCTTTTCTCGTCGGCGATGCCGTGGCTGGCCAGCCGGCTGGCGATGTCGCCGAACAGCGACGGAGCCACCGAGAAATAGAAGGCATGGACCGCACCGCGACGCATCCGCGATTTCAGCTCGGTCCACCCGCCCTCGCCCTGGGCATCGATGGGCGTATAGCCCAGCAGATCCAGGAAGTGCGACAGGCGCGGGTGGTCGGCAGGGATGCCGCCGAATTCCTCGATGGACTTTCTTGCCTCGGCCCGGAAGGCCGCGTCGTCCTGTTCGGTCCGCGCCGCGCCGATGATCCGCGATGTTTCGGGAATCTGGCCCGCGACAAAGCGCCGGAACAGGCCGGGCAGGATCTTGCGCTGCGCGAGGTCGCCCGTGGCACCGAAAATGACCAGATCGAAGTCATCGACCGGAATGACGCGCGAGACCATGCTGTCCTCCTTGCGGTTGGGGATCGCCATATCTCTTGTTAGCGTTAACAGCAACTCGGTTCAACCTCTCATGGCTTTGGCCAGCCGGGGCAGGCGACAGCGTTTGAGCATTTCGGCGGCAGTCATGGCGCCTCCCATGGCAGCCGCCTTGTCGCGAGCCGCCCGGACTGCCGCCCTCACGGCTTCCGGATCATCTGCCAGAAGATCCAGCAGGAACGCATCGGGATGGATGGCCCGCAGACCCAGGCTTGCCATCAGGTGGCGGGGGAAATCGCGCAGGTTCGCTGTGACGATCTGCGATGCGTTCCCGGCAAGCGCCGCCTCGACCACGTGGCGGTCAGCGGGGTCGGGAAAATGCAGGTCGATGCCGCGGGTTCCATCATCGGGCATTTCGGCGCCGGGGAAGCGGTCGCGCAGCAGCGCGATTTCGGCCCCCGCGACGGCATCCTGATCGGGACCAAGCCGGGCAGCCGCATGGCGCCATTCGGCCAGGATGCGCGGCGACCACAGCGGCACGAACAACCCGGCCGCTGCCAGATCGGTCAGGATCTCTCGCAGGATGGTGGGAAACAGGACATTGGCGTCAAGAACGGCGCGCATCAGTCCAGCCGGAAGAACAGCGCCTTGAGATAGCCCGTTTCGGCCAGTTGCGGCAGCATGGGATGATCCGGCCCGGCCTGTCCGGTATGGATCAGCACGCTTCGCCGCCCGCCGCGCCCGATGCCCCGCGCGCTGACATTGCGGAACGCCGTAAGGTCGGCGGCATGGGAACAGCTGCACAGCCCCAGATACCCGCCGGGCGCAACCAGCGGCGCAGCCATCTTCGCCACGCGCTCATAGGCGCGCAGCCCCGCCTCCAGCGCCGGTTTCGAGGGTGCGAAAGCGGGCGGATCGCAGACGATCAGATCGAAGCGGCGGCCTTCCGCGACCATTTGCTCCATGGCCTTGAAGGCGTCGGACTGGATGGTTTCCAGCCTGTCCGCGGCGTCCATCCGCCCTGCCCCGCCCCTGGCCAGCTCCAGAGCCGCAGCGCTGCCATCCACGCAAGTGGCGCTTGCAGCCCCCGCCGCCAGCGCCGCAAGCCCGAAGCCGCCGACATGGCTGAAGACGTCCAGCACCGCAGCACCCCTTGCGAGCCTTTGCGCAAAGGCGTGGTTCGGCCGCTGGTCGAAGAACAGCCCCGTCTTTTGTCCGCCCATCAGGTCGGCCAGATAGGTCGCGCCGTTCATCGGCACCGGGATCGGCGCAGACGGAGCATCGCCGCGCAGGACCTCCATCCTTTCATCCAGTCCCTCCAGCCCGCGCGCGCGACCCTGGCCATTCAGGATCACGTTCTGGACGCCCGTCACCTGAACCAGCGCATCGGCCAGATCATCCACCATCCGGTCGGCCCAGGCGGCGTTCGGCTGGATCACGGCGGTATCCCCGAAACGGTCGATCACCAGGCCCGGCAGGCCATCCGCCTCGGCATGGATCAGGCGATAGAAGGGCGCGTCGTAAAGCCGCTCGCGCATCTGCAAGGCCCGTTCCAGCCTGGCCCGCAGCCATGCGCTGTCGATCACGGCTTCGGCGTCGGCATCCATTACCCGCGCGACGATCTTGGAGTTGGGATTGACCGTCACCAAGGCCAGCGGCTTGCGCTCGGCATCCTCCAGCACCGCGAAGCTGCCTGCGGCCATGGCGCGGCTGCGGCGGTCCAGCACGGCCTCGTCCGCGAAGACCCAGGGAAAGCCGTGGCGGATCGCCTGAGGCTTGGATTTCGGGCGCAGGCGCAGCACGGGCAGGTCGGTCATGGGATCATCCTTTCGCGCCCGGATCTGGCATGCCGACCCGCGCGGCACAAGCCTGCCTCCGTGCAAACTGCGCGTCACAACAAGCCTTGTTGAATTGTTAACGCTAACAGATTATCTTGCCCCTACGCAGAAGGAGCCAGCCCATGACCCTGCAAGCCACCATCGACCGTGTGACCGACCGGATCCGCACCCGTTCCCGCACCACGCGGGAAGCCTATATGGACAAGATCGCCCGCGCGGCCGCGGACGGCCCCCGTCGCGCGCACTTGTCCTGCGGCAACCAGGCCCATGCCTATGCGGCCATGCCGGACAAGGACGACATGGCCCTGACGCGAAAGCCGAATATCGGGATCGTCACCGCCTATAACGACATGCTCTCGGCCCATCAGCCCTACGAACGTTACCCGGACCTGATCCGCCGCGCCGGCAATGCCGCCGGTGCCACCGTTCAGGTCGCAGGCGGCGTCCCTGCGATGTGCGACGGCGTGACGCAAGGCCGGGCGGGGATGGAACTGTCGCTGTTTTCCCGCGACGTGATCGCGCTCGCGGCTGGCGTGGCGCTGTCGCACGATTGCTTCGACTCCACACTGTATCTGGGCGTTTGCGACAAGATCGTTCCCGGCCTGGTCATGGCCGCCGCGACCTTCGGCCATATCCCCGCGGTCTTCCTGCCCGCCGGCCCAATGCCGTCCGGCCTGCCCAATGACGAGAAATCCAGGGTCCGCCAGCAATTCGCCGCGGGCGAGGTCGGCCGCGACGCGCTTATGGCGGCGGAAATGGCCTCCTACCACGCGCCCGGCACCTGCACCTTCTACGGCACGGCCAACAGCAACCAGATGCTGATGGAGTTCATGGGCCTGCACCTGCCCGGCTCCAGCTTCGTTAACCCCAACACCCCCCTGCGCGATGCCCTGACCGTGGCCGGCGTCCTGCGTGCCGCTGCCATCACCCGCTTGGGCAACGACTACCTGCCGGCGGGCGAGGTTCTGGATGAGAAGGCCTTCGTGAACGGCATCGTCGGCCTGATGGCGACCGGGGGATCGACGAACCTCGTCATGCATATTCCCGCCATGGCCAAGGCTGCGGGCATCCTCATCGACATCGAGGATTTTCACGACATCTCGGAATCCGTGCCGCTGATGGCCCGCGTTTATCCCAACGGACTGGCCGACGTGAACCATTTCCATGCGGCGGGCGGCATCGGCTACATGATTGGCCAGCTGCTGGACGCCGGGCTGCTGCACCCGGATGTCAAGACGATCAACGGCACCGGGCTTGAAGGCTACACCGCCGAGCCGAAGCTGGACGGCGACCGTCTTTGGTGGGAGGAAGGGTCCCGCGACACCCTGAACGACAGGATCCTGCGCCCGGCCCACGATCCCTTTGCCAGGACCGGCGGCTTGAAGCAGCTTCAGGGCAACATCGGGCGCGGCGTCATCAAGGTCAGCGCCGTGTCCGAGGAACGCCATGTGATCGAGGCCAAGGCGCGCGTCTTCAGCGACCAGGACCAGGTCAAGGACGCCTTCAAGGCGGGCGAGTTCACCGAGGACACGATCGTCGTCGTCCGCTTCCAGGGTCCGCGCGCGAACGGCATGCCCGAGCTGCACTCGCTGACGCCGATCCTTGCGGTGCTTCAGGATCGGGGTCTGAAGGTGGCCCTGCTGACCGACGGCCGCATGTCGGGCGCCTCGGGCAAGGTTCCGTCTGCCATCCACATCTCGCCCGAGGCTTCGGTCGGTGGTCCGCTGGCCCGCGTCCAAGACGGCGACCTGATCCGGCTGGATGCAACCCACGGCACCATTGACTGCCTTGCCCCGGACTTCGAATCCCGCCCCGCCGCAGCCTATGACCCCCGCCCCAGCAGCGAGGGCATGGGCCGCGAGCTATTCGCCGCCTTTCGGGCGGTCGCCGGCCCCGCTACCGAGGGCGCGGGCGTCGTGGTGTGACAGTTGGATCTTGGCAATCCTGCCGCCAAGGGTTACGCACGCCGACGGAGCAGTGGCCGAGCGGTCTAAGGCAGCGGTCTTGAAAACCGCCGGGCCAGAGATGGTCCCGTGGGTTCGAATCCCACCTGCTCCGCCAACCAGTATCAACAATCCTTTGGATTATACTAATAATTTTAGTTAGGATGCCTAGCCTTTCCCCACTGCTTCCCCCATTCTGTTCTGGAACATGCAGGACGCTTAGCCGTAACGGCGGGGGTTAGTCCATTTCCCTATGTCGTCAAAAGCGCCGACCCGCCGCCTTCTCATGCCGAGTTTTTGTTGCCGTCTTTGATTTCGGCGCATCTGTGCTGCGAGCGGCGGGAAAATTGTCGCGGTTTGGCGAAGGCGGCTGATGCCAACGGTCCTGTCCGCGAACTACCGCCAGCTTTGAGCCACCCCCAGACGCTTTTTTTTGAATTGAGGATGCACGCACATTCCGAGGGTGCCGGTCCTTACGCAGGTCGCGCCTAACTTCCGGATGCCCCCCATCAATCTTAAAGCCTCCGGTCCAATTGTTGACGGCGACCCGTGGGGATGGTTCATTTTCAGACTCAGCGCGTCAGATCCGGGCGGTAGGGGTGCGACCCTCACGCGCGCATGAGAATGCAAAAGCTGTGTTAGCAAATGCGGCGTAGGCCTGTATCGGTCCCGTCCGCAACAGGCTTCAGACTTTGACCCGCCCCGTGACGACACCTTCCTCAGCGCCATCGCCATCGCTGCAATCGTCGTCTATGGGCCTGATGTTTATAAGAAGTGAGCCTATAGGTCAGCCAGTGCTATCTAGCTATTTGTAGAGTTGTGTGGTCGCGTGGTTATGAATGCAGCTGGTGTTGGCCACCTGACGTATGGTTCCCAGTCTGTCGCCTGATCGCCCTTAGTGTAGCAAGTTAAGTTTCGAGAGGCAGCAATGCAGACCGAGTTGCCGTTTGCACATGCAGCGCGGAGAAGGATTACATTGCTTCAGGATCTACCAGCAGGGCGGTTCGCGGGAGTTCGCTGCCGGATGGTCAATAGACCGAATTGCCGCCGAGGGCTGCCGTTCGTACCGCATACTGCGGGCGGTCACTCGGACCAATGGCGCTCCCGCCCTTAGTCTGCTTCGGTCAGGGTCGTTGAACGAGGGTTCTTCGGACCGGTCTTCAAGTCCTCGACCATCGCCCGCTTGCGCCACTTCGCCATTGACTTCGGGTTGATGCCCAGTTTCCCGGCTCAGAGTCCCGAGCGAAGCTTGCGATCGTTATCTTGCAGCTCTGACGGTGTGCGTGGTCGTGGCGCTTCCGTGACGAACTTGGCCCATAATGCTTCCTTCCATTCCCAAGAAAGGGTCGCACCATCAAACCGTGGGATCGAACACTTAAAATGGTAGTTGCTGGACCGACCAGTCCTTCTGGTCAGGTCCACGTTGCAAGGAAAGAATTAACGAAGCAAGCGTCAACGCCACGCTAAAGAATGAAGTCTCCGCTCAAGTAGTCGGTTGCGTCGTCTAGCTCATCGAGAATGTGCACCGTCATCTCGGCTATCGCGTCGTTATCGATGTTCACGAGCAACCAGGTCTCGTCCCCCACGTTCTGCATCCAGATCCTGCCCGCTCCTCCTGCCGTTGTGCCGTTGAAAACGAAGGACTGGTTGCCGACCGTGGCGACATTGGCATCGATTGCGGACAGATTGATCCGATCCTCAACGGAGCCGATGGGATTGGCCCCGGCGCCCTGAAAGTCGCGAATATGGTCAATTCCGCTGACAGAATTGGACTCGCTGGTGCTGAGAAAGACAAACACATCGCTGCCACTTCCACCCCTCATCTGATCCGCGCCACCACCGCCCACCACGCTGTCGTTACCACTTCCGCCGCTCAGGCTGTCGTTGCCCGCACCGCCGAACAGGTTGTCGTTGCCGGAACTGCCAGAGAGAGTGTCGTCGCCCGCTTCACCCAATAGCCGGTCGTTGCCCGCGCCGCCGGACAGCCGGTCGTTGTCGAGACCGCCAGAGACAGTGTCCGCGCCGTCTCCGCCGACCAAGGTGTCGTCGCCCGCGCCGCCCAACAGCCGGTCGTTGTCCACGCCGCCGTCCAGGCTGTCGTTGCCCGCGTCGCCGAACAGCCGGTCGTTGCCCGCGCCCCCGTCCAGGCTATCGTTACCGAGACCGCCAGAGACAGTGTCCGCGCCGTTTCCGCCGACCAGGCTGTCGTTGCCTGCGCCGCCCAACAGCCGGTCGTTGCCCGCGCCCCCGTCCAGGCTGTCGTTACCCGCGTCGCCGAAGAGGTTGTCGTTGCCCACGCCGCCGACCAGGGAGTCGTTGCCGAGACCGCCAGAGACAGTGTCGTTGCCTATTTCACCGAACAGCAGGTCGCCGCCATCTTGTCCCAAAATGCGATCGTGGCCCCCGCGGCCGAAAACCAGATCGGCTCCTGCCAAGGCAAAGAACGTCTCGGATAGGGAGTTGCCGATGAGGGTGTCGTTGTTATTTGTTCCGGTAGGCATGAGAGGATCCTTTTATCAATAATCAGAATGCCTGATCGCCCGTGTCCCTCGCCGGCTTGATGAGACTCACGGCCCTGAATTCCGGCGGACAACTAATTGTACATCCAAGGCTCGGACTCACAAAGGCACCTGTTTGCCGACATGAGCTCTGGAAGCAGGCTTCCGCCCAGATACGGCCAACGCTCGACGGTGAAATACCACCGCCTCAGCCATCAGGGACCGACTCCAGTCCGTGGCTTGGACAGGGTTTCCTGCACCGTCTTTGCAATCACCTGCAGGCCCGTCTCCCGAGGCAGTGCAAAGTAGACCCACTCGATATGCGCCCACCCCCTAAGCTTTTGCCCGCCTCGCTCGGCCGAATACTGCCACGATGCGGTCAGTCTAGCCTTGGCAACAGGTCGTGGCTTTCCCAAACCAGCTTGCAGATTTGCGTGCGCAATGTAACGGCTTCGCGCGACCGTTCGCCGTGGCGGTAGTTCGGATGCGCTGGGCCGGACTTCTGCCCGCCACCTGCGCCATGCGCGCCAGCCGGTGACTGCGGGGGCGCGGCAGGGCTGACCGGTGCGCTTGGCCGTGGCGCGGCACCTGGGCGCAGCGTTGGCCCGGTTCATGGGGTTAGCGTCACACTTGCCCATCTGCCCGCCCCCCCCGTGCTGCACATGACCGACAACCGCCTGCCCGCCGCTCTTGACGTTCACCCGCTCCACCCGGACAATTTGCTGCCCCTTGCTGCGATACCGCTTCAAGCTGTCCATCTGGGCGCTGTAGGTGCGGGCCAGCTTGTTCAGCGCCCGCTCGGCTGCGTCCTGCTGGCGCAGGTTCTCGACGTGGTTCAGCCGCCGCGCCATCATCATCGTGGCCTGATGGATGGCCGCCATCTGGGCCAGCAACAGCGTTTCCGCCGCATCGCGCGGGGCCATGCTGTCGACAAAGCCCAGCGCGAAGCCGGTTGCCGCCGCATCGCTGCGTCGCCCCTGCGAACCCAGGACAGCGGCTTGCTTCACCGGCCCATCGGCAACCAGCGCGTTTCCTGCGCCTTGATCGATCCTGCCATAGTCCCCCGACTTTTCGACCCGCAGCACATTGCCTGCATCCCAGTGCAGCGTGACCGATGGCCCGGCACGGCGGCTTGCCTCGGCGGGCGCTGGGGGCTTGCGCCGTTGCCTGGTCATGGCCGCACCTCGCCTTGCCCGCCTGCCGTCCTGCGCGCCCCTGCAAGCGCCAGCCTATGGCTTAGATGTAGATATGGCTCAAATCCTGCGCCGCGCACCGATGGAAAACGGCCGGATGCGGCCCAATGGTTGAGCCGCTTTGCGCCTCCGGCGACCGTCACCAGCCGGAAGCGGCTCAATGGTTGCGCCGCGCGGCTCAATTTTTGCGCGGGGCTTCTGTTTTTGCCCGCCATGCCATGTAGGCTTTCGTTGCCGGTTTGCCGTCGCATTGTTCTTCCTCCAGAGCATAGGTGCTGGCCTGCCCGATGCCGGACGGGCCGAGATGATGTTCGCCGGTCTTGCGAATGAAGCCGCGCGCCTCCAGTTCACGAAACCAGCCCGCGACCGTGTTGCGCGCCACGTTCAGCGCCTTGGCCGCGTCCCGGTGCGACAGGTAGAGGTTGCCGTTGTTCGTGCCGGTGAAGCGCCGCTTTATCTCGACATAGAGCGCACGCGGACCGGGCGGCATGGTCGCCCATGCCTCGCTGGCCTGCAGGTATTCCATCAGCTGCACAAAGCGCCCGTTGCCGCGCTTGTGGCGCTTGTATCGCCTAGCGGCCACGCTGCACCCCCAGAGCGTCCCTCAGCCGTCCGCTGGCGGCATGGAACACCTCGGGACAGTCCAACCGCCGCCCGGTCAGCGCCGCCCAGCGCAGCGCCCATTGCAACGCGTCCTGGCGGCTGTCTGCCAGATAGACCAGCCGGGCGCGGTCGCGGGTCTCGGTCAGGTCATAGACCGCAAAGCCGAGGCCGGTGCGCGCAGCGATGGCGCGCACCTCCACCCAGCCGCGCGGCGTATCGTGCCGCGCCGGGCTCATTCCAGATCCCCCCAGGCCATCTGCGCGACCAGCGCCGCGCATTGCGGCGACAGGCCATAGCGGGTGCGCAGGAAGGCGATGCGAAACCCTGTCATGCGTCACCCCCTGCCAGCCTGTCAGCCAGTGCCTGGGCGCTGGGTGGGAAGCGCAGCCGGGCGGTATCAGTGCCGGGGGCCAGCCGATAATGGGCGACGTTCTCAGGGCCGCGCAGTTCACTAACAATCGGCCAGCCATAGGCCACCTTGAGGCGATGGATAATCGCGCCCAGCCGCCAGCCTTTCACCTCGCGGATTTCGGTCTTGTGGGAAATGGTGCGCCCGCCCGTCAGTGCATCGCAGGTCCAGGCCACCTGGGTGGGATTGGAATACCAGCGTTCAAATTGTGTCATTGTCTCGGCCTCTTTGTTTGCGGGCCGGGGTGCTGGGCGCTATGTTCCGGATACCCCTATCACCGAAACAAATGCCGCCGCCCCAAGCCTAGGGTGGCGGTTTGTTTATGCGGTCGTGCTGCGGCTGTTCAGCCAAGCGAAAACGGCGCTTTCGGGCCAGCCGACCGCCTTGCCGGTCAGCTTGACGGGGCGCGGAAACTGCCCCTTGCCCATCATGTCGTAGATCGTGCTGCGGCTCAGGCCGGTGATTTCTTCAACGGCGCGGCGGCGGAGGTGCTTCTCCGCGACCAGCTTGCGCATTGTTTCGGCCATGTCGGATTTCCTCTGCATGTGACGGTCCATGTCGGACAGATTTACATGCGACTTAGGGCACCGAAATTGCGAAAGAACTTTACAAATTAAACCGCAAGGCTTCCGCTGCTTCCCAGACATCTCGGGCTGTTTGCTCGGTCTGGGCGGTAGTCGGATGCAAGCAAGCAATCTGGGACCAGGTTGCACCGGCAGTGCGTGCATCTAAAGTTCTCAAGTATCTAAACCACTTTTTTTCATGTCGCCTCTCTTGCAGAATTCGTCCGTAGCGAATTCTTTGCCGGTCATGGGCTCTGCGCTTTAGCTCCCAAATTTGATTTTCAAGTGGTTTATCTAGATCAATGACAAAAGCTATTTCATTATCATCAAAAAATGCCTCTGATGAAGCGCCCGGAACCGTGGAAATAAGCCGACCTAGTTCTTTATCTGAAATCGGCATTCCCACCAATTTCACTGCAATTTCGAGCTTCTTCGCATAGTCTTTGTAACGCCTACCCTTGACAATGAAATCAGGAATTTTCCCATATGATAAAGGTATAATGAGCCATTCCGGCTGGTTCCCAATTCGTGGATTCGGAAGAGATTCGTATCCAAGTTCAGCCCTCTCTCTATCGAACCTAGAGATTGGAATGCTGAAACTTATCTCAGACGTATTTGAGTAAGAATAGTTATGGCCGAAAATATCTACCATAGAACTAAAGTGACTTGCGGCGTTCGCATCAAAGTATGCTCGCAAATCATCGCGCCTACGGTAAAATTCCCAGCGCCAGCAATTGAAGGTCCATTGCGAAATATCGCCATAAGCACTTGGGTCACGCCAATCAGGAATTCCCCACTCACTCATCCTGCTGCCCCAAGCTTTACTATGTTTTCAGTGATAAAGCCGCTTTGCAGAAATGCCGCCCATGCGCCCATCATCTTGCACCGCTTGTCGAACACGTCGCTGCGCGCATAAGCCCGCTCCACCGCATCGCCGATCAGGTGCGCCAATGCCGCCTCGGCTACCTCGCGGGGATAGGACGTGTGTTCCTGCGCCCGGGTGCGGAAGGACGTGCGGAAGCCGTGCACATCGGCGGCAAAGCCCAATTCCTTGACCAGCTTGGATAGCGTCATGTCGGACAGCGGACGCCCCTTCTTGGTGCCGGGGAACACCAGCCCGGACCCGTCGCCCAGCGCCTCAGCCTGCTTGAGAATGGCAACAGCGCGTGGGGATAGCGGCGCGTGGGGATAGCGGCACGCGGTGTGGACGCTTCATCTTCATACGCTCGGCCGGGATTTCCCAAACTTCGGCGGTCATGTCGATTTCGTCCCAGCGCGCTTCCCGCACCTCGCCAGACCGCGCGGCGGTCAGCACCGGAAACTCCAGTGCCAGCTTCGTGGCAAGCCCAGCGCCCGACCCGTTCACCGCCTCGATGCAGCCCGCGACGTCGCCATAGGGAAGCGCCTTGCGATGGTTCTGCGCCTTCGACACCTTGGGAAGCGCCCGGCTGATGTTCTCGGCGGGGTTATCCTGCCGCCAGCCTTGGGCAATCGCCCACTTCATCACCGCGCCGATGCGCTGGCGCACGCGCCGGGCGGTTTCCGGTATCTTGGTCCAGATCGGCATGAGGACGGCCAGCACATCGGCTGTGGGAATGTCCTGCACTTTCAGTTTGCCCAGTCGGGGGAAGGCATAGACCTCCAAGGTGGTGAGGAATTGGGCCGCGTGCTTTTCGTTCTTCCATGTCGGCCTGTGGAGCGCATGAACCTTGCGGGCCGCTTCCTCGAATGTCAGCACTGCCTGCGCCTCGCGCTTGGCCTGCAGGGGGTCGTCTCCCATCCGGGCCACCTTGCGGTTCTCCAGCGCCTTTGCCCGCGCCTCGGCCAGCGACACCAGCGACGGCGCACCCAGACCCAGTTCGCACCGCTTGCCGCGATTGGTGATGCGCTGCACCCAGAAGCGCGACCCGTTCGCATCGACCCGCAGATAGAGGCCATGCCCATCGAAAGACTTGCCCGGTGCCGTTGCGGCTTTCACCGCCTGGGCCGTCAGCGCCTTTTCGGGCCTGCGCGTCAGGTGACCTGCCATTGCTTCCCCCTGTCCTTCCCCCATTATGAGGGGGAATAGCAGGGACTACGCCGGACCTTGGTGGACAGCAAAAGCCACTAAATGCCTATGTTTACAGGCATTATCGGAAGCATTCGGAACATGTCAGAAGCTGCAGGGGCAGACACCTGCTTCGCCAAACAAGATTAAACAACCTCCGCCTTCATGCCCCAGGCTTGGCTCTGAAACTCAATGCGGCTGGAGCCTAGTCATGCATATGAGTATTCCGTTACGAAGCATCGGCAACGGAGGGCTTCATGGCTTTGATCGGCTATGCCAGGGTCTCGACCCTCGAACAGACGCTTGATCCCCAGCTGAGGGAGTTGCGCGCCGTCGGCTGTGACATCATCCACGAGGAGCAAGCCTCTGGGGCCGACCGCACGCGCCCTGCCCTGGGCCGCCTGCTGGCGACGATCAAGCCCGGCGATACCCTTGTCGTGGTCCGGCTCGACCGGCTGGCACGCTCGCTTGTCCACCTCCTGCAGGTCATCGATCTCCTGAAGGCGAAGGGTGCGCATTTTCGCTCGCTCGGGGATCCGATCGACACCACCACCCCGCAGGGCACCTTCTCGCTGCAGGTCATGGGCGCGGTGGCAGAGCTGGAACGCGCCTTGATCCGCGAGCGGACAAAGGCCGGGCTGCGCTCGGCGCGGGCGCAGGGTCGGATTGGGGGTAACCCGGCGCTGCGGGCAGGTGACCGCGAAGCCTTGCGCAAGCTGCGCCTGGCCCGTGACGAAACCTATGCCCGCAAGCTCGAAGGCACGGCCGAGACATGGGTGCCGCTGGTGCGGCGCCATCGGCCCGACATGCCCTGGGACGATCTGACCCGGCTTCTCAATGCCCGCACCGGGCGGGACAGTCCCGACTGGACCGTCGAGCGCCTGAAGCGCGCCACCAAGCGGTATGTCCGTGACGGGCTGTTGCCCGCCACCGTTCTCGACCGTGCCCCCCGCCGGGACCCGGACGACCGCCTGCTGGCCATCGTCGCCGGCATGCGCCATGCCGATCCCGACCTGACGCTTGCAGGCATTGCCACGCGGCTGGAGCAGATGCGCGAGCGCACCCCGCGTGGGAACACCAAGTGGTATCCCTCGACGGTGCGAATGCTGCTGCAAAGAGCCGAGAAGTTGGGGATGGCTGCGGGGAGCTAGGCTTTAGAGCCTGTTGCACCTAATCGGCCTCATACCCGGCGGCTTTGAAGTAATTGTAGCACTCCTCGTCGGAGAAGAGGT
>NZ_JAPTYD010000022.1 GCF_026913015.1 Paracoccus benzoatiresistens
ACTGATGAAAGTTTCAGCGCCTTCATTGCTCTCGCCGCAACCGTCATCCGACTCCGGTGAACGTCAACACACCCTAGTCGAGACCTTGGCGGCCACAAGCTTTACCGAAGGCCCTCTGGCGACCTATCGGCTGGGCGAGGCGACAGTTCTGGGCGGGATTGTCGTTACCCAAGATAGCCGCATCTTCCATTCGGAAAATGTCACCGCATCCCTGAAGCAAGTCCTGGCCTCGGCCCCCGTGGCCACTGAAACGATCCTGGCAAACTCGACCCAAGGGCTGCACTATTTCGGGCATTGGCTTGGCGACGACGTTTCGGCCTTTGAAGCGTTCCGCGATCACCCTGGCCTTGTCTCCCTGCCGCTTCTTCCTTGGAGCGATGCCGGGCTGTATCGGCATCTGTTCGACCAGCATTGGCGGCAGCAGGCGGTCATACGCTCTCGGTCGCTGACCTTGGTGCGGGATCTGGGCTTCGGTCAGCGAAAGGCCGAACGTTATCGCCGCCTGAGGGCGCGGCTGCGGGAACGCCTGAAAGCCGCCAGTCGCGAGGTGGTCTATCTGCGGCGCGGGCCGTCCGGCGACAAGCGTCAGATCGCCAATGCGGAGGCCTTGGAACGGCGGCTGTCCGATGCAGGAGTCGCCGTCCTCACTGCCGAACAGGACGGCCAGCAGCTTGTGTCCGGGACACTGGACGCCAAGCTGGTCATTACGGTCGAGGGAAGCCAGGCCTGCCACGCCATCTATGCCCTGCGTGACTCGGGAAGCCTTCTGGTCTTGCAGCCGCCCGACAGGTTTTATGCCGCTCCGCATGAATGGATGCGCGTCCTGGACATGAACTGCGGCATGGTCTTCGGCACGCACGCCCAAGGGGGCTTTGCCATCGATCCGGACGAAGTGCTCTCGATGGTGGACCGGCTGTTGTTCATGACCGAAAACCGGGTCTCCTGCTAAGTCACCTTGCAATCGACGGCGATTCCTTCTATATCCCCCTCAACAGCGGTGCAGGCTTCCAAACCCTGCCCACCGGCGCTTTTCGCATGGCCCGCTTGTCGGGCCTTTTTCACATCCGAAGGGATCTCATGTCGAACGATCTGATCGCCAAGACCGCCATCGACCGGCGTCTGGCCGAGATCATCGCCCCGGTCATCGAGGATCTGGGTTTCGAACTGGTGCGCGTGCGCCTGCAGGGCGGCAAGACCGCGACCCTGCAGATCATGGCCGACCGGCCCGAAGGCGGCATCAACGTGGATGATTGCGGCGACATCTCGGTCGCGGTCAGCGCCACGCTGGATGTCGAGGATCCGCTTGAAGATGCCTATCACCTGGAAGTCAGCAGCCCCGGCATCGACCGCCCCCTGACCCGCATGAAGGATTTCGAGACCTTCGAGGGCTACGAGGCGCGCCTGGAAACGAACCAGCCAATCGACGGGCGCAAGCGCTTCAAGGGCGTCCTGGCGGGGGTCGAGGGGGACGAGGTCCTGCTCAACATCGAGGAAGCGGGCGAGACGCATACCATCGGCCTGCAGTTCGACTGGCTGTCCGATGCCAAGCTGGTCCTGACGGACGAGCTGATCAAGGAAATGCTGCGCCAGAAGAAAGAGGCTGGCGTCCAGATCGAGAACCTGGACGAGAGCGCCTTTGACGAGATCGAAACCGAAGACGACAACGACGGCGCGAAAGACGCCGCTGCCAAGGAGTGAGTGATGGCAATCACCTCTGCTAACCAGCTTGAACTGCTGCAAACCGCCGAAGCCGTCGCGCGCGAGAAGATGATCGAGCCCGAGCTGGTCATCGAGGCGATGGAGGACAGCCTGGCCCGTGCCGCCAAGTCGCGCTACGGGGCCGAGATGGACATCCGCGTCAAGATCGACCGCAAGACCGGCAATGCGACCTTTACCCGTGTCCGCACCGTAGTCGAGGACGACGCGGTCGAGAATTACCAGGCGCAGGTGACGGTCGAGCAGGCCCGCCCCTATCTGAACGATCCCAAGATCGGCGACGTGATCGTGGACCAGGTGCCGCCGGTGGAACTGGGCCGCATCGCCGCCCAATCCGCCAAGCAGGTGATCCTGCAGCGTGTCCGCGAGGCCGAGCGTGATCGCCAGTACGAGGAATTCAAGGACCGCGCCGGCACCATCATCAACGGTGTCGTCAAGCGCGAGGAATACGGCAACATCATCGTGGACGTGGGCCGCGGCGAGGCGATCCTGCGCCGCAACGAGAAGATCGGCCGCGAAAGCTATCGCCCGAACGACCGCATCCGCGCCTATGTCAAGGACGTGCGCCGCGAATCGCGCGGGCCGCAGATCTTCCTGTCGCGCACCGATCCGCAGTTCATGGCCGAGCTCTTCAAGATGGAAGTGCCCGAGATCTATGACGGCATCATCGAGATCAAGGCCGTGGCCCGCGATCCGGGTTCGCGCGCCAAGATCGCCGTGATCAGCTATGACAACTCGATCGACCCGGTCGGCGCCTGCGTCGGCATGCGGGGCTCCCGCGTGCAGGCCGTGGTGGGCGAGCTTCAGGGCGAGAAGATCGACATCATTCCCTGGAACGAGGATCAGGCGACCTTCCTGGTCAACGCCCTGCAACCCGCCGAGGTCAGCAAGGTCGTCTTCGACGAGGAAGCCAGCAAGATCGAGGTTGTCGTTCCGGACGAACAGTTGTCCCTGGCCATCGGCCGGCGCGGCCAGAACGTGCGCCTCGCCAGCCAGCTGACCGGCCTGGACATCGACATCCTGACCGAGGAAGAGGAATCCAAGCGCCGCCAGGCCGAATTCAACGCCCGGACCGCGCTGTTCATGGAAGCGCTGGACCTGGACGAGTTCTTTGCCCAGCTTCTGGTTGCCGAAGGCTTCACCGACCTGGAGGAAGTGGCTTACGTCGATCTGGACGAGCTTCTGTCCATCGAGGGCGTGGACGAGGGCACGGCCCAAGAACTGCAGGCCCGTGCCCGCGACGTGCTGGAAGCCAGGACCAAGGCCGCGCTTGAAAACGCCCGCGCGCTCGGCGCCGAGGACAGCCTTATTGAATTCGAGGGGCTGACCCCCCAGATGGTGGAAGCACTGGCCAAGGACGGCGTGAAGACGCTGGAGGATTTCGCCACCTGCGCCGACTGGGAACTGGCAGGCGGCTGGACCACCGTGAACGGCCAGCGCGTCAAGGACGAGGGCCTTCTGGAGCCCTTCGACGTGTCGCTGGAGGAAGCGCAGAACCTGGTGATGACCGCCCGCGTGCAGCTGGGTTGGGTCGATCCGGCCGAACTGGAAGACACGGCCGGGGAAACCGAGGCTTCCGACGACGAGGAGGCCGGGGCGTGATGCCCCGGATTTGCCCGCTTGAGTCGCGGTGGTCTCATCAAGGACCGGGACGAGCCTGAACGGCGCTGCATCGTCACCGGAGAAGTTCAGCCCAAGCACGGGCTGATCCGTTTCGTCGCCGGGCCGGATGGCTCGGTCGTCCCCGATCTGGCGGAAAAGCTGCCGGGTCGTGGCATTTGGGTCGTTGCGGATCGCGCGGCCATCGACAAGGCGGCGGCGAAGGGATTGTTTTCCCGCGCGGCCAAGGCTCCGGTCAGGGCGCCAGACGGTTTGGCCGATCTGGTCGAGGCGGGCGTTGCGAAACGACTGGTCGAACTGGTATCGTTGGCGCGCAAGTCGGGCCGTGCGGTGGCAGGTTTCGAGAAGGTGAAGGGCTGGCTGGCCGAGGGGCGCGCAAAGGTGCTGCTGCAGGCCAGCGACGGGTCGGACCGTGGCAAGGGCAAGCTGTGGACGCCCACCGGCGGACGGTGGTTCGGCTGTCTGACAGCATCAGAATTGGGTTTGTCCTTTGGGCGCGATCATGTCATACACGGCGCGCTTGCGGCGGGTGGCCTGACGGACAAGGTGATCTTGGAAGCCGGCAGACTGACGGGTCTGCGGGGGCATGACGGCGGCAATACGGCGGCCGGGAAGGAATGAAGACGCAGATGAGCGACAAAGACGGAAAATCGACCTTGGGACTCGGCGGCAGCGGTCGTTCGGGCCAAGTCAAGCAAAGCTTCAGCCACGGTCGTACCAAAAGCGTCGTCGTGGAAACCAAGCGCAAGCGCGTCGTGGTTCCCAAGCCGGGTGCCACGCAGATGACGGATGCCCAGAAGGAAAAGAACCCCCTGACGGCGCGCATGGCGGGTGATCCTTCCAAGCGTCCCGCCGGCATCTCCGATGCCGAGATGGAGCGTCGCCTGAAGGCCCTTGCCGCCGCCAAGGCCCGCGAGGTCGAGGAAGCCGCAACCCGCGCCGCCGAGGAAAAGGCCCGCGAGGAAGAGCGCGAACGCCGCCGTGCCGAATTCGAGGCGAAGGAACGCGAGGAACGCGAACGCGAGGAAGCGTTGCGCCTCAAGGCCGAGGAAGATGAGCGCCGCGCCCGCGAAGCCGAGGAGCGCGCAAAGGCCAAGGAAGAACCGAAACCCGCCGAACGCCCCGCGCGTGTCGGTGAAGCCCGCCCTGCAGGCGCCCGCCCCGCTGGCCCTCGCCCGGCAGGCGGCGCCCGCCCGGCCACGCCCGACCGGGCCGCGATCGAGGCGGCGGCGTCTCGGGCCGAAAAGCCCGGCATCGCCACGGGGCCGCGTCGTCCCGATCGCGACCGTCGCGACAGCGGCGGCGACAGCGACGCCAAGGCCAAGGCCAAGGCCGAGGACAGCCGCCGCACCGGCCGGCTGTCGCTGAACCAGGCGCTTGACGGCGAAGGCGGTCGCCAGCGTTCGCTGGCCGCGATGAAGCGCAAGCAGGACCGCGCCCGCCAGAAGGCCATGGGCAGCGTGCGTGCCGAGAAGCAGGTGCGCGAAGTCCAGCTGCCGGAAACCATCGTGGTGTCGGAACTGGCGAACCGCATGGCGGAACGCGCCGCCGACGTGGTCAAGTCGCTGATGAAGATGGGCATGATGGTGTCCATGAACCAGCCCATCGACGCCGATACCGCCGAACTGGTGATCGACGAGTTCGGCCACCGTGCCGTCCGCGTGTCGGATGCCGACGTGGAGCAGGTCATCGATACGGTCAAGGACAGGGCCGAGGATCTGCAGCCGCGTCCGCCGATCATCACGATCATGGGCCACGTGGACCACGGCAAGACCTCGCTGCTGGACGCGATCCGTCATGCGAACGTCGTGGCCGGCGAGGCGGGCGGGATCACCCAGCATATCGGCGCCTATCAGGTGAAGGCGTCAAACGGGGCGGTCCTGACCTTCCTGGATACGCCGGGCCACGCGGCCTTTACCTCGATGCGGGCCCGCGGTGCGCAGGTCACCGACATCGTCGTGCTGGTGGTTGCCGCCGACGACGCGGTGATGCCGCAGACGGTCGAGGCGATCAACCACGCCAAGGCCGCCAATGTCCCGATGATCGTGGCGATCAACAAGATCGACAAGCCGGCCGCCGACCCCACCAAGGTCCGCACCGCGCTCTTGCAGCACGAAGTCGTGGTCGAGCAGATGTCGGGCGACGTGCAGGATGTCGAGGTTTCGGCCAAGACTGGCCAGGGCCTGGACGAACTGCTGGAGGCCATTGCCCTCCAGGCCGAGATCCTGGAGCTTGAAGCCAACCCGAACCGCGCCGCACAGGGCGCCGTGATCGAGGCGCAGCTTGACGTGGGCCGCGGCCCCGTCGCCACCGTTCTGGTTCAGAACGGCACCCTGCGCCGCGGCGACATCTTTGTCGTGGGCGAGCAGTGGGGCAAGGTGCGCGCCCTGATCAACGACAAGGGCGAGCGCGTGGACGAGGCCGGACCTTCGGTCCCGGTCGAGGTGCTGGGCCTGAACGGAACGCCCGAGGCGGGCGACGTGCTGAACGTGGTCGAAACGGAAGCGCAGGCCCGCGAGATCGCGGACTACCGCAGCCAGGCCGCCAAGGACAAGCGTGCCGCAGCCGGTGCCGCGACCACGCTGGAACAGCTGATGGCCAAGGCCAAGGCGGACGAGAACGTGGCCGAACTGCCGGTCGTCGTGAAGGCCGACGTGCAGGGCTCGGCCGAGGCGATCGTCCAGGCGCTGGAGAAGATCGGCAACGAGGAAGTGCGCGTCCGAGTTCTGCATTACGGCGTCGGCGCGATCACCGAATCCGACATCGGCCTGGCCGAGGCCAGCAGGGCCCCGGTGATCGGCTTCAACGTCCGCGCCAATGCTCCGGCCCGCAATTCGGCCAACCAAAAGGGTGTCGAGATCCGCTATTACTCGATCATCTACGACCTGGTGGATGACATCAAGGCGGCGGCCTCGGGCCTGCTCTCGGCCGAGGTGCGCGAGAACTTCATCGGCTATGCCGAGATCCGCGAGGTCTTCAAGGTCACGGGCGTCGGCAAGGTCGCGGGCTGCCTGGTCACCGAAGGCGTGGCGCGCCGTTCGGCGGGCGTTCGCCTGCTGCGCGACAACGTGGTGATCCACGAAGGCACGCTGAAGACGCTGAAGCGCTTCAAGGACGAGGTCAAGGAAGTCCAGTCCGGCCAGGAATGCGGCATGGCCTTCGAGAACTACGACGACATCCGTCCGGGCGACGTCATCGAGATCTTCGAGCGCGAGGAGGTCGAGCGCACGCTGTAAGCGGAGCGTTTCTTCTGATCCGACAAAAGGCGGCGCAGCTTTCGGCTTGCGCCGCCTTTATCGTTTGCCCGTCGTGTTGACAGACTGCCATGCACACCTTGCAGCCGCGAAGACGCGGAGTGTCGGCAGTGTTCTGGTTTCTCCTTGTTGCAGCGCGCTTGAGAGCGTCAGCTTACGGCTCTGCTCCCTACCTGTATTGCCTCGATGGGTTGCGAGTCTTGGGCCTGTGCTGGCGCTTGCAACCGCGTTCACGACCTGTCGGCTCGAGCCTCGCGTGACCCGTGCATTCGGCTTGCTGCTGATCGGCAGGACACAAGCCAAGCCAAGACAGTCGTGCGATGGTCGGCGACAGCCCATGTCCGATCAGGCCAGAAGAAAGGGGCAGCCTGATGGGCCGCCCCTTGTGCGTTCGCCGTGGTGCCTTGGCCCGGGTCAGCGCGTGACCGGCTTTCCTTCAAAAGTGCGTTTGCCGATGCGGACCACCATGTTCCCGTTGGGGGCCAGACATTCGAAAAGCCCCTGGACGAGAATATGACTGCCGATGGAAATCGTTCGAATCACGTCAAGCCCTCCTGTTCCCTCTGGAGACAAACTTGACATGGAATCGTCGGCAAAGTGTTAACGAAGCAGCGAGCTACGACATTTAGCGGGCACCAAGCCGAAACAGCGCCGATCTGCGACTTCAAAGCCACATCTGCAGCATCGGGATCAGGGGCACGTCCGCTGGCGGCATGGGGTAGCTGCGCAAATCCGCAGCACGAACCCAGGCCAGTTGCTGTCCTTCACGCGGATGGGCGATTCCCTTCCAGCGGCGGCAGGCGAAGACCGGCATCAGCAGGTGGAAATCGTCATAGCCGTGGCTGGCAAAGGTCAGCGGAGCCAGGCACGAGGTCCAGGTGTCGATGCCCAGTTCCTCGTGCAGTTCCCGGATCAGGGCAGCCTCGGGGGTTTCGCCCGGCTCGACCTTGCCGCCGGGAAATTCCCACAGCCCGGCCATCGACTTGCCTTCGGGGCGCTGCGCCAGGAGCACGCGCCCGTCGGCGTCGATCAGCGCGACGGCGGCGACAAGGACCGTCTTCACCTGCGCGTCTCCGACACGACCTTCACGACCGATAGTCGGCATTGATGTCGATATAGCCGTGGGTCAAGTCACAGGTCCACACGGTCCGCGCGCCCTGCCCCAGCCCCAGATCGACCGCGATCACCAGGTCCTGCCGCTTCATGTAGGCACTGGCCCGGTCCTCGTCGTAGGACGGTGAGCGCCAGCCGTTCTCGGCCAGGACCATGTCGCCGAAGCGGATCGTCAGCCGGTCGCGGTCGGCGCGGGCGCCCGACTTGCCGACCGCCGCGACGATGCGGCCCCAATTGGCGTCCTCGCCCGCGATGGCGGTCTTGACCAGCGGGGAATTGGCGATGGCCATGGCGACCTTGTGAGCCTCCGCGTCAGACGCCGCGCCCGTCACCTGCACCTCGACGAATTTCGTCGCCCCCTCGCCGTCGCGGACCACAAGCTGCGCCAGTTCGCGCATGACGCCGTGCAGGGCGGTCACAAAGGCGGCACCCACGCCATCGTCAAGCGAAGTGATCGGCGCCGCAGGACTGCGTCCCGTCGCGGCCAGGACCAGCGCGTCCGAGGTCGAGGTGTCGCTGTCCACGGTGATGGCGTTGAAGGTCGAATCAAGGCCGCTGCTCAACGCCTGCTGCAGCAGCGGCGCGGCAATGGTGGCATCGGTGAAGACATAGACCAGCATCGTCGCCATGTCGGGCGCGATCATGCCCGAACCCTTGGCAATGCCCGCGATGCGGATCTCGCCCCCCTCGCCCGCGACCGTGGCCGAGGCGCCCTTGGGAAAGGTGTCGGTTGTCATGATAGCACGGGCCGCATCGGCAATGCCGCCCCCGTCCAGCGATGCCGCCAGGTCATCCACGATGGCGATGATCCGGGCATGGGGCAGCGGTTCGCCGATTACCCCGGTCGAGGAGGAAAACACGGCACCCGGCGGAACGCCCGTGGCCCGCGCCACGGCCCCCGTCACGGCATCCACCGATTCCTGCCCCCGCGCGCCGGTAAAGGCGTTGGCATTGCCGGAATTGACGATGATTGCCGCCCCCTCGGGCGCGTCGCCCCCCTGCGCCAGCTTGGCCTGGTTGTCCAGGACGCAGGCCGCGCGGGTTGACGATCTCGTGAAGGCCCCCGCCAAGGTCGAACCCGGCGCGATGCGGATCAGCGTCACGTCGGTGCGGCCCTGGTATTTCACACCTGCCGCACCGCTGGCGAACTCGACGCCCGCGATGACCGGCAGGTCGGGAAAGCCGGCCGGGGCCAGGGGGGAAACGGGAAGCCCGGCCTTGCCCATCATTCGGTCTCCAGAAGCTCGGTCTTGTTCATCAGGGCGGGGTCGATGCCCTCGACCTTCTCGACCGTCGCGGCGCCGGTCAGGCGCTGGATTTCCGCCTGGACCTTGTCGCGCAGCACCATCTGGGCGATCTCGTCGCGCACCTCGTCCAGCTTCGGGGCTTCGCGCATCCGCGTGTCGTTCAGCTTGATGACATGCCAGCCGAATTCGGTCTGCACCGGATCCGAGATCTGGCCCTTTTCCATCGCCGCGACCGCATCGGCAAAGGGCTTGACCATCTGGTCCGCGCTGAACCAGCCCAGATCGCCCTTGTTCGGCCCGCTGGGCCCGGTCGAATTCTGCTCGGCCACCGTTCCAAAATCCGCGCCGCCGTCCAGCTGGCCCTTGATCTCCTTGGCCTTTTCCTCGGAATCGACCAAGATATGGGCGGCGGAATATTCGGTCGTGGGCTTGGCTTCGGCGAACAGCTTGTCATAGGCCGCCTGGATTTCCTCGTCGGTCGGCTGGGCCTTCGTCACCTCGGTGATGGCGGCGGCGGCCAGCGTGTTGCGGCGCTGGATTTCCAGCTGCGCGCGCACGCCCGCGTTTTCCTTGCCCGCGGCGGCCACGGCGGTCTGCTGGATCAACTGGTCCAGCATCATCTCGTAAAGGGCGGGATCGGACAGTTCCGCCATCTGCGGATCCTGGGATGCGGCCTGCTTCATCACGATCATCTCGCCCAGGGTGATGGGCTTGTCGTTGACGGTCGCCACGACCGTGTCGGCGCCCTTGTCCTGCGCCAAGGCGGTGAACGGCAGGGCCGTGGCCAGCAGGACGGCCAGAATCGACGGTTTCAACATGGGGATCCCTTCGCTTGTTCTGCCCGCGCATCGGGGCCAGCGTTGACAGTGGGGCAGGCGAGGCATAGATCCCGGTCAACTCCGTGGAAGGCGCCGCCGCCGCTTTCGTTCAGGCCCCTGATACGGCAATGCGGTTGGTACGGGCAAGTGGCCCGGCTGGGACTGCCTTTCCCAACAACGTGATTGCGAAGGTAACATGCTCGGCATCGGAAATCTGGCGAAGAAGGTCTTTGGAAGCCCCAATGACCGCAAGGTCAAGGGGACGCGCGGGCTGGTAGCCCGGATCAATGCGCTGGAGGACCAGTTCCGCCCGCTGAGCGATCAGGGCCTGATCGACAAGACGCGCGAATTCCAGGCGCGCGTGGCCCAGGGCGAAAGCCTGGACGACATCCTGCCCGAGGCCTTTGCCAACTGCCGCGAGGGCGCACGCCGCGCCCTGGGCCTCAGGGCCTTCGACGTGCAGCTGATGGGCGGCATCTTCCTGCACCAGGGCAACATCGCCGAGATGAAGACCGGCGAGGGCAAGACCCTTGTCGCGACCTTTCCCGCCTATCTGAACGCCCTGACCGGCAAGGGCGTCCATGTCGTCACCGTCAACGACTATCTGGCCAAGCGCGACGCCGAATGGATGGGCAAGGTCTTCCGCCAGTTGGGCCTGACCACGGGCGTCGTCTATCCCTTCCAGGCGGAACCGGAAAAGCGCGTGGCCTATGCCGCCGACGTGACCTATGCCACCAACAACGAGCTGGGCTTCGACTATCTGCGCGACAACATGAAGGGCAGCGTCGAGGAGATGGTCCAGCGCGGCCACAACTTCGCCATCGTGGACGAGGTCGACAGCATCCTGATCGACGAGGCGCGCACGCCGCTGATCATTTCCGGCCCGTCCCAGGACCGCAGCGAACTGTATGTCACCCTGAACCAGTACATCCCGCTGCTGACGGAAGACCACTACAAGCTGGACGAAAAGGCCCGCAACGCGACCTTCACCGAGGAAGGCAACGAGTTCCTGGAAAACCGCCTGCAGGCCGACGGCATCCTGCCCGAGGGCCAGACGCTCTATGACCCGGAATCGACCACCATCGTCCACCACGCGAACCAGGCGCTGCGGGCGTGGAAGCTGTTCATGAAGGACCAGCACTACATGGTCCGCGACGGCGAGGTGATGCTGATCGACGAATTCACCGGCCGGATGATGAAGGGCCGCCGCCTGTCCGACGGCTTGCACCAGGCCATCGAGGCCAAGGAAGGCGTCGCCATCCAGCCCGAGAACGTGACGCTGGCCTCGGTCACCTTCCAGAACTATTTCCGTCTTTACGGCAAGCTGGCCGGCATGACCGGCACGGCGGCGACCGAGGCCGACGAATTCGCCGAAATCTACAAGCTGGGCGTGGTCGAGGTCCCGACCAACCGCGGCATCGCCCGCCTGGACGAACACGACCGCGTGTATCGCACCGCGGCCGAAAAATACGCCGCCGTGATCGAGGCGATCAAGGAAGCCCATGCCAAGGGCCAGCCCACGCTGGTCGGCACCACCAGCATCGAGAAGTCGGAAATGTTGTCCGCGATGCTGCAACAGCAGGCCATCCCGCACAATGTCCTCAACGCCCGCCAGCACGAGGCCGAGGCCCAGATCGTGGCCGATGCCGGCAAGCCCGGCGCCGTCACCATCGCCACCAACATGGCCGGCCGCGGCACCGACATCCAGCTTGGCGGCAATGTCGAGATGAAGGTGATGGAGGCCCTGGCCGCCGACCCCGAGGCGAATCCCGATGAGGTCCGCGCCCGGATCGAGGCCGAGCATGCCGCCGACAAGCAGAAGGTGCTGGCCTCGGGCGGGCTGTTCGTGCTGGGCACCGAACGCCACGAATCCCGCCGCATCGACAACCAGCTCCGCGGCCGTTCGGGCCGCCAGGGCGATCCGGGCCGGTCGCTGTTCTTCCTGTCGCTGGACGACGACCTGATGCGCATCTTCGGCTCGGAACGGCTGGACAAGGTCCTGTCCACCCTGGGCATGAAGGAAGGCGAGGCGATTGTTCACCCCTGGGTCAACAAGTCGCTGGAACGCGCCCAGGCCAAGGTGGAAGGCCGCAACTTCGACATCCGCAAGCAGTTGCTGAAATTCGACGACGTGATGAACGACCAGCGCAAGGCAATCTTCAGCCAGCGCCGCGAGATCATGGACAGCACCGAAGTCGGAGAGATCGCCGCCGACATGCGCCACCAGGTCATCGATGATCTGGTCGATGAGTTCATGCCGCCGAAATCCTATCCCGAACAGTGGGACGTGGAGGGGCTGAAGACCGCCATCCGCGAACGCCTGAACATGAACCTGCCCGTGGCCGACTGGGCGGCCGAGGAAGGCGTGGACCACGACGCCATGCGCGAACGGATCGAACAGGCGACCGACACCTACATGGCCGACAAGGCGCAGGCCTTCGGGCCGGAAAACATGCGCAACATCGAAAAGCAGGTCCTGCTGCAGATGATCGACGGGAAATGGCGCGACCACCTTCTGACGCTGGAACACCTGCGCTCGGTCGTGGGCTTCCGCGGCTATGCGCAGCGCGATCCCTTGTCGGAATACAAGACCGAGGCCTTCCAGCTGTTCGAGACCATGCTGGACGGGCTGCGCTTCGACGTGACGCAGCGCCTTGCGCAGATCCGTCCCCTGACTGAGGCCGAGCGCGAGGAAATGCTGCGCCAGATGGCCCAGCAGCAGAAAGCCGCGCAGGAACACCTGACGATGGAGCACGGCGCCGAGCGCCAGTCCGATGACGATGCGGACAAAGCCGAACCGCTGGTCGCGGGCTTTGACGAACAGGACCCGGCGACTTGGGGCAACCCGTCACGCAACGATCCCTGCCCCTGCGGGTCGGGCAAGAAGTTCAAGCACTGCCACGGCGCGATCTGACGCGCCGCGGCCTCAATCCAGCTGCGCGGGAAGCGACCAGCCGCGCAGCAACTCCCCGGCGGCCATCGGTTTCTTCCCGGACCGCTGCGCTTCCAGCACCTCGACCGCGCTGCCGTTGCCACAGGCGACGGTGAAGCCCGACAGGACCTGACCGGGCCTCCCCTGCCCCGCGACAACGCGACTGCGCAGCAGCTTCACCCGTTCGCCCGCGATCTCGCACCAGGCCCCGGGAAAGGGCGACAGGCCCCGGACCAGCCGGTCAACCTCGACGGCGGGACGGGTCCAGTCCACCCGGGCCTCGGCCTTGTCGATCTTGGCGGCATAGGTGACGCCCTGCTCCGCCTGCGGCACGGCGGCCAAGGGCAGCCGCGCCAGCACATCGACGATCAGATCCGCCCCCATCAGCGACAGCCGGTCGTGCAGGTCGGCGGTCGTCTCCTCGGCGCCGATGGCCGTCCGCGCCTCGGCCAACACCGGCCCGGTATCCAGGCCCGCCTCCATCTGCATGATCGCGACGCCGGTTTCGGCATCCCCCGCCATCACGGCACGATGGATCGGCGCCGCCCCCCGCCAGCGCGGCAGCAGCGAGGCATGGATGTTCAGGCAACCCAACTGCGGCGCATCCAGCACCGGCTGCGGCAGGATCAGCCCATAGGCCACGACCACCGCCACATCGGCCCCCAATGCCGCGAACTCTGCCTGATCGGCCGGATCACGCAGCCGCAGCGGCGTGCGGACCTCGATGCCCAGTTCCTCCGCTGCCGCGTGAACCGCCGAGGGACGCGGCTTCTGCCCGCGGCCCGCCGCGCGGGGCGGCTGCGAATACACCGCCACGACCTCGTGCCGCGCGGCGATCGCCCGCAGCGCCGGCACCGAAAACTCGGGCGTCCCCATGAAGATCACGCGCATCCCTGTCTCCTGCTTTGGACTGCAAATATCCTCGGGGGGTCCGGGGGGCGAAGCGCCCCCGGCGATCACCGCCGCGCCAGCTTTGCCGATTTCGCGACCAGCATCTTGCGCCGCAGGGGCGACAGGTGATCGACATACATCCGCCCGTCCAGATGGTCGATCTGGTGCTGCACGCTGGTGGCCCAGAGCCCCACGAAATCGCGCTCCTCGACCTCGCCCATCTCGTTCAGGAACCGGACCGTCACCGCGCGGGGACGGCTGACCGGGGCAAAGACGCCGGGCAGGTTCGGGCTCGCCTCGTCATGGCTGCGGAACTGCACGCTGGCGTGCAACACCTTGGGATTGGCCATCCTGACCGCCTGCCCCCGCTTGTCCGAGGCATCGACCACCGCCAGCCGCAGCATGATCCCGATCTGAGGCGCGGCAAGGCCCACCCCCGGCATCGCCTCCATCGTGTCGATCATGTCGTCCCAGATCATCCGCACGGTCTCGGTCACGGCCTCGACCGGCTCGGCCGGGATATGCAGCCGACGGTCGGCATAGGGCAGGAACGGGCGAACGGTCATCGGCAAGCGCCCTCAGGCACGGCCCTTTTCGCGCTTCAGCTTGACCATCCGGCGGGTGATCATCTGGCGCTTGATGGCCGAAAGGTGGTCTATGAACAGGATGCCGTTCAGGTGGTCCAGCTCGTGCTGCGCGCAGGTCGCCCACAGCCCGTCGAAGTCCTCCTCATGGGTCTTGCCGTCCAGCCCCAGCCAGCGCAGCCGGACCTGGCTGGGCCGCGTCACATCGGCATACTGGTCGGGAATCGACAGGCAGCCTTCCTCGTAGGTGTTCAGTTCCTCGGATGACCAGGTCACCTCGGGGTTAACCAGCACCAGCGGGCGGCGCTCGGCCTCGGGGTCGCGGGTCGCGTCCATCACGAAGATGCGGGACAGGACGCCCACCTGCGGCGCGGCCAGGCCTACGCCCGGCGCGTCATACATCGTCGCCAGCATGTCATCGGCCAAAGCCTCGATCTCGGGCGTGATGCGGGCCACGGGTTCGCAGACCTTCTTCAGGCGCGGGTCGGGGTGGATCAGGATGGGGCGCAGGCTGCTCATCCCCCGCGATTTAGGGCAAGGCTTCACCATAAGCAACAACCGGCATATGCATGGGGAAACAGCGACAGGCAGGACCATGAACCAGCACAGCCATCCCCGCCCCGATTTCGACGAGATCATCGACCGCGTGGGCACACGCTGCTCGAAATGGGACGACATGGAGGCGGCCTATGGCGTCGCGCCGGACGAAGGCGGGCTGGCGATGTGGGTCGCGGATATGGACTTCCGCCCCCCCGCCGCCGTCCAGCGCGCGGTGGAGGCCGTGGCCGCCCACGGCGTCTATGGCTATCCCGGCGCCCACCGGCCCTATCTGGAGGCAATCCGCTGGTGGATGGAAAACCGCCATGGCTGGCAGATTGACACAGGCTGGATCCTGACCTGCGCGGGGCTGGTCAACGGCGTGGCGATGGCACTGGACGCCTACACGCAGCCCGGCGATGGCGTGATCGTGATGTCGCCCGTCTATCACGCCTTTGGCCGCGTGATCCGCGCCTCGGGCCGCGAGCTGGTGGAACTGCCGCTGGCGCAGGACGGCGGGCTTTACCGCATGGACTGGCCCGCCTGGGAAGGCCGGCTGACCGGGCGCGAAAGGCTGCTGATCCTGTGTTCGCCGCACAATCCCGGCGGGCGCGTCTGGACGCCCGAAGAACTGCGCGAGGTGGCCGATTTCTGCATCCGCCACGACCTGATCCTGGTGTCGGACGACATCCATTGCGACCTGGTCATGCCGGGCCACAAGCACCGGATGATCGCGACAGTCTGCCCCGACATCGCGGACCGGCTGGTGACGCTGACGGCCGCCACCAAGACCTTCAACATTGCGGGCGCGCATGTCGGCAATGCGATCATCGCGGACGAATCCCTGCGGGGCCGGTTCAAGGGCGCGCTGATGGCGCGCGGCATCTCTCCGGGATTGTTCGGAATGGACATGGTGACCGCCGCCTATTCGCCCGAAGGCGCGGCTTGGGTCGATGCGCTTGCAAGCTACCTGGACGGCAACCGGCGCCTGTTCGACGACGGCATCCACGCGATCCCCGGCTTGCGGTCCATGCCCCTGCAGGCGACCTATCTGTCCTGGGTCGATTTCTCGGGCACCGGGATGGAGCCCGCCGAATTCACCGCCCGTGTCGAAAGGACCGCCCGCATCGCCGCAAACCACGGCGCGACCTTCGGCACCGGGGGCGGGGCCTTCCTGCGCTTCAATATCGCCACCCCCCGCGCCCGCGTGGTTGAGGCCGTGTCGCGCCTGCAGCAGGCATTCGCCGACCTTCAATGAGGCTGATCGCCCGCCTGTTTTCCGCCCTGACGGCGCTGTGCCTGCTGGGGGCGGCCTGGATCATTCTGGCGCCGCAGCCACGATCCCTCGCGCCGGTTCCGCGCGTGCCGTCCCTGACGGTGCCGCTGACCGGCCCCGTCGATCATATCGTGATCCACAAGTCCGCCCGCCGGATGACCGCCTTCCGCGATGGCAAGCCGCTGAAGACCTATCGGGTTGCCCTCGGCTTCGCGCCCGACGGAGACAAGCGCCGGCAAGGCGACGGCAGGACGCCCGAGGGCCGCTTCACCATCGACCGGGTGAACCCCGGAAGCGCCTATCACCTGTCCCTGGGCCTCGACTATCCGCGCCCGCAGGACCGCGCACGCGCAGCGGCTGAAGGGATCGATCCGGGCGGCGACATCTTCATCCACGGCCAGCCGAACGGGCGCCCCGATGGTGAAACCCTGCCCGGCGACTGGACGGCCGGCTGCATCGCCGTCTCGGACACCGAAATCCGCGAACTCTATGCCGCCGCCCGCGTCGGCACGACGGTCGAAATCCGGCCCTGACTTCTGCGTTTCTTCTTCACGCAAATATCCCGCCGGGGGTCCGGGGGACGCGAAGTCCCCCGGCGTTGCAATCCCGCGTCCCTGCGATCATATAGGGGCGCAAACCCGAACAGCCCGAAGGCACACCCCGCATGGTCTATCTGGATTTCGAAAAGCCGCTTGCCGATATCGAGGGCAAGGCCGAGGAGCTTCGCGCCCTGGCCCGCAAATCCGAAAACACCGTGGATGTGGAAAAAGAGGCCACGGCGCTGGACAGGAAGTCCTCCGATTTGCTGCGCGACCTGTATCGAAGCCTCGATCCCTGGCGCAAGACGCAGGTGGCGCGCCATCCCGACCGTCCGCATTGCCGCGACTACATCGACGCGCTGTTCACCGAATACACGCCGCTGGCAGGCGACCGCGCCTTTGGCGACGACCATGCGGTCATGGGCGGCCTTGCGCGCTTCAACGACGCGCCCTGCGTGGTGATCGGGCACGAAAAGGGCAACGACACCAAGACCCGCATCCACCACAATTTCGGCATGGCCCGGCCCGAAGGCTATCGCAAGGCGATCCGCCTGATGGATCTGGCCCACCGTTTCAGGCTGCCGGTCATCACGCTTGTGGATACCCCCGGCGCCTATCCCGGGAAGGGCGCCGAGGAACGCGGCCAATCCGAGGCCATCGCCCGCTGCACCCAGAAATGCCTGGAGATCGGCGTGCCGCTGGTCAGCGTCATCATCGGCGAGGGCGGATCGGGCGGCGCGGTGGCCTTTGCCACGGCCAACCGCATCGCCATGCTGGAACATTCGATCTATTCGGTGATCTCGCCCGAGGGCTGCGCCTCGATCCTGTGGAAGGACGCGGAACGGATGCGCGAGGCGGCCGAGGCGCTGCGCCTGACCGCGCAGGATCTGCGAAAGCTTGGCGTCATCGACCGCATCATCGCCGAACCCATGGGCGGCGCACAGCGCGACCCCGCCGCAGCCATTCAGGCCGTGGGCGCGGAAATCGCGGCGATGCTGGCCGAACTGGACGGCAGGAAGCCCGCCGACCTGATCAAGGAGCGGCGGCAGAAGTTCCTGGACATGGGGTCGAAAAGCCTGGTCGCCTGAAGGCGGCCCGGACCTGCCCTATTCCACGCTCACCAGCCCGCCGAAGCGATCCTGCGCGACGGCGCGGATGATCCCTGCGATGCGCTCGATCATGGTCCGGTGGGGCGAACGCCGCCGCCAGACCAGTCCGATCGACCGGGTGACGCGATTGCGGCGGAAGGGCAGCACCGCCACGTCGCCCGCTTCTGAGGACACCTTTGAATCGACGTAAAGCGCGGGCAGGAAGGTCAGCCCCATGTTCAGGGCCGTCATCTGCCGCAGCGCGTCCAGGCTGGTGCCCTCGTAATCCTGCCGCAGGTGGGCGCCAAGCTCCTCGCACAGGGCGACGATCTGGTTGTGAAGCAGATAGGCGCTCGACAGCGCCAGGATGTCCTGACCCGCCAGATCGGCGTCCAGCACCTCGGGCCTTGCGGCAAGCGGATGATCCTGCGCCACGGCCAGCTTCAGCGGCTCGCGGAAAAGCCGCCGCACCTCGACATCGGCGGAATTCACCGGCAACTGGGTCAGCAGCAGGTCGTGCTGGCCCGCCAGCAATTCTTCCTGCAGGACCAGCGGCGGCGCATCCCGCACGATGACCTTCAGCGACGGATAGGACTGGTGAACCCGCCGCATGACATGGGGCATGATATAGGGCCCGATCGTCGGGGTGGAGCCAAGCTTGATCGTGCCGCTGGCCCCGCCCTGCGCATCGCGTGCCAGGCTGTGCAGCGCCTCGGCCTCCTCCAGGACCTTGCGTGCCTGCGCCAGGACGGCGCGCCCCTGTGGGGTCAGCACCGCGCCGCGCTGGCCGCGTTCGACCAGCTCCAGCCCCAAGGCGGTTTCCAGCCCCAGGATCTGCTGGCTCAGCGAGGATTGGCTGATCCCCACCCGCTCGGCGGCCTTGCGGTAATGGCGCGCTTCGGCAAGCGCGACGAAATAGGTCAACTGTCTCAAGGTCAGGGTGCCGGACATCGGGGTTCCAGTGTGTTTCCCATGCAAGGGCTGCTGCGGGCGTCGGGTCGATCATACGACCATGTTCGGAAAAACCGATCGATTTTTGTGGAAACTTTGCCTTTTCCGCTCTCGGGCAGCAACCATATCCACCTTTATGGCGCTGACGTGGCGCCATGACCCTAGCCAGCACCACGAGGAATGAGATGAAGTCCAGCGCCAGAATCCGGCTGTTTTCGGCCAGTGCCAGGCTTGCGGCCCTGCGTCGGCGTCACCAGGTCATCAAGGCCCTGATAGCAGAAGAACTGCGCCGCCCGATGCCCTGCAGCATGATGCTTCAGCGGCTCAAGCGTCAGCGGCTTGCGGTCAAGGATCAGATCACGCGCTTCGACGGGCTTCTGCGCAGCATTGGCAGCCCGGACCCGCAGCGCCAGTCGGCATAGGGGAAAGCGATGTTCATGCGTTACATCTACGTCCAGACCGGGCTGAACCATTTTCACAGCACCGACCTGAACGACATGCGGAGCGCGCTTCTTGACGAGGATCAGGACGGGCCCGACGGCGGAAGCGCCGATATCGTGACGCGGCCGAGGCCGCATTACCATCCTGTGCCCGCCAGGATCGCCCAGCGCCGGACCAGACGCTGACGCGCCGGGGACGGCAGGGTCCTGCCGTGGCATTCCCTGCCCGCCCCCGGCGCGCCGTGCAAGAAAGGGCAACGGCTGGTCGCGGTTCTCAGGGGCCGACGGCGCGGAACCCCGCCTCGGCCATCAGCCGGTCCGAGTGGGTCTCGACCTCGGCCTCAAGCCGGGGAATGAACCCCTCGACCGGCACCTCGGCTGGAATGACGGGCAGGAACTCGACAACGGCGCGGCCGGGCCGGATCCCCCATCCCTTGCGCGGCCAGAACAGGCCGGTGTTGACGGCGACCGGCACCACCGGCAAGCCGCTGCCCGCGCGGATCGTGCTGACGCCATGCTTGTAGGGGCGGCGTTCGCCGGGCTTGGTGCGCGTGCCTTCGGGATAGATGATCAACTGGCCCAGGCCTTCGCCCGCGATCCGCTGGTTGATCTCGCTGGAAATGGCGCGCATCGCATCGCGGCCCTTGGACCGGTCGATGGGAATGCAGCCCACCTTCCAGGCATACCAGCCCATGATCGGCACGTGCATCACCTCGCGCTTCATGATGAAGGCGCGGCGCGGGACGGCATGGGCGATCACCAGGATGTCCAGGAAGCACTGGTGCTTGGCCGCGATGATGCAGTCTTCGGTGGGCGGCGTGCCGCGAACCTCGCAGGTGACACCCAGATGCAGCCGCGCGGCCCAGAGCATGTAGCCGATCCAGCGCGTCGCCACCCTGTTCGCCCCGGCGCGGCCATGCCGCAGCAGGACCGGCAGCCCCGCCAGTCCGATCGCGACCGTCGCCAATGCGACATGCAGGTAGTAAAGCGCGTTCTGGACGTATTGCCACGGCGTCAGCGGGCCGGGCACGGGCGAAGCCGCCCGGTTGGTCATCGCACGGCCCCCAGCATCGTCAGCGCCGCCCAGCGGGTCGCGAAAAAGCCGACGGCGCCCGCCACGACCGGGATCAGCAGCGGCAGAAGCCAGCCCCAGCCCTGAAAGCCAAGCCCTGTCAGAAAGCCGCCCGCCGCGTTCATCCCCGGAAGCATGGCAATGCCCGCCATGCCGCACAGCGTGCCGACCGTTGCGCCTACGGCCGCGCGCTTGGTGAAGCGGCGCACGAAGGCCGTGGCGATGGTGATGTCGCGCGCGCCGATCAGCCGCAGCACGCGGATCACCTGCCCGTTCGCCGCCAGCGCCGCCTTGGCCGCCAGCGTGATCATGGATGCCGAGGCCGCCGCGATCAGCAGCAGCGACACGATGCCAAGCACCCGCAGCCGATGCGCCGCCGTCACCAGGGGGCGGCGCCATTCGGTGTGATCGTCCAGCACCGCACCCGGCGCCTCGGCCTCCAGCCGCAGGCGCAGGCCCTGGGCGTCGAAGTCCTCGCCCGCGATCGGCAGTTCGATCAGGGCGGGCACGGGCAGGGCATCGACGGGCATGTCGGGACCGAACCAGGGGGTCAGCAACTGGGCAACTTCCTCGGGCGGCAGAAGGCGCGGCTGGCCTGCGCCCGGTGTCGTGGACAGGACCTGCATCGTGGTCTGGGTTTGGGCGGCCTGTTCGTCCATGGGGGCGCTGACGCGAACCGTGACGGACCCGGCCAGTTCGCTGGACCAGCGTTCGGCCAGCCGCCCCGTCGCCAGCGCCAGCGCCAGGGCGAAGACCGCCAGAAAGGCCATTGCGCCTGCCGAGAACAGCGTCAACTGCGCCGTAAAGCCCGTCGGCGGCACGATCCGGTCCCCCGCCCCACCGTCGCGCACCAGGCCGTGCCACATCGCCTTCAGGTTCAGCCCGCGAAAATCAGCCCCCATCACAGATCAGCCCCCGCCAGATGCAATGTCCCGTTCGCGATGCGCAGCACGCGCGCCGCGACCTGCGCCTTGGTGGCGCGGATCAGGTTCAGGTCATGGGTCGCGACCAGCACGGTCTTGCCCGACTTGTTCAACTCGATCAGCAGCTGCATCAGCCGCATCGACATGTCCCAGTCCAGGTTGCCCGTGGGCTCGTCCGCCAGCACCAGGTCGGGCGACAGGATCACGGCGCGCGCCAAGGCGGCGCGCTGCCGCTCGCCCCCGGACAAGGACGGCGGCAGGGCGCGGGCGTGCTGCGACAGGCCGACCCATCCCAGCAGGTCGCGCAGCGCCGCCATGTCCACTCCCTGCCCCGAGATCGTCAGCGGCAGCGCCACGTTTTCGGCAACCGGCAGGTGGTCCAGGAACTGCGTGTCCTGGTGCACCACCCCGACCCTGCGCCGCAGGTCCGAGATGCCGTCGCGCGTCAACTGCCGCACATCCTCGCCAAAGGCGGTCATCTCTCCCGAGGTCGGCAGCAGATCCGCATAACACAGCCGCAAAAGCGTCGTCTTGCCCGAGCCCGAAGGCCCGGTCAGGAAATGGAACATGCCGGACTGCAGCGTCAGCGTCATATTCGACAGCAGATCGGCGCCCCCATAGCCGAAGCCGACATCCCGCATCTCGATCAAGCGCCACCCCCTCGTTCACCCGGGCCCGTTGCTTTCCGGCCCTGCCGGCTTGGAAGCCGGTCCCGCGCTTGATAGAACAGCCACAAGGCGAATGCGAGGGGTCGGGATGGCGGAAATACGGTTGATCTGTCCAGGCTGCGCCGCGGAATACCGCCTGCCCAGAACGGCCATCCCGCCCGAAGGGCGCGAGGTCGAGTGCAGCGCCTGCGGCCATGTCTGGCACGCCACGGTCCAGCCTGCCGGGCTGGCGCCTGGAAATGACCTGCCGCCCCCGCCTGCCCCGGCCGACGGCCCGCCCCGGCTGAGCCGCCGCCTGCCCGATACCGTGCTGGACATCCTGCGGGACGAGGTCGAACACGAACGCCGGCTGCGCGCCGCCGAGGAGGGAACGCCCCCTCCGCCCCCCCCTGCCGCCGCCCCGCTGCGTGCCGCCGATCCCGAATGGCCCGCCACGACCATTACCACGTCCATCATCCCGCACGTCGCCCCGGAACCGGCCGAAGCCGCGCCGCTCCGGCCACAGCCGGAGTTGATCGTGCCCCCTGAGGCGCACGCGCAGCCTGTCATTCCGGAAACCAAAGCCGCGCCGCAACCGGCACGTCCCCTGCTCCGCAAGGAAATTGCCGCACGGCCCGAACGGCCTGTGCCACCCGCGCCTGTTCTGGTCCTTGTTCCGCGTCCGGCGCGCAGGGGCTATGCGGTGGGCTTCGGCCTGGCCGTGACGCTGGCCGCTGCCTGCGTGGCGCTGTATCTGCTGGCGCCCGCGCTGTCCGGTCAGGGTGCTTTCGGCGACGGGGTGATGCAGCTCCGCGGGCAGGTGGACGAGGCGCGGCTGTGGCTGCAGGACCGCGCGGCCGGCCTGACCCGCTGATCAGAAGCGGTCCAGCAACCGGCCAAGGTAGTCGCGTTCGTCCTCGGGACGCTCGGGCTGGCCGCTACGGCGGCGGATTTCGTCCAGCAGGTCGCGGGCGCGGCGCGCGGGATCGACGCCTTCGGCCAGGGGATCGCCCCCGGCGATGACATTGCCGCTGCCGTCGCGCTGCCGGCCCAGGGGGTCCAGCGCGGGCCGCTGGTCATAGGCCTGCCCGTCGGCGCCCGCCCGGTCACCGCCGCCGGGACGCTGGCCTTCCTGCCCCTGCTGCTGGCCCTGCTGGCCTTGCTGGGCCCGGCTCTGCTGGTTCAGCATGTCGCCAAGGGCGCGCATCCCTTCGCGCATCGATTCGATGGCATCGGCCTGGCGCTGCAAGGCCCCCCCTGTATCGCCCTGGCGCAGGGCCTGTTCGGCATCTTCCATCGCGCGGCCCGCCTCGTCCAGCCGGCGCCGCGCCTCGTCGCCGCCTTCGGAACCCTGGCCCGGCAACAACCCTTGCTGCTGGCCCAGTTCCTCTCGCAACTGGCGCTGGCGGTCGGCCAGGCCTCCGGCATTGGGCGAAGGCTGCCCCATCTGCCCCTGGCCGAACTGGTCCTGCATGTCGCTGAAGGCCTCGTCCGACAGGCGCTGCTGTTCGCGCAGGGTATCGGCCAGGCGGTTCATCGGCTGGTTGCCGCTGCTGCCCTGCTGGCCTTCGCCGCCTTGGCCTTGGCGGACCTGCAGGTTTTCCATCATGCGGTTGAACTGCTCAAGCAATTCCTGGGCCTCGGCCATCCGGCCCTCGTTCATCAGGCGCTGGATTTCGTCCATCATCTGCTGGATCTGGTCGCCGGTGATCTGCTGGCCTTGCTGGTTCTGGGCGAACCGATCCGCCGGATCCTGCTGCCCCTGCTGGGCAAGCATCTCGGTATAGGCGTCCGTCGCCGCCTTCAGCTCGTCCATCAGGCGCTGGATTTCGTCAGGACTGGCGCCGTTGCGGATTGCCTCGGACAGTTTCTGCTGGGCCTGTCGCATCCGTTCAAGGGCGTCGGACAGCCCGCCATCCTCCAGCTGGATCGCAGCCTGCCACAGCGCCTCGGCCAGATCGTCGCGCGCCTTGTCGGTCAGCGTGTCGCCCTCCAGCAGCGTCACCGCGCCGCGCAACTGCAGATACAGCGGCTGCTCGACAAAGCCTTCGGGCGCCCAGGTCACCGCGCGCAGGATCTCGGAGCTGCGGCCGGCATTTTCGCGCGACCACAGCAGATCGCGCCGCATCTCGATCAGCGCGGCAGCGAGGGGGTCGAAGAAGCGCCGGCCCGGCAGGACGGTGTGCATGGGTTCGGCGTGGCCCACCTGCTCGATCCCGTCCAGGGCGCGCAGGCTGACGCTGACCGGCAGGTTCGCCCAGGGGTGGCGGGACAGATCCTCGGTCAGCTGGCCCTTGATCTGGTGCCGGTCGCCCCGAGGCAGGGGCAAGGCCAGTTCCACCGGCTGGCGCGGCTCGGGATCGATGGCAAGGCCGAAGCGGCGCTCCACGGCCCCCAGGTCCAGCGCAATCACCGCCTGGCCCGAGGCGACGCCGTGATCGTCCTCGGCCTCGAAGTCCTGGACCATCTTTCCGTCCGCGCGCCGCACCGGCGCGGCCCCGGCACGGATCATCGGCGCATTGTCGGGCAGGACCGTCACGTCGAAGCGCCGCCCGGCCACCTCGATCGCGCCCGACTGCTCGGCCCGGAAGCCCGGCGCCTGCGGGTCATCGCCAAGTGCAGACCCGATGTCCTGCGCGACCGTTGCGCCATTGCCATACAGGCGGAACGTCACCTCGCTGCCCTTGGGCAGTTCCAGCGCCTGCCCTTCGGCCAGGGCGTTCAGATAGATGGTGGGACGACGGGTATAGGCGGGGGGTTCGGCCCAGCCTTCCCAGCTTGGCCCGACCGGCACCGCGTCACCCGCCAGGGGCCGGGACATGGTCGCGGCCAGCGCCTCGATCCCCTGCCCCATCTGGCCCGCGCCGCCGAAGACCAGCGCCATGACGAGGGCAACCAGGCCCGCCAGCCGCAGGGCAAAGGGATCGCGCCGCGCAAGGTCCGCATCGGGACGCACGGCCCGCGCCAAGGCGGCCCGAGCCTGCATCTGCGCCAGATGCGCCTGCCACAAGGCACCCTCGCCGCCAATGGCTGCGCGGTCGGACAGCGCCGACAGGGGCCGCCCCGGCAAGGTGCGGTCCAGCCGCGACACCGCCTCGGCCATGCGGGTGCGGCGAAAGCGCATCCCGCCCCGGATTGCGACGCCGACCAGCAACAGCAGGACGGCCCCGGCCAGCCAGGGCAGCACCGGCCCCGGCACCGCTGCCACGACACCCAGCGCGAAGGCGGCAAAGACCAAGGCCAGCACGGTTGCCATCGGCCAGAAGGCGCGCGCTGCCTGTTCCCACACCATTCCCCAGCGGGTCAGATGCAGGGCGCGGGCGACATGGCCCTTCTTCTTCAGGAAAATATCCTCGGGGGTCCGGGGGCAGACAGCCCCCGGCTGCGACGGATCGGTCTGATGCCGCGTCAAAGCCATTCCGGAATGCTATCCCGGGCTAGCATTTCCTCAAACGTCGGGCGTGCCCGGATGACGGCGAAGTGATCGCCGCTGACCAGCACCTCGGGCACCAGGGGCCGGGAATTGTATTCCGAGGCCATCACCGCGCCATAAGCCCCCGCCGAGCGGAAGGCGATCAGGTCGCCTGCCGCCATGTCGGGCAGATGGGCCCCCTTCTGGAAGGTATCGCCCGATTCGCAGACCGGTCCGACCACATCGAAGGGCCGCACCGGCGCGCCGACTGCCGGCTCGCGGACCGGAACGATGTCGTGATGCGCGCCATACATGGCCGGGCGCGCCAGATCGTTCATCGCCGCATCCACGATCAGGAAGTCACGCCCCTCGCCCTGCTTCAGATAGATCACTTCGCTGAGAAGAATCCCCGCATTGCCGACGATGTTGCGGCCCGGTTCGATCTCGATCTCGCAGCCCAGATCGCCCACCGTCTCGCGGATCACCTGGCCATATTCAATGGGCAGGGGCGGCGCGTTGTTGTCGCGGCGGTAGGGAATGCCCAGGCCTCCGCCCAGATCCAGCCGGGTGATCGCATGGCCGTCGGCGCGCAGCGCGCGCGTCAGCTCCGCGACCTTGGCATAGGCCGCACGATAGGGTTCCAGGTCGGTCAACTGGCTGCCGATATGCACATCGACGCCCACGACCCGCAATCCCGGCAGCGAAGCCGCCTCGGCGTAAACCTCGCGTGCGCGGGCGATGGGGATGCCGAACTTGTTTTCGGACTTGCCGGTCGCGATCTTCTCATGGGTCTTGGCGTCCACGTCCGGGTTCACCCGGATCGCCACCGGCACCGTCGCACCCATGCTGGCGGCCAGCGCCGACAGGGCGCGCATCTCAGGCTCGCTTTCGATGTTGAACTGGCGGATGCCTCCTTCGATGGCCTGCCGCATCTCGGCGACCGTCTTGCCGACGCCTGAAAAGACGATCCGGTCGCCGGGCACGCCCGCGGCCTTGGCACGCGCGTATTCCCCGCCCGAGACCACGTCCATCCCCGCGCCCAGATCGCCCATCAGCTTCAGCACGGCCAGGTTGCTGTTGGCCTTCACGGCAAAGCAGACCAAGTGGTCGGTCCAGTCCAGGGCTTGCCGGAACAGGCCGAAATGCCGCGTCAGCGTGGCGGCGGAATAGACATAGACCGGGGTTCCGACGGCGGCCGCGATGCGCGACAAGGGCACATCCTCGGCGCAAAGCTCGCCACCGTGATAGTTGAAATGATCCATTACAGTTCCGAAATGACCCCCATGGTGGCATCGCCGGAAATCACGACGTTGGTTTTCGGCGCCGTCTTGGGCGCGGGCGCGGGCCGTTCGGGCGGGCCATCGACGCCGCAGGCCGCCATGGCCATCACCGCCAGAATCGCAATCCACCTCATGCCAGTTTCTCCTTCCAGCGGTTGATCTGCGCGCGCACCTGATCGGGCGCCGTGCCGCCATAGCTTTGCCGCGAGGCGACCGAATTGTGAACGCCCAGAACGCCGAAGACTTTATCGGTGATCTCGCCGTGAACGCCCTGCATGTCGGCAAGCGTCAGGTCGGGCAGGTCGCAGCCCTTCTTCTCGGCCAGGGCCACCAGCGATCCAGTGACGTGATGGGCTTCGCGGAACGGCAGGCCCAGTTCGCGCACCAGCCAGTCGGCCAGATCGGTCGCCGTGGAAAAGCCGGCCGAGGCCGCGGCCTCCATCCTGTCGCGGTTGGCGGTCAGGTCGGACAGCATCCCGGTCATCGCGGCCAGGGCCAGCATCAGGCTGTCGGCCGCGTCGAAGACCTGCTCCTTGTCCTCCTGCATGTCCTTGGAATAGGCAAGCGGCAGGCCCTTCATCACCGTGAACAGCGCCACCGTCGCGCCCAGGATGCGCCCGATCTTGGCGCGGATCAGTTCGGCGGCATCCGGGTTGCGCTTCTGCGGCATGATCGACGACCCGGTGGACCACTTGTCCGACATCGACACGAAGCGGAACTGGGCCGAGGACCAGATCACCAGCTCCTCGGCTAGCCGCGACAGATGCACCGCGCAGATCGACGAGGCCGACAGGAACTCCAGCGCGAAGTCGCGGTCGGACACGGCGTCCAGGCTGTTGGCCATCGGCGCGTCGAAGCCAAGCGCCCCGGCCGTCGCATGGCGGTCGATCGGATAGCCCGTTCCCGCCAGCGCCGCCGCGCCCAGGGGCGATTCGTTCATCCGCTTGCGCGCATCCTGGAAGCGCGACAGGTCGCGGCCGAACATCTCGACATAGGCCATCATGTGATGGCCCCAGGTCACGGGCTGGGCGGTCTGCAGATGGGTAAAGCCCGGCATCACCCAATCCGCACCGGCCTCGGCCTGCGTCAGGGCGGCGCGGATCAGCGCCCGCAGGGCGTCGATCGCCGCGTCGCACTGGTCGCGCACCCACAGACGGAAATCGGTGGCCACCTGGTCGTTCCGGGACCGGCCCGTGTGCAGCCTGCCCGCCGGTTCCCCGATGACCTCCTTCAGCCGGGCCTCGACATTCATGTGAATGTCCTCAAGCTCGGTGCGGAAGGGGAAATTGCCCGCCTCGATCTCTGACAAGACGGTGAGCAGACCTTCCCTGATCGCCTCGGCATCGCTAGTGCTGATGATGCCTTGTGCGGCCAGCATCGCCGCATGGGCCCGGCTGCCCCGGATGTCCTGGGCGTAGAGCCGCCGGTCGAAGCCGATCGAGGCGTTGATCGCCTCCATGATCGCGTCGGGCCCGGCAGCGAAGCGCCCGCCCCACATGCTGTTGGCGGAATCCTGTTGCGGCCGGTCGGTCATAGGCGCGTCCCTCGGAGGTCTTCATGCTGCGTTCCGCCCTGCTTTATACGGCACTGCTTTTCGGTGCAAACGCCGCCTTTGCAGGCCCGGTGGACTGGCAGGCCGCCAAGGAGGCGGGGCTGGTCAAGCTGGTTCCGGCCGAGAAACCCACCCCCGTCCCCGACATCGCCTTCACCGATCCCGAGGAAGGCACGCACACCCTGGCGGACTACAAGGGCAAGGTCGTGCTGCTGAACTTCTGGGCCACCTGGTGTGCGCCCTGCCGCGAGGAAATGCCCTCCCTGGACGCCCTTCAGGCCGAGATGGGGGGCGAGGACTTCGTGGTGATCCCCATCGCCACCGGTCGCAACGCGCCCGAGAAGATCGACAAGTTCTACGCGGAAACCGGGCTGGAGAACCTGCCGGTCCTGCTGGACCCGCGCCAGCAGTTGGCCCGCGCCATGGGTGTCGTTGGCCTGCCCGTGACCGTTCTGATCGACCGTGACGGCAACGAGGTGGCGCGCCTTCCGGGCGACGCCGACTGGAGCAGCGAGCCCGCCAAGGCCGTCATCCGGCAGCTTGTGGCCGACTGAGGGGCGCGTGGCGGTGGCAGGTGGTGACATGGTCGTTCACCATCCCCGTCGCCTGCATGAAGGCATAGACGATGACCGGCCCGCAGAAGTTGAAGCCGCGCTTTTTCAGCGCCTTCGACATGGCGGTTGATTCGGGGGTGGCGGTCGGCACGTCGGCCATGCCGGCAAAGCGGTTCTGGATCGGCTGGCCGCCCACGAAGGACCACAGGAAGGGTGCAAAGCCGTCCCGCGCCTCGATGTCCAGGAAAAGCCGCGCGCCCTTGACCGCTGATTCGATCTTGCCGCGATGCCGGATGATGCCCGGATTTTGCAGCGCCCGGTCGATCCGCGCCGCGTCCCAACGGGCCACCCGCTCGGGGTCGAATCCGTCGAACTCCTCGCGAAAGGCGTCGCGCTTGCGAAGGATGGTGATCCAGGACAGGCCCGCCTGGAAACCGTCCAGCACCAGCTTTTCCCACAGCGCGCGCGGATCGTGTTCCGGCACGCCCCATTCGGTGTCGTGATAGGCGACATACAGCGGATCGGTCCCGCACCAGGCGCAGCGGTCGGTCATGAAGCGTTAACCCTTTATCCAGAAAACCCTGCCCGTTTACCGCAAATTAGGCGATTATCGCCACAACGGAACACGGAATGATTGCGTGACAAGGGGCCAGACGTGACCGACGCGAACCCGCCCGCCAAGGGCTCTCCGCTGGATTATGCGATGGACCAGCAAAGCCGGCTGACCCTGCCGTCGGTCCGGCTTGCCGTCGAAAAGGGCAACGGCGTGCTGGCCTTCCAGCCGGTCGTGCAGGCGCAGCGGACCAACCGCCCCGCCTTCTACGAGGGGCTGATCCGCATCATCGACGATTCGGGCCGCATGGTGCCCTTGCGCGACTTCATGCCGGTGGCGGAAACCACTGAACTGGGGCGGCAGATCGACTGCCTGTCGCTGTCCCTTGGCCTGAAGGCCTTGTCCGAGGATCCCTCGCTGCGGCTGTCGGTCAACATGTCGGCGCGATCGATCGGCTATCCCGAATGGATGCATATCCTGCGCGAAGGCGTCGCCGACAACCCCCAGGCCGCCGAACGGCTGATCCTGGAAATCACCGAAAGCTCGGCCATGGGCCTGCCGGATGAGGTCAAGACCTTCATGCGAGAGGTGCAGCGATACGGCATCAGCCTGGCGCTGGACGATTTCGGCGCGGGCTATACCTCGTTCCGCTATCTGCGCGACTTCTGCTTCGACATGATCAAGATCGACGGGCAGTTCATCCGCGAAATCTCGACCCATCCCGACAACCAGGTGCTGACGCAGGCCCTGATGTCGATCGCCCATCACTTCGACATGTTCACCGTGGCCGAAATGGTGGAAACCGCCGATGACGCAAGCTTCCTGATCGCGAACGGGATCGACTGCCTGCAGGGCTATTACTTCGGGGCGCCGACCATTGCACCGCCCTGGAAGTCCCCTCCCTCGGTCGCCCTGCGATGAACACGTCTCCATCTTTTGGGTGATGTGCTTGACCTTGCGGCACGAACCCGCATCCTAGCCCGTGTCGCCAGTTATCTGGCCTTGAGGTAAGGGAGCCCGCCATGACCAAAGCCGTAATCGTTTCCGCCGCCCGCACCGCGGTCGGCAGTTTCCTGGGATCGTTCGCCAATACCCCGGCGCATGATCTGGGCGCTACCGTTCTGAAAGAGGTTGTGGCCCGTGCCGGGATCGATCCCGCCGAGGTTGACGAAACCATCCTGGGCCAGGTGCTGACCGCCGGCCAGGGCCAGAACCCGGGCCGCCAGGCGCATATCAAGGCCGGCCTGCCGCAGGAATCGGCGGCCTGGCTGATCAACCAGGTCTGCGGATCGGGCCTTCGCGCCGTGGCGCTGGCCGCCCAGCAGGTGACGGCGGGCGAAGCCAGGATCGTGCTGGCCGGGGGCCAGGAGAGCATGTCGATGTCGACCCACGCCGCTTATATGCGCGCGGGCCAGAAGATGGGCGACATGCAGCTGATCGATACCATGATCCGCGACGGGCTGTGGGACGCCTTCAACAACTATCACATGGGCACCACGGCGGAGAACGTCGCGCAGCAATGGCAGATCAGCCGCGAGCAGCAGGACGAATTCGCGATGCGCTCGCAGAACAAGGCCGAGGCCGCGCAGAAGGCCGGCCGCTTCGATGACGAGATCGTGGCCTTCACCGTCAAGACACGCAAGGGCGACACGGTCGTGGACAAGGACGAATACATCCGCCACGGCGCGACCATCGACGCCATGCAGAAGCTTCGGCCGGCGTTCTCCAAGGAAGGCTCGGTCACAGCGGGCAACGCGTCCGGCCTGAACGACGGCGCGGCGGCGGTCATGGTGATGACCGAGGACGAGGCGAACCGCCGCGGCCTGACGCCGCTTGCACGGATCGCGTCCTATGCCACGGCGGGGCTTGATCCGGCGATCATGGGAACCGGTCCGATCCCGGCCAGCCGCAAGGCGCTGGAAAAGGCGGGCTGGTCCGTCGCGGATCTGGAACTGGTCGAGGCGAACGAGGCCTTTGCGGCCCAAGCCTGCGCCGTCAACAAGGACATGGGCTGGGACCCCGAGATCGTGAACGTGAACGGCGGCGCCATCGCCATCGGCCACCCGATCGGCGCTTCGGGCGCACGCGTGCTGAACACGCTTTTGTTCGAAATGAAGCGCCGCGACGTCAGCAAGGGCCTTGCGACCTTGTGCATCGGCGGCGGCATGGGCGTCGCCATGTGCATTGAGCGGTAAGCCGCAGAAGGCGCGCAACGATGTTGCGCGCCAAAATCACGCCTTGTAGCAATATTTCATTGCTGTTCGTATTTATGGGGAGGATCAATGTCCAAGGTCGCACTTGTCACCGGGGGGTCGCGCGGCATCGGCGCGGCGATTTCAAAGGCGCTGCAGGAGGCCGGCTATACCGTTGCCGCCACCTATGCCGGCAATGACGATGCCGCGAAGGCATTTACCGAGGAAACCGGGATCAAGACCTACAAATGGTCGGTCGCCGAATACGATGCCTGCGCCGCCGGCATCAAGCAGATCGAGGAAGAACTGGGCCCCATTGCGGTGCTGGTCAACAACGCGGGCATCACGCGGGACGCGATGTTCCACAAGATGACGCCCCAGCAATGGAAAGAGGTGATCGACACCAACTTGACCGGCCTCTTCAACATGACCCATCCGGTCTGGTCGGGAATGCGCGACCGCAAGTTCGGGCGGATCATCAACATCAGTTCGATCAACGGGCAGAAGGGCCAGGCGGGCCAGGCGAACTATTCGGCCGCCAAGGCGGGCGACCTGGGCTTTACCAAGGCGCTGGCCCAGGAAGGCGCGCGGGCGGGCATCACCGTCAACGCGATCTGCCCCGGCTATATCGCAACCGAGATGGTCAAGGCGATCGACGAAAAGGTGCTGAACGAACGCATCATCCCGCAGATCCCCGTCGGCCGCCTGGGTGAGCCCGAGGAGATCGCGCGGACCGTGGTGTTCCTGGCCTCGGACGAGGCGGGCTTCATCACAGGCTCCACCATCAGCGCCAATGGCGGGCAGTATTTCACCTGACCGGCATTCCCTTGAAATGACCACGGCCCGCGCTGATCGCGCGGGCCGCTTCAAACCGGTAACCGTTCAACAGGTTAGTGGGACAGTCGGGAAATCTCTTCCTTGAGACGAAGTTTTTCGCGCTTCATGGCCTTGATCTGCAGGTCGCTGGCTCCAGGGCTTCTTTGTTCTCTTTCAACAGCCTCGGAAAGCACCTGGTGTTTTTTGCGCAGTTCCTCGACGTGGGAAGCAACCGACATCGCGTCCTCCTGTATAGGTTGAGTCGAACAGGGGGATTGCAGCACAGGCTTGCGATTCTGTCACGAGACTTTCGTAAACAGATTCGTCAGCGGTAAACCCTTGCGCAGAACCGCCGCAGCGGCATCGGTCAGGTCCTCGCGATCGCCGGCATGGGCCGGTTCGCGGTGCATGACAAAGGGCGCGAGCAGCCGCAGCGGCCCCCGCGCGCCCTTGCGGGCCTGCAGGATCACGCGCCCGGCATCCCGGCCCGCCCGGCCCGCGATGGGCAGGATCGCCACCGACCCGGCCCGATCCGACATCGCTGCCAGCATCGCGTCCAGCCGGTCGGCCCGCTGGATCAGCGTCAGCACGCCCCCCGGCCGCAGGCGGCGCAGGCCCGCATCGATCCAGGCGGCCAGCGGCGTGGCCTCTTGCCGCGCCAGGGCACGCCCGCCGTCCGGCGCGGCCGTCCCGCCCAGGAAATAAGGAGGATTGGCGATGACATGGTCGAAGGCCTGCGCGCGCAGTTCGGAAGGCGGCCTGGCCACATCGCCGGTCAGCACCTGCATCCTAATGCCGTTTGCCGCCGCGTTTCGCCGCGCCAGATCGGCATAATCCGCCTGGCTCTCCAGCCCCGCCAGCCGCAGGTCCGGCACGCGCCAGCCCAGGCATAGGCTGGCGACCCCTGCCCCGCATCCCAGTTCCAGCACGGCCTGCCCCCCTTCCGCCGGACAGGCCGCCGCCAGCATCACCGCATCCGCCCCCGATCGGAAGCCGCCCCTGGGCTGCGCGATCCGCAGGCGGCCGTCCAGGAAGCCGTCGTCCGAAAGATCACTCATCCAGGCCGGCATCGCGCAGGATGGCGCGGGCCATGAATTCGTCGCGATCCGCCACCATCAGGCGCTGCGGCAGGATGCCCAGCGATCCTTCCAGCACGCTCATGTGCTGGTCCATGGGAAAGGCGGGAATGCCTTCGACTTCCAGCAGGCCAATGGCGCGGGACATGCGGACGGGATCGTTGCTGCGGAAAAGCTCTTTCATGACCGAAACGCTAGGCGGCGGTTGCGCAATTGTCGAGGGCGTGGCAAGGGACGGGCGCGGCAACGGGGGTCAAGGCCATGGGTGTGCAGGAAAGCGTCCAGAAACCGCTGGACCGGCTGGCAGAGGCGCTTGGCGCCGAGATGGAAGCGGTGGGCGTCCTGATCCGCCAGCGCATGTCCAGCGAACACGCGCCCCGCATCCCCCAGGTGACGGCCCACCTGATCGAGGCCGGCGGCAAGCGCCTGCGGCCGATGCTGACCTTGGCCGCCGCGCGGATCATGGGATATGGCGGCCCCTACCACATCCATCTGGCGGCGACGGTGGAATTCATCCACACCGCGACACTGCTGCACGACGACGTGGTCGATGAAAGCCGCCAGCGGCGCGGACGCCCGACGGCGAACCTCTTGTGGGACAACAAATCCAGCGTGCTGGTCGGCGACTACCTGTTCGCCCGCAGCTTCCAGCTGATGGTCGAGCCCGGCAACCTGCGCACGCTGGAGATCCTGTCGAATGCCGCCGCCACCATTGCCGAGGGCGAGGTGCTGCAGCTGACCGCTGCCCAGGACCTGCGCACGGACGAGGCCATCTATCTCAAGGTCGTGCGCGGCAAGACCGCCGCGCTGTTCTCCGCCGCGACAGAGGTCGGCGGCGTGATCGCCGGTGCCTCGGCGGACCAGGTTCAGGCGTTGTTCGATTACGGCGATGCCCTGGGCATTGCCTTCCAGATCGTCGATGACCTGCTGGACTACGGCGGCGCGACCGAGACGATCGGCAAGAACGTCGGCGACGATTTCCGGGAACGCAAGCTGACCCTGCCCGTCATCAAGGCGGTCGCCAAGGCCGATTCCCAGGAACGCGCCTTCTGGTCGCGCACCATTGAATCGGGCGACCAGCGCGACGGTGATCTGGATCATGCCCTGGCCCTGCTGGCTCGCCACGGCGCGATGGAGGCGGCGCGGGCGGATGCGCTGCGCTGGTCCGCCACGGCCAAGGCGGCGCTGGCCAAGCTGCCTGCGCATCCGGTCCGGGACATGCTGGCGGACATGGCCGATTTCGTGGTCAGCCGCGTCGCCTGACCCTGCCCCGCAAAGGCAGGTCGCGACGTGAGCCGCCCCCCTCTGCGGAAAGAGACCGCGAAAATGGGCAAAACCTGGTGCTGCGCGCCACTGGCGGCCCGGTCCTGGTGTTTGGTCGCCTTTTCAGGGGTTTCGCGGCAGGCGATGCACGGCAGGCGGGTATCGGCAAGAAACAGACTGCCTTTATTTCGCGCGGCATCCGGGCATTCAGCCCATAAATAGGGCAACCCCTGTCTGGCCCTGTCCTCAACCTGCCCGAAGCCTGTGCAAGCGCGGCAAAGCCCCCCATCAGAGGGCATCGGCGGCGCGTCCGGTGCCGCGTTGAAGGGGATTCGATGATGAAAAGGGCTGCTCCCTTTATTGCCAGTTCCGCGCTGCTGCTTGCGGCGCCGAGTTTCGCACAAGACGCCGCAGTCATGGTCGAGGCTGCCGCTCCGGTGCCGGACAAGGGCGACACGACCTGGATGCTGATCTCGGCCATCCTGGTGATGATGATGACGCTGCCGGGTCTGGCGCTGTTCTATGGCGGCCTGGTCAGGGCCAAGAACATGCTGTCGGTGCTCATGCAGGTGCTGACGGTGTTCAGCATGATGGCGATCCTGTGGGTGGCCTTCGGCTATTCCCTGGCTTTCACCGGCGCGGGCACGGCCGAGGACGTGACCTTCTTCACCCCCTATATCGGCGGGCTGTCCAAGATGTTCCTGTCGGGCGTCACCACCGCCTCGAACGTCGAAAGCTTCTCGGCGGGGGTCGTGATCCCGGAACTGTCCTTCGTGATCTTCCAGATGGCCTTTGCCTGCATCGCCTCGGCCCTGATCGTGGGCGCCACGGCCGAGCGGCTGAAGTTCAGCGCGATCCTGCTGTTCGTGGTGATCTGGTTCTTCTTCTCGTATCTGCCGATGGCCCACATGGTCTGGTGGTGGGGGGGCCCGAGCGCCTATGACGCGCCCTCGGGCCTGCTGTTCAGCCATGGCGCGCTGGACTTCGCGGGCGGGACCGTCATTCACATCAACGCGGGCGTCGCGGGCCTGGTCGCCGCGATGGTCGCCGGCCCCCGCATCGGCTACAAGAAGGAGCTGCTGGCCCCCCACAACCTGTCCTTCACCCTGGTCGGCGGCTGCCTGCTGTGGATCGGCTGGTTCGGCTTCAACGCCGGGTCCAACCTGGAAGCCAACGGCCTGACGGCGCTGGCCATGATCAACACCGCCGTCGCCACCGCCGCGGGCGTCCTGGCCTGGTCCTTCGGCGAATGGGCCTTCCGCGGCCATCCCAGCCTTCTGGGCGGCATCTCGGGCGCCATCGCGGGTCTGGTGGGCATCACCCCGGCCGCGGGCTTCGTAGGCCCCATGGGCGCCATTGCCATCGGCCTGGTCGCCGGCCTGCTGTGCATGTGGTTCGTCATCAGCATGAAGCCGCGCATGGGCATCGACGACAGCCTGGACGTGTTCGGCATCCACGGCATCGGCGGCATCGTCGGCGCGATCCTGACGGGCGTCTTCGCGGCACCCTCGCTGGGCGGGACGGGCGTCTTCGACTACGCCGCCAACGCGGTTGCCGAATTCTCGATGGGCAGCCAGGTCTACAACCAGACCCTGGGCGTGGTGATCGCCGTCCTCTGGTCGGGAGTGGTGTCCTTTGTGGCGATCCACATCGTCAAGGCGCTGATCGGCCTGCGCGTGGCCGATACCGAGGAGCGCCAGGGCCTGGACATCACCATCCACGGCGAAAACGCCTATAACTGAGGCTTCGAGCAGCGATGAAAGGCCCGGCGGCGATGCCGGGCCTTTTTCATGTGAAATCACGGATTGGTCAGGGCAATTCCCCTTGGGCGATTCTTGGTGTAGGTTGGCGCGCAATTTGGCCGCTGAACGGCCGCGGGCAGAAACGCAGGCATCCGACGCATGAAACGACCGACCGGCATCCCGAAGCGCACGGGCCGCAGCCCTGTTGCCGACAAGCGCACCCCGGCGCCAACCGAGCCCAAGCCGCAGGTCCGCCGCCACAAGGCCCCCGTTCGTCGCGGCAATGTCGTGGTGCGCACGATCGCGGGCACCGTCGGCCTGATCTGGCGCGTCATCTGGGGATCGATGTGGCGCCTGGCGATGGTCATGTTCCTGATCGTCGGCGCCGCCACCGCCTATTTCTATGCCAGCCTGCCCGAGCCCGAAGCCCTGTTCGACGCCCGCGCGCGCGGGTCGGTCACCATGCTGGACAACAGCGGCAAGGTCTTCGCCTGGCGGGGCGAGACCTATGGCGCCGTCACCAGCGACAGGATCGCCCCCGTCCTGAAGGAAGCCGTGATCGCGACCGAGGATCGCCGCTTCAACTGGCATTTCGGCATCAGCCCGCGCGGCATCGCCAGCGCCATCAAGATCAACATGGCCGAGGGGCGCGGCCCGCTGGAAGGCCACGGCGGATCCACCATCACCCAGCAGGTCGCGAAACTGCTGTGCCTGGGCGACACCTTCGACCCGATCCGCTGGAAGAACGAGGCAGAGTTCGAACAGGACTGCCGTGTCACCAGCCTGTGGCGGAAGGTCAAGGAAGTCCCCTATTCGTTCGCCCTGGAAGCCAAGTATTCCAAGGACGACATCCTCAACATCTACATGAACCGCTCCTACATGGGCGGTGGCGCGCGGGGCTTCGAGGCCGCCAGCCAGCGCTATTTCAACAAGCCCGCATCCGACGTGAACGCGTCCGAGGCCGCAATGCTGGCCGGTCTTCTGCAGGCGCCCAGCTATTTCGCGCCCACCGCGAACCTCAAGCGCAGCCAGGAACGCGCCAGCGTCGTGCTGGGCCTGATGACCGAGGAAGGCTATCTCACCCCCGCCGAGGCCGAGCAGGCCCGGTCCAGTCCCGCCCGGCTGTCCCAGGCCGCCGAGGCTCGGGCAGGCGGTTACTTCGCCGACTGGGTCATGGAATCCGGTCCCGGCTTCCTGACCAGCGAAACGACCGAGGATGTGACCATCCGCACCACCTTCGACTCCCGCATCCAGACGGCGGCCGAACGGGCGCTGCAGCGGGTCTTTGACGAAAAGGTCAGCGACAACAGCAAGGCCGAGGCGGCGGTGGTGGTCATGTCCGCCGACGGCGCCGTGCGCGCGATCATCGGCGGGCGCGACACGACCGTGCACGGGGCCTTCAACCGCGCCGTGCAGGCCAAGCGCCAGACCGGCTCCAGCTTCAAGCCGTTCGTCTATGCCGCGGCCTTGGAAGCGGGCTACGGCCCCGGTGACCGGGTCGAGGACGGGCCGCTGACCATCCGCATCCCGGGCGGCAAGCCCTGGTCCCCGCAGAACTATACCCGCCGCTATTACGGCAACGTGACACTGACCACGGCGCTGAAGCAGTCGCTGAACACCGCCACCATCCGGCTGCAAGAAGCCGTGGGCCGGTCCGAGGTCCGCCGCATCGCCCATGACTTCGGCATCGTCAGCAACCTGACGACCAGCCCGTCCCTGGGCCTTGGCGCATCCGAGGCCACGCTGATGGAACTGACCGGCGCCTATGCGGGCATCCGCAACGGCGGCACCTCGGTCGCGCCGTATGGTCTGATCGAACTGCGCATTGCGGGCGACGAGCAGCCGCTGATGGGCCAGTCCGGCGGCATGGGCCAGCGCGTCATCAGCCAGCGCGCGGCGGGCCAGCTGATCTACATGATGCAGCAGGTGATCGACAGCGGCACCGGCGGGCGCGCCAAGATGGGCACCCGCCCCGTGGCGGGCAAGACCGGCACCACCAGCAGCTATCGCGACGCCTGGTTCGTGGGCTTTTCCGAACAGTATGTCGTGGGCGTCTGGATGGGCTATGACGACAACACGCCGTTGAAGGGCGTCACCGGCGGCGGGTTGCCCGCCGAGATCTGGCAGGCGGTCATGTCCGACATCCACGAGGGCCTGCCGGAACTGCCGCTTTCCACCGTCTCGCCCGACGGCAGCGGCATCCTTTTGTCGAACGAAGGCGCACCCAAGGTGGTGACCTCGGGCTCGGCGGACGATCCGCTGGCCGCGGCGCTTGCGGGAGCCGTGAATTCGGGCAACCCGGCGGGGGGGCAGGTGGTCGGCGCACCAGGACAGTTGACGGCACCGCAGACCCCGGGCGATAGCAGCACGGCAAGTTCGGACGACGCGCTAAGCCGGGCATTGAACGGGATTCTGGGGAATTGATCCTCAGATCAACAATTTCAGACCGATTGTGTCTAATGGGATACATCCTTCTGATGTCGCCATCAAAACGTACAAGGAGAATTGCCTAGGACTGAAGATGGCCAGCAGAATACCTGGGCGCCCGAGTGCAGAACGCTGGGCGTGATTTTTGCTAGGTGAGGACTTTCTGTGGCATATGCTAGACTTTCAATCCCCGACATCATTACACTTCGTGAGGGTCAGACGCGCAACGTCAGCCTTGATCTGGTAGGGCTGTACAATCATCAGGTGACTTGGGCGTACTACACTACTGTGAGTGGAGGAACCGCGCAGAATTCTGACATTGAAGGGGTTTCAGGAAGCGGCTCGATGATGGTTGTCAGCAGCTATCCCACAACCGAGTCAGAACCTTTTTCCATCACTGCAACGCGGGACGGTGTCCAGGAAGGTACAGAAACCGCCTACCTGATAGTCCAAGTAAGCGGCTCCAGCGGTTTTGCGTTCGATGATGGAAGCTATTACAAGACTGTAGAAATTCGCATTCTTGATAACAACTTGACCACCGGCGGCGCTACGAATGATGTGCTTTATGGCACCGGCGGGGCCGATACCCTGACAGGCGCCGCGGGGAACGACTCTTACCACCTTACCCCTGGCGACCGCGTCATCGAAGCTTTGAATGGTGGCACGGATACCGTCCATTCCAGCATGACCCACACCCTTGCTGCGAATGTCGAGAACCTTTTCTTGACGGGCGATGCCGCAATTAACGGCGTCGGCAATGCACTTGACAACCGCCTTACCGGCAACGAGTCAACCAACCGACTGGTCGGCGGCCTGGGCGCGGACAGCTTGTTCGGAAAAGGCGGAAACGATACTCTGCTGGGTGGCTTGGACAACGATCTTCTGGATGGCGGCACGGGCAACGACTGGCTGGAGGGCGGCATCGGCGTGGATGCCCTGCGCGGCGGCGTCGGCGACGATGTTTATATCCTAGAAGATGCGGCAGACGTAATTTCCGAATTGGACGGCCAAGGCACCGACACCGTTCGTACGGCTGCCAACGGCAGTCTGGGCGCCCATGTCGAGAACCTAACCCTGCTAGGAAAGGCTGATGCCTGGGCCAAGGGTAATATCTTGGACAACGTCCTGACAGGCAATGCAGGTGCCAATAGCATCGAGGGCGCGGCGGGCAACGATCTGTTGGCCGGCGCGGCGGGCAATGACAGCCTTGACGGCGGCACCGGCGCCGACACGATGCGCGGTGGCGAGGGCAGTGATACCTATGTCGTGGACAACCTCGGCGACCGGCTGTCCGAGGCCGCAAACCACGGCATCGACACCGTCCAGTCCACCACCACCTTCCACCTGTCGGCCAATGTCGAAAACCTTGTGTTGATGGGCCAGACCGCAATCAACGGGAGCGGCAACGGACTGAACAACAGCCTGACGGGCAATAGCGCGGCCAACCAGCTTGTGGCGGGTGCCGGCAACGACATCCTGAGCGGCGGCACCGGGCAGGATAGCTTGAATGGCGGGGCTGGAACGGATGTGCTCTCGGGCGGGCTGGACGCCACGCGCGATGTGTTCATCTTCAATGCTTTGGCAGACAGCGCGACCGGCGCCGGGCGGGACCGGATCATGGACTTCCGCTCAGGCCTGGACGATATCGATCTGCGCGGTCTGGACGCGAACACGCGGCTTGCGGGCAACCAGAGCTTCGATTTTTCGGGCGCGACTGCGGATGCAAATTCGGTCTGGTATGTCAAGGCGGGTGCGAACCTGATCGTCCGCGCCGATGTCAATGGCGACCGCCTTGCCGATTTCGAAGTTGCGGTGACCGGCCAAGGCAGCCTGGCGGCAGGCGACTTCCTCTTGTGACGCCCTTCGCAGGCGGCCCTACCCTGCCGCCTGCAAATCCGCCGTCAACGCCGCCAGATCGCCGCGCCGCGCGGTCAGCATGGCGGCGATCTCGGCGCGTTCGCTGGCCAGCATGTTCACGCCCTCGATGATGATGTTGAAGAACTTGTCCCGGCCGGACTTGTTCGACACATGCCATTCGACCTCCATCGGGGCGCGGCCGTTGAGGTAGGCGACCGAGGTGACGGCGAAGAAGCTTTTCAGCGGGCGCGCGCCCGTGACCTCGATCTTCGATCCGATGAACTCCCGGAAGCGCTTGCCGTATTTGCGGCCGATATACCCTTGGAAAGCCTGGGTATAGCGGGCCAGCGCCGCCGGATCGGCCTGCCGCGCGGCAGGCCCAAGCGCCGAGCGGGCGATCACGTCCACATCGGCATAGCGCACGAAGATCGCCTCGAAATCGCGATACATCTGCGCCGGGGCCTGGCCCGAATTGATGACCTGGTAAACCTCGCCAAGGGCGGTGCTGATCAGCCCCCGCGCCTGGTCGGCATCCAGGGACCAGCCGCGCAGGGGCGCCAGCGTCAGCGCGGCGGCGCCCCCGAACAGCGCCAGAAGACGGCGCCGGTCATTCGGAATAAGGGTCGATGACATCATCCGTCGCGGCCTCGGCATATGGGTCAATGGCTGTCTCCCCTTCGTTCAATTCGTGGCGGCGATGCATCAGCCAGATCAGCCGCAGTTGCGCATAGCTATCCGCACTGTCCTGCATAACGCTATCCACCGTGTCGCCGAAACGCGCCCGCTCACCAGCTTTTGAGGTGACGCGCAGGCCGAATGCCGCCGATGCCGCGCCGGGGTTCGCGAGGTGGTTCAGCGGATCGATCACCAGATCGACCGCCTTGCCGGCGGCGTCGCGCTGCGTCGAGGGCCCGAGGACCGGCAGTTCCAGATAGGCGCCCTCGGGAACGCCCCAGACCGCGAGGGTTTCGCCGAAATCGGTGTCGTGTTCGGTCAGGCCGAAGTCGCGGCCGGCCGGGTCCATCAGGCCGCCAATTCCCAGTGTCGTATTGACCGCAAAGCGGAAAAAGTTCTTGATCGCGGGTTCGGGGCGGCCTTGCAGCAGGCTGTTTGCGACCTTGCCGGGCAGGGACAGGTTGCTGCCGGCGTTGATGACCAGGTCCATCGCCCCTGCCCCGCCAGGCGCATCATCCCTGTCCGAGACCAGGTTCGCGACCGGTCCGATCACCCGGCGATCCACGGCCTTGTTGAAGGCATGGACGCGGCGATTCTGCGCCTCGTGGGGGTCGTTGACTCGGATGCCGTCCTGCATCATGGGCTTCGATGCGCAGCCCGCCAAGATCACGCAAAGGGCCAGCGACGCGGCAAGGGAAAAGGGGCGCAAAGGAACTCCTAACCTTTTTGGTGTAGTTTCGGACCGTGACGTGCCGGACCCGCATACTGGGGCATTGGCCCTGCGGCAAGGCTGGGGTCCGCAGGCGAAGGATGGATGGATGAGCAAACCGCCCGCATTTCATGATGGGGCACGGGAACTGCGTCAGGCACGCACCGCGGGGCTGCCGCTGTTCGGCGCGGTGGCGCTGTTTTCCGCGGTCGTGAACCTGCTGATGCTGACCGGACCGCTGTTCATGCTGCAGGTTTATGACCGGGTGCTGGCCTCGCGCTCGGTCGAGACGCTGACGGCGCTGTTCGTGCTGGTGGTGTTCCTGTTCCTGCTGATGGGCTTCATCGACTTCATCCGCAGCCGGGTGATGGGCCGTATTGCCGCCCGTTTCCAGGACCAGATGGAAGGGCGGGTCTTCACCGCCGCGCTGCGCGAGGGGGCGATCTCGGGCGATGAATCGGCCGCGGCGGCCAGCGGGATGCGGGATCTGGACTCGATCCAGCGCCTGATCGCCTCGCCCGTGCTGCTGGCGGTGTTCGATCTGCCCTGGGCGCCGCTCTTCCTGGCGGCCGTCTATATCTTCCACCCGCTGCTGGGCGTCGTGGCGACCGTGGGCGGCGCGATCCTTGTTTTCACAACGATGGCCAACCGGTCGCTGACCCGGACGCCGCTGCAACAGGCGAACGCGGCTTCGGCGCAGGCGCAGCGCATGGCGGACCTGTATCGCGACGAGGGCGAGGTGATCGGCGCCCTGGGGATGCGCGGCGCGACCTATGCCCGCTGGCGCAAGGCCCGCGCCGAGGCGCAGGAGCAAGCGGTGAAGGGCGCCGACCTGTCTTCGGGCTTCACCGTCTTTTCCAAAAGCTTCCGGCTGTTCCTGCAAAGCGCCATGCTGGCCGCCGGCGCCTGGCTGGTGCTGCGGCAGGCGGTGACGCCCGGCGCGATGATCGCGAGTTCCATCATGATGGGCCGCGCCCTGGCGCCGGTCGAACAACTGGTCGGCGGCTGGCCCGCGGTGCAGGCCGCGCAGGATGCCTGGGACCGGCTGGCCCGGTTGCTCTCTCGCCAGCCCGCGCGGCCCACCCAAACCCCCCTGCCCCGCCCCGAGGCGACGGTCGAGGTGCGCCAGCTTTCCGTCGCCCCTCCGGGCCAGAGCGTGGCAAGCGTGCGCGGCGTCTCGTTCGGGGTGGGGCCGGGCCAGGCGCTTGGGGTGATCGGGCCTTCGGGGGCGGGCAAGTCCACGCTGGCCCGGGCGCTGATCGGCGCCTGGCCGGTCGGCGCGGGCTCGATCCGCCTGGGGGGCGCGACGCTGGACCAGTATGACCCGGATGTGCTGGGCAACCTGATCGGCTATCTTCCCCAGCAGGTGACGCTGTTCGACGGCACCATTGCCGAGAACATCGCCCGGCTGTCGCCCGACCCCGACCCGGCCCGCGTGGTGCGCGCGGCGCAGGCGGCGGCGGCGCATCAGATGATCCTGGATCTGCCTCAGGGCTATGACACCCGCCTCAGCCAGGCCAGCGGACGCCTGTCGGGCGGCCAGATCCAGCGCGTCGGGCTGGCCCGCGCGCTGTATCCCGATCCGGTTCTGCTGGTCCTGGACGAGCCGAACTCGAACCTCGACAACGAGGGCTCGCAGGCGCTGAACGCGGCGATCCGGCGGGTCAAGGCGCAGAACGGCTGCGTGATCATCATGGCGCACCGGCCGGCGGCGATCAACGAATGCGAACTGCTGCTGGTCATGGAACAGGGCATGCGCCGCGCCTTCGGGCCGCGCGACAAGGTGCTGCAGGAGATGGTGCAGAACTCGCAGCAGATCCTGAAATCGCAGGAAGCCGGCCGCACGGGAGGCGTATCATGAGCGACGGGACAAAAAGGCCCGCGGACAGCCAGGAACCCGCCACGCAGCCCTCGCCCGGCATCAGGACCGGGATCCTGTCCAGCCGCATCGGCGCCCCGGTCGAGGGACCGATCCCCGGCCCCGCGCCGCGTTCGGCCACGCCCGCCCAGCCGGCGCCTCCGGTCCAGCCTCCCGCGCCACCCTCGCCGGTGGCGCCGCCCGATCCGGGCCGCTGGTCGGTGCGCGGCACCCTGGCGGCGGGGCTGATCGCCATCGCCGTGCTGCTGGGGGGATTCGCGCTCTGGGCGATGCAAAGCCGGATTGCGGGTGCGGTGGTGGCCCAAGGCCAGGTCGAAGTCGAGCAGCAGCGCCAGATCGTCCAGCATCCGGATGGCGGCGTGGTCGAGGAGATCCTGGTCAAGGACGGCCAGACGGTCGAGGCGGGCCAGCCCCTGATCCGGCTGGACGGCACCCTGTTGCGCACCGAACATGCCATCGTCGAAGGCCAGTATTTCGAGATCCTCGCCCGCCGCGGCAGGCTCGAGGCCGAGCGTGCCGACGCCGGCGAGATACAGTTCCCCCCCGAACTGCTGAAGACCGCCGAGGGGAACGCGGAGCTTCGGGACCTGATCGACGGCCAGCGCAGCCTGTTCGAGACCCGGCGCGACACGCTGCGCCAGTCGATCGAGCAGCTGGAAAAGCAGTCCGAGCAGGTCCGCCAGCAGGTCGAGGGCATCGACGCGCAGATCGTGGCGCTCGACCGCCAGCGGCAGCTGATCGGAGAGGAACTGGAAGACCAGCAATCGCTGCTTGAGCGCGGGCTGGCGCAGGCCTCGCGCGTGCTGGCGCTGGAGCGCGAGGCGGCGAGCCTGGACGGCCGGCTGGGCGAGCTGAAGGCCAGCCGCGCGGCCGCCGAGACGCGCCAGATCGAGCTTGACATCCAGCGCCTGCGCCTTGGCGCCGAGCGCCGCGAGGAGGCCGAGACCGAGTTGCGCGACCTGGGCTATCGGGAACTGGAACTGGCCGAACGCCGCCGCAGCCTGACCGAGCAGATCAACCGCCTGGACATCCGGGCCCCCGCGGCTGGCGTCATCTACAACATGCAGGTCACGACGCCCCGCTCGGTGGTCCGGCCCGCCGATCCGGTGCTGTACGTGATCCCCCAGGACCGCCCCTTGCTGATTGGTGCGCGCCTGGCCACGATCAACGTGGACGAGGTCCAGGTCGGCCAGCCGGTGGTGCTGCGCTTTTCGGCCTTTTCCTCGCGCACGACGCCGGAAATCGACGGGGTGGTAGGCCGCGTTTCGGCCGATGCGATGATCGACGAGGCGACGCAGACGCCCTATTACCGGGCCGAGGTGACCATCCCGGCCGATCAGCTGGACAAGCTGGGCGACCTGGCCCTGATCCCCGGCATGCCGGTCGAGATCTATATCCAGACCGGCGAACGCAGCCCGATGGCCTATCTGCTGAAGCCCTTGGCGGACTACTTCAACCGGGCCTTCCGGGAAAGCTGAGAAGCCTCGGCGCCCCGTCCGACGCAGCGCGGCAGGCGGGGCACGAAAAAAACGGCCCGCCGGACGATCCGGCGGGACAACGCCCAGGGTCATTTCTCTGATCCGCCCCTTTCCGGCGCGCCTTACCGCCGGCGAGAGGCCCTGGCCGGGACGAAAAGCCGCAAGGCTAGGTCTTGCGCCGGCGCTTGGTCGCGCGCTTGACCTCGGCCAGCCGCGACTTGGTAGACATGCGACGCGGCGCCCTCCCGCGCTTGCCCTTTTGCGGACCGCGCGGCAGGGCCTGGCCGTCCAGTTCCAGCAGGTCCAGCGTCAGACCGCCGGTCATCGGGACCGCCTCGGCCAGCCGCACGGTGACGCGTTGTCCCAGGCCGATCTCCAGCCCCGTGTCGCTGCCGACCAGCAGTTGCGCGCCCGCGTCGAAGTGGAAGTATTCCTGCCCGATGGCGCGGATCGGCAGCAGCCCGTCGGCGCCCGTTTCATCCAGCTTGACGAAGGCGCCGAACTTCTGGACGCCGCTGATCCGTCCGGTCATCTCGGTGCCCACGCGTTCGGACAGGAAGGCCGCCAGGTACCGGTCGGTCGTGTCGCGCTCCGCGGCCATGCTGCGGCGTTCGGTTTCGCTGATATGGGTCGCCGTTTCGGACAGCCGCTCCATGTCCTGCGGGCTGAGGCCGTCCTTGCCCCAGCCATGGCCCGAGATCAGCGCGCGGTGCACGATCAGGTCCGAATAACGGCGGATGGGCGAGGTGAAATGCGCATAGGATTTCAGCGCCAACCCGAAATGGCCGAAGTTTTCCGGGTGGTAATAGGCCTGCGTCATCGACCGCAGCGTGCTGATGTTGATCAGCTCGTCGAAATCGGTGCCTTGGGACTGGGCCAGCAGCCGGTTCAGGTGGCTGGTCTGAAGCACCTGCCCCTTGGCCAGCGTGAAGCCCGAAGCCTGGGCGACCTCGCGCAGGGCGTCGATCTTCTCGAGGCTCGGTTCCTCGTGGACGCGGAACAGAAGCGGGCGCTGGCGGCGGCTCAGCTCCTCGGCCGCGGCGACGTTCGCCAGCACCATGAACTCCTCGATCAGGCGGTGCGCGTCGAGGCGTTCGCGGAAGTTCACGGACTTGACGCGCCCGTCCGGGGTCAGCTCGATCCGGCGTTCCGGCAGGTCCAGATCCAGCGGCTGGCGGCGCGCGCGGGCCTGTTTCAGCAGGTCATAGGCGTGCCACAGCGGGCGGATCACGCTGTCCATCAGCGGTGCCGTCTGTTCGTCGGGGTTCCCGTCCGCCGCCGCCTGCGCCTGTTCATAGGCGAGGCTGGCGCGGCTGTGCATCATGCCGCGATGGAAGTTGTGGCTGATCTTGTTGCCCTGTGCGTCCAGCCGCATCCGGACCGCGATGACCGGGCGGTCCACGCCTTCATGCAGCGAACACAGGTCGGCCGACAGCGCCTCGGGTAGCATCGGCACGACCCGGTCGGGGAAATAGGTGGAATTGCCGCGCAGCCAGGCCTCGCGGTCCAACGCGCTGCCGGGTGTGACGTAATGGGCCACATCGGCGATGGCGACCCAGATGGTCGCGCCCCCGTCTTCCTCGATGAAGGCCGCGACCGCGTCGTCATGGTCGCGCGCGTCCGAGGGGTCGATCGTCACCAGGGCCAAGTCGCGCAGATCCTCGCGGCCCTTCATGGTGGCGGGCTTGCGTCCCTCGGCTTCCTCGATCACGGCATCGGGGAAATCGTCGGGAATGCCGTGCTGGTGGATGGCGATCAGGCTGACCGCGCGGGGGGCCGAAGGATCGCCCAGCCGCTCGATGATCCGCGCCATGGGCAGGCCCATGCGGCCCTTGGGCCCGATCTGTTCGGCCTGCACCAGCTCGCCATTCTGGGCGTCCTGGGTCGCATCCGGGCGGACGCGCCATTCCTTGTCCTGGCCCTTGTCGATGGGCACGATGCGCCCACCCTCGGCTTCCTTGCGGAAGATGCCGGTAATGCGGTGGGGCGCTGCGGTGATGCGGCGGATCAGGCGGGCCTGGTACTGATGATCCTCGCCATGAACCTCGACCAGGCGGCCCAGGAAGCGGTCGCCCCGCCCAAGCGCCGGGTCGCTTTCGCGCGGGGCATAAAGGATGCGCGGCATCGGGCCTTCGCCGTGCCATTCCAGCGGCCGCGCGAACAGGTCGCCCGAGCCGTCGGGCGGCAGCAGCTCCAGGACCGTGACCGGGGGCAGCCGTTCGGCGTCCAGGTAATGGCGGCGGCGGCGTTCAAGCTGGCCGTCGGCCTCTAGCTCCTTCAGCAGGCGCTTCAGCTCGATTCGCTCGGCCCCCTTGATGCCGAAGGCTTTGGCGATGTCGCGCTTGGAATTGGCGTCGGGATTGTCCGCCACCCATTCCATGATCTGTTCCTTGCTGGGCAGGTGGGCCATGGCGGACATCCTTCAAAGATCGCGGGTCATGTCACGATGCGGGATCCCCGCATCGTCGTAAACCGGGCCATGGGCCGTGAAGCCCAGCTTTTCATAGAAGCCGAGCGCGTGGGTCTGCGAACTGAGCTTTGCCCGCGCGATGCCCGGCCGGTCGCGCAGCACGTCAAGCGCCGCGCGGATCAGCGCCGCGCCAAGCCCCGTGCCGCGCGCGGGGGCCAGCACGCAGACGCGGCCGATCTTTCCCGTGTCGCCCAGCAGCAGGATCCGCGCGCTGCCCACCGGCCGGTCGTCCTGCCAGGCCAGCAGGTGGATCGCTTCATTGTCCTTGTCGTCCATCTCCTCGAACTCGGACACGCCCTGTTCCTCGATGAATACGGCGCGGCGCAGGGCGTGGCAGGCGGCAAGGTCGGTGGTCTGCTCGATCTTCATTCGAAGTATTTTTCCAGAATCCGTTGGTAGATGGTTTTCAGCTGCTGGACCTGCGCCACGGGCACGCGTTCGTCCACCTGATGCATATAGGCGCCGACCAGCCCGAATTCGACCACCGGGCAGTGGTTCTTGACAAAGCGCGCGTCCGAGGTGCCCCCCGTGGTGGACAGGACCGGCTGGCGGTTGGTTTCCTGCGTCACCACGCTGCGGACCAGATCGACGAAGGGGCCGGGCTGGGTCAGGAACGCCTCGCCCGAGACATCGGCGCTGATGGTCAGCGCCACGCCCGTCGCCTGCGCGATCCTGGCTGCGCGGGCAGTCAGGTCAGCCTCCAGGGTGGCCCCGGTATGGAGGTCGTTGAAGCGGATGTTGACCACCGCCCGGGCCATTTCCGGGATCACGTTGGAGGCCGGATTGCCGCAGTCGATGGTGGTGATCTGCAGGCCGGTGGGGTCGAAGTGGTCGGTCCCTGCGTCCAGCGGCGCGGCGATCAGGTCGTTCAGGTAGGCTGTCAGCGCGTGCAGCGGGTTCTTGGCCTTGTGCGGATAGGCGGCGTGGCCCTGCACCCCCTTGGCGGTGACGGTAAAGGTCGCCGATCCGCGCCGGCCGATCTTCATCATCTCGCCCATGACCTCGGGGTTCGAGGGCTCGCCCACGATGCAGACATCCATCCGTTCGCCTTGGGCCTCCATCCAGTCCAGGATGGCGGTGGTTCCGTCGCGGGACGGGCCTTCCTCGTCCCCGGTGATGGTCAGGATCACGGCGCCGTCGGGGGGCGTCTCGCGCACGAAGTCGATGGCGGCGGCGACAAAGGCCGCCACGCCGGATTTCATGTCGGTCGCGCCCCTGCCCCAGATGATGCCGTCCTCGACATGGCCGCTGAAGGGCGGGTGCGTCCAGGACCCCGGGGGGCCGGGGGGCACCACATCGGTATGGCCGTTGAAGCCGAAGGTCCGTGCGCCCCTGGCGCCCCAGCGGGCGAACAGGTTGGGCGTGCCGTTGCGGTCCACGCGATGGACCTCGAAGCCGGCATCCGCCAGCAGGTCGCCCAGCAGGACCAGGGCGCCGGCTTCCTCGGGCGTGACAGAAGGGCAGCGGATCAGGCGGGCAGTCAGGTCGGCAGCGTCGGTCATGGGTCAAATCCAGGGGGAAAGGGCACGGCGGGCAAGGTTCAGGCCGGTGATCACCAGCAGGATCAGCGTCCAGCGGCGGAATTCCGCGACATGCATGCGGTCCTGCAAGGCAAAGCCCGCCAGCATCCCGCCAAAGGCCGGGATGCACAGCGCGGCGGACAGCGGGATGGTCTGGGCGTTCAGGATGCCGGACATCAGATGCGCCATCGTCAGCCCGGCAGCGCCCAGCAGGAAGACGACGCCCTGCACGCGCGCCTGTTCCTGCTTGGGCGTGCCCAGCGACAGCAGCAGCACCACCAGCGGCGGCCCCCAGATGCCGGAAATGCCGCCATAAAGGCCGCCGATGATGCCGGTCGCGATCTCGGCCCGGCGGCGATGGTGGATGGGCAGCGCCAGGGGCCTGCCCGCCAGCTGCCACAAGGCGAAGGCCAGGATCGGCAGCCCCAGCAGCGCATACATCAGCGCCTGCGGGATCTGTCGCGCCAGGCCTGCCGACAACATCAGGAAGACCAGCACCATGGCGATATGCCATCGAAAGTCATGGGTCGATCGCATCGCCGCAGCCGGTCCCTGTCGCAACGCCTGGTGGATGTTCGTGGTCAGCACCGGCAGGATCAACGCGGCCAGCGCGACCTGCGGCGGCAGGATGGAGGCAAAGGCCGAGGCCATGATCAGCGGCATGGCGAAGCCGATCGCGCCCTTCACAAAGCCTGCAAAGGCGGTGACGGCGAAGATCGTCCAGAATTGCCAGGGATCCAGTCCAAACATGGCCGCACGCTAACGGCCCGGGGGGGAAATGAAAATGCCGCTCGACCATCCGCGAGAGAGACATTTTCGTTCCCCAGAAGAACTGCTCACGCATAATTCTTGCGCTGCGTATGCGAAGACGCTACCCATGCCGCAATGCCGCAGAGGAGTTCAGGCCTTGAAAGACATGCCGCATCAGCTCGACACCGTCCTGGGCGAACTGGCCGACCTTCAGGCTCGCGCCACCGAATCCCTGCGCGCCATGGTCTCGCCCGGCGGAAAGATCGATCCCGAGGCGCTGGAGGTCCACCAGCACGCGGTCCATGCCCTGTCCTGGCTGGCGACCTATGTCGAATCGCTGCGCCAGCTTGCGGCCTGGTCGGGCCGTGTCGGCGGAGAGATCGAGGAGCTGATCGCCCGCATCGGCTTTGGCGAATACCTGACCCAGATCGCCGGCGGCATCCCGATGAGCCAGACCGAGTTCGCCCGGCTGTCAGACCTGGGGATGGACTGGCAGCCGACTGATGCGGCCCGCAGGCTGATGGCTGGCAACACGGCCGAAGCCCGCGCCCGGCTCGCCGCGCTGATGGCGGACGGCAAGGGAAGCGCGACCTTCGGGGCGACCGGGCTTGACGACGATCTTGAGATGATCCGCGACCAGTTCCGACGCTGGGCCGATGACAAGGTGGTCCCCCAAGCTCACGGCTGGCACCTGAAGGATGAGCTCATCCCCATGGAGATCATCGCGGAACTGGCCGGGCTTGGCGTTTTCGGCCTGACCATCCCTGAGGAATTCGGCGGCTTGGGCCTGTCCAAGGCCGCGATGGTCGTGGTGTCCGAGGAACTGTCGCGGGGCTATATCGGCGTGGGCAGCCTTGGGACGCGCAGCGAGATCGCGGCCGAACTGATCCTGGGCGGCGGCACTGACGACCAGAAGGCGTATTGGCTGCCGCGTCTGGCCTCGGGGGAGATCCTGCCGACGGCGGTGTTCACCGAGCCCAATACCGGCAGCGACCTTGGCAGCCTGCGCACGCGGGCGGTGAAGGAGGGCGATCGCTGGAAGATCACCGGCAACAAGACCTGGATCACCCATGCCGCGCGCACCCATGTGATGACACTGCTGGCCCGCACCGATCCCGACACGACCGATTACCGGGGCCTGTCGATGTTCCTGGCGGAAAAGACCCCGGGCACCGACGCGGACCCCTTCCCCACCCCCGGCATGACCGGCGGGGAAATCGAGGTCCTGGGCTATCGCGGCATGAAGGAATACGAGCTTGGCTTTGACGGCTTCGAGGTCGGGGCCGAAAACCTGCTGGGCGGCGTTCCCGGGCAGGGTTTCAAGCAGCTGATGCAGACCTTTGAATCCGCCCGCATCCAGACCGCCGCCCGCGCCATCGGCGTGGCGCAGAACGCCCTTGAGCTGGGCCTGCAATACGCGCTGGACCGCAAGCAGTTCGGCAAGGCCCTGATCCGTTTTCCACGCGTCGCGGACAAGCTGGCGATGATGGCGGTCGAGATCATGATCGCCCGGCAGTTGACCTATTTCAGCGCCTGGCAGAAGGATCACGGCCATCGCTGCGACCTGGAGGCGGGCATGGCCAAGCTGCTGGGCGCGCGCGTGGCATGGTCCAGCGCCGACAATGCCCTGCAGATTCACGGCGGCAACGGCTTTGCGCTAGAATACCAGATCAGCCGGGTGTTGTGCGATGCACGCATCCTGAATATTTTTGAAGGCGCGGCCGAGATTCAGGCGCAAGTGATCGCCCGCCGCCTGTTAGGCTGATCCGATTTCGTCTAGGGTGCTGCAACCAAAGCGGTTTTGCCGCATTCCATCCGACGATCCCCAAGGAGTCATCACCATGCCCCGCCTTGCCCGACTTGGCACAATCGGCGCACTGACCGCCGCAGCCCTTGCCCTTGCCGCCTGCGAGCAGACCCCGCCGCCGTCGCCCGATGATCGCGGCTTCATTCCGGGTGGCGATTATGCCTTGGTGGGCATGGACGGTGCGACCGTGCCCCTGCGCAACATGACCATGACCATCGCCGAAAGCAGCGTGTCGGGCCGTGGCCCCTGCAATGGCTATGGCGCCAAGAACAACGCGGAACTGCCCCTGGTTGCATTGTCGCCGTTGCAAAAAACCAATGTTCCCTGCGGCAAGAACACCACGATCGAGAACCGCTTCTTCTCGGTCCTGCAGGCGGCGACCGAGATGGAGTATTACGGCGGCGTGCTGAAGGTGAAATCGCCCGAGACCTGGCTGATCTTCGAACGCGGCGTCACCGGGGCGCAGGCCCAGATCACCGCCGTCGATCAGGCGCGGGCGGGTCAGTAACCGTTCCCCGGCCGGCCCCGCGCCAGCCGGTCCACAAGACGCTGGCGGGCGGCCGGAACCGGGCGGCCCACCAGTTCACCGGCGATCCGGGCGTTCAGGAAATGCCCGGTGATCGCCAGCCCCTCGGCCAGTCCCTGTCCGCGATTGTCGCCCGCCCCGCCCAGGATTCCCGGCAGCGGCAGCAGGCGGTCGGCCCATTCCCCCGCCCCCTCGCGGCTGACGGCGCGGCCCGATTTCGGACTGACATAGGCCAGCCCCTCGCGCGCGCCGGTCACCGCGCAGGCGGACAGGTCAAGGCCGAAGCCCATCTCGTCCAGAAGCCGGATTTCCCACTTCAGGTAATCGCCGCCCCAGTCCGCGCCGGTTTCCATCAGGTCCAGAAGACGCTCCGTATCGGCGACCAGAAGGGGGTGCGGATCGCGTTCGGGCAGCGCAAAGACCAGCAGCGAACAGACCGCGTTCAGCCCGGCCAGGGCCAGGGGGTCGGCCATGAGCCCCGACCGCAGCCGCACGGGTTCCACCGAGAAAGTGCCAAGCTGGTCGTCCCGCCGCGCCCGCCAGCGCAGATCCAGCCGCGTGCCCGGCTGCAGCATCGCCGCGCGCCGTTGCGAGGCGCCGCCCGGGACCAGCCCGGAATGACGTCCGTGCAGATCGGTCAGCACGTCCAGGATCACCGCCGTCTCGCCATGCGGGCGGCGGGCAAGGACGGTGCCCTCGGCCTGCCACTCCATTCAGGCGGGGGGCAGGGTCAGCGACCCGTCGCGCGAAAGCGGCCAGAAGGGATTGGTGGCGATTTCCCAGACATGGCCGTCGGGATCGGCGAAATAGCCGGAATAGCCGCCCCAGAAGACCTTTTCGGGGTGCTTCAGCGCCGTAGCGCCCGCATCAACGGCGGCCTGGAATACGGCGTCGGTTTCGGCATCATCCCCGCAGTTCTGCGCCAGCGCCACCGCGCCCGTTCCCAAGGCGGCGCTGGGGCGCCCCTGGTCTGCCGCCAGGTCCCCTAACCCGAACAGGGCCAGCACCGCGCCGTTCATCTGGTAGAAGGTCACGCCCGGCTGCGAACCGCCATGCGGCACCCAGCCCCACCCCTCATAGAACCGCCGTGCGCGCGCCATGTCGGCCACGCCAAGGGTGACAAGGGTGATGCGCTGGCGGGAGAGGGACATCGGGCCTCCGGGTGGGTGGGCGGCCAGAGTGGCACGGGCCTGCGGCGCTGCCAAGCCTAGGAGGCGGCGCGGCTTGCGGCAGTCCCCCGCAGCATCGACAGCGTATAGATCACAAGTGCCGCCCAGATCATCGGGAAGGCGATCATCTGCGCGGTGCCGAAGGTCTCGCCGAAGATCAGCACGGCGGTCAGGAAGATCATCGTCGGCGCGATGTATTGCAGGATGCCGATTGTGGTCAGGCGCAGTTGCTTGGCCGCTGTGGCATAGCAGATCAGCGGCACGGCCGTCACCGGACCGCAGCCGATCAGCAGGATCGTGTCCCAAGTGCTGCCGGTCGCGAAATGCGACTGGCCCGTGGCGGACAGCCAGATCACGAAGGCCAGCGCGAAGGGCGTCAGGATCAGCACCTCCAGCGTGAAGCCCTGCGTCGGACCCAGGGGCAGGCTTTTCTTGCAATAGGCATAGATGCCCCAGGTCAGCGTCAGCCCGATCGCGACCAGCGGCAGGCGCCCCAGTTGCACGGTCAGCACCACAACCGCCAACGCGGCCAGCGCGATGGCAGCGAGTTGCGCCCGGTTCAGCCTTTCGCGCAGCAGCGTCGCGCCCAGGGCCACGCTGAACAGCGGGTTGATGTAATAGCCAAGCGCCGCGTCAAGCGCGTGGTTGTTGCCCACCGCCCAGACATAGATCATCCAGTTGAGCGAGATCAGCGCCGCCGTCACCACCGCCATGACCAGCAGGCGCGGCTGGCGCAGGGCCGCGCCCACTTCGGCCCAGCGGCGCTGCCACAGCAGCACGGCCAGCGCGATCGGCAGGGACCACAGCACCCGGTGCGCGATGACCTCGGTCGGGGGAACGTGGGCCAGTTCCTTCATGAACAACGGCAGAAAGCCCCACATGATATAGGTGGCGATGGCCAGGACCAGGCCGCGCGGGGAATCACCGGAAAGGGGCGGGTTGCTCATGCCATGTGCATAATCTGCAAACCGGACACGCGCCAGATGGCATCACGCCAGCCCCGGCTCGTCCAGCAGCGTGCGGCCGTCGCGGCTCTCGATCTCGATCACCCACAGGTCGGGGTCGAAGCCGCGCTGCCGGGCGATGGCCTGGTCGATCTGGCGTTCGTCGCCCTGCACCATTTCGTGCCAGGGGCGGCTGTCGGTATCGAAATCCCATTCCCGTCCGTAAAGCGCGGCGGTGCCGTCCAGCATCGCGCATTTCACCAGCACCGTGCCCGCCGTGTCGTCGCCTTTCGCGGTCACATAGGCGGGGATGTTCGCCAGCCCCAGACGCGCAAGATAGGCCGAAACCCAGATGCCGGTCGCGAGCCTCGGCTCAGGCATCGCCGTCGCGGAAGTCGAGGCCCATCTCGTTATAGCGCTCGGCCTCGTCCAGCCAGTTCTCGCGGACCTTCACCTGCAGGAACAAGTGGACGCGGCGGCCCATGAATTCCTCAAGCTCGGCGCGGGCTGCCTGGCCCACCGCCTTGATCGTCTCGCCGCCCTTGCCCAGCACGATGCCCTTGTGGCCGGGACGCGCGACATAGACGATCTGGTCCACGCGGGCGGACCCGTCCTTCTTTTCCTCCCAAGCCTCGGTTTCGACCGTCAGCTGATAGGGAATTTCCTCGTGCAGGCGCAGGGTCAGCTTTTCGCGGGTGATCTCGGCGGCGATCATGCGCATCGGCAGATCGGCGATCTGGTCTTCCGGGTAAAGCCAGGGGCTTTCGGGAAGCGTCTCCGCCAGCCAGGCGCGCAGGTCGTCGCAGCCATAGCCCTTCTCGGCCGAGATCATGAAGGTGTTGACGAAGGGATGGGCCGCGTTCAGTTCGGCGGACAAGGCCAGCAGGGTTTCGGCCTTCACCCGGTCGATCTTGTTGATGACCAGCGCCACCGGCGTCTTGCCGTCCAGGCCCTTCAGCGAATCGATGATCGCCACCACGCCGTCGGTCATGCCGCGATGCGCCTCGACCAGCAGCAGGATGATGTCGGCGTCCGAGGCCCCGCCCCAGGCGGCCGCGACCATGGACCGGTCCAGCCGGCGGCGCGGGCGGAAGATGCCGGGGGTGTCCACGAAGACGATCTGGGCCGCTTCATGCATGGCGATGCCCCGGATGCGCGCGCGTGTCGTTTGCACCTTGTGGGTGACGATGCTGACCTTGGCGCCGACCATCTGGTTCAGCAGCGTCGATTTTCCGGCATTGGGTTCGCCGATCAGGGCGACGAAACCGGCGCGGGTCGGGGTATTGTCGTTCATGCGCGGCCCTCCAGCCGGTCCAGCAGCGCCTGCGCGGCGGCCTGTTCGATGCTGCGTTTGGTACCCGCGCCCCTGGCCTGGGCTTCGCGCCCGTCGGCCAGCCGCGCGGTGATCAGGAAGACCGGCGCATGGTCGGGTCCGCTGCGTTCGGTCTGTTCATAAAGGGGGGGCGGCATGCCGTTGGCCTGGGCCCATTCCTGCAGCGCGGTCTTGGCGTCGCGGGGATCGTCGTCCAGCGTCGCCAGCCGCCCGGCCCACAACTGCAGCACGATCCGGCGCGCGGCGTCGAAGCCGGCGTCCAGATAGACGGCGGCCAGCACCGCCTCCATCGCGTCGGCCAGCAGGGCATCCTTGCGCCGGCCGCCCGACATCATCTCGGACCGGCCGAGCTTCAGCACCTCGCCCAGGCCGATGTCGCGGGCGATGGCGGCGCAGGTCTCGCCCCGGACCAGCGCGTTGTAGCGCGGCGCAAGCTGGCCCTCGCTGGCGGACTTGTCGGCGTCGAACAGCGCCTCGGCCATGACCAGGCCGAGGACGCGGTCGCCCAGGAACTCCAGCCGCTGGTTGTCGGGCCGCGTGGCGGTCGCGATCGAGCCATGCGTCAGCGCGCGCACCAGAAGCTCGGGGCGCGCGAAGTCGTGTCCCAGGCGGGCCATGAAGGCGCGGATGTCGGCGCCCGGCTTCACTCCACCGCCTTGAAGAAACGGTCGGCCCGCCAGGTCCAGAAATAGAGAAGCGAGCGCCCGGCCGAGGAGAACATGATCCGGTCCGCGCGGCCGATCAGGTATTCGGCCGGCACGAAGCCCAGCCCGCCGATTTCCTGCGGGAAGCGCGAATCCTCGGAATTGTCGCGGTTGTCGCCCATGAAGAAATACTGGCCCTCGGGCACGGTGAAGGTCGGCGTGTCATCGGCGAAGGAGCCATCCTGGATGTTCAGGATGTCGTGGCTGCGGCCATTGGGAAGCGTTTCGGTGAAGCGCTCGCTGACGCATTCGGCGCCCTCCGGGATCGGGTCGTTCACGCAGCGCGGGATCAGGCCTTGCGGGCCCTGCTGTTCCTTGACTTCGACGAACTCGCCCGCGGGGGTGATCGGCACTTCCTGGCCGTTGATCCACAGCCGGCCGCCGCGCATCTGGATGGTGTCGCCGGGCAGGCCGATCAGCCGCTTGATGAAATCGACGCCGCGCGTGGGGTGGCGGAATACGACCACGTCCCCGCGCTCGGGTTCGGACGCAAGGATCCGGCCCGAGATCGGGCACAGGGCGAAGGGGCAGGAATACTGCGAATAGCCATAGGCCATCTTGTTGACGAACAGGAAGTCGCCGATCAGCAGCGTGTCCTTCATCGATCCCGAGGGGATCCAGAAGGGCTGGAAGAACAGCGTGCGGAAGATGCCCGCGATGACCAGCGCCCAGAAGATGGTCTTCACCGTCTCCCAGATGCCTTCCTTCTTCTTGCCCGCCGTGCTGTCGGCCATGGTGTCGTCCTTCGTCAAGCGCGGGCGCAGCGCCGCATTGCCGCGTTCTAGGCCACCGGCGGGCGGCAAAGTCAAGGTTGGGGCGCGTTTGGCCGGGCCTCGATCACCACGAAAGCCTGCGCCCAGGGGTGATCGTCGGTCAAGGTGACGTGAACGACAGCGTGGTGGCCGGCGGGCGTCATCGCCGCCAGCCGGTCGGCGGCCCATCCGGTCAGATGCATCGCCGGCTGGCCCGAAGGCAGGTTGCTGACCGCCATGTCGCGCCAGCTGATGCCCATGGCAAGCCCGGTGCCAAGCGCCTTGGAACAGGCCTCCTTCGCGGCCCATCGCTTGGCCAGCGTTCCCGCCTCATCCTTGCGGCGGGCGGCCTTGGCAAGCTCGGTGGGCGTGAAGACGCGATGACGGAAGCGGTCGCCAAAGCGGTCCAGGGTGCCCGCGATGCGGTCGATATTGGCAAGGTCGGTGCCGACGCCCAGGATCATGGCTGGTCCTGCACGGTGATGTCGCCCGTCTGCTGGTTTATGGACAGGGACAACTGGAACCACCCGGCTTCGGGATTTCCGGGCAGGTAATGCTGCGCGGGCATCGTCAGCGTCAGGCCTTTTTGCGGATCATAGCTGGCCCGTCGTTTCGCGAAGTCGAGGTCGTAGAAGCCGATCCCCCGGTCCGACTGGATCACGCGGCACTGGCGATAGCCGACCTCGTCCCGCGGCGGGCTGATCACCAGCAGCTTCAAGGCACCACCCGCCGGCTCGACCATGTCCAGCACGGCAATGCGCACCTGCCCTTCGGCATAGGAGGCGGTATTCGCCTCCCACGGCTCGGCAATGCTTTCGGCGGGCGCGTTGTCGCAGGGCAGCACCTGCTGGGCTGCGGCAGGGGCTGCCAGCACCGACAGGACAAGGGCGTGGCGGATCATGCCCGGGCCTCGTCCATCCTGCGGCGCATTTCCCGGATCGCCTCGCCCAAGCCGGTAAAGACCGATTCGGCGATCAGGAAATGGCCGATGTTCAGTTCCTTGACCTGCGGGATGGCGGCGATCGGGCCGACGGTGTCGAAGGTCAGCCCGTGGCCCGCATGGACCTCCAGCCCCAGGCTGTCGGCCAGGCGGGAGCCCTCGACCAGCCCGGCCAGTTCGGCGTCGCGTTCGGTGTGACGGCCTTCGGTATCCAGGTCGCAATAGGCGCCGGTGTGCAGTTCCACCACTGCCGCGCCGATGCGGGCCGCGGCCTCGATCTGGGCGGGGGCATGGCCGATGAACAGGGACACGCGGCAGCCCGCCTCGCGCAGGGGGGCGATGTAGTCGGCCAGCATCGCCTGATTTCCCGCCACGTCCAGGCCGCCCTCGGTGGTGCGCTCCTCCCGTTTCTCGGGGACAAGGCAGACCGCATGGGGACGGTGGCGCAGGGCGATGGCCTGCATTTCCGCTGTGGCGGCCATTTCCAGGTTCAGGGGCAGCGTCAGGTTTGCCATCAGCGCATCGATGTCGGCATCGCTGATATGGCGGCGATCTTCGCGCAGATGGGCGGTGATGCCGTCGGCGCCCGCACCTTCCGCGATGCGGGCGGCGCGCAGGGGATCGGGCCAGGGCGTGCCGCGCGCGTTGCGGATGGTTGCGACGTGATCGATGTTGACGCCAAGACGCAGCATGGTTCCCCCGAAACAGTTTCGCGGCACTCTAGCGAGGCGCGGGCATGGGTGCCAGTTCCGTCGCGACCGACCACCAGCCATGCTGTTTCAACACATTGGCGGCAATGCGGGCGTGGTCGGCCCTGTCGAAAAGCCCGAAGCAGGTCGCCCCCGACCCGGACATGCGCGCGAAGGCGGCGCCATTGGCCCGCAAGGCCTCCAGCACCTGCCCGATCACCGGGGCGATGGACAGGGCCGCGGGTTCCAGATCGTTGCGCGTCTGGCCAAGCCAGTTCGCCAGATCGGCAAGACCGTCAAAGCGCGGGATGGGGGGCAGGCCCGGATTGTCCCGCCGCTCCATCGCGGCGAAGACCCGGGGGGTCGAGACCGCGACGCCCGGATTGACCAGCACCAGCGGGATGGCGGGCAGCGGCGGCAGCGGGGTGACGACCTCTCCCACCCCCTGCATCCGGGCGGGGCCTGAGGAAAGGCAGACCGGCACATCAGCGCCCAGCAGTTCCGGGTTTCCAGGCAGCGCGTGACCCATGCGGGCCAGCCCCCGCAGCACCGCCGCCGCATCGGCCGAACCGCCGCCGATGCCGGAGGCAACCGGCAGGTTCTTGGTCAGCGTGATCGCGGCCCGTCCTCCGGCCAGCCGCGCCGCGCGCAGGCACAGGTTGTCGTCTTCCGCCGACAGGCCCGGTGCGAACGGTCCCTCGATCCGCAAGGACAGGGGGCCGGGCTTTAGCGTCACCACATCCCCTGCGCCCGCAAAACCCACCAGCGAGTCCAGCAGGTGATAGCCGTCGGCGCGGCGTCCGGTGACGTGCAGCGCAAGGTTCAGCTTGGCTGGCGCGGCTTCGATGACAGCGGGCATCGCCTAGTTCGCGGCGGCCTGCGGCGTGGGCACGGGGGTTTCGGGCTGGCCCGCCGCCGCTTCCTCGGCCAGGACGGCGTCCAGGCCACGATCCAGCTTGGCGCGGATCCGGTCGGGATCGACATCGTCGGTCTCGGTCGGGTCAAGCGACAGGGCGCGCTGCCACTGGATCTCGGCCTCGCGGAAGCGGCCGACCTTCCAGTAGATGTCGCCCAGATGATCGTTGACCAGCGGGTCCTGAGACATGGTCAGGATGGCGGCCTCCATGGGCGCAACCGCTTCCTGATAACGGCCGAGCCGGTAATAGGCCCAAGCCAGCGAATCGAGGATATAGCCATCATCGGGCGACAGCTCGACCGCCTTCTGGATCAGTTCCAGGGCGCGGTCCAGGTTCTCGTTCCGGTCGATCCAGCTATAGCCCAGATAGTTCAGCAGGCTGGCCTGGTCCGGGCGGATTTCGATGGCGGCCAGGAAATCGGCCTCGGCCCTGTCGAACTGCCTGGACCGTTCCAGGGCGATGCCGCGGGCGTAAAGCGGGAACCAGCGCGCATCGGCGGGCGCGTCCTCCAGCAGCGCCAGGGCCTTGTCATAGGCGGGCACGGCCTGGGCGAATTTTTCCTGTTGGCGCAGCAGGTCGCCAAGCGCGATCCAGGCCTGCGGCAGATCGGGATAGGCGGCGGTCAGCGACAGGGCAGCCTTTTCCGCCTCGTCGGTCCGGTCGGCGCTCGACAGGCTGTCGATGCGCGCCAGTTCGGCAACGGGGCGCATCTGTCCCATCCGGCGCAGGGCGTCGAATTCGGGTTCCGCCAGGTCGAACTGCTGGCGTTCCTGCAGGATCTGGGCGACCATCAGCCGCGCCTCGGCGGTGTCGGGCGACAGCCAGGCCGCCAGCCGGGCATGGATCAGCGACAAGGGCTCGGGATCCGCGCTGGACGCCAGGGCCGAGGCAAAGGTCAGGAAGACCTGCGCGATGCCGTCGGCGGGCGTCCGGACCACGTCGAAGGCCACCGGCTGGCCGGACTTCAGCTTGTCGCGAAGCGCCAGAAGCTGCGGCTCGGCCTCGACGCCGGGAAGCGCCTCGATCATGGCCACGGCCTCGTCGCGGCGTTCCAGTTGGGCGAGGATCTGGCCGCGGGCGGCAAATCCCAGGATATGGGCGCCGGTCGCCTCGTCGGCCAGCAGCGCCTCTGCCCCCTCGTAATCGCCGACCAGGGCGCGCGCCATGGCCAGGTGATAGTTCACCATCGGCCCCACGCCTTCCAGCCGGGACAGGCGCTCGAATTCAGCCAGGGCCTCCGAGGCCTTGCCCGCACCCAGCAGGCCCCAGCCCCGCAGCATGCCGGCCAGCAGGTCGGATTCGGATTCCACGTCGGTGGGCGTTCCCACATCGGCCAGCAATCCGTCCCAATTGCCCGCATGGACCAGATCGGCGCGGTGGATCAGGCGCGACAGCTCGGTCGGCTCTCCGTCGCCGCCGATGCGGTTGGCAAGCTGGACGGCACGGTCGATCTCCCCGGCGGAAATCAGGGCGACCAGGGCGCTGTCCTGCAGGAAACGGTCGCCGGGATCATGGGCGACGGCCTGGACGAAAAAGCGCGCTGCGGCCTGGAAGTCGTTCTCGACCGTCGCCATGCGCGCGGCCAGGAACGGCCCTGCAAGGCCGAAGGTCAGCGGCGCCGGATCGGCCTTGGGCGCGGCGGGCGCAGGCGCGGTAGCCGCGGGTGCCGCGGCGGGCGCATCACCCTCGGGGCGCGGCTCGGGCCGGTCCTGGGCGCTGGCAGGCAGCGACAGCGACACCAGAAGCGCGGCGATCAGGGGCAGATTCGGACGGGTCAGGGTCAAGGGTTCTATCCCGGAGATCACAAAATCGTTGCGCCGACCCTAGCGCGACACCGGACACGGGGCAACGCCGGTGCCCGGCGATCTCATCACATATTCGGGTAATTTGGCCCGTCGCCGCCCTGGGGGGTGGTCCAGGTGATGTTCTGGGAGGGGTCCTTGATGT
>NZ_JAPTYD010000023.1 GCF_026913015.1 Paracoccus benzoatiresistens
AAGGCCTTGAACAGGATCACCGCGCCCAGCAGGAACAGCAGGCCCGACAGCACGATCGGGAAATAGCCCGGCCCCATGCGGATCGAGGTTCCCATCTCCAGCCCCAGGGCCTGCCAGCCGAAAAAGGCCGCAAGCGCCATGAAGAACAGGCCCGCGACAATGTCGGTGTCGTCTTTCGGTTTGGTGGACATGGTGCCTCCCGCAGGTCAGATTGCCCGCCGCCAGAAACGGCGGCGGGCGCATGGATCAGTCGGCGTAGACGCCCGCAGCCTCGATCACCGGCTTCCAGCGGGCGATCTCGGATTCCAGCTTGGCCTTCAGCGCCTCGGGCGTCGCGTCCTCGGCCGCAACTGGCGTGGTTCCCAGGTCTGCCATGGCCTTGGCCACGCTCTCGCCGGCAAGCGCCTTTTGCAGCGATTGCGACAGCCGCTGGTTGATCTCGGCCGGGGTGCCCTTGGGGGTATAGATGCCGTGCCAGATGCCGAACTGCATGGACTCCAGCCCGGATTCAGCCGCGGTGGGCAGGTCGGGGAACAGGTCCAGCCGCTCGGGCGTGGTCACGGCATAGGCCTTGATCGTGCCGCCCTTGATCTGCTGGGTGGTGTTGGTGGTCTGGTCGCACATGATATCGACCTGGCCACCCAGAAGGTCGGTCATCGCGGGGCCGGTCCCCTTGTAGGGAACGGTCACCAGCGGCGCCTCCAGGGCCTGCATCAGCAGCATTCCGCAAAGGTGGCTGGCAGCCCCGATCCCGGCATTAGCCAGCGTCAGCGAATCGGCGTTCGACTTGACGTATTCGATGAAGGCCGGGAAATCCGCGGGCTCGAAATCCTGCCGGGCGGTGATGACCATCGGCACCTCGGTCACGAGGCCCACATAGTCAAAGGCGTTCAGCGTGTCATAGGCAAGGTGGCGATACAGCGTGGCCGAGGTCGCCATGCCGATGTGATGCAGCAGCACCGTGTAGCCGTCGGCTTCGGCCTTGGCGACCTGGCCCGCGCCAAGCGTGCCGCCGGCGCCGCCCACGTTCTCCACCACGATCTGCTGGCCCAGATCCTCGGACATGCGTTCGGCCACAAGGCGGGCCACGGTATCGGTCGGACCGCCAGCCGAGAAGGGCACCACCATGGTGATCTGGCGTTCGGGATAGTCCTGGGCAAGGGCGGGCGCGGTCAGGATGGTGGCCGCGAAAAGCCCGGCCATCAACTTGGATAGGGTCATGTGTCCTCCCAGACTGGTTATGCGGCGCTTCCCGGCGCCGTCATTCTGTCTACAGATTGCGTCAGCCTGCGGACCTCATACAAACCCTTTTTGCCTAAGTGGTTATCTTTTTTTCATCATCCGCTGGACGATGCCGCGAGCGGGCCCACCCGCGCCGCGTCGCAGACCGGCACGGCCTGGATCAGGACTGCTCCAGGCTGGTGCTGCCAGTATCAGGCTGGACCGGGTGATGGTCCCCGGAGGGCCCACGAGGCGGCGGTGCCCGTTCAGCGGATCACTGGATCCCGCGGATCGCCGGATAGGCTGCACGGAAAGCCTCATAGGCGGCGTTGAACCGCTCGCGCAGGGCTGCTTCGGGGGCGATCTCCTCGACCACGTCGGGCGAGGCCATGATGTCTTCGACCCCGCCGGCGCCTGCCGCCACCATGCCCAGGCGGGCCGCGCCCAGGGCTGCGCCGAATTCGCCGTCGACGGGCAGGGTCAGGGTCACGTCCAGCGTTGTCGCGATGACCTTCAGCCAGTAGCGGGACCGCGCGCCGCCGCCGATGGCCATCATTCGGTCCAGACGCGCGCCGGTGGCCTTCAGCGCCTCGTGGCTGTCGCGCAACCCGAAGGCCACGCCTTCCAGCACGGCGCGGGTCAGGTCGTCGCGGCTCGTCCCCGATCCAAGCCCCGTGAAGGCGCCCCGGATGACAGCGTCGTTATGCGGCGTCCGTTCACCGGCCAGATAGGGCAGGAAACGCACCGCGCCGGGCTTTTGCAAGGTATCGCCCAGGGTCGCGGTCAGGTCTGCCGGGCGCGCCCCGGTGATCTGCGCCAGCCAGTTGAGGCTGTCCGTCGCCGACAGCATCACCCCCATCTGGTACCAGGTGCCGGGCACCGCGTGGCAGAAGGTGTGCAGCGCCGTCGCGGGCGCCGGGTGGTATCCGTCCCGCGCCGCCAGCAGCACGCCCGAGGTTCCCAGCGAGACGAAGCCCTGGCCTTCCGCCATCGCCCCGATCCCGCAGGCCGCGGCGGCATTGTCGCCCGCGCCGCCTGCGACCACGACCGGATGCGACAGCCCCCAGGCCCGCGCCAGATCCTCGCGCAGCTGACCGGCGGGGGCAGAGCCCTCGACCAGCCTCGGCATCTGGTCGCGGCGCATGTGGCCCGCCTCCAGCAGGGCGTCGGACCAGTCGCGTGCGCCCGTATCCAGCCAGGACGTGCCTGCCGCATCCGACATGTCGGACACATGGTCGCCCGTCAGATACAGGTTCAGGAAGGCCGCGGGCAGCAGCACGCGGGCAATGCGGGCGTGGTTCTCGGGTTCGTGTTCGCGGACCCATTCCAGCTTGGGCGCGGTGAAGCCCGGAAAGACGATGTTGCCGGACAGGTCGCGGACGCCGGGCATGGCATCCAGCCGGGCTGCCTCGGCATGGCTGCGGGTGTCGTTCCACAGGATGCAGGGCCGGATCACCCGGTCATCTGCGTCCAGCAGCGTCGCGCCATGCATGTGGCCCGCGACCCCGATGCCGCGCAGGTCCAGGAATTCAGGGTGACGGTCGCGCAGTTCCGCGACCGCGCCGTCCAGCGCCGCGACCCAGTCAGCCGGATCCTGTTCCGACCAGCCGGAATGGGGATGGCTGACGGGATAATGCGCCTCGGTCGAACCGATGGGCCTGCCGCCGCCGTCCACCAGAAGCGCCCGCAGGCCCGAGGTGCCAAGATCGATTCCCAGAAAACTCATTGATGCCTCCCACGTCCGCCAGCCTTTCTTGGCCGAAAGACGGGGATCCGTCAAACGCCCGTGGTCTGCCGGTCAAGCAGCGCGTCAAGCATTCCGGCCAGGTCGGGCAGCACGGTGGCCGCCCCGGCATCACGCAACCGGCGGGCATGGTCGTCGCGCATCCCCTCCAGGTGGGTGCCGCCGGTGAAGCCCACGGCACGCGTCCCGGCGGCCACGGCGCCCGCGATGCCATGGGGCGAATCCTCCATCACCGCGCAGGCCTCGGGCGGGATGCCCAGCCGTTCGGCGGCCAGCAGGAACAGGTCGGGCGCGGGCTTGCCGCGCTTGACCTGGTCGGCGCTGAAGATGTTGGCCCCGAAACGGTCCGCCAGCCCTGCCACCTCCAGCGTGACGCCCAGCCGGCGCACGGAACTGCCGGTCGCGATCGCCACCGCGACGCCGTCCGAGGCGAGATCGTCCAGCAGGCCCGGAATGCCGGGAATCACCCGCAGTTCTGCGGGATAGCGCGCCAGCAGGCGTGCCTCGAAATCGCGCGCGAAGTCGGGCAGGTCGGGACGGTCGAGCGCCTGGCTGATCTGGCGCACGATGGCCTGGATCGACATGCCCAGGAACTTCCTTCGCAACTCGTCGGTGGTGGCGTGCAGCCCCTCGGCCGCCATCAGTTCGGCCAAGGTTTCCAGCGACATCGGCTCGCTGTCCACAAGGCAGCCGTCCATGTCGAAGATCACGGCGCGGATATCGGTCATGCGCGGCCCCCTGATTGTGCTGGCCGTCCCCTACACGCATCGGGCGCGGATGACAAATGCCGAGGCGTCGGATAGGCAGGACCCATGACCCACTCCCACCACATGCCCTTGCGAGAGCTTTACGTTTCGGACGATGCCGCCAGTGCCCTGCGGGCCGAGGCGCTGAAGCTGCCGGGCTGGAGGCTGGACGCAAGCCAGACCGGCGCGTTGACGCTGCTGATGAACGGCGGCTTCGCGCCCCTTCGCGGCTACATGTCCGAGGCAGATCATCGTGCCGCGCAGGATCGTGAGGATGGCCCTTGGCCGGTTCCGCTGGCCTTGCAGGTCGGCGCCGATTTTGCCGGCGACGTGCAGCCCGGCTGTGACATCGCCCTGCGGGACGCGGACGAAGAGGTGCTGGCGGTGATGTCCGTGACCGACAAATGGGGGGACCCCGTCCTGCTTGGCGGCAAGGTCAAGGGCCTGCGCCGCCCGGCAGGGGGCGAGACGCCCAACAGCCTGCGCGCGCTGTTCCGCGAGCGTGGCTGCACCCGTGTCCTGGCCGTCCAGCCCGACCACGCGGACCGGGTCGCGCCCGCCGCCCGGCTTGCGCGGCAGATGGATGCCGCATTGCTGATCCAGCCCCTGCCGGGCGTCGCAGTCGACCTGCCCGCAGGGGCGGTTCTGGCGCCGCTGCCGGTGATTCCGCCGCCGGGGCCGCGTTCGGTGCTGTGGCAGGGGCTTGTCGCGCGGAACCACGGGGCGACGCATGTCGTTCCGGGGGGCGATCCGGAGGCATGGGACCTGTACCGCAGGCATCAGGACAGGATCGGGGCGCAGATGGTGGTTCCCGAGGGAACCCTGTAGACGGGTCCGCAACCTTCACGATCTGCAAAGAGGCAGGCCCATGACCCCGATGCGCACAGGCGATGCCGGCTTCAACCCTTGGCTGGCGACGGTGCTGCTGCTGCTGGGCAACTTCATGAACCTGATCGATGTCAGCATCGTGAACGTGGCGCTGCCCTCGATCCAGCAGAACCTGAACGCGACCGCCGCGCAGATCGAGTGGGTCTCGGCCGCCTATGTGCTGGCCTTCGCGGCGGGGCTGCTGCCCTTTGGCCGCTTCGGCGACAAGTTCGGGCGCAAGCGGCTGTTCCTGCAGGGCATCGGGTTGTTCACGCTGGCCTCGGCGCTGTGCGGTTTCGCGCAGGACATGTCGATGCTGATCTGGTCGCGTGCCCTGCAGGGGATCGGAGGCGCGATGATGGTGCCGCAGGTCCTGGCGATCATGCATGTGATGTTTGCGCCCGAACAGAAGGCGCGCGCCTTTGCGCTGGCCGGAGTCGTGGCAAGCCTGGGCGCGGTCACGGGGCCGCTTCTGGGCGGGGCGCTGATCACCGGCAACATCGCGGGGCTGGACTGGCGGCCGATCTTCCTGGTCAACCTGCCGGTCGGGCTGTTCGTGATCGCGGCCGGGCTGCGCTGGATCCCGGTCATGTCATCCGACCGCAGGATGCGGATCGACTGGATCGGCATCGCGCTGTTTTCGCTGGCGGTGCTGCTGATCGTGCTGCCGGTGATCGAGGGCGCGCTGCTGGGCTGGCCCTGGTGGTGCGTGGCCATGCTGGCCGCGGCCCTGCCGGTGGGCGCGCTGTTCGTCTGGCGGCAGGCCTGGCTGGCGCGGCGCAAGCGGGCGCAACTGCTGCCGGTCGCGCTGATGCGCAACGGCGGCTTCCTGTCCGGCGTGGCGATGGTGATGCTGCATTTCTCGGCCATACCGGGGATGTTCCTGGTGCTGGCGCTCTATCTGCAGACCGGCTTCGGGCTTGACCCGATGCAGTCGGGGATTGCCACGGCGCCCTTTCCGCTGGGCATCATGCTGGGCAGCTATGTCACCGGGCGCTTCGGCACCAGGGTCATGTCGTGGCGGATGGCCGCCGGCGTGTCGATCATGCTGGCGGGGATGATCTTCCTGCGCCATGTCTCGGGGCACCCGCCGCAGGCCCTCACCGCCGCCACGCTGGCCGCCCCGCTTGCCGTCTGCGGCTTCGGCATGGGGCTGACGATCTCTCCGCTGTTCCAGACGGTGCTGAAGTCGGTGCCGGCGCAGGATGCAGGCGCGGGGTCGGGTGCGATGCAGGCCTTTCAGCAGGTCGGCGCGGCGACCGGCATCGCGATCGTGTCCAGCCTGTTCTTCGTGCGTCTGCATGGGCAGGGCGGCGACTATGCCGCGGCCATGTCCCACGCGCTGATCTATCAGATCTGCGCCTTTTCGGCGATCCTGGTGATCCTTGCCGCCAGAGGCGTGATGCGCGGCAGGGCAGAGCCGCCCCGCCGCGAAGCGGTCAGTGGGCGCTGACGGGCGTCAGTTCGTTCTGGCGGGCCAGCATGAAGGCCAGCGAGCGTTCCTTCACAAGCGCCAGACGCTCGCCATCGGCATCGTGGACGGCATACATGCTGACCACGCCCGGCAGTTGCTGGCGAATCTCCTGGGGCAGGGTGCTGGTCTCGACCTGCCGGATATAGACGATGTTCTCGGCGTCGATGCCGCCGAAGTCGAATTTGGTATCCATGATGATCCCCTTATTTTCGGCTGATCGGAATGGTCTGGACGACCTGCTGGGGCTGGATGCGCTTCAGGTCCACATGCAGCAGGCCGTTTTCGATCTGGGCGCCCTCGACCTCGACCCCGTCGGCCAGCACGAAGCTGCGCTGGAACGCGCGCGAGGCGATGCCCCGGTGCAGGAACACGCGGTCCGTGTCAGGCTCGGCCAGGCGGCCGCGGATGACAAGCTGGCGATCCTCGGTCGTGACCGACAGGTCTGCGTCGGAAAAGCCCGCTACCGCCAGCGTGATGCGAAAGCCATCGGGCGCGATATGTTCGATGTTGTAGGGGGGATAGCCCTCGGCGCCCTTCGCGGCCCGTTCGGCCAGACGCTCCAGCTGGTCGAAGCCCAGCAGATAGGGATGCGCCCCCAGCGAAATCTTGGTCATGATCAGCCCTCGGACGGTTAAGCGACTGTTTGGCGGGTCCCTGTCCGGCAACCCGTTGGCATTTATATGTGTCGCGGCGCCGCCCGGCGCAAGATGCGGGACGCAGCGCCACGGGGGCGGCCCGTATTTGCGTCCCTTGGTCGCGGCTGCCTGTTAACAGTGCCTGAAAGACGCGCTATGATGCTGGAAAATCAACGGTCAAACGTCCAGCCGGGCCAAACCAGATGAACATGCACCACGAAATGTCCCATGACGAGATCGCCCGCGCGCGGCTGGTGGCCCTGCGCTGCGAGCATCGCGACCTGGACGAGGCGATTGCGGCGCTGTCGGCGCAGCAGCTGACCTCGTCCCTGGCGCTGCAGCGGCTGAAGAAGCAGAAGCTGCTGCTCAAGGACCAGATCGCCCGGCTGGAGGATGAGATCACGCCAGACATCATCGCCTGATTGCGGCCCGATGCCCTGCGCGCTATTGCGGGCGCAGAAAATCGGTGGCCGGGATCGGGACGAATGATGGACAAACCTGTCGGGATCATCATGGGCAGCCAGTCGGACTGGCCGACCATGAAAGAGGCTGCAACGATCCTGGACGAACTTGGCGTCGGATACGAGGCCCGGATCGTCAGCGCGCATCGCACGCCCGACCGGCTGTGGGACTATGGCAAGACGGCGGTAGAGCGCGGGTTGAAGGTGATCATCGCAGGCGCGGGCGGCGCGGCCCATCTGCCGGGCATGATGGCCTCCAAGACCCGCGTCCCGGTGATCGGCGTGCCGGTGCAGACAAAGGCCCTGTCGGGGGTCGATTCGCTTTATTCCATCCTGCAGATGCCCAAGGGCTATCCGGTGGCCACCATGGCCATCGGCGCTGCGGGGGCGGCCAATGCCGGGCTGATGGCGGCGGGGATCCTGGCCGTCAGCGACCCCGCCCTGGCCGAACGCCTGGACGCCTGGCGTCAGGCCCTGTCCGATTCGATCCCCGAGGAGCCGCGCGATGAATGACGTCCAGACCATCGGCATCCTGGGGGGCGGCCAGCTGGGCCGGATGCTGTCTGTCGCTGCCAGCCGCCTTGGCCTGCGTTGCCACATCTATGAACCGGGCGCCGCGCCGGCAGGCGACGTGGCCCATGCGGTGACGAACGCATCCTACGAGGACGAGGCCGCCCTTCGCGCCTTCGCCGAAAGCGTGGACGTGATCACCTATGAATTCGAGAATGTCCCGACCTCGGCGCTGGACCTGCTGGAATCGATCCGCCCGATCCGCCCGAACCGGCGCGCCCTTGCCGTGTCGCAGGATCGCCTGACCGAGAAGACCTTCCTGAACGAGATCGGCCTGGCAACCGCGCCTTTCGCCGATGTGCCGACGGAAGGCGACTTGGGCGGAGCCATTGACCGCATCGGCCGCCCCTCGATCCTCAAGACGCGCCGCATGGGCTATGACGGCAAGGGGCAGGTGCGCGTCGGGGACGGCCCCGCCGAATGGACCGGCGCGCCCTCGGTCCTGGAGGGCTTTGTCGATTTCTCGGCCGAGATCAGCGTGATCGTCGCGCGCGGTGCGGACGGGCAGGTCGCTGCCTTTGATCCCGGGCTGAACGTCCATCGCGAAGGCATCCTGCGCACCACCACCGTTCCCTGCGGCTTGGCCGGCGCTGTCACGACCGATGCGGTTCTGATTGCCGCGCGCATCGTCAGCGCGCTGGACTACATCGGCGTCATGGGGGTCGAGCTGTTCGTGACCCCGCGGGGCCTGATCGTGAACGAGATCGCGCCGCGTGTCCATAATTCGGGGCACTGGACGCAGGCGGGCTGCGCGGTGGACCAGTTCGAACAGCATATCCGCGCGGTGGCGGGCCTGCCTCTGGGCGACGGCAAGCGCTACGCGGACGTGGTGATGGAGAACCTGATCGGCGACGACCTTGGCCGGGTGCCCGATCTGCTCAGGGCGCCGAACACGCAGGTCCACCTTTATGGCAAGGGCGCGCCGCGTCCTGGGCGCAAGATGGGCCATGTGAACCGGATCACCGGATGAAACCGCCCCGGCTGGCCGTCCGCGCGGCAATCCTGCGCGACGACCGTCTGCTGCTTGTCAATGCCTATCCGGGCCAGCAATCCGACCTGTGGTGCCTGCCCGGCGGCGGGGTCGAACCCGGACAGTCGCTGCCCGAAAACCTGATCCGCGAAGTGGCCGAGGAAACCGGCCTCGCCATCGCCGTCAGCGCCCCGATCCTGGTGAACGAATTCCACGACCCCGAGCGAGGCTTCCACCAGGTCGAGATCATCTTCCGCGCCTCTCTGAACGGCGATGCCGGGATCATCCTCGAAGACCCCGAAAAGGTGGTCAACCGCTTCTGCTGGGCCACCCGCCCCGAACTGTCGAAGCTGCGCCACAAGCCCGAAATGCTGGCCCGCGCGGTCTGGGGCCAGCACGCCGCCTGGTACGACCCGCTGGAGCGGATCGTCCGCTAGTTCTTCTTCGCCGAAAGATCCTCGGGGCTTCCGAGCGCCCGGGAAAAGGTCCAGTGGACCTTTTTCAGCGAAGAAGGGGCCGGCAGGCCCAACCGGGGGCAGACAGCCCCCGGCTTACTCCGCCGCCTCGTTTATCGCCGTCTCGGATCCCGCCTTCATGCGGAAGCCGCGCTCCAGCTGGTCGAAGGGTGCCACCGGGTAATCGCCCGAGAAGCAGGCGTCGCAATATTGCGGGCAAGCCTTGTTGCGGCCCTCGGCCTCGCCCACGGCGCGATAAAGGCCGTCCAGCGACACGAAGGCCAGGCTGTCGACGCCGATCCAATCGCGCATTTCCTCGGGGGTCATGTTGGCGGCCAGCAATTTGTCGCGGTCGGGCGTATCCACGCCATAGAAGCAGGGCCAAGCGGTGGGGGGGGATGCGATGCGGAAATGCACCTCGGCCGCGCCCGCGTCCAGGATCATGTCCTTGATCTTGCGGCTGGTGGTGCCGCGCACCACGCTGTCGTCGACCAGCACCACGCGCTTGCCCGCGATCAGCGACCGGTTCACGTTCAGCTTCAGCCGCACGCCCATGTTGCGGATCTGCTCGGTCGGCTCGATGAAGGTCCGGCCCATGTACTGGTTGCGGATGATCCCCATGCCATAGGGGATGCCAGATTCCTGGGCGAACCCGATGGCCGCGGGCGTGCCACTGTCGGGGACGGGGCAGACCAGGTCGGCCTCGATCGGCGCCTCGCGGGCCAGTTCCACGCCGATCTGGCGGCGGGTTTCATAGACCGACCGGCCGCCGATGATCGAATCGGGGCGCGAGAAATAGACATGCTCGAAGATGCAGAACCGGCCTTTGGAGGGTCCGAACGGGCGCGACGACTCGACCTCGCCTTTCGTGATCACCACCATCTCGCCGGGCTCGATCTCGCGGATGAAATCGGCGCCAATGATGTCCAGCGCGCAGGTTTCCGAGGCCAGCACGAAGCCGTCCTCGCCCACCTTGCCCAGGACCAGCGGGCGCACGCCCAACGGGTCGCGCACGCCGATCAGCTTGGTCCGCGTCATGGCGATGACGGAAAACGCACCCTCGACCCGGCGCAGGGCGTCCTTCATGCGTTCGGGAATGTTGCGCTGGATCGACCGCGCCATCAGGTGGATGATGCATTCGCTGTCGCTGGAAGACTGGAAGATCGAGCCGCGCTCGATCAACTCGCGCCGCAGGGCGGCGGCATTGGTGATGTTGCCGTTATGGGCGATGGCGCAGCCGCCCATGTGGAATTCGCCGAAGAAGGGCTGCACATCGCGGATCGCGGTCGCGGCCTTGGTCCCGGCGGTGGAATAGCGCACATGCCCGATGGCCAGCGGCCCCGGCAGGGTCGACATCACGTCGGCCTTGGTGAAGTTGTCGCGGACATAGCCGAAGCGATGGGCGCTGTTGAAGCCGCTTTCCGGGTCATGGGCGACGATGCCGCCGGCTTCCTGCCCGCGATGCTGCAGCGCGTGCAGCCCCAGGGCCACGAAATTCGAGGCATCGGAGACCCCGATGGCCCCGAAGATGCCGCATTCTTCGTGCAGGCGGTCCGAATCGAACGGATGGGCCAGGAATGGTTGCATCGCGGCGGTCCTGAATGGCTTTGGGCTGTCCCGCGCTATGTAGTGCGGACGGGCCGTAAAGTCACGCCCCCGCAAGGCAACGGGGGCGGTTTTTCGTCACGGAAGCGTCATGACAAGGCAGTCATGCGGCCCCTGCCATGTCGCGCGCCTCAGTTCGCGGCGGGGGGCGTTTCCTGGGCCGAGGGGGCCGCGGTCGCCGTGCAGCCCGCCACCATCTGCTCGTAGCGGCCGACGATCCAGCCCGGCGCATCGTCGGGGACCTGCTGGTCCAGTTGGCCGCGCATCCGCTCGAACACCTGTGCGCTGCGGCTGTTTTCCACGACCGCGACCTGCTGGCTTGTCATCACGCGGTCATAGACGATGAAGGCGATGGCAACCAGCAGGATCCCGCGCGCCACCCCGAACAGGAAGCCCATGCCCTGATCGACCCCACCCAGGGCCGAGCGCTGCACGACCGAGGAAAACAGCGGCGTGATGATCGAGAAGACCACAAGGGCCAGCGCGAAGACCACGGCAAAGCCCGCGATCGTGGCCAGTTCGCAACTGTCGCCCAGGAAGCGGTCCAGCACGGGAAGCTGCGCGATCAGCGGGCGCATGGCGGCGGCGAAGATGAAGGCCAGGATGGCCGCGCCGATCCAGCCCAGGATCGCCAGCGATTCGCGCACGAAGCCGCGCGACCAGGCCAGGATGGCCGAAAGGATGATGACTGCCGCCACCACCGCGTCGATGATCGTGAATCCGTCCATGGTTCTTGCCCTCGCGCCGGTTATATTTTCAAGTCAAGCACTTCAGCCGGCGCCGAAGACCTCGCCCACGAATCCTGTCAGGTCGGCGATGCGGCTTACGCCCATGCCACCCGCGCCCTCGACCTTCTGGCTGTCGGGCAAAATCGCTTGTGAAAAACCAAGTTTCTGCGCCTCTTTCAACCTGTTTTCCGCCTGCGCGACAGGACGCAGCGCACCGGACAGGCTGATTTCGCCAAACAGCACCGCCTCGGGGGGCAGGGCGCTGTCCTCGCGGGCAGACAGCAGCGCCCCGGCGATGGCCAGATCCGCCGCCGGTTCGTTGACCCGCATCCCGCCCGCGACGTTCAGGAACACATCCAGCCCCGCGAACGGAATGCCGCAGCGCGCCTCGAGCACCGCCAGGATCGTGCTGACCCGGCCGCTGTCCAGGCCCACCACGGTCCGGCGCGGCGATGCCAGCGTCGAAGGCGCCACAAGCGCCTGCACCTCGGTCAGCACTGGACGCGTGCCCTCGATCCCGGCGAAGACCGCGCTGCCGGGAACCGGCTGGCCACGTTCGGAAAGGAACAAGGCCGACGGGTTCGCCACCTCGGCCAAGCCTGCGCCGGTCATCTCGAAGACGCCGATCTCATCCGCCGGGCCGAAGCGGTTCTTGACCGACCGCAGGATGCGGAACTGGTGGCCGCGCTCGCCTTCGAAATAGATGACGGTATCGACCATGTGCTCGACCACCCGCGGACCCGCGATCTGGCCTTCCTTGGTCACGTGGCCCACCAGGAAGATCGCCACGCCCTTGCGCTTGGCAAAGGTCACCAGCTCGTGCGCGGCGGCCCGCACCTGGGCCACGCTGCCGGGCGCGGCCTCGACCTGGTCGGACCACAGCGTCTGGATGGAATCGATGATCGCCAGGTCGGGACGTTCAGCGTCCAGCGTGGTCAGGATGTCGCGCAGGTTCGTCTCGGCGCCCAGCCGGACCGGCGCATCCGCCAGCCCCAGCCGCTGGGCGCGCATCCGCACCTGGGCACTGGCTTCCTCGCCGCTGATATAGACCGCGCTCGCCCCGCGCCGGGCAAAGGCCGCGGCGCCCTGCAACAGCAGCGTCGATTTACCGATGCCGGGGTCGCCGCCGACCAGCACCGCGCTGCCGGGCACAAGACCGCCGCCCAGCACACGGTCCAGCTCCTCCATCCCCGACAGGCTGCGGGGGGGCGGGGCCTCGGTCGTGGCCAGGCTGGACAGCGGCACGGTGCGGCCCTTGTGGGCCCCAAGGCCGCGACCCGGACCCTGGGACAGGGGCGCTTCCTCGACAATGGTGTTCCAGGCCCCGCAGGCGTCGCAGCGCCCGGCCCATTTCTTGTGGGAGGCACCGCAGGCGGTGCAGGTGAAAGCATTGGTGGATTTTGCCATGCCCTTCATGTGGCATCTGCGGCCAGCCGCCGCAAGTTGGCGCGGTCACGCCATTGTCGGCTTGATCTTTGGGGGCAGCGGGGTCAGGTTCCCCGCGCAAATCCAAGGCATCCCGCATGGCAAGTCCACGACCGTTCTCCCGCTATGAATTCACCATCGCCTGGCGATACCTGCGCGCCCGCAGGGCCGAGGGCGGGGTCAGCGTCATGACCTGGATCAGCCTGATCGGCATCGCGCTTGGCGTGATGGCGCTGATCGCGACACTGGCGGTGCGGGCGGGTTTTCGCGCCGAATTCGTGGACACGATCCTGGGCGCCAATGCCCACACGACCGTCTACATGGCCCCGCAGCGGATCGAGAACGAGTTCACCGAGGATGTTTATGTCGTCCCCGGCCGGATCGCCGATTACGACGCCAAGGCGGCCACGCTGGCGGAGGTTCCGGGCGTCACTCGGACCGCGCCGGTCATTCGCGGGCAGGTCATGGCCACCGCCAACGACAGTTCGAACGTGGCCGAGGTTTTCGGCGTAAGCCTTGACGATCTCAAGGCAATGCCCCGGATCGTGGACCCGGAAACCTCGACCGGCAACCTTGAGGATTTCGACCGCGGCATCGCCATCGGCTCGGGCATCGCGCGCGAACTGGCCGTGGGCCTGGGCGACAGGATCCGCCTGATCGCGCCCGAAGGCGCGCGCACCGCGATCGGCACCACGCCGCGCGTCAAGGCCTACGAGGTCACCTATATCTTCAGCGCCGGGCGCTACGACATCGACCGGACGCGCATCTACATGCCCATGGCCGAGGCGCAGTCCTATTTCAACCGCGAGGGTGTCGCCGACGAGATCGAGGTCTTTGTCGCCGACCCCGAGAAGGTGGACGACTGGACGGTGCCGCTGCTGCAGGCGGCGGGCGAGGGGGCGCAGGTCTGGAACTGGCGCGACTCCTCCGGCAGCTTCCTGGCCGCGCTGGACATGGAGGACGACGTGATGTTCGTCATCCTGTCGGTGCTGGTCCTGATCGCGTCCATGAACATCACATCGGGCCTCATCATGCTGGTCAAGAACAAGGGGCGCGACATCGGCATCCTGCGCACCATGGGCCTGACCGAAGGCGCGGTGCTGCGGGTCTTCTTCCTGTGCGGGGCCTTCACGGGCGTCATCGGCACCATCGCCGGCGTGATCCTGGGCGTGTTGCTGGCGCTGAACGTGGACAACATCATGGCGGCGCTGAACGCGCTGACCGGCGGCGGCGCCTGGCAGCCCGAGGTGCGCGGCATCTATCGCCTGCCCGCCGAATTGCGGGCCTGGGACATCTTCCGCGCCGTGGCGCTGTCTCTGTTCCTGTCCTTCGTGGTCACCATCTTTCCCGCGCGCCGCGCCGCGCGCATGAACCCGGTCGAGGCGCTGCGCTATGAATGACGTGTTGCGCCTGGAAGGGGTCGGCAAGACCTATGGCAAGGACGGCCCGGCACCCGTGCCGGTGCTGCGCGGGTTCGATCTGGCGGTGGCGCGGGGCGAGGTGGTGGCCCTGGTCGCGCCCTCCGGCGCGGGGAAATCGACGCTGCTGCATATCGCCGGGCTGCTGGACACGCCCGATGCCGGACGGGTGATCCTGCAAGGCCGGGACATGACGGGCCTGCCCGACAAGCCCCGGACCGAGGCGCGGCGGGCGGACCTGGGCTTCGTCTACCAGTTCCACCACCTGCTGCCCGAATTCAGCGCGGCGGAAAACATAATCCTGCCGCAGCTGGCCAACGGCGCTCCGCAACGCGACGCCGCCGCGCGTGCCGCCGACCTGCTGGGCCGCGTAGGCCTGTCAGCCCGCGCGGATCATCGCCCTGCGGAGCTGTCGGGGGGCGAACAGCAGCGCGTCGCCTTCTGCCGCGCGCTTGCCAACCAGCCCGCGCTTCTGCTGGCGGACGAACCGACCGGCAACCTCGATCCCGAAACCTCGGACCGGGTCTTCGACATGCTGATGGCGCTTGTCCGTGACACCGGGCTTTCGGCGCTGATCGCCACGCATAACCACGATCTCGCCCGGCGCATGGACCGGATCATCCGCCTTGATCGGACGGTTGCGTGACCCGGGCAGCCGGGGCAAACTTGGGCAAACTTGGGCAAACCATCAGGAGGGGCAGCGATGAAGGCAACATATGGGGCGGTCCTGACCGGGCTGGCGATGGCGGGCCTGATCGCCGCCTGCGCGCCGCAGGCGTCCGACCGGGCGCAGGCGCGCAACGACTTTAACGCGCTCTGCGTCGATTGCCACGGCGCGGATGGCCGGGGCGGCGGGGCAGCGGCTGCGGGGATGACGCCCGCGCCGGTCGATCTGACCCAGGTCGCCGCCAGGAACGGCGGGGTTTTCCCGCGCCTTCAGGTGATGGGCCATATCTATGGCTTCACGCCGGGGCGCAGCGAATCGCCGATGCCGGAATTCGGGGATCTGCTGGACGGCCCGACCATCCCCTATGACGCGGGCGACGGTGTTCCCACGCCGACGCCCGTGCGGCTGGTCGCCCTGATGGAATATGTCGAGGCGATGCAGCAGTAAGCGATGGCCAGGACGATCCTGTCGGCTGCGGCCCTTGCCGCGGCCCTGGCGCAGCCCGCCGCGGCCGATCCCTTCGAGGATTTCGGCACGGCGATGAAATACGGCCTGCCCGTGGCCGCAGCCGTCTGCGCCGCCCGCGACGACCGGCTGGAGGATTTCGCGGTCCGCGGGGCGCTGCAGGCGGCCGTCGTTCTGGGCCTGAAAACCTGGCTGGACGGTGCCCCCGTATCGGTCCGCCCCAGCGGAGAGGGCAGGGGCTTTCCGTCCGGCCATTCCGCCGCGGCGGCCTTTGGCGCGGCGGACCTTGCGGGCAAGTGCTTTCCCGATGACCGCGCGGCGGGGATCGGACTTTACGGCGCGGCGGGTCTGACGGCGGCCAGCCGCGTCCATGCGGGCGAACACACGATGCAGCAGGCGCTGACGGGGGCGCTGATCGGCTTCAGCTTCGGCGCCGCCGATTTCGGCATCGGGACCGAGGGCGCGAGCTTCAGCGTCGGGATGCGCTTCTGAGCCGCCCGCAACGGTCCAGCCAGGCATTGATCGCAGCCAGCGATTCCGGCTCGTCCAGCCAGGGCACATGGGCACGGTCCGGGACCTCGGCAAAGATCGCATCGGGACGGCGGCGCAGCATCTCGGCGGCGGCGCCAGCCGACAGAAGGTCCGAATTCGCGCCCCGGATCAGCGCGACCGGCAAGCCCGCAGTCGCATCCCACAAGGGCCAAAGGTCGGGCGCATCGCCCTTGAAGGCTGCCAGGAAAGCCTCGCGCAGGGCAGGGTCATACCTGATCCGCAGCCCCTCGGGGGTTTCCTCGTAGTGCTTCCGGGCGTCGGCCAGCCAGCGGCCCTGGGGCACATCGGCAAACCCCGCCATCGCGGCATCCAGCCGCCTGGCCAGCAGGTCATGGGTCCGCGCCGCGGGATTGCGTCCGACATAGTCGAAGATCCGCTCCAGCCCCGTCTGCTCGATCACCGGCCCCACATCGTTGAGGCACAGCCCCAGCAACCGGTCATGCGCGACGGCGGCCAGCAACAGCCCGATCAACCCGCCCCGCGAGGTCCCAAGCACCGCCGCCTGGCCGATCCCCAGGTGATCCAGCAGCGCCAGCGCATCCTTGCCCTCCTGCGGGACGGTATAGGTGGCGGCCCCGGTCCAGTCCGACTGCGCCCGCCCGCGGTAATCCATGCGGATCAGACGCACCCCAGCCAGATGCGGCGCGACATAGTCGAAATCGCCCATGTTCCGCGTCAGTCCCGCAAGGCACAGGACCGGCAGCCCCTCGCCCTCGTCGGAATAGGCCAGCCGCGCGCCGTCATTCGCCGTGAAGAACTCGACCATGTCCTGCCTTGGACCTCAAATATCCCACAGGGGGTCCGGGGGACGTGAAGTCCCCCGGCGCGACATCACAGATTCTCGCTCTGCGGCATTCCCAGCACGTGATAGCCGCCATCGACCAGCACGACCTCTCCGGTGGTGCAGGCGCCCCAGTCGGACAGCAGCCAGACGGCGGTGCCGCCGATCGCCTCCAGCGTGGCATTGGCACGCAGGGGAGCATTGGCCTCGGTATGGCGGAAGGTCTTGCGCGCGCCGCCGATGGCAGCACCCGCCAGCGTCTTCATCGGGCCGGGGCTGATCGCATTGACGCGGATCCCGTCGGGGCCAAGGTCATTGGCCAGATAGCGCACGGTGGATTCCAGCGCCGCCTTGGCGACACCCATGACGTTGTAGAAGGGCGTCACCCGGTTCGACCCGCCATAGGTCAGCGTGACCACCGACCCGCCCTCCGCCATCAGCGGATGGGCGCGCCGCGCCACCTCGATCAGCGAATAGCACGAAATCTCCAGGCTGTGCTTGAAGTTCGCGCGGCTGGTGTTCACGAACCGCCCGGTCAGTTCGTTCTTGTTGGAAAAGGCGATGGCGTGGATCACGAAGTCCAGCCTGCCCCAGCGTTCGGTGATCGACGCGAAGGCCGCGTCCAGCGACGCATCGTCGGTCACGTCCACGTCCAGCAGGAAGTCCGACCCCACCGAGGCGGCCAGCGGCTGGACCCGCCTGCCGAAGGCATCCCCCTGATAGGAAAACGCCAGTTCGGCACCCTGGTCGGCCACCGCCCTTGCGATGCCCCAGGCGATGGAATGGTCATTGGCGACCCCCATCACAAGCCCGCGCTTGCCCTTCAGAAGATCGCCCATTACTGCCCCCGTTCTTATTCTTTGTAACGCGACATCAGCAGGGTGGCGTTGGTGCCCCCGAACCCGAAGCTGTTCGACAGCACCGAGTCGAGCCCGGCATTGTCCACCCGGCTGGTGGCAATCTCGCCCGGCTGGATTTCGGGATCCAGTGTCGTCACGTTTGCAGAGGCTGCAATGAAGTCATTTTGCAACATAAGCAGGCTGTAGATCGCCTCGTGCACGCCCGTCGCGCCCAGGGAATGCCCGGTCAGCGACTTGGTGGAGCTGATCGGCGGCGTGTTGCCCTCGCCCCAGATGCGGCGGATCGCCTTGACCTCGCCGATGTCGCCCACCGGGGTCGAGGTGCCATGCGCGTTGATATAGCTGACGGTGCGCCCTTCGGGCAGCGTCGAAAGCGCCAGCCGCATCGACCGCTCGCCACCCTCGCCCGAGGGGGCGACCATGTCATAGCCGTCGCTGGTCGCGCCATAGCCGGTGACCTCGGCGTAAATCTTGGCGCCGCGGGCCAGTGCATGGCTCAGTTCCTCCAGCACCACGACCCCGCCGCCACCGGCGATCACGAAACCGTCCCGGGTCGCGTCATAGGGGCGCGACGCGGTCTGCGGCGCGTCGTTGTATTTCGACGACATGGCGCCCATGGCGTCGAACAGGCAGGACAGAGTCCAGTCCAGTTCCTCGCCGCCGCCGGCGAAGACGATGTCCTGCTTGCCCATCTGGATCTGCTCGACCCCGTTGCCGATGCAATGGGCCGATGTCGAGCAGGCCGAGGTGATGGAATAGTTCACGCCCTTGATCTTGAAGGGCGTGGCCAGCGTGGCCGAGTTGGTCGACGACATGCAGCGCGTCACCATGAAGGGCCCCATGCGCTTGGGGCTGCCCTTCTCGATGACGGTCTGGTGCGCCTCGAAGAAGTTCGACGTGGACGGCCCGCCCGATCCCATGATCAGGCCGGTGCGCGGGTTCGACACGTCACCTTCCTCAAGGCCGGAATCCTTGATCGCCTGTTCCATGGCGATGAAGTTGTAGGCCGCGCCCGGACCCATGAAGCGCAGGTTGCGCTTGTCGATGTGATCCTCCAGCTTGATCTGCGGCATGCCGTGGATTTGGCTGCGGAAGCCGTGTTCGGCATATTCCGGCGCGAAAACGATGCCCGAACGGCTTTGCTTCAGGCTTTCCGTCACCTCCTCGGCGTTGTTGCCGATGGGCGAGACGATGCCAAGGCCGGTGATGACGACGCGTCGCATGGGCCTTCTCCTTTGTATCAGTTGGCCGACAGGGCGACCTTCATGTCCTTGACTTGATAGATGGTCTCGCCATCCGCCTCGACCCGGCCATCGGCCACGCCCATGGTGAGGCGCCGGGTTTGCACGGCCTTGGTGAAATCGACATGGTAACGCAACAGCTTGCGGTCGGGGCGGACCATGCCGGTCAGCTTGACCTCGCCCACGCCCAGGGCATAGCCGCGCCCCTGCCAGCCGCGCCAGCCCAGGTTGAAGCCGGTCAGCTGCCACAGCCCGTCAAGGCCAAGGCAGCCCGGCATGATCGGATTGCCGGGGAAATGGCAGGCGAAGAACCACAGATCGGGCGTGATGTCGAACTCGGCCACCACATGACCCTTGCCATGGGCGCCGCCATCCTCGGAAATGTCCGTGATGCGGTCCATCATCAGCATCGGCGGTTCGGGCAACTGCGCATTGCCGGGGCCGAACAGCTCGCCCCGCGCGCAGGCCAGAAGGTCGTCGCGGTCGAAGCTTGTCTTGTCCATCGCCATGCGGTCTTGCCTTTCCTGCAGGCCATCCGGCCCCGTCCAAATCGACGCTTCGTCTATCACTTGGGGCGACGCGCGTGCAAGTCAATGCGACGGGGCGGCTTGCATCCCGCAAGGCAGCGGGCGACAAGCGTCCCAAATCCGATGGAGGATCCCCATGAGCCTGTATGTCGCCCTGCAGATGGACCCGATCGAGGATGTCTCGGTCATCGCCGACAGCACCTTCCGCATCGGGCTCGAGGCCGAGGCGCGTGGCCACAGGCTGTTCCAGTACACCGTTGACCAGCTGCGCTATGACGAGGGCCGGGTGATCGCCCGCGGCCGCCCCGTGACCCTGCGCCGCGAGCAGGGCAACCACGTCACCTTCGGGGACTGGGCCGAGGCGGACCTGTCCGACTTCGATGTGGTCTGGCTGCGCCAGGATCCGCCCTTCGACATGGCCTATGTCACCTCGACGCATCTTCTGGACCGGGTGCATCCCGGCACGCTGGTGGTCAACGATCCGTTCTGGGTTAGGAACTGCCCGGAAAAGCTGATGGTGCTGGACTTTCCCGACCTGACGCCGCCCACCATGATCGCCCGCGACCCCGCCGCGATCAGGGCCTTCCGCGACCGGCACGGCGACATCATTGTGAAGCCGCTTTACGGCAACGGCGGCGCAGGGGTCTTCCACCTGGACCCCGAGGATCGCAATCTCTCGGCGCTCCTGGAGCTGTTCTCGGGCATCAGCCGTGAGCCGATGATCGCGCAGAAATACATCCACGCGGTCAGCAAGGGCGACAAGCGCATCATCCTGGTCGATGGCGAACCCGTGGGCGCGATCAACCGCGTGCCGCAGACCGGCGAGGCGCGGTCGAACATGCATGTCGGCGGCCGGGCCGAGAAGATCGGTCTGACCGAACGCGAATACGAGATCTGCAAGCGCATCGGGCCGACCCTGCGCGAAAAGGGCCTGATCTTCACCGGCATCGACGTGATCGACGGCTGGCTGACCGAGATCAACGTGACCTCGCCCACGGGCATCCAGGAACTGGAACGCTTCGACGGCATCAACGCCGCCGAAGCGATCTGGCAGGCGATCGAGCGACGCGTCGCCGCCGCCTGATCTTCTTCATCCAAATATCCTCGGGGGTCCGGGGGGCGAAGCGTCCCCGGTCCTTATCCCGCCTCGCGGACGCGTTCCTCGACGATCTCGAAGGGCACCCCCGGCTGATCCTTCGCCGCCCGGATCACCAGAGAGGTCTTGACGCTGGCGACATTCGGCGCGGCGGTCAGCGATTGCGTCAGGAAGCGCTGGAAGGTTGACAGGTCGGGCGAGACGCATTTCAGGATGAAGTCGATCTCGCCGTTCAGCATGTGGCATTCGCGGACCAGGGGCCAGCCCTGCACCAGCGCTTCAAAGGCCGAAAGGTCGCGCTCGGACTGGCTCGCCAGGCGGACCATGGCAAAGACCTGCACCTCGAAGCCCAGTTCGCGCGCGTCGATATCGGCGTGATAGCCGCGGATGAAGCCCGTCTCCTCCAGCGCGCGGACGCGGCGCAGGCAGGGCGGGGCCGAGATGCCCACCCGGCGGGCCAGTTCGACATTCGTCATCCTGCCATCGGCTTGAAGTTCGGCCAGGATCTTGCGGTCAATGTCGTCCAGTTTTGCGCCGGCCATGCTGCTCTTTCTTGATCGGGTATTTGGCGTTTCCGGAAACTACAACGCAGCACCCTTCCGCGCAATATTCTTTCCGGGCGCGTGTTGCGTTGCAGAGTCCGACGGGAAGGACTACCTCATGCACAAACACGGAATGGGACGCAAGATGATGGAGCAAAAGTTGACGGGCAGCACGCATGTGAAACTTCTGATCGTGGGATCCGGCCCCGCGGGCTATACCGCTGCCGTCTATGCCTCTCGCGCCATGCTGAAGCCGATGCTGATCCAGGGGATGCAGCCCGGCGGACAGCTGACCATCACCACCGAGGTCGAGAACTGGCCGGGCGAGACCGAGATCCAGGGTCCCGAGCTGATGGTCAAGATGGAGGAGCACGCCCGCGCGATGGGCGCCGACATCGTGGTCGACCTGGTCACGAAGTTGGACTTGCAGCAGCGCCCCTTCGTCGCCACCTGCGACAGCGGGCGCGTTGTGACGGCCGACGCCGTGATCCTGGCCACCGGCGCGCAGGCCCGCTGGTTGGGCCTTCCGTCCGAGGAGAAGTTCAAGGGCTTCGGTGTTTCCGCCTGCGCGACCTGCGACGGCTTCTTCTATCGGGGCCGCGAGGTCCTGGTGATCGGCGGCGGAAACACTGCGGTCGAGGAGGCGCTGTTCCTGACAAAGTTCGCCAGCAAGGTGACGCTGGTCCACCGCCGCGACGCCCTGCGGGCCGAGAAGATCCTGCAGCAGCGCCTGTTCAAAAACCCCAAGGTCGAGGTGATCTGGGATCATGAACTGACCGAGGTTCAGGGCACCGACACTCCGGCGGGCGTCACGGACGCGGTCCTGACCTCGACCAAGGACGGCAGCACGCGCACCGTCCCGGCGGATGGCGTCTTCGTCGCCATCGGCCATGCCCCCGCCAGCGAGCTGGTCAAGGACCAGTTGGAGCTGCACAACGGCGGCTATGTGAAGGTGGAACCCGGCAGCACGCGCACCTCGATCCCCGGCGTCTTCGCGGCCGGCGACCTGACGGACCACATCTATCGCCAGGCGGTGACCAGCGCGGGCATGGGCTGCATGGCGGCGCTGGACGCCGAACACTGGCTGGCGGAACATGACGCCGCGGGCGAGCCCGACCCGTCGCATGGCGAACTGCCCGAGGTCGCGGCGGTCTGAACGAAAAAGGGGCGCGGTGATCCGCGCCCCTTCTTCCTGTCGGCCCGTGATTACTGCGACAGCGTGAACGGCGCGGTCATCTGGTTCACGTTGTCCTTGTTGATCAGCACGCAGTCGAAGAGCTGCTTTTCGGTATCCACGCCGGTCGAGCCGTTCTTGATGAAGTTGTCGGCCTGGCGCACGGCTTCTTCGGCAAAGACGGCGACGGGCTGCAGGACGGTGTATTGCAGTTCACCGGCCTTCACCGCCTCGACCGCGTCGGGCGAACCGTCGAAGCCGCCGACCTTCACCTGCTCCAGCTTGCCGGCCTCTTTCAGCGCGGCGATCGCGCCCAGGGCCATCTCGTCATTGCCCGAGATCACGCCGATGATGTCGGGATTGGCCTGCAGCAGCGACTGCATCTTCTGGTAGCCCTGGGTGCGGTCCCAGTTGGCGACTTCCTGGCCCGCCTTCACCAGATCCGGATATTGCGACAGCACGGTCTCGTAGCCGTTCGAGCGGGTCTGGGCGTTGTTGTCCGACGGCGCGCCGAACAGTTCGACATAGTTGCCGGTATCGCCCACGGCCTCGACCCAGGCCTGCGCGCCAAGGGCCGCGCCCTGGGCATTGTTCGACACCAGCTGCGCCTTGGCCAGGCCTTCCTGGTTGATCTCGGCGTTGACCAGGAAGACCGGGATGCCCGCATCGACGGCCTTCTGCACCGCGCCCACGGAACCGTCGGCATTGGCCGGATCCAGGATCAGCGCCACCGACTTGTTGGTGATCGCCGTATCGACCAGGGTGCTTTCGGTGTTGGTGTCGCCCCGGTGCGCGGCCACGTTGGCGGTATAGCCCAGCTCCTCGGCGGTCTTCTTGGCGACCTCGCCCTCGGTGAACCAGTAGGGGTTCGCCGGGTCGTTGACGATGATGGTGATCAGCCCCTCGGCCTGGGCCGCGGCCGCCATCAGCGGCAGCGAGGCAGCGGCGGCAAGCAGCGCGCGGCGGGTCATCTTGAACATAGTCTCTCTCCCTTGGGGTTGGTAAAGCTGCCGCGAATTGGCAGGGTTGCCGCCCGGGCCCCCCGGCCCGGACGGAAAGGAATGGCCGTCAGGACTTGCGCCCGCCGCGCCCGTATTGGATCGAGTTCATCAGCACGGCCAGCACGATCACCGCGCCGGTGAAGACCGTCTGCCAGTAGGAACTGACGCCGATGATCACCAGGCCCGCCGACAGAAAGCCGATCACGAAGGCGCCCAGCATGGTGCCGCGCACGCCGCCGCGTCCGCCGGTCAGCGCCGCGCCGCCGATCACGACAGCGGCGATGGCCGTCAGTTCATAGGTCGTGCCCGCCGTGGGCCCCGCCGAGGTCAGCTGAGAGGATAGCACCAGCCCGGCAACCGCCGCCAGCGCGCCCGAGATCGTGTAGACGGTGATCTTCACCCGCCGCACCGGCACGCCCGACAGTTCCGCCGCGCGCTCGTTTCCGCCCGAGGCGTAGAGCCAGCGCCCGAAGGCCGACCGCGACAGCATCAGCCCGGCCAGGACCGCCACCACCGCCAGCACGATGACGCTGATCGGGATCCCGCCCAGCCGGTTGAAGCCCAGCCAGTTGAAGCCGGTGTTGCCCAGGGCTTCCTGTCCGCGCAGGTTGTTGTAGGTCAGACCGTTCGTCATCAGCAGCGCGACGCCGCGGGCGACATACATCACGCCAAGGGTGGCCACGAAGGGCGGCACCTTGAAGAAGGCGATCAGCACGCCGTTCAGCGCGCCCACCAGGGCACCGATGGCGATGGTCAGGACCACCACGGCCCAGACCGGCGGATAAAGGATCACCCCCGCCCAGTCCAGCGTGACGCCCTGCATCATCGCGCCCGCGCAAACCCCGCACAGCGCGAGGATCGAGCCCACCGAAAGGTCGATCCCGCCGTTCAGGATCACCAGCAGCATCCCGATCGACAGGATGCCATAGATCGCCACCTGCGACGACATGATCAGGAAGTTCGAGACCGTGAAATAGTTCGGCGACAGGAACGAGAAGACCGCGATGATCGCGATCAGCGCAAAGAAGGCGCGGCCTTCCAGCAGCAGCCGGCCCAGGCTGAAGCCGCCGGACTTGGGCGCGTTGGTGGTGGTGGCAGACATGGGGTTTCCTCCCTCACTTGGGTCCGTCAGGCAGCCACGGACTCGCCCGAGGCGGCCATGATCTTTTCCTTGGTGACGGTGGAATCGAATTCGGCCGAGATCCGGCCCTTGTGCATGACGATGATCCGATGGGCGATGGACAGGCATTCGCTGACTTCGGACGTGGAATAGACGACGGCAAGGCCCTGGCGCGCGCCTTCCGCCAGCAGCCGGAAGACCTCGGCCTTGGCGCCGATGTCGATGCCGCGCGACGGTTCGTCCAGCATGATGACGCGGGGCTTCGTCGCCAGCATCTTGCCGATCACGACCTTCTGCTGGTTGCCGCCCGACAGCGACCCGATGGCCGCGCCCCCGCCCGAGGTCTTGACCGTCACGTCGCGGATGCTGTCCTCGATCAGCTTCCTTTCGGCCCGCGTGCTGGTGAACAGCCCCCGCGTGAAGTTGCGGATGGAGGCCAGCGACAGGTTCTGCCCCACGCTCATGGTCTGGACCAGGCCGTCGCGCTGCCGGTCCTCGGGGACCAGGGCCAGGCCCCGGGCGATGCGCTCGCCTATGGATAGGTGGGAAATTTCCTGGCCTTCCAGCACGATTTCGCCGCCAGTGGCGCGCAGGCGTCCCGCGCAGGTTTCCAGCAGTTCCGTGCGCCCCGCGCCCATCAGGCCATAGATGCAGACGATCTCGCCCGCCTTCACGTCCAGGGACAGGTCGCGGACCAGATCCTTGCCCGTCGAATCGGGCACCGACAGGTTGCGGATCGACAGGGCGACCTCTCGCTTGTCGCTGTCGGGCGGGCTGCCCAGGTCGTAGTTCTCGCCCACCATGTTGCGCACGATCCAGTCGAGGTCGATGTCCGCGCGCGGCGCATAGGCCGTCATGGTGCCGTCGCGCAGCACCACCGCGTGGTCGGTGATCGTCAGCGCCTCTTCCAGGTGGTGAGAGATATAGACGATGGACACGCCCCGCGCCGTCAGGTCGCGGATGACCTTGAACAGCACCTCGACCTCGCTGGCGGACAGGGCGCTGGTGGGTTCGTCCATGATCAGGATGCGGCTGTCCACCGACAGGGCGCGGGCGATCTCGACGATCTGCTGCTGGCCGAGGCGCAGTTCCTCGACGGGGGTGAGGGGGTCGATCTCCTCCTCCAGCTCCTCCATCAACCGGCGGACCTGGCGTTCCTCCTCGGCGAAGTCGACGCCCATGGGCCCGCGCAACTCGCGGCCCATGAAGATGTTGTCGCGCACCGACAGGTTCGGGGCCAGCGACAGTTCCTGGTGGATGATCGAGATGCCACGGTCGCGCGCCTCGTTCGCATTGGCGAAATTGACCGGCTGGCCGTCCAGGATGATCTCGCCCGAGGTGGGCTGGATCACGCCGGACAGGATCTTCATCAGCGTGGACTTGCCCGCGCCGTTCTCGCCGAACAGCGTCGTGACCTGGCCGCGATGGATGTCGAAGTTCACGCCCTTCAGCGCGTGGACATTGCCATAGGACTTGGAGACGTTGCGCGCCGCCAGCACGACTTCGCGCACGTCGGGATTGCCTTCGGTCTGGCGCGTCATTGGACCGCGACCTCGACCGGAGTGATCATCCAGTTCTTGGGGTTGATCAGGCGGAAGGCGCCGGTGACGGTGACGGTCTTGCCGGACAGGTTGGCCGTGTCGATCCCGTCCAGCACGGCGGCCTTCATGGCGCGGTTGATGCCCGATCCCGCGTCCTGGTATTCGATCTGGTTCTTGAAGCTGCCGAAGGCGATATCGCCCGGCGCGTCGCGCAGGTCCGTGCCGTTGATCGCGGGGCCAGTCTGGACGCGAACGGTGATGTCTTCGGGCACGCCCTGGGCCTGGAGGGGATAGACGCCCGACTTCGCCTCGCCCGCCACCCCGGTCACGGTCACGAACATGATCGCGCCGGTCGAGGATGCGGTGCCATATTTCTCGGCCGCCTCGTTCTTGTCGGCCAGCACCTCGGGCGCGAGCGTCGCGGCATCCACGGCCTTTTCCTTCACGAACGCCTGGATGCGCGGGAATTCGGCCTGGCCATAGGTGTCCGGCGAGAATGCCTGCGCGCGCACATCGGATTCGGATCCGATGGGGACAACGGTCGTATCGAACGCGATGGCGCCGACAAGAAGAACGGCCGCCGCCACGCCGATCAGGATGCCGCGCCGCGACGGTGCAGCGGCCTTGGGCGCGGGAGAGGTCGGGGCGATGCTTTGCGTCATGGATGAGGGCCCTGGCAGATGTGAAGGGGGTCGGCGGTCGTCAGGCTGCCGCATGGAACCTTGCACCATCGCCACGCATTGGCGGCTTGCTTGTCCGGCATGGCCGATCCCCCCGTTACGTTCCTTTCGCCAGGCCGCGATCATTGACCACACGGACCCGGCGGCAGGGTGCCTCCTCTGACAATCCCTGCTCTGGCTCCGACCTTATCTGAAATTAATTTCTATGTCTGCAAAAAAATGCATTCACGATCCCTGTTCTTTCGTGTATGGATTTTCGGACGGGGCGTGGTGCTGCAGTGACCATGCAGGAGGATACGGAAATGACTGCCGACGCATTCGGCCCAACGCATGGGGGCCTTGGCCATGTCCGGCCGTGACATCCTGATCGGCATCGACGCGGGCACTTCGGTCATCAAGGCGGTGGCCTTCGACCTGGGCGGCCGGCAGATCGCGGCGGCATCCGTGCCCAATTGCTATCATTCGGGCGCCAATGGCGTGGCCACGCAATCGCTGGCGCAGACCTGGGACGATTGCGCGGCGGCGCTGCGCGGCCTTGGCGCCAAGGTCGAGGGGCTGGCGCGCCGGACGGCGGCGCTGTCGGTGACGGCGCAGGGCGACGGAACCTGGCTGGTCGGCCGCGACGGGCCGGTGGGGGATGCCTGGCTGTGGCTGGACGCCCGCGCCGCGCCGACGGTCGCGCGGCTGGCGGGCGGTCATGCGAACCGCGCGAGGTTCGAGGCCACGGGTACGGGGCTGAACACCTGCCAGCAGGGCAGCCAGATGGCGCATATGGACGCGCATGCGCCCGAACTTCTGGACGGCGCGCAGGTCGCGCTGCATTGCAAGGACTGGCTGTATCTGAACCTGACCGGCGTTCGGGCGACCGACCCGTCCGAAGCCAGCTTCACCTTCGGCAATTTCCGCACCCGCCAATACGACGACGCCGTGATCGAAGCGCTTGGCCTGACGCATCGCCGTTCCCTGCTGCCTGACATCATCGACGGGACCCAGGTCACGCATCCTTTGACGGAGGAGGCCGCACGCCAGACCGGGATTCTGGCGGGGACGCCGGTGAGCCTCGGCTATGTGGACATGGTGATGACCGCGCTGGGTGCGGGCGTCTATGGCGGGGCTGCGGGCGACGTGGCCTGCTCGACCGTGGGTTCGACCGGCGTGCATCTGCGGGCCGTGCGCGCGGAAGACGTGCATCTGAACGACGAAGGCACCGGCTATGTGATCTGCCTGCCGATCCCCGGCATCGTCACGCAGGTCCAGACGAACATGGCCGCGACATTGAACCTGGACTGGGTTCTGGGGATCGCGGCGGGCATCATGTCCGACATGGGCCAGTCGGTCACGCATCGCGACCTGGTGGCCCATATCGAGGGCTGGCTGGCGCAGGCGAAGCCCGGCCAGATCGTCTATCACCCCTATATCTCGGACGCGGGGGAACGCGGGCCGTTCGTCAATGCCGATGCGCGGGCGGGCCTCATCGGTCTGTCGGCGGGCCACCGATACCCCGACCTGATCCGCGCCGTGGCCGAGGGCCTGGGGATGGCCATGCGCGATTGTTATGCCGCGATGGGCCCGCTGCCGGGCGAACTGCGCCTGACAGGCGGCGCGGCGAGGTCGCGTGGCTTGCGCGGGATCCTGTCCGCCAGCCTGAACGCGCCTGTCCGCGTGTCCGGGCGCGACGAGGCCGGTGCCGCCGGCGCCGCCATGATGGCCGCCGTCGCCATCGGCGCCTATCCGGACATGGAGGCGTGCATTTCCGAATGGGTGACGCCGCTTCTGGGGCAGGCAGAATCGCCCGACCCGGCGCTGGTTGCCGCCTATGACGCGCTGTTTCCCGCCTTTGCCGCTTCACGCCGGGCCTTGACGCCCGCATGGGACGCCCTGGCCGCGGCCCGTTCCCTGAAAGGACATTGAGATGACCCCTGAACCCGACATGATAGACCTTTTCGTCATTGGCGGCGGCATCAACGGCGCGGGCGTGGCCCGCGACGCCGCAGGGCGGGGTCTGAAGGTCGTCCTGTGCGAAAAGGACGACCTGGCGCAGGGCACCTCGTCACGGTCGGGCAAGCTGGTCCACGGGGGCCTGCGCTATCTGGAATATTACGAATTCCGTTTGGTCCGCGAGGCGCTGATCGAGCGAGAGGTCCTGCTGGCGGCCGCCCCGCACATCATCTGGCCGATGCGCTTCGTGCTGCCCCATTCGCCCGAGGATCGGCCCGCCTGGCTGGTCCGCCTTGGCCTGTTCCTTTACGACCACCTGGGCGGCAGGAAGAAGCTGCCCGGCACCCGCACTCTGGATCTGCGCCGCGACCCGGAAGGCGCGCCGCTGCTGGACCAGTATCACAAGGGCTTCGAATACAGCGACTGCTGGGTCGATGACGCCCGCCTTGTCGTGCTGAACGCCGTGGGCGCCGCCGAGAAGGGCGCCGAGGTCCTGACCCGCAGCCCCTGCATCTCGGCCCGGCGCGAGAACGGCGCCTGGACCGTCCAGACCCGCAGCAGTGTGACGGGCGAAATCCGCACCTTCCGCGCCCGCTGCATCGTCAACTGCGCGGGACCCTGGGTTTCGCAGGTGATCAACAACGTCGCGGGCTCGAACTCCAGCCGCCAGGTCCGGCTGGTCAAGGGTAGCCATATCATCGTGCCGAAATGGTGGTCGGGCCAGCAGGCCTATCTGGTCCAGAACAAGGACAAGCGGGTCATCTTCATCAACCCCTATGAAGGCGACAAGGCGCTGATCGGCACCACCGACATCCCGTGGGAGGACCGGGCCGAGGACGTGGCCGTCTCGGACGAAGAAATCGACTATCTGCTGGCCGCCGTGAACCGCTACTTCAAGGAAAAGCTGCGCCGGTCCGATGTGCTGCACGCATTCTCCGGCGTGCGGCCGCTGTTCGACGATGGCGCGGGCAACCCTTCGGCGGTGACGCGGGACTATGTCTTCGACCTGGACACGACCGGCGGGGCGCCGCTGCTCAATGTCTTCGGCGGCAAGATCACCACCTTCCGCGAACTGGCCGAGCGCGGGATGCACAAGCTGCGCGACATCTTCCCGAAGATGGGTCCCGACTGGACCGAGACCGCGCCCCTGCCGGGCGGCGAGATCGCCAATGCCGACTTCGAATCCTTCCTGAACCTGCTGCGCGAGTTGCACCCCTGGATGCCGCGCAAGCTGGTCGTCCATTACGCCCGCCTTTATGGCGCGCGGACCAAGGACGTGGTGGCCGGGGCCATGAGCCTCGACGGCCTTGGCCGTCACTTCGGCGGCAACCTTTACGAGGCCGAGGTCCGCTATCTGGTCGCCAGGGAATGGGCGCAGCAGCCCGAGGATGTCCTCTGGCGGCGCACCAAGCATTACCTGCACCTGACGCCGCAGGAACGCGACGCCTTTGCCGACTGGTTCCACCAATCCGATCTGGCGCAGGCCGCCTGAAGGACAAGCCGATGCCCTTGACGCTTTCGCTGAACACCAATCCGCTGGTCAACCGCTTCGCCGATCCCGACGATCTGATCGACACGGTCGCGCGCGACCTGCGCATCCGCGACCTGCAACTGACGCACGAGTTCATCAACCCAAGCTGGCCCGCGCCGGTGATCCGCCGCCTGACGCGCCAGATGGCTGCTGCGCTGGAGCGCACCGGCGTGCGCGTCACCAGCGGCATGACCGGGCCTTACGGGCGGCTCAACCACTTCGGCCATCCCGACCGCGACGTGCGGCGCTATTACGTCGATTGGTTCAAGACCTTTGCCGACATCATCGGCGACCTAGGGGGCACTTCGGTCGGCACGCAGTTCGCGATCTTTACCTATCGGGACTATGACAACCCGACACGGCGCGAGGAGCTGATCCAGATCGCCATCGACGCTTGGGCCGAGGTCGCGGACCACGCCAAGGCCGCCGGGTTGTCCTATGTCTTCTGGGAACCGATGAGCGTGAGCCGCGAGTTCGGCGAGACGATCCAGGCCTGCATGGATTTGCAGGACCGGCTGACGGCGGCGAACATGGCCGTGCCGATGTGGATGATGGCGGATATCGACCACGGCGACGTGACCAGCCCCAATCCTGACGACACCGACCCTTATGCCTGGGCGCGCGCGGTACCGAAGGTCAGCCCCATCATCCACATCAAGCAGTCGATGATGGACAAGTCCGGCCACCGCCCCTTCACCGCCGAATACAACGCCAAGGGCGCCGTCCAGCCCGAACCGCTGCTGGCGGCCTTTGCCGAAGGGGGCGCGGTGGACAACGAGATCTGCCTGGAGCTGTCCTTCAAGGAACGCGAGCCGAACGACCGCCAGGTGATCGCCCATATCGCCGAAAGCGTGGCCTTCTGGGCGCCGCATATCGACAGCGGCGCGGACAGCCTGCGGGTCTGACATGGTCCAGCCCTTCGCCTTTGCCACGGCCACCGAGATCCTGTTCGGCAGGGGCCAGGCGGGCCTGGCGGTGGCCCGGGTGGTGGGCCTGGGGCGGCGGGTCCTGCTGGTCCATGGCCGCGACAGCGCCCGCGCGGCATGGCTGGCCGATGGACTGGCCGGGCAGGGCTGCGCGGTCGCGGGCTTCGCCGTCCCCCGGGAACCGGACATCGCGCTGATCGAGGACGGCATTGCCGCGGCAGGGGGTGCCGAGGTTATCGTCGCCATTGGCGGCGGGGCGGTCATCGACGCCGGCAAGGCCATTGCCGCGCTGGTCCCGGCTACGCGGCCCATGCTGGATCATCTCGAGGTGGTGGGGCAGGGCCTGGCCCTGGATCATCCGCCGCTGCCTTTTGTCGCCATCCCCACCACCGCAGGCACCGGGGCCGAGGTCACGCGCAACGCCGTCATCGGCGTCCCGGAACACCGCCGCAAGGTCAGCCTGCGCGACGCCCGGATGCTGCCCCGCCTTGCCATCGTGGATCCGGCGCTGACACAGGGTTGCCCGCGCGCGGTGACGCTGGCCTCGGGGCTGGACGCCATCACGCAGGTGATCGAGCCTTACGTTTGCACCCGCGCCAATCCCCTGACGGATGCGCTGTGCCGCGATGCGATCCCGCGCGGGCTGGCGGCGATCCGCCAGCTGATGGAGGGCGAGGACGCCGATGCCCGCGACGACATGGCCTGGGTGTCGCTCTGCGGCGGGCTGGCCCTTGCCAATGCGGGGCTGGGGGCGGTCCACGGCCTTGCCGGGCCGCTTGGCGGATTGACCGGCGCCCCGCATGGCGCGATCTGCGGCGCGCTGTTGCCCCCGGTGCTGCTGGCCAATCGCCGCGCGGCGACCGACCCGGACACTGTCGAGCGTCTCGACCAGGTGGCGCGCTGGATCGGCGCGGCCTTTGATACGCCCATGGCCTCGATGGCCGAGGCTGCGCGCGTCCTGGCCGATTGGTCCCATGGCGCGGGCCTGCCTGCCCTGTCGGCCCTGGGCATCGGGCCGGAGGCGCAGGCGGCAGCGGCCGAAGCCGCCGCAAGCTCGTCCTCGATGAAGGCCAATCCTGCAGCGCTGACCCCCGGAAGCCTGCGGCGCATCATGGAGGACGCGGGCTGATGGCGCGGCGAGGCGGAATCGACCCGGAACAAAGCCTCGCCCTCCGCGCGGCCTGGCTGCACTACGCGGGCGGGCTAACCCAGGCGGCGGTGGCCAAGCGGCTGGGCGTCACCGGCGTCAAGGCGCATCGGCTGATTGCGCGCGCCGTGGCCGAGGGCGTCGTCAAGGTTTCCATCGACGGCGAGATCGTCGAATGCGCCGTGCTGGAGGACAGGCTGTGCCAGCGTTACGGCCTTGCCTTCTGCGAGGTGGCCCCCGACCTGGGCGAAGAGGGAATGCCCCTGCGCGCCCTGGGCCTGGCAGGGGCCAGCTTCCTGCGCCGCGAAATCGAGCGCGGTGAATACAAGGTTATCGGCCTGGGCCACGGGCGCACGCTGGCGGCGGCGGTCAACGAGTTGCCGCGTTTCGATGCGAACGGCACCCGCTTCGTGTCCCTGCTGGGCGGGCTGACGCGCAACTATTCGGCCAATCGTCACGACGTGATGCACCGCCTGGCCGAAAAGACCGGCGCGCAGGCCTATGTCCTGCCGGTGCCGTTCTTCGCCAATTCCGAATCGGACCGCGCGGTGCTGCTGGCCCAGCCCGGCGTGCGCGAGATCTTCGATCTGGCCAATGGCGCCGGTTTGAAGATCGTGGGCATGGGCACGGTCGATCCCGGAGCGCAGCTTGTCGCCTCTGGCATGATCGAGCCGCGGGAGATCGATGAAATCCGCGCCGCGGGCGGCGTCGGCGAGATGATGGGGCATTTCTTCGATGCCCAGGGCCATGTGCTGGACACGACCCTGACCGCGCGCACCCTGTCGGCATCGCTGGACGAACCGGGCGACAGCCGCCTGGTGCTGATCGCGGGGGGCGCCGACAAGGTCGAGGCAATCCGCGCCGCCCTGCGCAGCGGTCGGCTGAAGGGCCTGATCACGGACGAGATCACGGCACGCGCCCTGGCCGAGTAGCCGGAACGCAAAACGGGTCGGGCAAGGCCCGACCCGGTCGCTGTCGCTGGACCCCGCGCGCGCTGACGCGCGCAGGCCTGTGGCTATTTCCCCGTCAGCGCCTTGGCCCGCGCGACGATGGCGTCGGTGGTGATGCCGAACTCCTGATACAGGCGGTCGATGGGGGCGGATGCGCCAAAGCCGTTCATGCCGATCACGTCGTCTTCGCTCGCGACATAGCGCGTCCAGCCGAACTTGCCCGCGGCCTCGACCGCGATGCGCGGCGCGTCGCCCAGGGTCGCCTTGCGATACTCCTCGGGCTGGGCGTCGAACAGCTCCCAGGAGGGCATGGATACGACGGCGACGTTCAGCCCATCGGCGTGCAGGGCCTCGGCGGCCTGGACGGCCAGTTGCACCTCGGTCCCCGTGGCGATCAGGGTCACGTCGCGGCCCTCACCGAACTGGCGGATCACATAGGCGCCTTTCGCGGTCAGGTTCTCGTCGCCCGCTTCCAGCCGCAGTTGCGGCACGTCCTGGCGCGACAAGGCCAGCAGCGACGGCACGTGGCGGTTGCGGATCGCGATGTCCCAGGCTTCCAGCGTTTCCACCGTATCCGCCGGGCGCAGCACCGTCAGGTTCGGGATGGCGCGCAGGGATGCCAGATGCTCGATCGGCTGGTGGGTCGGGCCGTCCTCGCCCAGGCCGATGCTGTCATGGGTCATGACATAGATCGTGCCGACCCCCATCAGCGCCGACAGGCGGATCGCGTTGCGGGCATAGTCGGAAAACACCAGGAACGTCCCGCCGTAGGCGATGAAGCCGCCATGCAGGTTGATGCCGTTCATCGCGGCGCACATGCCGAATTCGCGCACGCCATAGCCGATATAGCGGCCCGGCGCCTGGCGCGTGTACTGGCTGTCCACGGCCTTCACGCGGGTCAGGTTCGACCCGGTCAGGTCGGCGGACCCCCCGATCATCTCGGGCAGGGCGGCGGTCAGCGGTTCCAGCGCCATCTGGCTGGCCTTGCGGGTCGCGGCCTTCTTGGGTTCCGCGAACAGCGCGTCGCGCGCGGCCTTGACGGCAGCGTCATAGCCCTCGGGCAGGGTGCCCGCCTGGCGGCGGTTGAACTCGTCCCGGACCTCGGCCGGCTTCGCGGCAAGGCGCGCTTCCCAGGCTTGGCGGTCCGCGGCGCCGCGCGTGCCGATGGAGCGCCATTCGGCGGCCAGATCCTCGGGGATCACGAAAGGATCATGGGCCCAGCCGATGGCCTCGCGGGTCAGCAGCGCCTCGTCCTTGCCCAGGGGCGAGCCGTGGACCGAATAGGTGCCCGCCTTGTTGGGCGAGCCGAAGCCGATCACCGTCTTCATCGCGATCAGCGAGGGCTTGCCGGTTTCCGCCTTGGCCGCCGCGATCGCTGCATCCAGGGCCTTGCCGTCATGGCCGTCGCATTTCTGCACATGCCAGCCGCAGGCCTGAAAGCGGGCCGGAACGTCCTCGGAAAAGCTGATCGAGGTCGGGCCGTCGATGGTGATGTCGTTGTCGTCGTAAAGCACGATCATCTTGCCCAGGCCCAGATGGCCCGCGAGGCTGATGGCTTCCTGCCCGATGCCCTCCTGCAGGCAGCCGTCGCCCACGAAGACATAGGTGTGATGATCGACCAGATCGTCCCCGAATTCAGCCGCCAGGGCCCGTTCCGCAAGCGCCATGCCCACGGCGGTGGCAATGCCCTGGCCCAACGGCCCCGTGGTAGTTTCCACGCCCTTGGCATGGCCGTATTCCGGGTGGCCCGCGGTGATGGAGCCCCACTGGCGGAAGTTCTTCACCTGCTCAAGCGTCATGTCCTCGTAGCCGGTCAGGTGCAGCAGGCTGTAGAGCAGCATCGAGGCATGGCCGTTCGACAGCACGAACCGGTCGCGGTTCGGCCAGTCGGGGTTCTTTGCATCGAATTTCAGGTGGTTGCGGAACAGCACGGTGGCCGCGTCCGCCATGCCCATGGGCGCGCCCGGGTGGCCCGAATTCGCGGCGTTCACCGCGTCGATGGACAGCGCCCGGATGCAGTTGGCCAGGGCGAAGTTCTGCGGGTCCAGTTCGGCCTTTGCGGCGATCTTGGGGTCTTTGGGCGAATCTAGGGGCATGTGGTCCTCCGACGGGTTTGGGGGTGAATAACCCGGCATGGGGCAGATCACAACAATAATCACAAATGGACATCACAATGTCACATATTTCATGTTGATAAATCTGCTGCCGATGTTACATATGGCTTGGAAAGCGGAGGATCAGGTGAAGCGCGAGGAACGCAGGCAGGCGATCATGGATCTTCTGGTCGGCGCGCGTGCCGTGGACCTGGACGATCTGGCCGACCGCTTTGCCGTGTCGCGCATGACCATCCACCGCGACCTGGACGACCTGGAGCAGGCGGGCCTTTTGCGAAAGGTTCGCGGCGGCGCCACCATCGAGGCAGGCACCCAGTTCGAAAGCGACTTCCGCATCCGCGCCCTGCAGGACAGCGACGCCAAGGCCCGCATGGCCCGCGCGGCGCTGGATCTGGTGGAACCCGGCATGACGGTCATGGTCAATGACGGATCCATGGCGGCGCTGCTGGGCGCCAACTTGGTCAACAAGGCGCCGCTGACGGTCATCACCAACAACGCCGCCGTCATCGAGCGGCTGAAGGATGCGCCGCGCGTCACGCTGATCGCGCTTGGCGGCACCTACAGCGCCAAGTTCAACGGCTTCTTCGGCGTCGTGACCGAGGATGCGCTGTCGCGGCTGCGGGCCGATCTGGCCTTTATCTCGACCCCCGCCGTGGCCGGGCTGCGCGCCTTTCACATGGACGACGCGGCGGTCCGCGCCAAGCGCGCCATGATCGCCGCCGCGGACCGCGCCGTGCTGCTGGTCAACCACACCCGCTTTGGCCGGTCGGCGCTGCACGCGCTGGCCGACCTGGCCGACTTCGATGCCATCATCACCGATGCCGCCCCCGCGCCCGAAGATCGCGCCGCGATCGACCGCGCCGGGCTGCGGCTGACCATTGCCCGCGACTGAACTGAGGACTGACATGACGGATTTCTGGATCGGCACAAGCTGGAAGATGAACAAGACGCTGGCCGAGGCGCGCGTCTTTGCCGAAGGGCTGGCCGCTGTGGACAGCGACCGCGACCCGCGCATCCAGCGCTTCGTGATCCCGCCCTTCACCGCCGTGCGGCAGGTCAAGGAATGGCTGGCCGGGACCAGCGTCAAGGTCGGCGCGCAGAACATGCACTGGGCCGACGAGGGCGCCTGGACGGGCGAGGTTTCGCCGGTGATGCTTAAGGATTGCAACCTCGACATCGTGGAACTGGGCCACAGCGAACGCCGCGAGCATTTCGGCGAAACGGACGAGACCGTCGGCCTCAAGACCGAGGCCGCCGTCCGCCACGGGCTGATCCCGCTGATCTGCATCGGCGAAACACTGGCCGAACGCGAGGCGGGTCGCGCGCAGGACGTCCTGGAAACCCAGGTGCGGGGCGCGCTTGGCAAGCTGTCCGGCGACCAGAAGGCCGCTGAAATCCTGCTGGCATACGAACCCGTCTGGGCCATCGGGGTCAACGGGATCCCCGCGACCTCGGACTATGCCGATGCGCGCCAGGCCGAGATCATCGCGGTGGCCGGCGATGTGCTGGGGCGCAAGCTGCCCTGCCTTTACGGCGGCTCGGTCAATCCGGGCAACTGCGAGGAACTGATTTCCTGCCCGCATATTGACGGGCTGTTCATCGGCCGGTCCGCCTGGAACGTCGAAGGCTATCTCAACATCCTGGCGCTTTGCGCCGCCAAAATCTGAAGGAGAAGACATCATGAAACTGGCAATCGCAGGCGACAGCGCGGGCGAGGGTCTGGCCAAGGTCCTGGCCGATCACCTGAAGGACAAGCACGAGGTGTCGGAAATCAGCCGCACCGACGCCGGCGCGGACGCGTTCTATGCCAACCTGTCCGACCGGGTGGCAAGCCAGGTCAAGGACGGCACCTTTGACCGTGCCATCCTGGTCTGCGGGACCGGCATCGGCGTCTGCATCGCGGCCAACAAGGTTCCCGGCATCCGCGCCGCGCTGACCCATGACACCTACTCCGCCGAACGCGCCGCGCTGTCGAACGACGCGCATATCATCACCATGGGCGCCCGCGTCATCGGCCCGGAACTGGCCAAGGCCATCGCCGACAAGTGGCTGGCCGAAACCGACAACTTCGACAAGGCGGGCAAGTCGGCAGGCAACGTGAACGCCATCGACGCGGTCGATGCGAAATACAACAAGGCCTGAGATGCTGAAACTGCCGAACGACGGCCCGGCAACGGGCCGCCTGCTGTCGCAGGTGCTGACGGGGGATGGCCCTGCCGCGATTGTCCACGCGATTGCGCGGGCGCAGGCGCCTTTGATGCAGCGCCTTGCCGCGGGCCGCCTGCATGGCGATCCGACCGAGATCGTCGGTCTGAACGACACCGGCGACAAGCAGAAGGCGCTGGACGTGGGCGCGCATCACCACATGATCGCGGCCCTGCGCGATGCGGGCGTCCGCCAGGTGCTGTCCGAGGAAGCCGAGGCGGTCATCGAGCTGAACCCCGACGGGGCCTGGGACGTGGCGATGGACCCCATCGACGGGTCGGGCAGCATCGGCATCGGCGCGCCGCTGGGAATGCTGTTCAGCGTCCTGCCCGCCGCGCCGGAAGGCTTCCTGCGCACGGGTGAGTCGGTCGTGGCGGCGGGCTATACCTCGTTCGGCCATTCGATGGACTTCGGCTGGTCCCTGGGCGACGGCACCCATATCGCGGGCTGGGACGCCGAAGCGGGCGAGTTCCGCCTGGTGCGCGAGAATGTCACGCTGAAGCCGACCGCCTCGACCATCGCCTATAACGCGTCCAACGAGCGCCACTGGGAGCCGGGCCTGCAACGCTGGGTCGCGGATCTCCGGGCGGGCAGGGATGGGCCGCGCGGGCGCGACTTCAACATGCGCTGGCTGGCCGCCGCGGTGGGCGAATTGCACCGCATCCTGCTGAACGGCGGCGCTTTCCTGTATCCCGCCGACCGGCGCAAGGGTTACGAGAACGGGCGGCTGCGGCTGGTCTATGAATGCATGCCTATCGCCTTCCTGGTCGAACAGGCGGGCGGGCTGGCATCGGATGGCACCCAGCCGATCCGTTACCGCAAACCGTTTGCGCTACACGACATGACGCCCCTGATATTCGGCGCTAAGGACGAGGTCGAGACGATCCTCGGCTATCTTGCCGGGCCAAGCAAAGGATAAGATTTCATGGCTATGATTACCCTGCGCCAGCTTCTCGACCACGCGGCCGAGAATGGCTACGCAGTCCCCGCCTTCAACATCAACAACATGGAGCAGGGCCTGGCGATCATGACCGCGGCTGCGGCGACGAAATCGCCGGTGATCCTGCAGGCCAGCCGGGGCGCGCGCGCATACGCCAACGATCTGGTCCTGGCCGGGCTGATCCAGGGCTTTGCCAAGGCCTTCCCGGACATCCCGCTGTGCATGCATCTGGACCACGGCAACGGCCTGGCCACCTGCGCCACCGCCATCCAGAACGGCTTCACCAGCGTGATGATGGACGGCAGCCTGAAGGCCGACGGCAAGACGCCCGCCGATTACGACTATAACCGCGACATCACCGCCAAGGTGGTCGAGATGGCCCATGCCTGCGGTGTCTCGGTCGAGGGCGAACTGGGCGTGCTGGGCAGCCTGGAAACCGGCATGGGTGACCAGGAGGACGGCCACGGCGCGACCGAGAAGCTGGGCCACGACCAGCTGCTGACCGACCCCGACGAGGCCGTGCGCTTCGTCAACGACACCAAGGTGGACGCGCTGGCGATCGCCATGGGCACCTCGCACGGGGCCTATAAGTTCTCGCGCAAGCCCGACGGCGACATCCTGGCGATGAACGTGATCGAGGAAATCCACACCCGTCTGCCCAACACCCACCTGGTGATGCACGGGTCGTCCTCGGTCCCCGAGGATCTGCAGCAGATCATCAACAGCTATGGCGGCGACATCAAGCCGACCTGGGGCGTCCCGGTCGAGGAGATCCAGCGCGGCATCAAGCACGGCGTGCGCAAGGTCAACATCGACACCGACAACCGCTTGGCCATGACCGCCGCGATCCGCAAGGTCTTTGCCGAGGAACCCTCCGAGTTCGACCCGCGCAAATACCTCAAGCCCGCGATGCAGATGATGTCGCAGGTCTGCAAGGACCGCTTCGAGGCTTTCGGGACGGCCGGCAATGCCGACAAGATCGTGCCGCTGCCGTTGTCGGTGATGGCCGCGCGGTACTGACCGACCCCGCTGAGCGAAAGAACGGCCACCCCTGGCGGGTGGCCGTTTTTCGTTCAGCCTGACGCGGGCGCGTTATCCCCGTGCCGGTCAGGCCAGCGGCCGCGCCGCCTTAGCCCGCCTGCTTCGCCAGCGCCGCCTCGCGCATCTGCGACAGGGTCTGGCGCGGCGTCAGCGCCTCGGGCGAGATGTCCAGGTCCAGCAGCGCGCCGGTTTTCGACCGCACGGCCCGGTCAAAGGCCGCCGCGAAATCGGCGGTCGTGGCGACCCGTTCGGCATGGAAGCCATAGGCCTGCGCCAGCATGACGAAGTCGGGGTTCTGCATCGTCGTGCCGGACACGCGCGTCGGATAATGGCGTTCCTGATGCGCGCGGATCGTGCCGTAGATGCCGTTGTTAAGCACCAGCACGATGGGCTGCGCGCCTGCCTGCATGGCGGTCGCGAGTTCCGCGCAGGTCATCTGGAAATCGCCGTCGCCCGCGAAGCAGACGGCCATCCGCGACGGATGCGCGACCTTGGCGGCGATGGCGGCAGGCAGGCCATAGCCCATGGCGCCGGATTGCGGGGTCAGCAGCCGGGCGCGGGGGCCATAGGCAAGGAACTTGTCGGGCCAGACGGCGAAATTGCCCGCGCCATGGGTGATGATCGCATCTTCGGGCAGCACCGCCCGCAGGTGGTCCATCACCGCCACCATGTCCACGGGCGAGGGTTGGGCTGGCGCCTGCATCGAGGCCAGATAGCCCGCCCGCGCGGCCTTGCGCCAGTCGGACCAGGGGCCGGATACGGGCCGCAGCCCTTCCGCGAAGGCATTTGGCCCCGCCTGGATGCCAAGGCGCGGCTGATAGATCTTTCCGATCTCCAGATCCGAGGCGTGGACATGGATCAGCGCCTGTTCCGGCTGCGGCACCGACAGCAGGCTGTAGCCATCGGTCGTCATCTCTCCGAAGCGGACATTGACGGCCAGCAGCAGGTCGCATTCCGCAATCAGGCGGCGGACATGGGGCGGCATCCCGACGCCCGCCTCGCCCGCATAGACGGGTGAATGGTTGTCGAAGCAGTCCTGAAAGCGGAAGGCGGCAAGGACGGGGATGTCCGACGCCTCGGCAAAGCCCTGCAGCGCGGCCTTGCCCTGCGCTGTCCAGGTGCAGCCGCCCGTCAGGATCAGGGGGCGCCGCGCGGCGGCCAGCATTGCCAGCGCCTTGTCCAGCGCGGCGGGCAGGGGACCGGGCTCGGCGATCTCGGCCGGGGCGGACAGGGGCGGGGTGTCGGTCAGGGCGGTCAGCACATCCTCGGGCAGGGCGATGACCACCGGGCCCGGGCGCCCGGTGGTGGCAGTCTTCCAGGCCCGGGCGATGATCTCGGGGATCCGCTCGACCCGCTCGATCTCGACCGCCCATTTCGCCATGCTGCCGAAGACGGCCGCATAGTCGAGTTCCTGGAACGCCTCGCGCCCCGTCATGTCTGTGCCGATCTGGCCCACGAAGACCAGCATCGGCGCGCTGTCCTGCATGGCCGTGTGGATGCCGATCGCGGCATTGGTCGCGCCGGGGCCGCGCGTCACCAGGCAGATGCCAGGCGCGCCAGTCAGCTTGCCCCAGGCGGCCGCCATGAAGGCTGCGCCGCCCTCGTGCCGGCACAGCACGAAATCCAGCCTGCCTTGCGTGTCGTGCAGCGCGTCCAGCACTGCCAGATAGCTTTCGCCGGGAATGCCGAATGCCTTGGTCGCGCCAAGCGCCATCAGGCAATCCACCAGAAGAACCCCGCCATTCCGTGCCATGCCGCCCCCTCGGATCGTTTCGGAAAACCTAGCCGGCATTTGCCCCGCTCGCCAGCTTGGAGCCCTTAACATAAAGCGATTTAAGGCAAACACCCTACGTCGCGGCTTGCGGGTTTCGCCGTCCATGCCTAGGTTCCGGCGATCTTTCTGACCGGCGCGGTGTGACATGACGACAGAGCAGCTTTCCCGTTCGTGGCCCGTGGGCGGCGGCCTCTGCGGCGAGCTGGTGCGGAAATTCGACTGGTCGCGGACGTCGCTGGGGCCGATCGAGGAATGGCCGCGGCATTTGCGGATCAAGGTCAATTCGCTGGTCAACTCGCCCATCCCGCAGGTGCTGATGTGGGGGCCGGATCATGTGATGATCTACAATGACGGCTACCGCGAGATCGCGGGGAACTATCATCCCCAGGCCCTGGGCGGCACCGTGCCGGCCGTCTGGCCCGAGATCTGGGACTGGAACCGCCAGATCCTGGAACGCGGCTTCCGGGGCGAGGTGCAGGCCTACCGCGAGCAGCCGCTGGTCTTGAACCGCAACGGCATTCCGGAAAGCGTCGTCATGGACCTGTTCTACACCCCGATCCATGACGAAGCGGGCAGCCGGGTCGATGGCGTCCTGTGCACCGTCCTGGAAATCACCCACACCGTCCGCGCGCGCGAGGAACTGGCCGAAAGCCGGGCCGAGCTTTACCACCTGTCCGACGCCCTGCCGATCCTGGTCGGGTTCATGGACCGGTCGCTGACCTTCCGCTTTGCCAACCAGTGCTACCTGGAGGTGTTCGGCGTCACGCATGACCAGGTGATCGGCAAGCGGATCACCGACATCTTGGGGGCCGAGCAGGGCGCCCTGACCGAGGAAATGCTGAACCGCGCCCTGGCGGGCGAGACGGTGAACGTCGATGCGACCGTCCGCCTGCCCGGCGACCGTCCCCGCGCGTTCGAGATGCGCTGCCTTCCCCGTAAGTCGGGCGATGACCGGATCGACGGCGTCTACATGATCCTGATCGATATCGAGGATCGCAAGCAGACCGAAATCCAGTTGCGCGAAAGCAACGACCGCTTCCGCGCGGCGGTGGATGCGATCCACAGCGTCCTGTGGACCAACAATGCCGATGGCCGGATGATCGGCGAGCAGCGGGGCTGGGCGGCGCTGACGGGCCAGAGTTTCGCCGACTATCAGGGCTATGGATGGACCGATGCCGTCCATCCCGACGACCGCGCAGGCACGATCAAGGCCTGGCGGCAGGCGCTTGCGGCGCAATCGACCTATGAATGGGAACACCGGCTGCGCTGCGCGGACGGCGAATACCGCATCTTTGCGATCCGCGCCGTGCCCACGCGAGATGCCGATGGCGCAATAGCCGAATGGGTGGGCGTCCATACCGACATCACCGAGCAGCGCATGACCGAGGCGCAGCTGCTGGCCCAGGCCGAGGACCTGCAGCGCCAGATCGGCCACAGGCAGCGCGCCGAGGATCAGCTGCGCCAGCTGAACGAAACGCTGGAAGCCCGCGTCCGCGACGAGATCGAGCGCCACCGCAAGACCGAGCAGGCGCTGCACCAGTCGCAGAAGATGGAATCCATGGGCCAGCTGACCGGCGGCGTGGCGCATGACTTCAACAATCTTCTGCAGGTGATAGCCGGCAATCTTCAGATGCTGTCGAAGGATGTCGAGGGCAATGACCATGCGGGCCAGCGTGTCGAAAACGCGCTGTCGGCTGTCGCCCGCGGCGCCAAGCTTGCCAGCCAGCTTCTGGCCTTTGGCCGCCGCCAGCCGCTGGAGCCGCGGGTCGTCAAGCCCTGCCGCCTGGTGAACGAGATGGACGAGCTGCTGCGCCGCTCGCTGGGCGAGGCGATCGAGGTCGAGGTGATCGTGCCTTCGAACCTGTGGAACATCTGCGTGGACCAGGCGCAGCTGGAAAGCGCGTTGCTGAACCTGGCCATCAACGCGCGGGACGCCATGGACGGTCCCGGCCGCCTGACCATCGAGATGAGCAATGCGCAGCTGGACAATGTCTATGCCGAGGCCGCAGGCGATGTCGCGGCGGGGGATTACGTCATGCTGGCCGTGACCGACACCGGCTGCGGCATGACGCCCGAGGTGCTGGCGAGGATTTTCGACCCGTTCTTTTCCACCAAGCCCGAGGGGCGCGGCACCGGCCTGGGCATGTCGATGGTTTACGGCTTCGTCAAGCAGTCCGGCGGCCATGTGTCGGTCTACAGCGAACCGGGCGAGGGGACGACCGTGCGCATCTATCTGCCGCGATCCGAAAGCGAGGAAGAAGCTCAGGCGCCGGTCCATGACGGCCCCATCGTTGGCGGCACCGAAACCATCCTGGTGGTCGAGGACGACGAGGCCGTGCGCACGACCGTGGTCGATCTGCTGACCTCGCTTGGCTACAAGGTTCTGACCGCGCGCGATGCGCAGGCGGGGCTGGCGGTTGTGGAAAGCGGTCTGCATATCGACGTGCTGTTCACCGACGTGGTGATGCCCGGCACGCTGTCCAGCCGAGAGATGGCGCGGCGCGCGCAGGAGATCCTGCCGGGGCTGGGGGTGCTGTTCACCTCCGGCTATACCGAGAACTCCATCGTTCACGGCGGCAGGCTGGATCCCGGGGTGGAGCTTTTGTCGAAACCCTATCCGCGCGAGGCTCTGGCCCGCCGCTTGCGCCATGTCATCGCCAATGCCCGGCAGGCAGCCCAGGCGGCCGAGGCCCTGCGCGCCGCACAGCCCGCGCCGCAGCCGGTGCCTGCCAGGGACCGGCCTGTGTCGATCCTGCTGGTCGAGGACAACGCCCTGATCCGCGCCGACACCGCCATCATGCTGGAGGAGATGGGTCACACCGTCACCCAGGCCGGCAAGGCGGCTCCGGCGCTGGAAAGCCTGCAGGGCCAAAGCTTCGACCTGCTGCTGACCGACCTGGGCCTGCCCGACATGAACGGCAACGATCTTGCGCAGCGCGCGGTCGAAATCCAGCCGGGGCTGGCCGTGGTCTATGCGACGGGCGACAGCAGCCTGCCTGCCGGCCACCCCGCGCAGACGGTCCTGCTCTGCAAGCCCTATGGCGAGGATCAGCTGCGCGGCGCCGTCGAGGATGCGCTGGCCAGGATCGGCTAAGGCCCCTTGGCGAAAGGGGTATCGCGTGCTATCTAGGGATCGTTCTCAGGGCGGGGTGCAATTCCCCACCGGCGGTCACAGCCCGCGAGCGCCCTTCGGCAACGAAGGGGTCAGCAGATCCGGTGAAACTCCGGGGCCGACAGTATAGTCTGGATGAAAGAGAACCGTGGCCGCGTCCGCCCAGGGCACGGTCATGGCTCGTGCTCTGGGACCGTACGCAAGCTAACGTAAGGTTCCTCAACAGATGACTCACAAGACCCCCCGTATCGCCTTTATCAAGGCCCGCTGGCATTCCGATGTCGTGGATCGCGCTTATGACGGCTTTCTGGCCGAACAGCAGCGCCTGATCCCCGGCGCAGAGGTCGTGGCCTATGACGTGCCCGGCGCCTTCGAGATGCCGCTGCTGGCCAAGAAGCTGGCCCAGACCGGCAAGTATGACGCCGTGGTCGCCGCCGCCCTGGTCGTGGATGGCGGCATCTACCGCCACGATTTCGTTGCGACCGCCGTTGTCACCGGCCTGATGAATGCCGGACTGGAAACCGGCGTGCCCTGCTTCTCGGTTTCGCTGACGCCGCACAACTATCAGGAAACCGAGCTGCTGACCGGATTCTATCGCGACCACTTCGTCAAGAAGGGCGCCGAGGCTGCGCAAGCCGTCCACCAGATGCTGGAACTGGACGCCCGCATCGCCGCCGAGGGCCGCGCCGAGGTGGCATAAGGAAAAAGGCGCGCGGGGCAAGCTCGCGCGCCTTTTGTCATTCCACCGTGACCGATTTCGCCAGGTTGCGGGGCTGGTCCACGTCGGTGCCCTTTGCGACTGCCGTGTGATAGGCCAGATACTGCATCGGGATGGCGTAAAGGATGGACTGGAACAGCCCGCCGCCGGACGGCATCCGCAGCGTGGCCTGCACCCCGTGGCTGGCGGCGGCAAGCCCGCCCTCGTCCGACAAGAGCAGGATCTGGCCGTGGCGGGCCATCACCTCCTGCATGTTCGACACGGTCTTTTCGAACAGCGCGTCATGCGGGGCCAGCACGATCACCGGCACATCGCGGTCGATCAGCGCGATCGGCCCGTGCTTGAGTTCCCCCGAGGCATAGCCTTCCGCGTGGATATAGCTCAGTTCCTTCAGCTTCAGCGCGCCTTCGAGCGCCACCGGATACAGCGCGCCCCGGCCCAGGAACAGCACGTCGCGCGCCTGAGCCAGCCATTCCGACAATTCCCGGCAATCATCCGAAAGCGCCAGGGTCTGCTGCATCAGCCCCGGGATCGACCGCAGGTCGGCCAGATGCGCGGCCAGCGCCGCATCGTCGATGCGCCCGCGGTCATGCGCGGCCTTCAGCGCCAGGATCGCCAGAACCGTCAACTGGCAGGTAAAGGCCTTGCTTGACGCCACGCTGACCTCGATCCCCGCGCGGGTCGGCAGGGCGATGTCGGAATCCCGCGCGATGGCCGAGGTGCCGACATTCACCAGCCCCACGGTGCGGGCCACGTGGTCCTTGGCGTAATGCAGCGCCGCCAGCGTGTCGGCCGTTTCGCCCGACTGGCTGACCGCGATGAACCAGCTGCGCGGCGACAACGGCGGCTCGCGATAGCGGAACTCGGACGCCACATCAATGTCGCAGGGCAGGCCCGCCAGCTGTTCGAACCAGTATTTCGCGACATGGCCCGCCAGATGCGCGGTGCCGCAGCCGACCAGGCTGATGCGGTCCACGTCGCGAAAATCCAGCCCGTCGGGCAGGATGATCCGGTCGTCCTTGACATAGTGGCTGAGCACGTCGCCGATCACCACCGGCTGCTCGGCGATTTCCTTGGCCATGAAGTGGCGATAGCCGCCCTTGTCGATGGCGGTCGCGCCGGTGTCGATGCGCGCCTCGATGCGGTTGGTCTGGTTGCCCGCCGCATCGAAGATCTGAGCGCCCGCGCGGGTCAGGACCGCATGGTCGCCGTCCTCCAGATAGGTGATGCGGTCGGTAAAGGGCGCCAGCGCCACCGCGTCGGACCCCAGGAACATCTCTCCGTCGCCATGGCCGATGGCAAGCGGGCTGCCCTTGCGGGCGGCGATCATCAGGTCCTGTTCGCCGTCGAACAGGAAGGCCAGGGCAAAGGCCCCCTTCAGCCGCGACAGCGTCTTGCGGGCGGCCTCGACCGGCGAGGCGCCCTCGTCCATGTAATGCGCGGCCCACAGCGCCACGGTCTCGGTGTCTGTCTGCGATTGCGGCTGGATGCCAAAGCTTGCCAACTCCTGGCGCAATTCGCGGAAGTTCTCGATGATGCCGTTATGCACGACCGCGACCGGGCCGGAGCGGTGGGGATGGGCGTTCACCTCGGTCGCGGCACCATGGGTGGCCCAACGGGTATGACCGATCCCGGCATGGCCGGGCAGGGGCTCGTGGACCAGCTTGTCCGACAGGTTGACCAGCTTGCCCACGGCCCGGCGCCGGTCCAGCCGGCCTTGGGCATCGACCGTCGCCACCCCGGCGCTGTCATAGCCGCGATATTCCAGCCGCCGCAGCGCATCGACTAGCTGGGGCGAAACCTCGTGCGACCCGAGGATACCGATAATGCCGCACATCAGCGGGCCTCCTTCTTCGCGCGCAGGGCCGCCATCAGGCGGGTGGCAAGGCCGGGCTTCGTTGTCTGGCGTGCCCGGCCCAGGGCCAGGGCGCCGTCGGGCACATCCTCGGTGATCACGGACCCCGATCCGGTCATGGCGTCATCGCCCACGCGCACGGGGGCCACCAGCATGGTGTCGCTGCCGATGAAGGCGCGGGCGCCGATTTCCGTGCGGTGCTTCATCACGCCGTCATAGTTGCAGGTGACGGTGCCCGCGCCGATATTCGTGCGCTCGCCCACATGGGCGTCGCCCAGATAGGTCAGGTGGCCGACCTTCACGCCTTCGTCCAGAACGGCGTTCTTGATCTCCACGAAGTTGCCGACATGCACGTCGCCCCCCAGCTCCGTGCCGGGGCGCAGGCGGGCAAAGGGACCGACCGTCGCGCCGGACGAGATGTGGCAGCCTTCCAGATGGCAGAAGGGCAGGATCTCGGCCCCCGATTCGACGGTCACGCCGGGACCGAAGACCACGTTCTGGCCGATCACCGCTTCGCGGCCGATCACCGTGTCCAGCGCGAACCAGGTGGTCGAGGGATCGCACAGCGTCACGCCGTTCTCCATCGCCTGCCTGCGCGCGCGGTCCTGGAAGGTGGCCTCGGCAGCGGCCAGTTCTGCGCGGGTGTTGATGCCAAGCGTCTCGGATTCGTCGCAGGTGACGACATCGGTGCTGCGGCCCTCGGCGCGGGCCAGGGCCACGAGGTCGGTCAGGTAGTATTCGCCGGATGCGTTCTGGTTCGTCAGCCGCCCGATCAGCTGGCGCAGCAGCGAGGCGTCCAGCGCCATGACGCCGGAATTGCACAGGGCGATGTTGCGCACCGCCGCATCGGCGTCCTTGAATTCGACGATCCGTTCCAGCCCCCGGTTGGTCACGATCAGCCGGCCATAGCGGCCGGGATCCTCGGCCTCGAAGCCCAGGACCACGACCTCGGACGGGTGCGAGGCAAGTGCCGCCAGCGTGTCCTCGCCGATGAAGGGGGTGTCGCCGTAAAGGACGACCACCTTGCCCTCGAAGCCTTCCAGTTCAGGCAGGGCCTGGCGAACCGCATGGCCGGTTCCCAGCTGTTCGGGCTGCAGGACGATCCGCGCTTCGGGATCCATCTTGCCCACCGCCTTTGTCACCTTGTCCGCGCCATGGCCCGCGACAACGATGACCTGTTCGGGTTCCAGCGTGCGGGCGACCGCCAGCGCATGGCCCACCAGAGGCACGCCGCCCAATCGGTGCAGCACCTTGGGAAGGTCGGATTGCATCCGGCTGCCCTGACCCGCCGCCAGAACCACGATCGCCACCGGCTTGTCCGTCATGCCTGCCCCTCATTACCTGTTCAAATTCGTTGACAGGCGTTCTAATCGGGTCAGCGCGCGTGGGAAAGCCCCGCGCGTTCACCTTTGGTGTCGGATCGTTACGGGAAAAGGGCAAGGGGCATGGCGGGAACGGTGGTCTTCGATCTGGACGGCACGCTGGCCGATACCTCGGCCGACCTGATCGCGGCGGCGAATGCCTGCTTCAGGGCGCGCGGGATCGATGTCGCGCTGGACCCGGTCGCGGATGCGCTGACGGCCTTCCACGGCGGGCGGGCGATGCTGCGGGCGGGCTATGGACGGATGGGGGCGGACCTGCTGCTGCCGCCGGGGGCCGAGGATGAGGATTATCCGCGCCTGCTGGATCATTACGGCGAAAACATCGCCGTCCACACCAGGCTCTATCCGGGGGTCGAGGAGGCGCTGGACCGGCTGCAGGCCCAGGGCCATGTGCTGGCCGTCTGCACCAACAAGCCCGAGGCCCTGGCCGAGACGCTGCTGCACGCCCTTGGCGTGCGCGACAGGTTCGCCTCGATGATTGCGGCGGATACACTGCCGGTCAGGAAGCCCGACCCGCGCCCCTATAGGGCGGCGGTCGAACGGGCAGGGGGCAGCATCGCCGCGTCCTTCCTGGTGGGCGATACCGAAACCGACCGCAAGACCGCGACGGCGGCGGGGGTCAGGGTGGCGCTTGTGTCCTTCGGGCCCGAAGGCGAGGCGATCTCCCGTCTCGCCCCTGACGCGCTGATCGGGCATTTCGACGAATTGCCCGATCTCGCGCGCCGCTGGCTGGAATAGGCTATTTCGCCTCGTCGGCGGGTTTGGCGTTCAGGTGGCCATAGTTCTGCGCGCCGATCGTCTCGTAAAGCTGGATCTGGGTTTCCAGGAAGTCGATATGGCCTTCCTCGTCCTCGATCAGGTCATCGAACAGCGCCTTGGACACCTGGTCGTTGATGCTGGAGCAATATTCGCGCGCTTCCAGATACAGGGTCCGGGCATCGTATTCGGCCGCCAGGTCGGCATCCAGCGTTTCCCGCAGGTTCTGGCCGATCCGCAGCGGATCCAGCTTCTGCAGGTTCGGATGGCCTTCCAGGAAAATGATTCGCTGGATCAGCCGGTCTGCGTGGTGCATCTCCTCGATGGATTCGGCACGCGACTTGTCGGCGATGCGGCCATAGCCCCAATCTTCCTGCAGCCGGTAATGCAGCCAGTACTGGCTGACCGCGGTCAGTTCAGACCGCAGCGCCGCGTTGAGATACTCGATGACCTTTGCGTCGCCCTTCATGATGGGTGTCCTTTGCGATATCTGACTTTGCCCGCAAGATCGGCGGGGCCACGCCCAGATTATCGCAGTGACGCATCGTGTCCAGAAAGAGCGGCATGCACCCGCCGCAATCGGCGCGCTTGCCCAATGCGTGGTAGATCTTGCCCGGCGTGATGATTGTCTGAGGGTCTGCCGTTCTCATCCAGTCAATGGCCGCCTTGATCTCATGATCCGAGATTTGCGTGCAGTGGCAGACAATCATTGCATGGCTCCTGTTGGGCGGAAACATAGCGAATCCGTCGGAATTGTAAAGGCGACTTTTTTGCTTGGAGATCTCTGTCGCTTGACCACGCGGCTGGGTGGGCGCAGAAGCGCGGCCATGAAGCTGTCCGACTTTGATTTCGACCTGCCCCCGTCGCTGATCGCCACGCGCCCGGCCCGCCCCCGCACGTCGGCGCGCCTGCTGCTGGCCGAAGGCGGCGGGATCGCCGACCGGCGCGTCAGCGACCTGCCGGAGATCCTGTGGCCCGGCGACGTGCTGGTCCTGAACGACACGAAGGTCATCCCGGCGCGGCTGACCGGAACCCGGACGCGCGCCACGCCGCAGGGCGAGGCTGTCGCACGGATCGAGGTCACGCTGCTGGAACCCGCCGCCGATGGCTGGCGCGCGATGGCCAAGCCCCTGCGCAAGCTGCGCGAGGGCGAGGTGATCCGCTTTGGCGACGCCCTGTCCGCCGAGGTGGCCGAGATCGCGGAAGGCGAGTTGCGCCTGCGCTTCGACGCGCAAGGCGACGCCTTCGACCGCGCGCTGGCGCAGGTGGGCGCGATGCCGCTGCCGCCCTATATCGCGGCGCTGCGGGCGCCCGATGCGCAGGACAACCAGGACTACCAGACCGTCTGGGCCGCCCGCCAGGGCGCTGTGGCCGCCCCGACCGCCAGCCTGCATTTCGACACCGCGCTGCTGGAGGCGCTGGAGGCAAGGGGGGTCGAGTTCGTCCATGTCACGCTGCATGTCGGCGCGGGCACCTTTCTGCCGGTCAAGGTCGACGACGTGACCACCCACCGGATGCACGCCGAATGGGGCGAGGTCAGCGCAGAGGCCGCCGCGGCCATCAACCGCGCCAGGGCGGACGGCCGCCGCGTGATCCCGGTCGGCACGACCGCGCTGCGGCTGATCGAATCGGCGGCCGGGACCGATGGCACGGTGCGGGCCTTCGAGGGGACGACCGACATCTTCATCTATCCCGGCTATCGCTTCCGGGTGACGGATGGGCTGATGACCAACTTCCACCTGCCGAAATCGACGCTGCTGATGCTTGTCTCGGCGCTGATGGGGCAGGACCGGATCCGGGACATCTATGCCCATGCGGTCCGGACGGGCTATCGCTTCTTCAGCTATGGCGATGCGTCGTTGCTGATCCCCTGAGGTCGCTTTACGGGTGGCCCCTGCCTGCCAGATGGGCCACAGATGGGGGCGGATCGCGACTCCCTGAACGAGACCCTCCCGATGCTTTCCGTGCTGCGAACGACATGGCCGCTGTTCCTGGGCATCCTGCTGCTGATGGTCGGCAACGGGATGCAGGGCACGCTGCTGGGCATCCGCGGCGGGCTGGAGGGGATCCCGACGCTGCAGATGTCGGTGGTCATGTCGGGCTATTTCGCGGGTTTCCTGCTGGGCAGCCTGACCGTGCCCGGCCTGATCAAGAACGTGGGCCATGTGCGCGTCTTCGCGGCGCTTGGCTCGATGATCTCGTCCGTGCTGGTGCTTTATGCCGTCGAGCCCGGCTGGATCTGGTGGACGCTGCTGCGCGGCATCATCGGGTTCTGCTTCTGCGGGGTCTACATCACCTCGGAAAGCTGGCTGAACGCCGGTTCCACCAACGAAAACCGCGGCCAGACGCTGTCGGCCTACATGATCGTGCAACTGCTGGGCATCGTGTCGGCGCAGGCGCTGCTGAACACCAGCGATCCGGGCGGCTATACGCTGTTCATCGTCGCATCCGTGCTGGTGTCCTTCGCCTTCATGCCGATCCTGCTGTCGGCCCGGCCCGCGCCGCAGTTCCAGACGATCAAGCGCATGACCTTCAGGCAGCTTTACCGCGCCTCGCCGCTGGGCTGCGTGGGGATCTTCCTGATGGGCGGCGTGTTCGCGGTGCTGTCGGGCATGTCCTCGGTCTGGGGGGCGACGATCGGGCTGTCGGTCGCGCAGATCTCGCTGTTCGTGGCGGCCAGCTATGCGGGCGGGCTGGTGCTGCAATATCCGATCGGCTGGATTTCCGACCGCTACGACCGGCGCAAGCTGGTGCTGATGCTGGCCGCCGTAGGCGCAGCCACGGGCCTTGTCGTGATCGCCGCGCAGCCGGGCACGCTGGGGCTGGTCATCGCGGGCGCGATGATGGGCGGGATCGCCAATCCGATCTATGCGCTGCTTCTGGCCTATACCAACGACTACCTGGATCAGTCGGACATGGCGGCCGCCTCGGCCGGGCTGCTGTTCATCTATGGCATCGGGTCGATGGGGGGGCCGGTCATCACCGGCTGGCTGATGGAAGTCATCGGGCCGGACGGGTTCTGGGTCTACATGGGCGTGTTGCTGGCGATGCTGACCGTCTATGCCGGGTGGCGCACGACGCAGCGCCGCGCGCTGACGCCCGAGGAGCAGGGCAACTTTGCCGTCATCACGCCGAACGCCACCACCATCGCGGTCGAGGCGGCACTGGACGAGAAGCAGTCCGACCCTGCCGACCGGCGGTCTTCCGACGCGGCATAGCCGGGCTGCTTGTCCCCTCTTCACGATTGGTTTAACGCTGAACTATCGTGACCTGACAGGGGAAACCTATGGCCCAGAATTTCGACATGGTGGTGATTGGTGCCGGGCCGGGCGGCTATGTCGCCGCGATCCGGGGCGCTCAGCTGGGCCTGAAGGTGGCCTGTATCGAGCGCGAGCATCTGGGCGGCATCTGCCTCAACTGGGGCTGCATCCCCACCAAGGCGCTGCTGCGATCGGCCGAGGTGTTCCACCTGATGCACCGTGCCAAGGACTTCGGGCTGTCGGCGCAGGGCATCGGCTTCGACCTGGAAAAGGTCGTGCAGCGGTCGCGCGGCGTCGCCAAGCAGCTGACCGGCGGCATCGGCCATCTGTTCAAGAAGAACAAGGTCACCACCATCATGGGCGAGGCGCGGCTGGTTGCCCCCGGCAAGGTCAGCGTCAAGACCGACAAGGGGACCGAGGAGGTCACCGCCAAGAGCATCGTGCTGGCGACCGGCGCGCGCGCCCGCGAACTGCCGGGGCTGGAGCCTGACGGCAAGCTGGTCTGGAACTACAAGCACGCGCTGGTGCCGCCGCACATGCCCAAGAAGCTGCTGGTCATCGGATCGGGCGCCATCGGAATTGAATTCGCCAGCTTCTTCAAAACGTTGGGCGCAGACACCACAGTGGTCGAGGTGATGGACCGCGTCCTGCCCGTCGAGGACGCCGAGATCAGCGCCTTCGCCAAGAAGCAGTTCGTCAAGCAGGGCATGAAGATCCTGGAAAAGGCCACGGTCAAGAAGCTGGACCGCAAGGGTTCGACCGTGACCGCGCATATCGAAAGCGGCGGCAAGACCGAGACGCAGGACTTCGACACGGTGATTTCCGCCGTGGGGATCGTCGGCAATGTGGAGAACCTTGGCCTTGAGGAGTTGGGCGTCAAGATCGACCGCACCCATGTCCTGACTGACGAATACTGCCGGACCGGCGTCGAGGGGCTTTATGCCATCGGCGACGTGGCGGGCGCGCCCTGGCTGGCGCACAAGGCCAGCCACGAAGGCGTCATGGTGGCCGAACTGATCGCGGGCGGGCACCCGCACCCGGTCAAGCCCAGCAGCATCGCGGGCTGCACCTATTGCCATCCGCAGGTCGCATCCGTCGGCCTGACCGAGGCCAAGGCCAAGGAACTGGGGCATCAGGTCAAGGTCGGCAAGTTCCCCTTTGTCGGCAACGGCAAGGCCATCGCCCTGGGCGAGCCAGAGGGCATGATCAAGACCGTCTTCGACGCCAGGACCGGCGAATTGCTGGGCGCGCACATGGTCGGGGCCGAGGTGACGGAACTGATCCAGGGCTATGTCATCGGCCGCCAGCTTGAAACCACCGAGCAGGACCTGATGGAAACCGTCTTCCCCCATCCGACGCTCTCCGAGATGATGCACGAGGCGGTGCTGGACGCCTATGGCCGGGCGATCCATTTCTGATCCGCGTTGCGCGGGGCGGGGCTGCAACGCCCGCCCCGTCAAGGCTGCGTTAACCGTTTGGTAACTATCCCTTCACCCATGCGCCTGCCGCGGCTGAAGGAGATAGGTCATGAACATCGCGATCACCAACGGGCTTCTGCTGATGCCGCCTGCCTTCCGGGGCGGGCTGAACGCCTGGTCCCGGGCGGACGGCACGCCGGGCAGCGCCACCTGGGCCACGGCCGACAATGGCGGGCTGGTGCCGGCGGACCAGGACTTCGGCACCTGCCTGGAGGTGATGAAGCAGCAGACCACCACCAGTATCCGCTTCATGGGCGAGACGCCGATGATCCCCGGCGTCTATCTGCGCGTCTCGGCGCGCATCAAGGCGGTGGCGGGCGCGCTGTGCAGCGCGCGCATCGCCGGATGGGCGGGCAATGGGTCGCGCGCGCATGTGAACGGCCTGGTCGAGGTCGGGCCGACCGTTCCGCTGACCACCTATGGCGAGGTGGTCGAGATCAGTGCCATTGTCGGCGTCGGATCGCGGCGGGGCGTGGACATGGCCTGGGGCACCGCCCCCGTCTATGGCCATTTCGGGCTGGATCTGGTCGGCGCCAACGGCGGAGCCTTCCGCATCGAGTCGATCCGGATCGATGATGTGACGGCGGCCTTCATCCCCTCGCTGATCGACTGGGTGGACGTGCGCGACTATGGCGCCAGGGGGGACAACGTCACCAACGACCGCGCGGCCTTTGTCGCCGCCGACCAGGCGGCCAATGGCGGCTGGATCCTGGTGCCCGAGGGAACCTTCTTCATCAGCGGCGACCTGGGCATCAACAGCCGGATCCGCTTCAAGGGCACCATCCGCACGCCCGCGAATACCAGCGTCTCATTCCTGCAAAGCTTCAACTTCCCGACTTATGCCGATGCTTTCGGGAATGAAACGCTGGGCATGAAGAAGGCGCTGCAGGCGCTGTTCGGCTATACGGACCATGTCTCGCTCGATCTGTGCGGCCGTCGCGTGGATCTGGAGGAACCGCTGGTCGTGGGTGAACTGGCCCCCGATCTGACCGGGTTTTCCAATCGCCGCGTGATCTGCAACGGCAGCCTCTGCGCCAAGGCTGGCACCGCCTGGGACACCGGCAGATGGACCAGCACCGCCACCTATGACCCCGACCAGCCCCTGCGTCTGTCCAACGTGATCAACGTCGCCGCAATCGAGATCGGCAGCCGCGTCATGGGCCCCGGCGTCGGCCGCGAGGTCTATGTGAACGCCAGGGATGTCGCGGCCAGGACGCTGACCCTGTCGCAGCCGCTTCACGGCGGGGCGGGGACGCGCAGCTACAGCTTCGAACGCTATCGCTATCTGTTCGACTTCTCGGGCGTCGAGCAGGTGGCGCGGCTGAATTTCGTCGATCTGGACCTGAACTGCGAAGGCGTCGCCAGCGGCATCATGCTGCCGCCGAAGGGCGAGATGATCGCCCTTCGCGACTGCTACATGACCAAGCCCCGGGATCGCGGCATCACCTCGATCGGGCGGGGCTGCCAGGACCTGCTGGTGGACCGCTGCCAGTTCCTGTCGAACGAGATGGACCTGCCCGCGCAGCGACGGACCACCATCGCCATCAACGTCAACGCCAACGACGTGAAGATCCGTGACAACCGCTTCGTGCGATTCGCTCATTTCATGGTCGCGAACGGCGGCGGGCACATCATCTCGGGCAACCACTGGTTCCAGGGCGACGGCTCGGGCGAGGGGCTGCGCTATGCCGGGCTGGTGCTGACGCGCCCGAACGTGCAGACGACCATCAACGGCAACTATATCGACAATGCTTCCATCGAGTGGACGAACGAGCACAGCGCCCAGCCAGATTACACCGGCAGCGAATACAGTTTCGGCGGGCTGACTATCAACGGCAACACCTGCCTGTGTTCCAACACTGCCCCGTGGTTCACCTGGTTGACGGTCAAGCCCTTTGGCACGGGCCATTTCATCCACGGACTGACCGTGACCAGCAACGTCTTCAAGGCGCTTTACGGCGAGATCGACCGGATCGAGCGTGTCGATACCTCGATCGCGGACCTGAACTACAACAACATGCGCAACCTGCAGTTCGAGGGGAACACCTTCAACGGCATCAACAACTATGTCTCGAACCCGCTGATGTTGCAGCACAACCAGACAAGCGCCGCGCCAAGCTGGACCCTGCCGGTGATCGACGGACTGCCCTTCAAGGGATGGGCCAAGTCGGTCCAGTCGGTGATCGCGGAAACGCCCATCACCAATGCCGCCGGGGCGCAGGTCGATGCCAGCCCCTGGGTGCAGACCGAGATCGGCACGACCAAGCGGCAGATCCGGCTGAACTGGCCGTCAGGCGTGAAGGGCAGGGTGTCGGTCTATGCCCGGATGGATCGCCCGCAATAGGAACCAGGCCGCCGCGATCCGTCGCGGCGGCTTCTTCATGCAAGGCCAAGATCGGCGGGCGTCAACCGGAACGCCGCGCCGAAGCCTGCATTCAGGAAACCCGCCTGGGGCTGAAGCCGCCAGAAGCGGAAATCCGGCAGGTCGATGAAGACCGCCGCCTTGGGGTGCGCCCGCAGCCAGCGTTCGCGCAGCCCGGCGGGATCGGCGACCAGCTGGGCCATGACCTGCAGGGACATGCGCGGCCAGGTCATCGGATCCCCGCGGTCCGCCCGTGTTTCCACCAGCAGGGCGGCACGAGGATCGGCGGCCAGGGCGCGGCTGTGGACCGCAAGCCCCGACAGCAGCGCAACCGGCACGCCCGCCCCGTCGATCTGGCAGGCGATCTTCGACAGATGCGGGTGGCCCGTCTTGGGGTCGTTCACCGCCAGCACCGCGTGACGCATCGCGGCCAGCATCTGCTGCGCGGACTGGCAAGCCTCGACGGTGGTGGCGCGGATCGGATCACTGCTCATGCGGGAAGGCTGCTGGTCCAGCGGATGCTTTGCAAGCCTTGTGAAGAATTTACAGACCGCTGCTGAAGGTGGTCAATAAATTTTCAGGATTATCCTTGTTGCAAAATCACTTAACAGGATGGATCGACTGTGTTTAACATTTTCCTGGGGAAAGCCGGAACGACCGCTGCAGGCCGCGCGAAAGGCGCAGGGACCAGCGGCGGTCGAGCAGCCAGGAGGGAAGATGAGCCAGGAACTGATTGAAAAGCATCCCATTCCGGCGGGGTTCGAGAAGGCCCTGTGCGGT
>NZ_JAPTYD010000024.1 GCF_026913015.1 Paracoccus benzoatiresistens
CCCGTGAACGGCGAGCGCTCGATGCACTCGATGGTATCCGCGGGAACAGGTAGCAAGCGTCAGATTCAGAACACTAGCGCCCCGCCCGAAGACTGAAGGGCAGATAGCTCGAAAGGCTCACGTCATCGCGGATAAAAGACCAATGTCAGGTCAAGGTCATGCACAAGTAGTTTGGGTTCGTCTGCCCGAACGGGGTGAGCGCCCAGGCTCACCCCTAGGTTTGGAATATTCAGGCTTGATCAATCAAAGAACGCAAAATCATTCTTGGTTAGACCGTTTATGGAGTTAAGCGTTCCGATAAGAACAGCGTCGATGTTGGTGTCGATGAGCCCGTCGCCATCAGTGTCCTGACCTCTGCCGTCCTCATCAAACCAGAGCCGGTGCGCATCCGTTTCGAACACGAAAGTCGGGCCGTTCGTGGCGGCAACATGGCTCATTTGGTTGAGAAGCCTGAAGTTGAAAGAGTCCACATCAAATTCCGACTCCAGGACCGCAAGCTTGTCTACACCCTTCTGGAAGTCCGTAATGACATCATGCGGCCAGTACGGGTCATGCGAAAGGAAGCCGTCATCTTGTTCGAGCACGAAATGATCTTGGCCAAGCCCGCCCGTCATGTTGTCGGCGCCGGCGCCGCCTTCCAGAACGTCATTGCCGCCGCGGCCGTTCAGAACGTCGTCCTGGCCTCCGCCACGGAGCGTATTGGCAGTGGCATTCCCAAGAAGGTAGTCATCATGGCCTGAACCGGTGATGTCCTCGATATTGAAGATCCGGTCGTTGCGGGCTGCGCCGGCGTTCGCGGCTTGGCTGACCAAGTCGATGTAAACCGACAGATCCGCATCCGTGTAATCAAGCTGGTCATAGCCAAGCCCGCCATCCACGGTGTCGCCCAGATAGTCCTCCTCCCGGAAATAGGAGCCAAGATGGAAGACATCCTGGCCTTCATTCCCGTAGAGCTTGTCTGCGCCATAGCCGTCGTTGAACACGTCGTTGCCCGCTTCGCCATAGGCGGTATCGGACATCCGCAAGTCCGTGTCGTCACTGTCGTTGAAGGTGTCATCGCCTGCACCGCCCCGGAGAATGTCAACGCCGCCTTGACCATCCAGAGCGTCGTTGCCGGCACCCCCGACCAAGACATCGCCGCCGCCGCCGCCGCTGAGGATGTCATTAAGACTGCCGGCAGTCACCCGGTCCACCCCGTCACCGCCATAGAATTCCAGAACTTCGAACCCATCGACTTTCGTGCCATTGGCCAGGGTGGTCAGGGTCTGACCCTGGGTCGCCAGGTTGTAAGTGACGCCGATATTGCTGTTCCACACATAAGCGAAGGTCATGCGGATCGTGTCCACGGTCCCTGCAAAGTCTCCCCCAATCGCTCTGTCGCCAATACCCGCCCAGATGATGTCGCTGCCGGCCCCGCCCTCCAGGTTGTCCCATTCAAGGGTGTTGTCAAAGTCGAGGAAGGCATCAGAGTACAGTTCGTCTGCTTCTGCTCCACCAAGAATGGTGTCCGACCCGGCTCCCCCCTCGAGCGTGTCGCGGCCTCGGGCCCCGTCAAGAAAATCATTGCCGGTTTCGCCCTTCGCACTGTCGTGGCCGTCTTCTCCGAAAAGCCGGTCATTCAGGGCTCCGCCGGCGATGGCGTCGTCTCCCAGGCCGCCATGGATCACGTCATTGCCCCTGGGATTCCAGTAATAGTCGCCCTCGTCCCAGTCGATATAGCCCACGAGATCGCCATAAAGGGAGTCGTTGCCATTGCCGCCCTGAAGCGTGTCGTTTCCATGGCCCCCGAAAAGACTGTCCTCCCCGCCGCGACCATTCAGGAGATCCGAGCCCAACCCGCCCTGAAGCTCATCCTTCATCTCCCCGCCGCTCAGCTGATCGTTGAAATCCGAGCCGCGGATTTCATAGCGCTCAACATTCTGTATGATGATGTTGCCCGGCGCAGTGTAACTGGTAAGATAGTCCTTCGCATTGAAGACTATTCTGCTCGTCGCCAGCTTGTAGCTGGCCTCGAGCAGGTCGATGCCTGCGCCTCCGTTGATTCTGTCGCCCGACATCTCGCTGAACGACCCGACAATAAACGTGTCATCGCCGTTGCCGCCGTCCAGAATGTCACCGCCGGATCCGCCATAAAGGCTGTCGTTGCCCTCGCCGCCATAGAGTGCGTCGCCAAGATCTGCCCCGGACGAATAGTATCCATCCCCGTAAAGGCGGTCATCACCATAGCCGCCATAGAGCGTATCGGCACCGGCTTGCCCTTCAAGGTAATCGTCGCCAAAACCACCGCGCATCGTGTCTTGGCCCGCGTCACCTTCCAGGCTGTCGTTGCCATATCCGCCGTCGACGACATCATTGCCGGTTCCGGCATTAGCGTAATCGTCTCCATCGAGAAGATTTATGATGTCATTTCCGGTCGTATTGTTCCCGTAGTACTGGCCGATTGCATCTCTGTCGGACCAGCTATTCTTACCTGTAAACACAGCCATGGTGCACCTTTTGATCTGTGGATGTTACTTCAACATGTATTCAAGGCCCTGACCTGCCGCCCGCTTGACAGGAAGTTCGGCCAAGTAGAGGCGTCGGCATTTGCTCCGCGCGAGTAGCGCTGCAAGACTGTGGCTGGCAAAGATGAGCGCCCTGCCATTGATCGCTACTGGCGATTAAGCGGGATCATCGGCAACTGGGCCGTAGCCTCCTGCAGGCGGAGATTGCTGGTGTGGCCTGCAGCCACGGACATGCAATAGCCGAAGTTGAAGCTCGTTTCGGGAAGGTTGGACAAAGACAGCCAACCAGTTCCGGCAGTTGGCCGCTGCTTTCAGCAAATGAAGAAATTGGCGGGACAGTTGACCAGTTCTGACTCTCCGGACCCGCGCCAGGGCTCCCGAATGAAGGCTGCAGATGCCAACCCAAACGTGCTGAATTGCTCGTCGTGATCCGTCCGAGCCGATCAGTTGTTGGTCGGCTCTCTGCCCCAAGCCTGGCACATAGTTGGCACCTTCGAACACGTGGGACCTAGGTCCACATCCGGGTGTTGCGCCAAACGGACTGAAGAGGATTTGCGACAGGTGCAAATCTTTTCCGTGGAAACCTCCACTGCTCTGCCGGATTGCACAGAATTCGTTTGGACAGATGACCCCGGACATATCCGAGCTTGTTTGGGTGCCCTTCATCCCTGGATCAACACGAATGACCAAATTCACCGCCTGAACCGCCGCTAAAGGCTACCCTGAAGAAAAGAATCACATTGCGATCAAATATCACGTAAAAAAAACATTTGTGATCAGTCTTCGCAGTAACTTAACTATTTTTTCCTGATCCTGAAGTTCAAGCGAGAAGTAAGAAGAGTAGCCTGTTACTTGAGGTGGTCGCGCTGTGATTGCTTTATGACGGGTGACGGTGAACCTATGCTGACCGTGCCGCAGATCATGTCAACTTAGCTGCCCACCACCCGGCAACAGTGCGGCATGCAGACGAAGAGGGCATCGAGCGACGGCACCTGACCGAACTCGCCATAAAGGTTGGTGGTATCCAAATACTGCTTTGGCCCAAGCACCCTAGATGCTCTGGGACCAACGCTGTTACCGCCAGCTTCAACTGCTTCAATCAGCCGTTGCAGAGCCTCGCTCACTGCCGCCCCTCTTCGACCCACCGGCGCGCGGCTTCGTCCTCGGGATGCTTCCTGTCTATCATTCCCCTGCCCTCCAAGGCGCCATAGGCGGCAGCGCGTCCGTCAGCTCGATCCCATGCAGGCAGCCCCGCAGGCTGGCCTGCAGGTGCAGCAAGGCGCCCACCCAATCCAGGTAGTTGCGGCGCTTGGCTGCGATCATGCGAGCCGTGCCGGTGTAGCTGACCGGGCAGACCTCGCCGGTCTTCACCCGCTTGCGGCTGCGCTCATCGCGCCAAGTCCAGATGCTGCCGGTCTTCTCCGTGGCGGCGGTGAAGATCGCCGCGCGCTTCTCCAAGTCCCATCCGCATGGCTCCCACCCACACGGCACGATGGCCAGCCGCTCGCCCTGTCCCCAATCGGGCACGCTACGCAGGCGCGCCAGCTCGGCTACCTGCGTAGCCATGCGAGCGCCGCCGAGACCAATCGGCAGGGTCTCAACGTACGAGGCGATGATCTGCGCATCGGCTGCCGGGTCGCTGGTACCGCCGCCGTCGACGGCTGTGCCGAGGATCGCCATCTGCATGCCGCGCCACAAGGGGTCCAGGCCCACGCGGTCGAATTCGTGGGCGCCGTACTGGTCAAAGTCGATCTGCGCCTTCTCAGTCAGGAAGGCCCATTCCAACGCGGCTTGGATCGACATGACGCGCGGGCCTGCCTGGTCCGAGCGGTCGCTCGTGCGGATCCGCGGCGCGTTGGTCGTGGCCTCGGCCTGCGGCTCGACCTGCGCAGCCCTGCGACGGGCTTTCCGCGCCGGCTGCCGGAACTGCGACGGGCATACCGTAACCGGGTGCCTTTCGAGGTACACGTCGATCAGCGCGCGGTCGGGATCGTTGATCGGCCGGTGAATGCTCATGCCTGCACCTCAATGATATCGACCGGCCCCCCAGCGATAGCGTCATCGAAAACTCCGATGCAGAGGCGTCCGAAAAACACGGCCCCACAATCAAGATTGGTCCGGTGAATGTAGCGCTCAGGGCCGTGTCGCTGCGGTGTGTGCCCGTGAACAACATGCTTGCCGCGATAGCCAACATCAGCACCCTTGGGATAGCGGGTCCAGAGCACAGTGCGATCTGGCGCTTCCGCAAGGTCGTATTCCTCGGGAGCGAAGGCGTGGACATAGACGCGGTGCTTGTCCTGGTGGAATGTTGGCAGTGCTTTCATCCAAGCAGCGTCAGACATCATGTCCTCGTCACCGTAGCTGTCGATCGTCTCGGCTCCGCCATTCATCAACCAGCTTCCCGCCATCATCTGATCTTGGTCGATGAGAGCTGCAGCCATGAAATCCTCATGGTTGCCCTTCAAAGCCACCCACGGCAGACCGTTCTCAACACCGTTGCGAATGCGCTGGACGACCTGCGCCGATTGCGGCCCTCGGTCGATATAGTCGCCCAGAAAGATGATCTTGTCCGCACGACCCGCAGAGCGCACGGCAAAGAGGCCGTCGCAAAGAAGGTCAAAGCGGCCATGAAGGTCCGGAAATACATAGGTTCTGCTCATGCGTCCTCTAGCCCCATTTCGCGGTTGGCGCTCACCCGTGGGGCGGGCGGGTTTTCGATCAGGTCTTGCAGGATGGTCAGGCCACGCGGCTTGCGGATCTGATAGCGGCCAATGGCAACTACGGTTTCCACGCCACACCTCTTGCACTGCGCGTCCAGCCCTTTGCCCCACTCCGGCTCCTCCCGGGCGATGCCTTCGGCGAGATGGCGGCAGGAGCAACCCTTTGACTCCATGCGGACATACATGCCGATACACGGGCAGCCCTTGCCGTCATGCTCAACCCAAGGGCCCCACTCCTCACGCTCACTCATCGCTGGCCCCCGTGCTGGCTTTCGCAGCTGCATCGCGCCGCGCTTGTTCGCGGCGAACCGCCGCCATGATCGTCGTGTGATCCCGCCCGAAGGCCCGGCCGATCATCGAGAGGGACATGCCGTTGCGGTGCGCGATGAAGCAGACCAGGTCGCGGACGCGGCAGTCATCGGCGCGCTGGCTGCGGCCCATCACGGCGAGATAGCTGTGCCCGGTCCACTCGCAGACCTCCTTGGCAATGGTGCGAACAGTGGCGCGGGTTGGGTTGAGCCGGCCGGCCGACAGCTTGTCGGCGTCAGTCATGAAGTTGGCGACAGGGGCGGTCATTGTGGGGTTCCTTCTGTCAGGCGGTGGTCAGGCTGTGGGGTGTGGGTCAGGCGCTGCGCATTTCGGCTTGGATGGCGTTGATCTCCTCGGCCGAGGCCTGTTCCTTCAGCGGCTCGATGCGCTTCACGGAGAATCCAAGCTCCACCAGGATCGCGTTTGCGCGCTCGGCGCTGATAGGCTGACGCTTCTCAGGTTGAGTGCTTTGCTGGGCGGCCCGTCGTGCCATTTCCGCCTTGCCGCGCTCGGCCTTGAGGATGGCCAGCACATCGGCTGCGTTCGGCTTGCGGCGGGGATTCTCGCGGCGCCATTCGCGCAGGCCCCAGCGGACTTGCTCGAGGTGCCAGTCTTCCAGTTCATCAGCCCAATCGGCCAGGACCGCGGCTTTCATCTGCGGCGCCAGTTCTGCCTGCCAGTAGCCCTGCAGGATCACCTCGACCTCAAAAGCAATCCTTGCTCGATGGTCTGCGCATTGTTCCGGCGACATGGAGCGCGTCACGCAGGGCGTCGGATGCGGCAGCTTGACGATTTGTGCGGGTAGGTTGGACATCTTGCCCTCCTTCGATCGGTGTCAGCTTGGGTCGAGATTTCAGTTCGCCAGCGAGGCGGGCGAGGGGTTCGGTGAAGTAGGCGAGGGTCTTGGGTGGACCGTCCCGCTTGGATCGGGTCAGGCGATCAACCTCGGCGACGACTTGATCCTCAGTCAGCTCCAGGTCGTCGCGCCATTGCATGACCAAGGCGCATTCGGCTTCGTCCGGCAGGAATGTCTTTCCGCGGACGGAGACTGATCCGAGGGGTTTTCCAAAAGCTGCGCAGACCCGTTCGAGATAGGTCTGATCGGCGGCTTTGTTATCGCCCCCATCACCACCACCACCACCACTACTGTTGGGTTGTTGGGAAGGATGGTTCCCCGGTTCATCCGTGGTTATATCCGTGGATGATGGCGGCTCATTATCTTTCAGTGGGTTACAGGATTTTTCGCCCGTTTTACGGTAGGACTGTTGCTTAACCTGGCGTTCGACGTAAGTGGCTTCTTCTTGTAACCGCTTTGAGAAGACGGCCCCATCCTCGGCGATCAGAAATTCCCGAATGACCGGGCCAATGCGTGATTTCCAAAGCCGAGACGACACGCGAGACACGCGCGCAAGGCGGTTGTCGTCGTCGGGGAAGTCGCAGCTTTCCCGAGTCCACATCGCCATGAGAATGAGGAAGTACGCGCCAATCTCGTCGGCCTCCAAGTGCTGCGTGTCACGCTGGAACGCGTCCACCCAGATCGGACAGGGGCGCTTGGCGCGCGCGGCTTTGGCGTTGAAGCTCACCCCAGTGCCTCGACCTGCACATAGGTTTCGTCGTACCGGCCCCACCGCTTCACGCAGCGCACGTCGGCGACCTGGCTGTCATCACGCCAAGCGATGCGGTTCAGGCCGTCCTTGATGGCTTTCGCGAGGTTGTCCGAGTCCGGCTTCTGGATGTGAAAGCCGCCCTCCAAGGCAGCCTTCTTTTTCTTGCTCCACGATGCCGAGACGGCGAACACGGCCACGATGCGCAGCTTCACTGGACCCTCGATGGGATCCGGGAAGTGCGGCCGCGCAATCTCTGCGACCTTGCTTTCGAAGCTGACGGTTTCCTTGGGCGTATAGACCCGTGCCCGGCCGGCGACGATCGCCGCCTTTGGACGCTGCTTGGCAAAGGGCCGTCCCGGTATCGTGAAGTCTGCCATCACTCGAAGTCCTCGGGCTTCGGCAACTGGCAAGGCTCGTCTTCCTCCGCGGACTCGCCCTCATCATCCGGGGCGCCGGCGAACATATCGCCTTGGTCGGGCTGGATGTCGGCAGCCTCGCGCTCGCCCATGAACTTGTCGCTGTCGATCATCACGATCTGAACCATCTCGCCGACATGATCGCCCAGGACGTTGCGGTTCAGCTCGATGTTCGGACAGGTGATCTTGGCCTCGATCCCCTTGGTACCGCCGATCTTGACCTCGCCGAGGGTAACGACGGCATGCGGAAACTCGTGGGCGATCAGCTCGCGCACCACGCCGCGCACCAGGTTCTTCGCGGCAAGCTCGAGGCCATTGACGATTTCGGCCTGCTCGGCCTCGGTCAGGAGAGCCCAATTGGTTTTCATGTGCCGGATGCGGCTCAGCATCGCGTCGCGGATATCGCCGCGTAGGGTGTCGAGCTGCAGGTCGGCTTCCTCGCCTTCCATGTCGTGGTGAATTTCGGCGTGTGCATTCATGGGAATTGGTCCGGTGCAGGTTTGCCGCTGGACGCCGCGGCCGCGTGGGGCGCGCGAGGCTGATTGCCCCGCGCAGGGGGTTCACTTTGCCGCCTTCATCAGCCGCGCCTTGGCGGCCCTGATTGCCCGCTCAGCGTCCTCGAGCTGGCAGATCGCATCAGCCCGCAGGCCTGCGCAGTCCGACTGGCCCGCCTGGATCAGCGCCGCGATAGCCTCGCCGTTTTCCTTTGAGATCACGGCGGCATCGTTGATCGGGCTGATGTTGTTGCCGGTCACGGCGGCGGCGATGTTACGGCGGGCCAAGGCCTGGGAAACCGGATCGCATCCAAGGGCATCCTCCAGCGCGACGACGTCGAACACGTCCCAGTTTAGCGTACCGTTGGCCTTGCGGCTGATCGTGCCCTTGACGGTGTGGCAGCCCCAGCGTGCGTTGATGGTTTCGGCTACGGCATCGAAGCAACCGAGGCGGCCAACCATCGCGCGCATGTGCGATCCAACGATCAACTTGAGGTCAGCCATGGGAAACCTCGATTTCTTTGAGCAGCCTCACGCCCGTGGTACTTTCTCGGCGTGGGGACTGGAGGTGTTCAGAGTGGAGTGGGTGGCGTGTCATCAGTCTCGCCTGCGTGCCGTGTGGGGCGGATGTGGAAATGCGAGGAAAGGGCGCGGCGGCGGTTAGGCTGCTGCATCCTCTTGAGATTGGTCGGCGGGCAGAAAGTCCGGGAAGAAGTGGTTCGGAGTCAGGGGAAACCCGCGCCTGATGGCCTCAGTAAGCAGCTGAGCCTGAATGTCCGCGGGAATGAACCCTCCGGTTCCACCCCGATCTTTCGGATAGGTCCAGCGATGGATGCGAGACACATCGCGACCCGTCATGTCTGCCACGGCTTGAAAGCCGCCGCAGAGCTTGATGATGGTTTGTGCAGGTTCCATACTCGTAATTATTGCGATTATCGCAAATTAAGGCAAGGGCATAGTTTGCGGTTATCGCAGTATTATGCTGTTGCGATTTGCGCAACATAGCCCCATGGAAACGATTGACGCTAAGTGGATCATTGACCGGTTGACCGGTAAGCGCGGCGAGAAGAGCGCCTTGGCTAAGGCCATGGGCGTGAGTGCCGCTGAGGTTAGTAAAATACTGAAAGGCGAACGGCGAGTTCAACCAGAGGAGATGGCTAAGGTTAAAGCATTCTTTGACGGTCCCGATGCTCCTGCCAGGCCAGCAGAGAAGCGGTTAGCGGACCGCCTGAAGCTGCTAACCGATGAAGAGCTTGATCTGATGTCAGGCGCTGTAGACGGGCTGATCGCTCGTCGCCGTGAGGGAGGTTGATGATAGCCTCTACCTCCACCAAGACAGCTTCCGCGTCATCGTTCATCTTTCCTCGAATCCCTTTCGTATAATGAGAACAATACAGGAACATCGCGAGCGTTGGAACACCCCTTGAAGCCCGACTTTTTGCGCGTTTGTGCCTTAAAATCATGCGTTACCAATATCTTGTGCTTAACCATACACAAAAACGCTTTAGTTGACCGCTATGCTAGCAGCTCGCGCGTTGTTAGTTGTTCTGCAGGTCAATTTTGCAGGTGTTTTGCCCGTTGATAAACGTCCGAAAACTAACTCTTTGGACAGGTCAAGACTTCCGGTCGCTCCATAGATCTCCGCCTGACGACACCTTTGCCGGCTGTGGTGCGGCCACGCTGTGATAGGCATGGCAGGAAGGGCCAGCACCGGTGGGAACGCTTCATCGAGATTGCGGGGATAGACCCTGGTCCATCAGCCTTGCTGCCCTTCGCTGGCGCAGCAGGTTGCTCTGTGGCACTCAAGTAGACTTACCACTCCAGGGATGTAGGGCTTCTCATCTCCCATCATAAGCGGCCTTCTGGCCGTTACGCAGGAGGATGTCAGGCGAGTAGTGTCACAGCAGCCCAATCTCCCGATGCCCAAGCAATACCTACTTCAACCCTTCGAAGTGCGGGGTGTCTTATGCCAAGACCTTAGTCTGATCAGACGGGCGCGGTCATTGCATGATACGCGGAATGAGCATACCAGCCGGCTGCAATGCAATCTTCACTTACCCCAGATTGCATACTCACCCCCGGCGCCACGACACGCCGGGGGTTTTTCCATGGGGCTTGTTAAAACTTCCCAACCAGCGCTAACATCTTGGTGCCCTACCTATGACGGTAGGGTTGTAGTACTGAGTACGCCCCGCCACGAGCGGGGCTTTCTCATGCGTTGACGGCTAGTTTCTCGGTCAGTGCCTCCAGACCCGCAATCGCGACGTCATAGCTGGACCCGGCCTTCGGGAAATCGGCTCGCTGCTTGCGGTAGAACGTCAGCCATTCGTCCAGTTTATTTAATGGTACGTCCCTGCCCACTGCTGGCCGGTGACCGTGAATGTCTTGTTGTCGTGCGTGATCTTCATAGCGCCGTGATGGCCGGATCGGGACCGAGTCGCAAGCGCCGCCGTTCGACGCTGACATGAGCAGCATGGCAGGCTCGAATCATGAGTGCGGCATGTTATTTGCGATTATCGCAATATTTAGGCTTGCGCTACTTTTGCGATTAACGCAATATTTCTCTCAACAGCACATCCCGTGCTGGATGGAGAAAAGCCCCAATGCTTTCGCATGAGACGTTTCAAAACCCCATCACGAACGAGGCCCTCGGCCAGACCATCCTGCACCTGATTTACGCCCAGCTTGTTCTGCTGGCCTCGGCTGAACTGACGAGGTTGCGCTGATGGGCCGCCTCGATCCCCTCAACTGCATCGCGTGGGGCAGCATCGGCCTCGGCATCATTCTGTTCTGGGTCTGGCTGGCACTGCCTCTCCTGCCCCCGAGTGCGGAAGCGCTGCAGGCCGCGTGGGAGGCTGTGGAAGCAGCTGGCACCCTCAACGGCTGCAAAACACTATCGCTTCTACCGGGCGAATGCGTCGCCTGGGCTCAGGAGGCGCGCTGATGTCTCCCGAACGCCTCCACGAACTCGGCAGCGCGCTTGAAGCGGCCGCCACCATGGCCCCCCGGCAGCCCCATCAAGATGAACCCCCTCGAAATCGCCCACGCGCTGATGAGCGCCGTGGCGCAGCTCAAGGAGATGCAGCGCCATGGCTGATCTTCCCCGCATGATCCGCACCCCTATGCCCCCGATCCTCTACCTGGTGGTGCAGGACTTCGGCCCCGGCTTTGGCATCGGCAGCGGCGACGTAACCGGCTGCCGCGACACGGCCTATGACAATTTCGCGGACGCGGCAGAGAACGGCCGCCCGGTCGCAGTCTGGGAAATCGCCACCCATGGTGGCCTTCCGGTCTGCCTCAAGGACGACACCGACACCTTTGAACGCGAACTGCAGGAAGTCTGCATCGCCCGCGATCTCGACTGGCCGACCGTGCGCCGGATTGAGGACGCGCCATTCCCCATCGCAGCGGAGTAATGACTATGAACCAGATCGTGGGAAGGGATTTCCTGGCGCGCCGCCGCCATGGCATCGGCGGGTCGGACATTGCGGCCATTGTCGGCCTGTCCAAGTTCGCCACGCCCTATGACGTTTGGCTGTCGAAGCGCGGCGAGGCCGTCGAGGAAGATGGCGACAAGCCCTGGCTCTATTGGGGCTCGATCCTCGAGGATGTGGTCGCGAAGGAATACGCCCTGCGCACCGGCGCCAAGGTTCAGCGTGTCAACGCGCAGCTGATCCACCCCGAGCATTCCTTCGCCATGGCGAACATCGACCGCGCTGTCGTGAACCCGAATATTCGCGGCAACGTCCGCTGGATCGACGGGCGCCTGACCACCGACCGGATCCTCGAGTGCAAGACGGCCAACGGCTTCGCGGCCAGTGTCTGGGGCGCCGATGGCACCGACGAAATCCCCGAAAACTACCTCTGCCAGGTGCAGTGGTACATGGGGATCACCGGCGCGCGCTACGCCGACTTGGCAGTGCTGATCGGCGGCAGCGATTACCGCAGCTACACGATCGAGGCGCACCCTGAACTGTTCGCGGACCTGCTGACTGAGGCCGCGGTGTTCTGGAAGCTGGTCGAGGAAGGCATCGCACCTGACCCGGAAACCGTGGCTGACGCGCAGGCCCGCTGGCCGCAGCACCTGAAAGCCAAATCGCATATGGCCAGCGGCGCGGCCGCGCGCGCCGTCGATGACCTTGCCGAGATCAAGGAACAGATGGCGGACCTTAAGCGCCGCGAGGACGAGCTGAAGCTGGTCATCATGGCCGACATGCAGGACGCCGAAGTCCTGACCGACATGGGCGAGCCGATCGCCACCTGGAAGATGCAGGTGTCCGAGCGGATCGACACCAGGGCGCTGCGCAAAGACCACCCCGAAATCGCTGCTCTCTACAGCACCGAATCCACGACGCGCGTCCTGCGCCTCAAATCCAAGAAGGACTGACTATGAATACCATGACGCATCAATCGAGCGCGCTGGCGATGGCACCCGAAGGGCAGGCCATCGCGCCGCAGAACCGCCCTTCCATGGGCATCCTGAACCCGACCAACTTGGCCGAGGCAATGGAAATGGCGAAGCTCCTAGCCGACTCCTCGATCGTCCCGAAGGACTTCGTGGGCAAGCCAGGCAACGTGCTGGTTGCCGTCCAGTGGGGCGCGGAACTCGGCCTGGCACCGCTGCAGGCCATGCAGTCGATCGCTGTCATCAATGGGCGCCCGTCGATCTGGGGCGACGCCATGCTGGCGCTGGTCCAAGGGTCCGGCGTGCTGGAATCCATCGATGAGGTGATCAGAGAAGACGGACAGATTGCGACCTGCACCATCCGCCGTCGCGGTCAGGCCAACCCGGTTGTGCGTCAGTTCACCATGGACGAGGCCAAGAAGGCGGGGCTGGTTGGTAAGGCTGGCCCTTGGCAGCAATACCCGCGCCGGATGCTGCAGCTCCGCGCCCGTGGCTTCGCGCTGCGGGATGCCTTCGCAGACGTGCTGCGCGGCGTCGCCATCGCCGAGGAGGTGCGCGACACGCCGGTCATGCGGGACGTGACGCCCGAGGAAGGTGTGATCGAAGGTCCCGCCACAGCGAGCGCCAAGGTGCGGAACAAGATCGCCGAGAAGAAGGCACCGGCTGTCACCCTGAGCGACGTGAAGGACCGGATCGCCGCGGCCAAGACCGAGGACGAGTTGCAGAAGGTCGGCGCTGACTGCACGAAGTTGTCAGGCGATGAGAAGGCCGAAGCCCGCAAAGCCTATTCCGACCGGCTGGCGGCACTCAAGACGCCCGCCGAGGAGCCCAAGGCTGGCACGTCGCTGACCGACCTGATCCAGAACACCGACAAGGGCATCCGCCGCGAACTGACCAACGGTGCGCCCTACAAGGCCACGCTGGATTTCTACGGCACCGAGCTGGCGCAGATCCTCGAAGGCGCGCCGGATGAACACGCCGCGATGATGGCCGAATACGAGCAGATCGCCGCGGAGCGCGACGGCGCCGACGCCTGATCCTCCCGCCGCAACCCGCCGTCAGATCGGGTCGCGGCCACCTCCCCGGCTGGTCCTGCACGCCAGCGCCAGCCGGGGCTTTTCCCCAGACCAGGAGCGATGACATGAATAACGATCGCGGCATGATGCGCGTCCTGATCGGCTGTAAAACCTCCGGCATTGCCCGCCGCGCCTTCGCCGCCCTCGGCCATGATGTCTGGTCTTGCGACATTGAGGCAGCCGAGGATGGCAGCAACCGCCATATTCGTTGCGATATCCGCGACGGGATCCTGAACGAGGGGTGGGATTTGCTCGCCGTCATGCACCCGCCCTGCACGCGCCTGTGCCGATCCGGCCGCCAGTGGATGAGCGGCCCCGACAAATGGACAGAGCCCTAGAAGCTGCCGCAGGACAGGACATGGGACGATATCCGGGTCGAGTTTGAGCTTGGTGTGTCGATCTTCACCGCCTGCTGGACGGTGCCGATCGAGCGCGTGGCTGTCGAGAACCCGGAAATGAACGACCTGGCGCGCGACCGCATGCCAATCGACCTGCCCAAGCCGCAGATGGTGCAGCCCTTCTGGTTCGGGCATCCCGAGTACAAGGCGACGGGTTGGTATCTGCGCGGCCTGCCGAAGCTGTCGGCGACCGATATCCTTCCTGAGCCAGAGCGTGGATCTGGTGAATGGAAGCGCTGGAACCGCGTGCATCGAATGCCGCCTGGTCCCGAGCGGGCTCGCCTGCGCAGTCGGTCGTTCCCGGGGATGATGCAGGCCGCTGCGGTTCAGTGGACGGGCTATGCCCTGCGGAAGGCGGCAGCATGAGCGCCCCTGCCCTCCCCAAGTCCAACACCAGCAAGGCGCTGTTCCGCGCGCAGGCGGGACGCAGCCGCGCCTCAGCACCGACGCTCTGTGACGACCTGCCGACGCAGCGAAAGCCCGACAGCGACCGCCGCGCCCATGACTACTACCCCACGGGCCAGCCCGAGGCGATCCGGGGCTTGCTGGACCGCGACGGCGACGTGATCCGGGCGTGCGGGTCGTTGTGGGAGCCGGCCTGCGGCGAGGGCGCGCTGGTGAAGGAAATCCGGAACGCCCGAATCCCCTGCTGCGCGTCCGACCTGATCGACCGGGGATGCCCCGACAGCTGGATGGCCGACTATTTCACCTGCATGTGCAGCCGCGCCCGAGCAATCATCACCAATCCGCCTTACAACCTGATCAACGCGCGCGATGGGCACGGCCGCTGGTTGCGCCATACGCTGCAGATGCCGGGTTGGGATTATCTCGCCCTGCTGCTGTCGTGGGATTGGCCGGCGGCCCGCGCCAATGGCCTCGGCAATCTGCTGGACTCGCAGCCCTTCTCATACTGCTACCTGATGCGGTGGAAGCTGGACTTCACCGGCGAAGGCTCGCCCCCGCAACGCAACGTGTGGTTCGTCTGGGACAAGCGCGATCCGCGCGGCCCCTCTCACCCAAAGCAACACCCTGATTTCCGGTGGATGGACCGGATCGGCGCTCGGCAGGAGGTGCTATTTTGACGGCACATCCACGAATCATAGACACCGGCGACAACGGCAGCACAATTGGCCCCGATTTTTGGCAGGTAGCGCGAGCCTATGCCGCGAAATGCAAGGCCAGAAAGGCCGCACAGGACAACGAGGATCCAGAATGCCCCGCGCCGCGCTCTACGCCCGCTTCTCGACAGACATGCAAAGCGACCGATCAGTCGATGACCAACTGTCCCTCTGCCAGGAATTCGCGGGCAAGCAGGGCCTCGACATTGTCGCGCGCTACAGCGACCGGGCGCGATCGGGAGCAACCGTCCACGGACGCGACGGGCTATGGAGCCTTCTGGACGACGCCCGGGCAGGACGCTTCGACACAGTGGTCGTCGAAGCGTTAGATCGTCTCAGCCGCGACCAGGAAGACCTCGCGGGCATCCACAAGCGGCTGACCTTTGCGGGCATCGACATCGTCGCCGTGCATGACGGCCGGGCCGATGCGATCCAGGTCGGCATCCGAGGCCTGGTCTCGACCCTCTTCCTGACCGACCTGAAGCACAAGATCCGGCGCGGGATGACAGGTGTCGTGGCAGACGGCCGCATCGCTGGCGGTAAGGCCTACGGCTACCGGCCAGTGCCGGGTCGCCCCGGCGAACCCGAGGTCAATCCTGAAGAGGCACAGGTCGTCCAACGCATCTTCCAGGCCTATGCTGAGGGCACATCCCCGCGTGACATCGCCCGGGCCCTGAATGACGACAGCATCCCTGCCCCTCGGGGCAACAGGTGGAACGCCAGCACCCTGAACGGCAACGAAGGCCGCGGCTATGGCATCCTGACCAATCCCATCTATGCCGGCGAGATCGTCTGGAACCGCGTGCGGATGGTCCGCGACCCCGACACGGGCAAACGCGTCAGCCGTCCGAATCCCCCCTCCGAATGGCGCCGATCCGAAGCGCCAGAATTGCGAATCATCGATCCCGAGCTATGGGAAGCTGTGCAGGCCCGTAAGCAAGGACGAATCATCGTGCGCAAGCCAAAGCAATCCGACCCGCGATCGCGCCGGCTGCTGACCGGACTGGTGAAGTGCAGCCAGTGTGGCGGGGGTCTGACCATGCATGATCGGCGCGGCGGCGCGATCCGGGTCACGTGCTCCACTGCAAAGGAAAGCGGCTCATGCGACAACCGCCGACGCTACCGCCTCGACAAGATCGAGCGGGCCGTTGTCGACGCGGTGATCGCCCGCCTGCGGGAGCCTGATGCGGTCAGGTCGTGGTTGGAAACCGTGCAGGCTGAGTCGCGCGATGCTTCGAAGGTGCGGGCCAAGGCTGAAAGGGCACTCGCAGCTGCGCAAGGCAAGCTCGATCGACTGCAGATGAACCTGGTCGATGGCCGCATCGATGCCGAGTTCTTTGACCGTCAGGTAGGGCCGATCCGTGCCGAGGTTCAGGCCGCGAAGGAACTGCTGGAGCGGGCGCCGTCCGCCCAGGTCGTTACCCTGCATCCAGCCGCCTTGGCGGAAATGACAGAGCTGCTGACTGTGCTGGCCGAGCACCTTCCCGACCTCGACCCCCGTGAAGACCGCGCAATGTTCGACGCATTCCGGTCACTGATCGACCGCGTCGTGATTCACGATCGCGAGGACAACCACGTAATTTGCGAGATCATCGGGACCGTCGCGCCATTGTTGGGGGGGAAACGGGGGGTTTCGGTGGTAGCGGAGGAGGGATTTGAACCCCCGACACAAGGATTATGATTCCTCTGCTCTAACCAGCTGAGCTACTCCGCCACGGGTGCAGGCGATTTACGGGCTGGCGCCGGGGGCGTCAAGCGGTTTCCGCAGGTTTTTTGCGGCCAGGGCGCCGGAACGAAAAACGCCGCCCCTGGTCCGGGACGGCGCGGCAAGCCTGAGGGCGCGACGTCTCAGCCGCGGGCCTTGACCACCTGCAGAAGCGGCATGACCTGCGCCATGTCGGGGCCATGGGCCTGGCCGGTTACGGCCTTGCGCAGCGGCATGAACAGGCCCTTGCCCTTGCGCCCCGTCGCCTCCTTCACGGCAGCCGTCCACTCGCCCCAGGTCGCGTCCGTATAGGGGGGCGGCGGCAGTAGCGGCATGGCCTGGGCGATGAAGTCGGTGTCCTCGGGATCGATCTGCGGCTCGGCCCCTTGGCTGAAGATCGCCCACCATTCGGCCAGGTCGTCCAGCTTCGTGATGTTCTGCGAGGCCACCTGCCAGAAGCGTTCGGCCAGACCTTCCGGCACGCCAAGCGCAGTGATGCGGTCGCGAACCGCGTCGAAGGGCAGCGCCTGGTTCCGCTCGCGCGTCAGGGGCCACAGATCCTCGGCATCGAACTTCGTGGGCGAGGCGCCGAACTGCGACAGGTCGAAGTCTTCGGCCAGATCGTCCAGCGTCATCTTCAGCTCGACCGGCTGGCTCGATCCCAGGCGGGCCATCATCGACAGCAGCGCCTCGGGGGCGACGCCCGCTTCGCGCAGGTCGCGGATCGACAGGGCGCCGATGCGCTTGGACAGTTCCTCGCCCTGCGCGCCGGTCAGCAGGCTGTGATGGGCAAAGGACGGCGGCGTGCCGCCAAGCGCGCGGATGATCTGGATCTGGGTTGCGGTGTTGGTCACATGATCCGCGCCGCGCACGATGTGGGTGACGGCCATGTCGGTGTCATCGACAGACGAGGCAAAGGTATAGAGCACCTGCCCGTCATGACGGATCAGCACCGGGTCGCTGACGGACGCGGCGTCAATCGAGATGTCGCCCAGGATGCCATCGGTCCATTCGATCCGCTCCTGGTCCAGCTTGAAGCGCCAGTAACCCTCGCGCCCCTCGGCGCGCAGGCGCTCGCGGTCGGCATCCGTTAGGGCCAGCCCGGCGCGGTCATAGACCGGCGGCTTGCCCATGTTCAGCTGCTTCTTGCGCTTCAGGTCCAGCTCGGTCGGTGTTTCGAACACCTCGTAAAGGCGCCCCGCAGCGCGCAGCTGGTCGGCGGCCTCGCCGTAACGGTCCAGGCGCAGCGACTGGCGTTCGACGCGGTCCCAGTGCAGGCCCAGCCATTCCAGGTCGCGCTTGATGCCGTCGGCATATTCTTCCTTGGACCGTTCCTGGTCGGTGTCGTCCAGCCGAAGGATGAATGTCCCCCCGGCCTTTCGGGCAATCAGATAGTTGAACAGCGCGGTCCGCAGGTTGCCGACATGGATGTGGCCCGTGGGCGACGGGGCGAAGCGGGTGGTGGTCATGGCACGTCTCCTGTTCGCCTTGCTCTTTCACAGACGGCGATTCTTGTCCATATCAGGGCCGGTATGCAGGAGAAGCGGATGACCGACTGGAAAGACCTGACCGCCCCCGATGCAGGCCGGATCGAGACGATGGCGCGCGACGCCGTGGCGGCTCTGCCGCCGGAATTCGCGGGCCATGCCCAGAGCATCGCCATCCGCGTCGCCGAATTCGCCCCCGAGGAGGTGCTGGACGAACTCCAGATCGACGATCCGTTCGAGTTGACCGGCATCTATGACGGCATTCCGCTGACGGAAAAGTCGGTCCTGGATCAGCCGGGCCAGCCCGACATCATCTGGCTGTACCGCCGCCCGTTGCTGGACGAATGGGCCTCGCGCGGGAGCGTCACCCTGGGCGAACTGGTCGCCCATGTGGTCACCCACGAGATGGCGCATCACTTCGGCTGGTCGGACGACGACATCGCCCGCATCGACAGGTGGTGGGAATGACCGCGCAGGCATTGGCGGGGCAGGCGCCGATCCTGACGGTCACGCTGAACCCGGCCCTGGATCTGTCCACCCAGACGGACGAGGTCCGGCCCGAACTGAAGCTGCGCTGCGACAAGCCCGAGGCCGATCCGGGCGGCGGCGGCATCAATGTCAGCCGGGCGATTCAGCACATGGGCGGGCAATCCACCGCGATGGTGGCGCTTGGCGGCGCGACCGGCACCCGCATCGCCGAGATGCTGAAGGCCGACGGGCTGTCCGTGGTCCGCCTGACCGCGCCCGGCGAGACGCGGCAGTCGCTGGCCGTGACCGACCGTTCCACGGGCGGCCAGTACCGCTTCGTCATGCCCGGCCCCGAATGGCACAAGGCGCATGTCGCCGACATGACCCAGGCCATTGCCGAAAGCACGCGCCCCGGTGGCTGGGTGGTCGTGTCGGGGTCGAACCCACCGGGCGTGCCCGCCGGGTTCGAGCAGATGCTGACCGTGCGGCTGAAGAACAGTGGCGCGAGGCTTCTGGTCGATACCTCGGGAGAGGCCCTGCGGGTGCTGGCTGGATCATCGACCCCCGTGGACGTGCTGCGCATGGACAGTCACGAGGCCGAGGATCTGGCGGGCCGCCTCCTTCCCACGCGCAATGACAGCGCGGCATTTGCAGCCGGCCTGGTCAAGGACGGCGCGGCGCGGTCGGTGATCGTGGCGCGCGGGGCCGACGGATCGGTCATCGCCGGGCCGGATGGCGCCTGGCACGCAGCAGCCGCGAAGGTCAAGGTTGTCAGCGCGGTCGGCGCGGGCGACAGCTTCGTCGCAGGCTTCGTGCTGGCCATGGCGCGCGACTGGCCGGTCGAGGAAGCGCTGGCCCTTGGCGCGGCCGCGGCATCCGCCGCCGTCATGACGCCCGCGACCGATCTGTGCCGGGCCGAGGATGTCGAACGCTTCTACGCCGAACGGGCCATCTCGAAGCTGTGACCCCGAAACAAAAAAGAGCCGCCCCGCAGGGCGGCTTCTTTGATGCGAAGGCGGCGCCCTCAGGCGGCTTCGGCTTCCTCGGCCTCGGCGGCCATGCGGCGCTCGCTTTCCTCGCGCGACAGCGCGACCGAGGTGCGAACCCCCTTGGACACGAATTCCATCAGGCCCTTCACGACCCGTTCATTCGGGTCGATGCCCGCGCAGGACAGCACCTCGCGCCCGTCCCGCGACCGCGCCCAGCGGGCGATCTGCTCGGGGCCGTTGCCGTATTTCTTGTCATCTGCAATCGCGTCATCCAGCGCGGCCAGAACCACGGCTGCAAAGAGCTTGCGGGCCCGCTGGCCCTGTTCGAAATTGAAAGCCGATCCGTCGACAAAATCGCGCATATCGTTCGTCCATCTTCTTGGGCCGCGAAGGCGACCATGTGGGAGGCAACATGCCAACCCATCGTTTTTCGTTTCCGTTTCTCTGACGGTGCTGCTGCTTAGCCCAGATGCCCGTCGATTCGTTATTCCCCAGAATGCATATCACCCATGCGGAATACGCATGTCCTGTAAAAAACAGGTGAAACCTGCACAGACACCTTGCGATCGGGGTCTCAGCACCCCGGTTCGCGCCTTGACAACACGGCAAAGCCGATTTGGTTGCCTCGCCTCGAAGGCCCCGATATAGGGGCGGCGCAGCGCCGTTCAAAGACGAACGGCACGAATTCCCCGAATCCCGATAGGTTTCCCAATGCCCAAGATCAACGGCAACGAAATTCGCCCCGGCAACGTGCTGGAGCATGACGGAGGCCTGTGGGCCGCCGTGAAGGTCAACCATGTCAAGCCCGGCAAGGGCGGCGCCTTTGCCCAGGTCGAGCTGAAGAACCTCCGCGACGGTCGCAAGCTGAACGAACGCTTCCGCAGCGAAGACAAGGTCGAGCAGGTCCGCCTGGAACAGAAGGACCAGCAGTTCCTCTACGAATCCGACGGCAAGCTGGTCTTCATGGACAGCGAAACCTTCGAGCAGACCGAACTGGATTCCGACCTACTGGGCGACCGCCGCCCCTTCCTGCAGGACGGCATGACCGCCACCATCGAATACTACGGCGAGGAAGCCCTGTCGGTGTCGATCCCGCAGAAGGTGACCTGCACCGTGTCCGAGACCGAGCCGGTCGTGAAGGGCCAGACCGCCGCCAACAGCTACAAGCCCGCCATCCTGGACAACGGCGTGCGCATCATGATCCCGCCCTTCGTGGGCGAGGGCGAGAAGATCATCGTCAACACCGAACTGTTCGAATACAGCGAACGGGCCTGACCCTGCCTCCTGCGCCCCGGCCCGCCCGGGGCGTCTTCACCCCAGCCAGCCGGTGTCGCCCATGACCGCCACGACCCTTCCGCAGGCCACGTCCGAGGACCTGGCGCACGCCCTGCCCCATGTCCTGGCGGCGCCGAGGGACGATGCGCCGGTCGAATGCCTGTGCTTTCGGCCCGGCTTCAACCAGCGGAGCTTTCCCGACCGCCTGACGCTGACCCGCGACGAGGGCGTCCCCGGCGAACGCTGGATGGCCGCGCCCTGGCTGAAGCTGCCGGACGGATCGCCCGACCCGCGCATCCAGGTCTCGATCCTGCCGCGCCGGGTGATGGACGCCGTTTGGCGGGACCGCAAGAACACGCCCCATCCCGGGGACACGATCATCTGCGACCTGGACACCAGCGAAGCGAACCTGCCCGTCGGCACGCTGCTGCAGGCGGGAACGGCGGTGCTGCGGGTGTCGGATGTCTTCAACGACGGCTGCGTCAAGTGGAAGGTCCGCTATGGCACGCCCGCCAAGGACTGGATCACCGCCCCCGGCCACCCGGCCCTGCGCCTGCGCGGCATCCTGTGTTCGATCGAGCGGGACGGCGAGGTCGCCCTGGGCGACCGCATCCGCAAGCTGGCCTAATCCGCCGACAGCCGCGCAGCACCCGCCTGCATGTCCGGCCCGAGGCGGTCAAAGCGGACATGCGCCAGGGCATGGCCGCCCGACTGGGTGAACAGGGTGCCGACCTCTTTCCCGTCGGCCGTGATCGGCGTGCCGACGGGGGCCTCGCCCTCGATCCGCAGCCGGGCCAGGCCCTTGCGCAACTCGGTCTTGTGCTTCATGCGGGCCGTCACCTCCTGGCCGACATAGCAGCCCTTGCGGAAATCGACGCCGTGCAGGCGCTCAAACCCCGCTTCCAGGATGAAGGTCTCGTTCGGGATCAGTTCGACCAGCGTTTCGGGGATGACGTTCCGGACGCGGATCGCGTCGAAGTCGGTTCCGTCGTCGCCGGTGCCGCCGTAAAGCCGCCAGCCAAGCGCCGGGTGCCGGGGATCGGCAATCGCGCCCTCGGGCGCGGGTCCGGTGCCGCGGCCTACGGTCATGGGGGCGACCTCGATGGCAACCCTGGAGCGCAGCTTGTACATCGTCAGCCGCCGGACCAGATCTTCGGCCAGCCGCGCGTCCACGTCGATCAGCAGCGCCTCGCCATCGGGAACGATCAGGAAATCGGCCAGATACTTGCCTTGCGGCGTCAGCAGCGCGGCCCAGCAAGGCGCGCGGGTCACGTCGTTGCTGACCAGGCCCTGGAGGAAGGCCAGGCGATCCTCTCCGGTGACGCGGATGATCTGGCGGGTCATTGGCTTTCTCCGAATTGCAGGGCGACAAGGCGGGCATAGACGCCGCCCAGGGCCATCAACTGTGCATGGCTGCCTTCCTCGACAACCCGGCCCTGTTCGATGACGACGATCTTGTCGGCAGTGCGGATGGTGGACAGCCTGTGTGCGATCACCAGCGTCGTGCGGTTCTGCGACAGCGTCTCCAGGGCGGCCTGGACCAGCCGCTCGCTGGCGGTGTCCAGCGCGCTCGTCGCCTCGTCCAGCAGCAGGACGGGTGCGTCGCGCAGCACCGCCCGGGCAATGCCGATGCGCTGCCGCTGGCCGCCCGACAGCGCCGATCCGCGCGGGCCCGCCGCGCTGTCCAGCCCCCTGGGCAGGTCGGCCACGAAGTCGCTGACATGGGCCGCGTCCATCGCGCGCCTGAGCGCCGCGTCATCCGCGCCGGGGCGCCCCATCAGGATGTTGTCGCGCAAGGTTTCGTCGAACAGGGCGGAATCCTGCGTCACGGTGGAAAACTGGTCGCGCAGGACGCCCAGGTCGAAATCCTGCACCGGCACCCCGCCAAGGGTGATCCGGCCCCCGTCGGGATCGACCATGCGCGTCAGCAGGTTGAAGACGGTGGACTTGCCCGCCCCCGAGGGGCCGACAAGCGCGGTGGTCCTGCCCGCCTCGGCGGAAAATGTCAGCCCCTGCAGCACCGGCTTGCCGTCATAGGACAGCCAGACGTCCTCCAGCCGAACCGAGGTATCGGCAGGCGGCTGGAGCCGGGACCCCGAGGTGATGGCGGGCTTGGTGTCGATCACCTGATAGACCCGCTCCAGGCTGGCCGCCGCGGTCTGCCAGGTGCCCGCCAGTCCGCCAAGCCGCCGCATGGGCTGGAAGGCCAGCGCCAGGGCGGTGAAGAAGGACATGAAGTCGCCGATGCTGCGCTCTCCTTCCATCACCTCCCGTCCGCCAAGGGCCAGAACGGCGACAAAGCCGATGCCGGTCACGATGTCGGTCAGGGCGGGCACCAGGCTGCTCATGGCCGCGACCTTGACCTGGGATCTCTGGATACGGGCGACGATGCTGGCGAAACGGGCGTTCTGATGGGCCTCGGCCCGGTTCAGCTTGATCGAGGCGATGCCGTGCATCACCTCGTCCAGGCGGGTGGCGCGTGTGCTGGCATCGGCGCGGTTCTGGCGCACCTTGCGGCGGATATAGCGCTGCACCAGCGCTGCGGGTGCGATCAGGATCGGCGCGCCGATCAGCGCGGCCAGCGTCCAGGCAGGGTCGATGGCCACCGCCACCGCAAACAGCATCACCAGCGAAATGACATCCCGCGTGGCACCGGTGATGAGATTGGCCCAGACCCCCTGGACGGCGATGGTGTCGCCCTGGATCCGCTCGATCATGGCGCCGGGGGGGTTGGCCTGGAAGAACCGCCCGTCCAGCGTCATGATATGGGCCAGCAGATCGCGCTGCATCGCGCTCGATATGCCCAGCGAGATGCGGCTGAGAAGCGAGCGGCTGGCCACCAGCGTCGTGGCGCGCAGCAGGAAGATCCCCATGATCGCGCCGCCGACCCACCAGATCGCGCCAGCCTCCTTGCCGACGAAGACGCGGTCGAACAGCGGCTTCAGCATCCAGGAAATCAGCGCCAGCGTCGATCCCTCGGCCATCATCAGAACGAAGGCCCCGGCCATGGGGCCGCGGTGAATGCGCAGGTAATCGGTCCAGAACCGGCGCAGCAGGCTGGTGGCCGAAGGATGCGGGGTTTGGGACTTGGTCACGGGCAGCGACGCCTTTCCTTTGTTCGCGCTGCGACAGCCTTAGCCCGTCCCGTCCCGCCGCCGCAAGGTCGGGGGAACCGTTGACCTTGGCCCGCGCGGGCACTAGCGATCCTTGCAGCATGTGAAGGACAGTTGAACGCCATGAGCCTTGCCGCCGGTCGCCCCGTCATCGCCATTCCCGGACCCTCGCCCGTTCCCGAGCGGGTGCTGGCCGCCGCGCATCGGGCCTCGCCCGACATCTATGGCGAGGAACTGGCGGATCTGAACCTGCAGGTCATGGAGCAGTTGAAGCGGCTGGCCGGCACGCAGGCGCATCTGGCGCCCTATATCGGCAACGGCCATGCCGCGTGGGAGGCCGCGGGCGCCAATATCTTCAGCTCGGGCGACCGGGCGCTGGCGCTGACATCGGGCCATTTCGGGCGGTCCTGGGCGCAGCAGATGGAACAGATGGGCATTGCGGTGGAGCGGCTGGATTTCGGCAGCCTGCCCGCCGACCCCGACATGCTGGCCCGCCGCCTGGCCGAGGACAAGGCCGGCGCGATCAAGGCGGTCATGGTATGCCAGATCGACACGGCGACGGGCGTGATGACCGACATCCCGGCGCTTCGCGAGGCCATGGGGGATCACCCGGCGCTGCTGGTGGTGGATGCCATCGCATCGCTTGGCTGCGCGCCGATGATGATGGACGACTGGGGCGTGGACGTGCTGATCGCGGCCAGCCAGAAGGGGATGATGGCCCTGCCCGGCACCTGCTTCGTCTGGTATTCCGGCAAGGCCGCCGCGCGCGGGCGTTCGCAACTGACCACGCCCTATTGGGACTGGCACGCCCGCGCCAATGCCGAGGCCCTGTGGCGCTTCTGGGGCGGCACGCCGCCCGTCCAGCAGATCTTCGCCCTGGACGAGGCGCTGCGGATGATCCTGGACGAGGAGGGCCTGTTCGCCGTTTGGGCGCGCCACGCGGCCCTGGCCCGCGCCGTCTGGGCGACGGTCGACGAATGGGGCCAGGGCGATACCGGGATCCGCCTGTCGGTCAAGGATCCCACGGCGCGGGCGGCCTCGGTCACGGCGCTGGCACTGCCGGGGGCCGATGCGCTGCGGTCCTGGGTGGCGGCGAATTGCGGCGTGACGCTGGGGGTGGGCCTTGGCGCCGAGCAGCCTGAAAACGCACTGCGGATCGGCCATATGGGCCATGCCAATGCGGCCATGATCCTGTCGGCGCTTGGCGCGATGCAGGCCGGAATGGCGGCGCTTGGCATCCCCTACGGGCCGGGAGCGCTGGATGCCGCAGCGCGGGTGCTGGCGGAACCGGCGTGAGCCGGTCGCCCTGCCGGGCGGCGTTCCCTCGGGATCCACTGCATCTCGGCCTTTCGCGCGGCCCGGGCATCACATCCCGCTACGCCCCGGGCAGCCGCGCCAGCGTGACGAGCGTATCGCCATAGCGCCTTTGGTCGATCTGCACCAACGGAGCGGGCACAAGCGGCGGCCGGCTTTCTTCCCAGACCACCACCGCACCGGGGGCGACCCAACCGCCAGCTAGCGCCGAGGCGATGGCTTTTTCACCAAGACCCTGCGCATAGGGCGGGTCGAGGAAGACCAGCCCGCAGGCTGCGCCGCGATTCTCGCCCAGACGGGTCGCGTTGCGCCGCAGCAGGTCCGTCGCACCCTCGGCCCTGGCCTTGGCGATGTTGCTGCGGACCAGCGCCTGCGCCTTGGCGCCGTCATCGACAAAGGTCACATGGGCCGCGCCGCGAGACAGGGCCTCCAGCCCCAGGGCCCCGGTTCCGGCGAACAGATCGAGCACGCGCGCGCCCGGGACGGGGTTGCCATGCGTGCCATTGACCAGCAGGTTGAAGATCGCCTCGCGCACGCGGTCGGTGGTGGGGCGCAGATGGCCGGTGGCGTCGCCTTCGCCCACATCCGCCAGCTTCAGGCCGCGCAGGCTGCCGCCGACGATCCTCATGCTTGCGTCCCGCGATCACGGGGGGCCGTCTGCCCCCCGGCCGCTGCGCGGCTCCCCCCGAGGATATTTGAGTGAAGAAGAAACCTCATGCGAGCAGTGCCTTGAGGTCGCTCGCCGCTGCGATGGCGCCGGGGTCGGGGCTGCGCCCGGCCTCGATCAGGCGCTTGCCGATCATGTAGGCGCGGGCGTCGTTCAGCGCGTCCACGGCAATCAGGCGGTCGCCGCGGAAATACCAGACGGATCCGCCATGCTGGCCGTTGCCCGGACGCGTGACGATCCGGTCGTGACCAGTTCCAAGGCCGGCGATCTGCAGCTTGGCATCGAACTGGTCGGACCAGAACCAGGGCTTCGGCTGATAGGCCTTGTCCGCGCCCAGGATGTTGTCGGCCACCGCCTCGGCCATGTCGATGGCATTGCCGACGCTTTCCAGCCGCAGCCGTTCGTCCTGCCAAGGAAAGCTGGCGCAATCCCCCGCCGCCCAGATCGCCGGATCCGAGGTCCGGCCCAAGGCGTCGGTGGCGATCCCGTTGTCCAAGGACAGCCCGGCGGTCTGCGCCAGGGTGGTTTCCGGCAGGACGCCGATGCCGGTGACGATCAGGTCGGCGGGCAATTCGCGCCCCTCGGTCAATGCCACGCCGGTCGCGTGATCGCTGCCGCTTATCCGGGAGATGCCGGTGCCCTCCAGGATTTCCACGCCGTGCGCCAGATGCAGGGCGCGGATCATGTCCGCCGTCTCGGGCGCGGCCACGCGGCCCAGGATACGCGGCGCGGCCTCGATCAGCGTGACGATCAGGTCCAGCTTGCGGGCGACCGCTGCGGCCTCCAGCCCGATATAGCCGCCGCCGATCACGATCAGGCGGCGGCCCGGCTGCATTTGCGGGGCCAGGGCGTCCACGTCGGCCAGGTTGCGGATCACGTGGACGCCCGGCAACTCGCCCCCCATGGCGGCGGGAAGGCGGCGGGCTGACGCGCCCGTGGTCAGGGCCAGGACGTCATAACCCACCTGCCCCTTGTCGGTCGCGACCACCCGCCGCGCCGGGTCGATGGCAGTCGCCGTTTCGCCCAGCCGCAGGGTGATGCGCTGATCGTCCCACCATTCCGGCGACCGCAGCACCAGGCGGTCCAGCCCCATCTGGCCCAGCAGATAGGCCTTGGACAGCGGCGGGCGCTGATAGGGGGCCGCGGATTCCGCGCCGATCACCACGATCTCGCCCTCATGGCCCTTGGCGCGCAGCCGCGCCGCCATGGACGCCGCCGCCTGCCCTGCCCCGACGATCACGATCTTCATGGCCATCCCTGCCTGTTGCGGCCCGCTGGCCTGTCACCGGACGGCACCCTATAGTCGCGGCGAATCCGTTGCAATTCCAAGGAGGACAGGATGACCATCACCGTCGGAGACCGGCTGCCCCAGGGCAAGCTGCTGCGCGTGGGCGCCAATGGCCCCGAGGCCGTGGACACCGCCGACCTGGCCCGGGGCCGCGTGGCCCTGTTCGGCGTGCCGGGCGCCTTTACCGGCACCTGCACCAATGCCCACATGCCCAGCTTCGTGCGCAATGCCGATGCCTTCCGCGGCAAGGGCGTGGACCGGATCGTCTGCGTGACCGTGAACGACCCCTTTGTCGCCGATGCCTGGGCCAAGGCCACCGGCGCCCAGGACGCGGGGATCGAGGTTCTGGCCGATGCCGACGGCAGCCTGACCCGCGCGCTTGGCCTGAACTTCGACGCGCCGCCTGCCGGCTTCTACGGCCGCTCCAAACGCTATGCCGCGCTGCTGAAGGACGGCACATTCGAGGCCCTGGACGTCGAGGACAGCCCCGGCCAGTGCGGCGTCAGCGCGGGCGAGGCGCTGCTGGAGAAGGTCTGACCCAAGCGGGACCGGCCGCCAGCCGGTCCCTAGCCCTTGCGGAAGGGCGTGAAATCCGCAAGGGCCTCGATCTCCTCGCCCATCGCCATGCGTTCGCGGTCCAGATAATTGGCCAGGGCGCGCAGGAATCCCTTGTCAGCCACCCAGTGAAGCGAATGGGTGGCGACGGGTTCATACCCCCGGGCCAGCTTGTGTTCGCCCTGCGCGCCGGCCTCGACCCGCGCCAGCCCGCGCTCGATCGCGATGTCGATGGCCTGATGATAGCACAGTTCGAAATGCAGGAAGGCATGGTCCTCGATGCAGCCCCAGTATCGGCCGTAAAGCGCATCCGGCCCGATGAAGTTCAGCGCCCCCGCGATGGGTCGCCCGTCCCGTTCCGCCAGGACCAGCAGGATGTCGTCGCGCATGGTCTGCTGCAGGCAGTCGAAGAAGGCCCGCGTCAGGTAGGGCCGGCCCCATTTGCGGCTGCCGGTGTCCTGGTAGAAGGCCCAGAAGGCGTCCCAATGCTGCGGCTTCAGGTCATCGCCGGTCAGGTGCCGGATCGTGCCGCCGAAAGCCTGCGCCCGGGCGCGTTCCTTGCGCAGATCCTTGCGCTTGCGCGAGGACAGCGCCCCCAGGAAATCGTCATAGCCGGCATAGCCCCGATTCAGCCAATGGAACTGCTGCGTGACGCGGGGCAGAAGGCCGGTGGCGGACCCGGCCTCGGCCTCGGCTTCCGTGCAGAAGGTGACATGCAGGCCCGATGCCCCGACCCGTTCGGCCAGCCGCGTCATGCCGGCCAGCAGCGACTGCCGCATGGCCGGGTCCTCCGTCAGCAGCCGGGCGCCGGTCACCGGGGTAAAGGGCACCGCCGCCTGCAGCTTGGGATAATAGCGACCGCCCGCGCGCCCATAGGCCTCGGCCCAGGCATGGTCGAAGATGTATTCGCCCTGGCTGTGCGACTTGGCGTAAAGCGGCGCGGCGGCAACCACCGTGCCGCCATCCTCCAGCGTCACATGCAGGGGCTGCCAGCCCGTCCCACGCCCGACCGAGCCGGATTCCTCCAGCGCCAGCAGGAAGCGGTGCGTGGTAAAGGGATTGCCATCCCCAAGCGCGTCCCAGGTGTCGGCCGGGATCGCGGCGATGCTGGCATGGGTGGACAGGGTAAGCGCGCTCATGGCTGGCAAGCTAGGCGGTCGGGGCGGGTTTGTCAGCGGTCCCCTGCTCACATTCGCGCAGGCTTTTCACTTTGGCTCAAATATCCCGCAGGGGGACTTCGCCGAAGGCGAATGGGGGACGCGAAGTCCCCCGGCTAGGTTGCAGTCGGGCGATAGCCTTCAAAGGTGATGTTGTCCGCGACGCGGCGGGCCAGCACCTCCTCCTCCGCGCTGCGGATGGTCCAGCACAGGATCGGCACGCCCTGTGCCTTCAGCGCATCAAGGCGCGGATTGGCCAGGTCATGCTTGTCATGCGAAACGAAGCAGGCGCCGGAACGGTCGAAGTCGTTGATCCCGGCCAGGTGGCTGCGCGTTTCCTCGGGGATGCCGGGCCAGTCCTGTTCCGCGTAGCCGCAGGTGGTCAGCCCGACGGGGACATGCGGCGCAAGCCTGTGGAAGGCCTCGACCACATGCGGGTTGAAGGACATGACCGCGACGGGGCCGCCGTAATCCTGCAAATCCGCCGCGACACGCTGATGCAGGGTGCCGATGTCGGGGCCAAGCGACATGTCCTGGTCCTTGATCTCGATCAGCAGGGGCACGCGGCCCGCGACCAGATCCAGGAACTGCCGCAGGGTCGGGATGGGCTGGTCGGTGCCCAGCAGCCGCATCCCCGACAGCGCCGCCGGGTCAAGGCCCGCGATGAAGCCCTCGGCACCCGCGAGGCGGCGCAGGTCATAGTCGTGGAACACCATCGCCTCGCCACCCCGGGCCGGCTGGATGTCCAGCTCGATCGCATAGCCCGCGTCGATCGCGGCCTGCGCGGCGACCAGGCTGTTTTCCGGGACGCCGGGACCATGCAGGCCCCGGTGCGCGACCGGCATGCTCAGGAAGGCCCGCGGCAGGGCCATCATCACGCGACCTCGAAGATTGCTTCGATCTCGACCGCGACGCCCAGGGGCAGCGCGGGGGCGGAAACGGCGGCGCGGGCATGGCGGCCGGCATCGCCGAAGACCTCGACCATCAGGTCGGAACAGCCGTTGATGACCTTGGGCTGGTCGGCAAAATCGGGGGTCGAGTTCACGAAGCCCGTCAGCTTGACCACGCGACGCACGCGGTCCAGATCGCCCACGGCGGCCTTCAGCTGCGCGATCAGCGACAGCCCGCAGCGGCGGGCGGCGGCGGCGCCATCTTCCACCGACATGCCATCGCCCAGGCGGCCCTTGATCTGCCCGCTCTCATCCTGGCTGATCTGGCCCGACACGAAGACCAGATTGCCCGTCTGCACGAAGGGCACATAGTTCGCCGCGGGCGCAGGCGCTGCGGGAAGGGTGATGCCCTTCTGGGCCAGGGTGGCTTCGATGCTCATGATGTCCCTCGTATGGCTTGCGGATTCGGGCGGCACCGTAACAAGGCGGGCGTCAGGCGACCAGAGCCTCGGCGCGCTTCAGATCCACGCTGACAAGCTGGCTGACGCCCTGTTCCACCATGGTGACGCCGAACAGCCGGTCCATGCGCGACATGGTGACGGCGTGGTGGGTGATGATCAGGAAGCGCGTGTCGGTGCGGCGCGTCATCTCGTCCAGCAGGTCGCAGAAGCGGCTGACATTGGCGTCGTCCAGCGGCGCGTCCACCTCGTCCAGCACGCAGATCGGCGCCGGGTTGGCCAGGAACACCGCAAAGATCAGTGCCATGGCCGTCAGGGTCTGTTCGCCGCCGGACAGCAGCGACAGCGTGGACAGCTTCTTGCCGGGCGGCTGGCACATGATTTCCAGCCCGGCGTCCAGCGGATCGTCGGATTCGACCAGAACCAGCCGCGCCTCGCCGCCGCCGAACAGGGTGGTGAACAGCGTGCCGAAGTTGGCATTCACCGTGTCAAAGGCCGCCAGCAGCCTTTCGCGCCCTTCGCGGTTCAGGCTGGTGATGCCTGCCCGCAGCTTGCGGATGGCTTCCTCAAGGTCGGATTTCTCGGCGGCAAGGCGGTCGCGCTCGGCCTCGACTTCGCGCTTGTCCTCGTCGGCGCGCAGGTTGACGGCGCCAAGCCCGTCGCGCTGCGTGCGCAGCCGGGCGATCTGGTCCTCCAGCACGGCGGCGGGCGCATCGGGGGGCCGGTCGCCAAGCGAGGCCAGCAGCGCCTGCGGCGTCGTCTCGGTTTCCTCGAGGATGCGCGCCCGGGCAGCGGCCTCGGCGTTCCGCGCGGCCTCGGCGCGCGCTTCGCGGGTGGCGCGGGTTTCGCGGGCCTCGGAGGCGGCGCGCTCGGCTTCGCGCTCGGCATGGGCTGCGCTGCGGGCGGCGTCCTCGGCGATCGCCAGCGTGTCGCGGGCGGCGGTCAGGCGCGTGTCGGCATCCGCTTCGCGCGCCCGAAGGCTGGCGCGGCGGTCGGCCAGCACGGCAGGCTGCGCCTCGGCATCCGTCAGTTCGGCGGCGGCGGCATCGCGGCGGGCGGTCAGTTCCGAGGCCCGCGTGCCTGCCTGCTGCAGGCGCAGCTTCCAGCCGGACTCCTCCTTGGCGATCTCCTGCAGGCGCTTCGTCCGTGCATTGGCCTCGCGCTTCAACTCGTCCAGCGCGGCGCGGCGGGTCATCGTGGCGATGCGCGCGGCCTCGACCCCGGTGCGGGCATGTTCCAGGGCCGTGGCCGCGTCCGCCCTGTCCGGCAACTCGGCCAGCGCTGCTTCCGCCTGCGCCAATCGCCCGCGCGCGTCCAGCGCATCGGCCTGGTGCCGCGCCAGTTCGCCCCCAGCCGACTCGGCGCGGCTGCGCGCCATCGACAGGTCGGATTCGGCCCGCGTCAGGGCACGTGCCGCATCGGACAGCTGCCGTTCCGCATCGCGCCGGGCATCCCGGGCGGATTTCTCGGTCGCCGTGGCATCCGACAGGGCTGCGCGGGCGTCCTCGTGGCGCTCGATCGCGACAGCGGCCCTGGCCTCGGCCTCGGCGGTCTGGTCCGACAGTTCGGCCAGCTGGTTGACCTTCTGAAGGTGCAGGGCGGCGGCCGACAATGCCTCGCCCGCCATGACCCGCATCCCGTCCCAGCGGAACAGATCGCCCGCGGGCGTGACAAGCCGCTGGCCGGGCCTCAGCGCCGGCTGCATGGTCGCGGCAGTCGCCGCATCGGCGACAAGCCCCACCTGCGACAGCCTGCGCCCCAGGGCTGCCGGGCCATCGACATGTGGTGCCAGGGACGCCGCGCCAGCCGGCAAGGGCTGCGGATCGTCCCATGGGGCCAGCAGATGCCAGCCGCTTTCGCCATCCGCCGCAAGGCCCGCGCGCAGATCGTCGCCGAACGCCGCGCCAAAGGCCACCTCATGGCCCTTTGCCACGGTCACCTGGTCGAGGATCGACTTGCCCCCCGACTGGCCGCGTTCCACCAGCCGGCGCAGCGCGGCCATTTCGGCGGCCAGCGCGCTGGCCTCGCCCTCGGCCTCGGCCCGGGCTATTCGGGCGCCGGCCTCAAGGGCTTCGGCCTCGGCCCGGGCTGCCTCGGCGGCGGCAAGCGCATCCTCGGCGGCCTCGGCGCGCTCGGCGGCAGCCTCCTGCGCCTGCTCCGCGATGGCAAGCGCGTCCTCGGCGGTTGCACCCGCCTCGGCGGCGCGGGCGACGGCGGCCTGCGCCTCGGTGCCGGCCCGTTCCGACCGATCCAGCATCGCGCGCAGGTCGGCGGCCAGCCGTTCCGCCGACTGGTGCCGCGCGGCAAGGCGAGCCGCCTCGTCCGTCAGTTCCGCCAGCCGCGCCTCGACCTCGCGCAGCGCCTCGGCGGCTTCGTCGGCGGCATGGGCGGCCGCGTCCAACCGCGCGTCATGGCCCTGCCCGGCCTTTTCCAGTTCCGCCTGCTCCCAAGCCAGCCGCTCGACCACCTCTCCGGCGTCGCGGTTCAGCGACTCCTCGCGCTCGATGTCGCGGGCAAGCTGGCTGATGCGGGCCTGAAGGCCGGCGATGGCCTGTGCCGCGCGGATGTCAGCCTCGTCCAGGGCTTCGCGTTCGACCACGATGCGCGACAGGATGGCGGCGGCGACCTGTTCTTCTTCACGCAGGTCCGGCAGCGCGGCCTCGGACGCTTCGCGCCGGGCGGATGCCTCGCGCGATGCCGCCTCGGCTGCCGCGGCATCGCGGATGGCTCCGGTCAGCGCCTCGGCCGCGGCCAGCCGCGCCGCCTCGGCCTCGGACCAGCGGCGATAAAGCAGCGCGCCCTCGGCCAGCCGAAGCGCCGCGCCGATCTCGCGATAGCGGGCGGCGGTGCGGGCCTGCCGGGTCAGTGACACCACCTGGGTGGACAGCTGGTCCAGCGTGTCCTCGACGCGGGTGAGGTTCGATTCCGCCGCGTTCAGTTTCAGCTCCGCCTCGTGCCGGCGCTGGTAAAGGCCGCTGATCCCCGCCGCCTCCTCTAGGATCCGGCGGCGGCTTCGCGGCTTAGCGCTGATCAGCTCGCTGATCTGGCCCTGCCGGACCAAGGCAGGCGAATGCGCGCCGGTCGAGGCATCCGCGAACAGCATCTGCACGTCCCGCGCCCGCACGTCCTTGCCGCCGATCTTGTAGGCGGACCCCGCGTCGCGGGTGATCCGGCGCACGATGTCGAACTGGTCGTCGCCGTTGAAGCCCGCAGGCGCCAGCCGGTCGCGATTGTCCACCGTCAGCACCACCTCGGCATGGGCGCGGGCGGACCGGCGCGCGGTGCCGGCGAAGATCACGTCCTCCATCCCTTCGCCGCGCATCGCGGTCGGGCGGTTCTCGCCCATGACCCAGCGGAGCGCCTCGAGCAGGTTCGACTTGCCGCAGCCGTTTGGGCCCACGACGCCGGTCAGCCCCTCGCGGATGACCAGGTCGGTCGGGTCCACGAAGCTTTTGAAGCCGTTCAGTCGCAGCCGGTCGAAGCGCAAGCGAGTCCCTTTCCAAATCCCGTGGGGATTGTCGCATCGCGCGGGGGCAAGTCAACCACCACCCGCTATATCTGGAGAGCGGCAAGACAGTTTCCACAAGATCGGCATGGTGGATGGGCCGATTTCCGCTACCATCGGTGCCATGATCACCGCGCTGTCCCTGATTCTGGCCTTCCAGCTTGTCGGAGAGATCCTGTCCCGCGCGCTGGACCTGCCCCTGCCCGGCCCGGTCGTGGGCCTGTGCCTGCTGGTCGCGGCCTGCATCCTGCGCCCGCCGTTGGCCGACCGGTTGCGTCCGGCGGCCCAGGGGCTGCTGGCGCATCTGTCGCTGTTCTTCGTCCCGGCAGGGGTGGGGGTCGTTGCCCATTGGCCGACCCTGCGCGACCAGGGCATCGGGCTGGCGGTGGCGATCATGGGCTCCACGCTGCTGGCCATCGCGGCGGGGGCGCTGGCCTTCCAGGCCGTGGCGCGCTGGACCGGGTCGGTCGATCCATCCGCGCTGAAGGAGGATGCCGATGGCTGATCCCGCGCTGATCTGGTCCTATCTGGCGCAGGGCCCGCTGCTGTGGCTGACGGCGACGCTGGTGGCCTATGTCATCGGCGACGCGCTGTTTCGCGCAGCCGGGCGGCAAAGCTGGGCCAACCCGGTGCTGATCGCGGTGATCCTGCTGGCGGTCCTGCTGGCCGCCACGGGCACCGACTACGCCACCTATTTCGAGGGCGCGCAGTTCGTCCACTTCATGCTCGGCCCCGCGACGGTCTGCCTGGCGCTGCCGCTTTACGACAACCTGCCGAGGGTCCGCCGCGCCGCCTGGCCGATGCTGGCGGGGCTTTGCGTGGGGTCGGGCGTGGCGATCGTCTCGGCCCTGCTGATCGCCCGCGCCTTCGGGATCGGCGGCCCCGTGCTGGCGTCCCTGGCGCCCAAGTCCACGACCGCCCCCGTCGCCATCGGCATCGCCGAGCGGATCGGCGGCCAGCCCACCCTCACCGCCGCCCTGGTGCTGCTGACGGGGATCTTCGGGGCCATCGTGGTGACGCCGCTGCTGAACGCGCTGCGCGTGCGGGACTGGCGGGCGCGAGGCTTCGCCGTGGGCGTTGCCGCGCATGGCATCGGCACCGCGCGGGCGTTCCAGGTGAACCAGACGGCGGGGGCATTTTCAGGGATCGGGATGGGGTTGAACGCGGTGCTGACCGCGGTGATCGCGCCGATGGTAGTGGGGTGGATGGGGTGAAAGGGTCCCTCAGGATCCGGGCCGAAACGCCTTCACCTTCCCTGCATCCGTCTCGATCCGCGCGGCACCGATCAAGTCCAGGCAATAGGGCACCGCGGCAAACACCGCGTTCAGGCAGGTCGCAATCGCCGCGGGCTTGCCCGGCAGGGTGATGATCAGCGTCGCATCCCGGACCACCGCCGTCTGTCGCGACAGGATGGCGGTCGGGACCTCGGCCAGAGATGCGCGGCGCATTTCCTCTCCGAAGCCCTCCAGTTCCTTTTCGGCCACGTCCATCACCGCCTCGGGGGTCTGGTCACGGGGGGCGGGTCCGGTGCCGCCGGTCACCAGGATCAGGTCGGCGCCGCCCTCCACCAGTTCGCGCAGCGTCGCAGCCACGCCCTCGCGCCCGTCCGGGATGATGGTGCGGGTGATTTCCATGGGGGAAACCACCACGTCGCGCAGCCAGGCCTCGGCGCCGGGGCCGCCCTTGTCCTCGTATTCGCCGCGGGCGGCGCGGTCGCTGACGGTGACGATGCTGATACGGGCGGGACGGTCGGTCATGGGACGGGCCTTCTGCTGGACCGGGCCACTGTGGGACAGGCCCGGGCAAAAGAAAAGGCCGCGGGGATGCCGCGGCCCATGGGTCGTGATGCGGGCGGCTTACTTGTTCCGCGCGTTCCGGTTCGCGACCAGCTTCAGGCGCAGGGCGTTCAGGCGGATGAAGCCCGCGGCGTCCTTCTGGTCATAGGCGCCGGCATCGTCCTCGAAGGTGACATGCGCCTCGGAGTAGAGCGACTGGTCAGACCAGCGGCCGACGCAGGTCGCCAGACCCTTGTAGAGCTTCAGCCGCACCGTGCCCGAGACATGCTCCTGCGACTTGTCGATCAGGGCCTGCAGCATCTCGCGCTCGGGGCTGAACCAGAAGCCGTTGTAGATCAGTTCCGCATAGCGCGGCATCAGGCTGTCCTTGAGGTGGCCCGAACCGCTGTCCAGCGTGATCTGCTCGATCCCGCGATGGGCTTCCAGCAGGATCGTGCCGCCCGGCGTTTCATAGATGCCGCGCGACTTCATGCCGACGAAGCGGTTTTCCACGAAGTCCAGGCGACCGATGCCGTGCTTGCCGCCCAGTTCGTTCAGGCGGGTCAGGATCGTGGCGGGCGACAGCGCCTCGCCGTTGATCGCCACCGCATCGCCGCGTTCGAAGGTGATCTCGATGAATTCGGGCTGATCGGGCGCGTCCTCGGGGTTCACGGTGCGCTGATAGACATAGTCGGGCGCGGCCTCGGCCGGGTTCTCCAGCGCCTTGCCCTCGCTGGAGGTGTGCAGCAGGTTCGCGTCCACGCTGAAGGGCGCCTCGCCGCGCTTGTCCTTGGCGATGGGGATCTGGTTCTGCTCGGCAAACTCGATCAGCTTGGTGCGCGAGGTCAGGTCCCACAGCCGCCAGGGCGCGATCACCTTGATCGACGGGTCCAGCGCGTATGCCGACAGCTCGAACCGCACCTGGTCGTTGCCCTTGCCGGTCGCGCCATGCGCCACCGCATCCGCGCCATGCTGGTGCGCCAGTTCGACCAGGCGCTTGGAGATCAGCGGGCGGGCGATCGAGGTGCCCAGCAGGTACAGCCCTTCGTAAAGCGCGTTGGCGCGGAACATCGGGAAGACGAAGTCGCGCACGAATTCCTCGCGCAGATCCTCGATGTGGATGTTTTCGGGCGCTATGCCCAGCAACTCGGCCTTCTGACGCGCCGGCTCCAGTTCCTCGCCCTGGCCCAGGTCGGCGGTGAAGGTGATGACCTCGCAGCCGTATTCGGTCTGCAGCCATTTCAGGATGATCGAGGTGTCGAGCCCGCCCGAATAGGCAAGGACGACTTTTTTCGGCGCGTCGGTCATGCGGTTAACCCTTCGGCAAAGTTTCCGGCGCAATAAGGCAGAAGCCGCGTTGTCACAAGGGTGTGGGGGCGGATAAGAGGATGGGGTTGCTCAGGGGTCTTTGATGCAGGCATTTCGCATCCTGCTGCACGCGCTGCGGCAGGTTCTTGGAAATCTTCGGCAGGCGTTGCTGTTGTCGGTGCTGCCGTTGCTGATTGCCTTCGGCGTCGTGGCCGTCGTGATCATGACGGGGCAGTACTGGGCAAGACCGTCCAGCTTCGGCTTCCGGCTCGTTTTCGCCGCCCTGGCGCTGACATATGCTTTCACCTTCGCCTGGCTCGCGGTGCGGTGGCACCGCTTCGTGCTTCTGGACGATCGCGGGAATCTCATTGCCCCGCCGCCGGGCCCGGCAGTGGGGCGCTATGTTTGTGTTCCTGCCTGTTGTCCTCATCCTGGCGTCCGCCGTGCTTGCGTTGATGGCAATCGTGTATGCGGTGTTTCAGGGCGGCGGCAATACATTGACGGTGCTTGTCGGACTTGTGCTCAGCTATCTTTTCTATGCCTTGGCGCTGATCCTGGGGACCGCTTTGCCGGGGGCGGCCATTGGCGCGGCCCGCCCCATCCAGAGCGCCTTGCATAGCCTCAAGCCTGCGGCGGGGTCTATCCTGCTTCTGACCCTGATCGCGCTTGTCAGCTACGAAATCGTCGAAATAGCGACAGCAGCGCTGCTTGCCGCCGAGTCGCTGAAGATCGTTGCGCTGATCGTGTCGGGCGTCCTCCACTGGCTGACCACCCTTGTCGGCTTGTCCGTCCTGACGACCCTCTGGGGCCACTATGTCGAAGGGCGCCCGCTGCGCTGACCCTTGCCAAACGCCCGCTTTCGCGTCATGCGCTGGCGCATGGAAAACTCCGCTCCCACCTTCGCCGCCCCCTCCTTCGCCGCCCTGGTCCGCAACGCCGAAATCGCGATCCGCGACCTGTTCGAGCCGACGCCGCTCCAGCGCAACGACCACCTGTCGGCCAGGTTCGGGGCCGAGATCTGGCTCAAGCGAGAGGATCTGACCCCCGTGCGCAGCTACAAGCTGCGGGGCGCGTTCAATGCCATGCGCAAGCGGGTGACGCCCGGGCAGGCGACGAACGCGCATTTCGTCTGCGCCAGCGCGGGCAACCACGCGCAGGGCGTGGCCTATGCCTGCCGCCATTTCGGCGCGCGCGGCACGATCTTCATGCCGGTGACGACGCCCAAGCAGAAGATCGACAAGACCAAGGTCTTTGGCGGCGACGCGATCGAGATCGTTCTGACGGGCGACTATTTCGACCAGACGCTGGCCGCCTCGCAGGCCTTTGCGGCCGAACACGGCGCGCAGTTCCTGGCGCCCTTCGATTCGGCCGACGTGATCGAGGGTCAGGCCACCGTGGGGCTGGAGATGCTGGAACAGCTTGGCGGCGCACCCGATCTGGTGGTGCTGCCGGTGGGCGGCGGGGGGCTCGCGGCCGGGGTGACGCGGTATTTCGCGGAGATGGCGCCCGATGCGCAGTTTGCCTTTGCCGAACCGCTTGGCGGCGCCAGCCTCCAGGCCGCGCTTCAGCAGGGCGCGCCGGTCGCGCTGCCCGCCGTGGACAATTTCGTGGATGGCGCCGCCGTTGCGCGCATCGGCGCCCTGCCCTTCGAGGCCTTGCGCCGCTTCTCGCCCCAGGACGTGCATTTGGCGCCCGAGGATCGCATTTGCGGCACCATGCTGGAGATGCTGAACCACGAGGGGGTGGTGCTGGAGCCCGCCGGCGCGCTGGCCATCGACGTTCTGGAAGACCTGGGCGATCTGACTGGCAAGCGGGTGGTCTGCGTCTGCTCGGGCGGGAACTTCGATTTCGAGCGTCTGCCCGAAGTCAAGGAGCGCGCGCAACGCTTTGCGGGCGTCAAGAAATACTTCGTCCTGCGTCTGCCGCAGCGTCCCGGCGCGCTGCGCGATTTCCTGGAGCTTCTGGGCCCCGACGACGACGTGGCGCGGTTCGAATACCTCAAGAAATCGGCGCGCAACTTCGGCTCGATCCTGATCGGCATCGAAACCTCGGCGCCGCAGAACCTGATCGCGCTCAAGGCGCGGCTGGACCGCGCGGGCTTCGTTTATCGCGACATCACCAACGACGAGATCCTGTCCGAGCTGCTGGTCTGATCCGTCGCGCTTAACCGCGCCTTTACCGCCAGCGGGTTATCACCGTGGCATGAAAAGCGCGAATCGTTCGACCTCTCCCCCGCCCAAGAAGCCCGCGACGCGGCTCGTGCGCCGCGTCCTGGTCGTCAGCCACAATGCCGCGCAACGCCGCATCTTCGCCATCCAGCTGAAGCGCGCCCATTACGAGGTGCTGGAGGCCGCGTCGGTCGAGGACGCGCTGGCCCTGTGCCAACGCGTCGATCCCGACATCGTGCTGTCGGACTGGGTCATGCCGGGTCAAAGCGGGCTGGATCTGTGCCGCGCCTTCCGGGCCAACGAACGCAGCAACTACGGTTACTTCGTGCTGCTGACCTCGGCCCGCGACACCGAGGACATTTCCCGCGGGCTGGAGGCGGGGGCCGACGACTTCCTCCCCAAGCCCGTGACGCAGCAGGAACTGCTGGCGCGGCTGGCCGCAGGCGAGCGCATCCTGCGGGTCGAGGAGGACTTGCGCGCCAGCAACGCCCAGCTGCGCGCGGCCCTTGACCGGCTGCGGGAAACCCAGGCCGCCATCGACCGCGACCTGCGCGAGGCGCGGAAGCTGCAGCAGGGGCTGGTCAAGGAACGCTCGGGCCGGTTCGGCTCGATCCAGCTGTCGCTGCTGTTGCGCCCGGCGGGCCATATCGGCGGCGATCTGGTAGGATTTTTCCCGATCGGCGATGACCGGGTCGGCATCTATGCGCTGGACGTGTCGGGCCACGGTGTCACCGCCGCCCTGCTGACGGCGCAGTTGTCGGTGCATCTGTCGGGGTCGGCCGACCAGAACGTGGCCCTGCGCGCGGCCCAGACCGGCACCGACGCGGTCAGCCCCGCGGCGCTGGCCCATTTCTTCAACAACATGATGCTGGAGGAGATGGCGACCGACACCTATTACACGATGATCTATGCCGAACTGAACCATGTCACGGGCCGGCTGCGGATGGTGCAGGCGGGCCATCCCCATCCGGTCCTGCAGCGCGCCGATGGCTCGGTCCGGCCGCTGGGCAATGGGGGCATGCCCATCGGCGTCTTCGAAAGGCCGGTCTTCGACGAGATCGATCTGGTGATGGAGCCCGGCGACCGGCTGCTGATCTGCTCGGATGGCATCACGGAAGCCACGAACCCCGCGGGCCGCCTTCTGGGCGATGACGGGGTCGAGGCGATCCTGCGCACCAATGCCTTCCTGGGCGGGCACGTGTTCCTGGAATCCATGGCCTGGTCGGTGTCGGAATATTGCCGCGGCGAACGCCAGGACGACATGTCGGCCGTGCTGATCGAATACCTGGCCCCGGCCGAGATGGTGGCCCTGTCCGGCCGCTAGGGCGAAGCGCTTTCCCGCGGCCCCGCTAGATCAGTGCCCGGAACCGCGCCAGGAAGGCCCGCGCACCGGGATCGGCCAGCAGTTCCATTGCGTCCGGCGGGCTTGCCCAATGCGCGCTGTGATGCGCCTCGGTCGGAGGGGACAGGCGTCGGATCGGGCGGGCCAGCCAGACATGACACAGCTTTTCGGCCCACCGGCCGTATTCCGGCATGAAGGCAAAGCGGCGATAGGCGCCAAGCCAGCGGGCATTGCCGATGGTCCAGCCGGTTTCCTCGAAGACCTCGCGGTGCAGGGCGCGAAGGCCGTTCTCTCCGGCGTCGATGCCGCCGCCGGGCAGCTGGAATTCAGGCTCAGGGCGGGACTGGTGGGTCAGCAGCAGTCGTCCGTCGCGGACCAGCAGGGCATAGGCGCCCGGGCGCAACCTGTGACGCTGTCCGCGCCGGGGGGAGTTGCCGTATCGGCGGATCATGGGGCCTCCGGGTCTTCGGATGCCATCCTTAGCGCGGCCGGGGACGCCGGGGAAGCCGCCCCTTGGGATCGGCGCGGAAGTCCCTATATTGTGCGCGACCTGGCCTGCCGCGCGTGGGCCTGCCCAAGGAATCTCAGGAATATCGCATGAGCAAGATCAACCAGATCGCGTGGGACGACACGGTGTTGCCGTTCCAGCTTGACCGTTCCGACATTCGCGGACGCGTCGTCCGCCTGGACGGGGTGCTGGACCACATCCTGTCGCGTCACGACTATCCGGCGCCGGTCAGCGCCATGGTGGCAGAGCTGGCGCTGCTGGTTGCGCTGATCGGCCCCACGGTCAAGCTGCGCTGGAAGCTGAGTCTGCAGGTCCGCGGCAACGGCGCGATCCGCACGCTGGCCGCCGATTACTATGCGCCGGAAAGCGATGGCGCGCCTGCCCGGATCCGGGCCTGGGCCAGCTTCGATGCCGAACGGCTGGACGGCCGCCCGCCCTTCCAGCAGATCGGCGAAGGGTATTTCGCCCTGCTGATCGACCAGGGCGAGGGCACCCTGCCCTATCAGGGGATCACCCCCCTGGCGGGCGGGTCGCTGTCGGCCTGCGCGCAAACCTATTTCGCGCAATCCGAACAGTTGCCGACGCGATTCCAGCTGGCCAGCGGCTATTCCCGCGTGATGGGCGAGGACGGCCATTGGCGCGCCGGCGGCATGATGCTGCAGACCCTGCCCGCGCAGCCGATGCACTCGGGCGAGGGCGGCAGCGGCGACGGCGGGCTGATCGAGGCCGCCGACATCCTGCAGGGCGCCGAATCCGAGGACTGGAACCGCGCCAACCTGCTTCTGGACACGGTCGAGACGCTGGAACTGATCGGCCCCTCGGTCGGGCCGACCGACCTGCTCTTGCGCCTGTTCCACGAGGAAACGCCGCGCGTCTTCGATACGCAGCGGGTGGAATTCGGCTGCTCGTGCACCTCGGACCGGGTGCGCGACACCTTGTCGATCTATTCGGCCAAGGACATCGCGCACATGACCACGGATGCGGGCATCGTCACCGCCGATTGCCAGTTCTGCGGCGCGCATTACGAATTCGACCCGCAAAGCCTTGGCTTCGAGGCGACGGTGGATGCCGACGGCCAGCCGCTGGCCGGCAGGGCGGCCGAGTGATCGCGGGCTGGTCCGAGGATCGCTTGCGCCAGGCCCTGTCCGTCGAGGCGGGGCCGACATCGGATTACGACCTGAACCCGGATGTCGCCCCGCCGGCGGGCAGCCTGCGGGCCGCGGGCGTGCTGGCTGCCTTTCACGAGGATGACGGGCGGCTGATGCTGACCAAGCGCGCCTCCGGGCTGCGCCATCATCCCGGCCAGATCGCGCTGCCGGGCGGTAAGGTCGATGCCATGGACGCCGACGCGATCGCCGCCGCCCTTCGCGAGGCGCGCGAGGAGGTGGGTCTGGACAGCGCCCAGGTTGACCTGCTGGGCACCCTGCCCCCGCATCGCACCGTCACCGGCTTTGCGGTCACGCCTGTGATCGGCATCATCCGCGGCCCCTTCCAGCCCCGCCCCGAACCCGGCGAGGTCGAGGAAGCCTTTACCCTGCCCTTCGGCCATGTCGCCGACCCTTCGCGCTATCGCGTCGAACGGCGGCGCTGGCGCGAGGGCTGGCGCAGCTATCACGCGGCGCCTTTCGGCCCCTATTACCTGTGGGGCGCGACAGCCCGCATCCTGCTGGGCCTTGCCAGAAGGATGCAGGCGTGACGCAGCTTCCCCCCCGGCTGTTGCAGGATCCGGCCCTGCAATCCGTCCTCGACGCGATCGAGACGGATGGCCATCGCGTCTGGCTGGTCGGCGGCGCAGTCAGGAACGCGCTTCTGGACATGCCCGTCGAGGACGTGGATCTGGCAACCGATGCGCTGCCGGAAACGGTCGTGGATCTGGCAAGGGCAGCGGGGTTGAAGCCGGTGCCCACCGGGATCGATCATGGCACCATCACGGTCGTCGCCCAGGGCCGGGGGTTCGAGGTGACGACGCTCCGCCATGATGTCGAAACCGACGGGCGCCGCGCCGTCGTCGCCTTTGCGGACGATCTGGCGCAGGATGCCCGCCGGCGCGACTTCACGATGAACGCGCTTTATGCCGACCGAAGCGGAACGGTCATCGACCTTGTGGGCGGGCTGGAGGACCTGCGGGCCGGACGCCTGCGCTTTGTCGGCGATCCCGCGCAGCGCCTTGCCGAGGATTACCTGCGCATCCTGCGCTTCTTCCGCTTCCTGGCCTGGTATGGCCGCGATGCCGACCCGGACGCGGTGGCCGCCTGCCGCGACGGGCGCGACGGGTTGGAGGGCATCTCGCGCGAACGCATCGGGCAGGAGTTGCGCAAGCTGCTGATGGCCCCGGATCCGGTGCCTGCCGTCCGCTTGATGCAAGACAGCGGCGTGCTGGACAAGGTCCTGCCCGAGGCCACGCCAGAGCGGCTTTATGCCCTGCAATCCCCCGCCCCCTGGCTTGCCCGGCTGGCGGCGCTGTCGCAGGCCGATCTGTCTGACACCCTGCGCCTGTCGCGGTCCGATGCCCGCGACCATCGCATCCTGGTCACGGCCCTGACGGAAAGCTGGTCCTTCAACCGCATCGCCTATCGCTTGGGGGGCGATCTGGCCCAGGGGGCGGCGGCCCTGGTGCAGACCGGCCCTTCGGGCCTGCGTGACGGCTGGCCCGATGCGCAGGCCGCCGCCTGCCCGCTCCCCATCACCGCATCCGACCTGCAACCCCGGCTGCAGGGTGCAGCCCTTGGCCGCGCGCTGAAGGCTGCTGAGGATGCCTGGATCGACGCGGGCTTCGCCTTGCCGCCCCCCGCGTTGATCGACATCGCCCTTCTGGCCGGAGAAACCCCATGACCCTGCATCATCGCCTCGGCCGCCTGATCGACGCCTTCCGCCCGGCCGACGGCCCGCCGCCCGACCGGCTGCTGGCATTCTTCCGGTGGTGCCTGTCGGGGGCCTGGGGCGGGCTGGTGCTGGCCGCCATCGCCTCGGCCCTGGGTGGGGTCGCCGACGTGGTGGCGGCAGTCCTGCTGGGCTGGGTGGTCGATGCCGTCGCGACCGGCAGCCCCGAAACGCTGTGGGGCCAGAACGGGCTGCTGATCGCGGCCTTTGTCGGCTTCTTCCTGCTGCTGCGGCCGCTGATCTTCGGGTTTTCGACCGCCACCTCCAGCGTGATCATCGGGCCGAACGTGCTGCCGCTGGTCCTGTCGCGGATCCACCGCTGGACCATGGGCCATTCGGTCGCCTTCTTCGACAACGATTTCGCCGGGCGGCTTGCGCAGAAGCAGATGCAGACCGCCCGCGCCGTGACAGATGTCGCGTCCGAGATGGTGAACGTGGTGGCCTTCGCGCTGGCCTCGGTCCTGGGTTCGGCGGCTTTCCTGGTCTCGGTCGATACCTGGGGCGCGGTCGCTTTGATCTTGTGGATGCTGGCCTATCTGGGGCTGATCCGGTTCTTCCTGCCGCGCATCCGGGCGAAATCCGGCGCGCGCGCGTCGGCCCGGGCGATGATCACCGGGCAGGTCGTCGACACCATCACCAACATCAAGACCGTCAAGCTGTTCGCCCATTCCGAGCACGAGGATCGCGCGGCCTTGGGCGCCATGGCGGGGTTCCGCGAGCGCGCCCTGGATTTCGGCGTGGTCAGCAGCACCTTCCGCATGTCGCTGATGGTGATCGCGGGCGTCCTGCCGGTGATCCTGGTCGGCGGCTCCATCATGCTGTGGCGGCAGGGGCAGGCCACCCCGGGCGACGTGGCGGCGGCGGGGGCCATCGCCATGCGGCTGTCGCAGATGACCGGATGGGTCAGCATGGCCCTGATGGGGATCTGGGGCAGCGTGGGCGAGGTCGAGGACGGCATGAAGACCCTGTCCCCGGCCCACAGCCTGACCGATGCGCCTGACGCCGTGGCCCTGGACCGGGTCGCGGGGCGCCTCGACTTCGACCATGTGGGCTTTGCCTATGGCCGTGACGAAGGCGGGCTGGATGGCATCGACCTGCATATCCGCGCGGGCGAGAAGGTCGGCATCGTCGGCGCGTCGGGCGCGGGAAAGTCCACCCTGGTCGCGCTGCTGCTGCGGCTTTACGACGTCGAAAAGGGCGCGATCCGCATCGACGGGCAGGATCTGCGCCATGTCACGCAGGAAAGCCTGCGCCGCCAGATCGGCATGGTCACGCAGGAAACCGCGATGTTCAACCGCTCGGCCCGCGACAACATCCTGTATGGCCGCCCCGGCGCCAGCCAGGACGACATCGAGGCCGCGGCAAGGGCCGCCGAGGCGCATGACTTCATCCTAACCCTGCAGGATCATAATGGCCGCAAGGGCTATGACGCGCATCTGGGCGAACGCGGCGTGAAGCTTTCGGGCGGCCAGCGCCAGAGGATCGCGCTGGCCCGTGCCTTCCTGAAGGACGCCCCGATCCTGGTTTTGGACGAGGCGACAAGCGCGCTGGACAGCGAGGTCGAGGCGCAGATCCAGGATGCGCTGGTCCGGGCCATGAAGGGCAAGACCGTGCTGGCCATCGCGCACCGGCTTTCTACCATCGCCGAACTGGACCGGATCATCGTCATGGATGCGGGACGGATCGTGGAACAGGGCACGCATGACCAGTTGCTGGCGCGCGGCGGGCTTTACGCGCGCTACTGGAACCGGCAGTCGGGCGGCTTCCTGGGCACCGAGGAGGCGGCGGAATGAGTTTGTGGCGGGTCGAACGTCTGGGCCGGCGCGGCGATGGCGTGGCGATCGGCGATGGGGGCCGCGCGCTTGCCGCCCTGTCCCTGCCGGGCGAGGAGATCGAGGGCGAGGCGCAGGACGGCCGCATTTCCACGCCGCGCATCGTCACGCCATCCTCTGACCGGGTGCGGCCCCGGTGCGGGCATTACCGCGCCTGCGGGGGCTGTTCGCTGATGCACGCGTCCGAAGGCTTCACCACCGCCTGGAAGCGGCAGGTGGTCGAGGCGGCCCTGGCCGCGCATGGCCTGCCCGCGCCGGTGGAGGGGGTGCATGTCTCGCCGGCCCGGTCGCGGCGCCGGGCGGTGCTGTCGGGCAGGCGGACGAAGAAGGGCGCGCTGGTGGGCTTTCACGCCCGTGCGTCTGACGTGATCGTGGATCTGGCCGAATGCCACGTCATGCGCCCCGAGATCACCGCCGCCCTGCCCCTGCTGCGGCGGATCACCGTGGCGGGCGCCTCGCGCAGCGGCGAACTGGCCATGACCGTCATCCACGGCCCCTCCGGGCTGGATCTGGCGGTGACGGGCGGCAAGCCGATGGAGCCCGACCTGTTCCAGACCCTTGCCGCCCTGGCCGAGGAAGGCGATCTGGCGCGGCTGACCTGGCAGGATCAAACGGGGGACGCACAGTCGATCACCCGCCGACCCCCCGGCTTGCCGATGGGCCGCGCGCAGGTCGTCCCCCCGCCCGGCGGTTTCCTGCAAGCGACCGCCGAGGGCGAGGCGGCGCTGGTCGGTGCGGTCCGCGATTTCACGGCAGGCGCGTCGCGCATCATCGACCTGTTCTCGGGCTGCGGCACCTTTTCCCTGCCGCTGACGGAAACCGCGAGCGTCCATGCGGTCGAGGGGCTGGCCGCGCCGCTTGCGGCGCTGGACGCGGGCTGGCGCGGTGCGGCGGGGCTGGACGCGGGCTGGCGCGGTGCGGCGGGGCTGAACCGCGTCACCACCCAGATTCGTGACCTGGCGCGCCGTCCCCTTTTGGCCGATGAGCTTGATCCCTTTGACGCAATCGTGATCGACCCGCCCCGTGCCGGGGCCGAGGCGCAAGCCCGTGAAATCGCAACGTCGCGCGTGAGGAAGGTGGCCTTCGTCGCCTGCGACCCGGTGACTTTCTCAAGGGATGCGCGAATTCTTGCTGACGGCGGCCTTGCCCTGACGCGGCTGCTGGTGGTCGATCAGTTCCGCTGGTCGCCGCATGTGGAAGTTGTCGCGGACTTCGTCAGAACCTAGTCAAATCACGTTGGTTTATGGTATCCAGCCTCCATAAAAACCAGAAACGTCAGAGGCAGTGATGTTCAAGGCAACCCGCCGCACCGTAACATTTTCCATGCTCGCCTTCCTGGCGGCATGCGGCAAGCCCCCTAGCAAATTCCGGGCCTATAACGGTCCAGCCGTGACCCAGGTCGTGGTGAACAAGGGCGCCCGCAAGATGTATCTTCTCCACGGGTCCACCGTGCTGAAGTCCTATGACGTGGGCCTGGGCAACCGGCCCATCGGCCACAAGCAGTTCGAGGGTGACGGCAAGACACCCGAGGGTGTCTATTTCATCGACCGCTTCAACCCGCGCAGCCGTTATCACCTGTCGGTCGGCGTGTCCTATCCGAACCAGCGCGACGCCGAGCTTGCCACCGCCCTGGGCCGCCAACCGGGCAGCGACATCTTCATCCACGGCCGCGGGCCGGAAGGCAATCGCTTCGCGCAAAGCAACCGCGACTGGACCGCGGGCTGCATCGCCGTCAAGGACGAGGAGATCGAGGAAGTCTATGCGATGCTTCGGCCCGGCGTGCCGATCGTCATCAATCCCTGATCCTGAAACGCGCAAGGCCCCGGTTGATCCGGGGCCTTTGACCTTGCGGCTTCAGCTGCCGGTCAGCAGCGTCCACCAGACCTTGCCCGAGGGCTCCTGGTACCAGGCAAAGCCCAGGTTCGTCGCCGCCGGGTCCATGATCACGTCGCGCGTGTCCCGCGTCCCCATCCAGGCGCTCAGCGTCTGGATGTCGTTCTCGTAGGATTCCGAGATGTTCTCGCCGATGACCGTCCCGAAATACCCCGCCCGCCGGGCGCGATCCAGCGGCGAGGATCCGTCCGATCCCCAGTGCCAGGCGCGGTTCTGCGCCGACATGTCGCGCGAATGGGCCAGGGCCGCAGCCGACAGTTGCGGGTTCAGCGCCAGGGGCGGGGCCGCGATGTTTCCACGCAACGTGTTGATTTGCTGCAACACCCGGATCGGAATCTGCTGCTCTTCGGCGGCGCTGATCTGGTGCGCGACCGGCATGTCCTGCCCGCCCGGGGCGACCGGCGGCAGGCTGCGCGGCTGGCAGGCGGCCAGCGCCACCAGCGACAGCGCCGCGATCACCTTGTAATTCGGCATTTTTTCGCCATCCCTCTTTTTTATTGCGTCCAGATCTATCGAAGGACGCCTGACCGATCAAACCCAAGAATCCGTGATGGACGGGGGCTGTGGCATGATGGCCTCTGACATCTCTTTGAGTTGCCGGAATCGTCCTTCGCGCGTAGTGAATCTGACTGCCGCATGAGGCAGAGTGGTCAAGGCCGTCCTCCAAGAACGGCCATCCGTCAAAGGACATCTGATGATGAGAACGTCATCCGCAATCAGCCGCCGGACCTTTCTGGGCTCGGCTGCAGCACTTGGCGCCGCCGGGCTGGCGATGCCGTCCCTGGCGCAGCAATACGATCCCTATACGGGCCAGCCGATCCAAGGCGCGGTCCCCGGTGCCGTTCCCGGTGCCGTCCCTGGCGCCACGCCCGACGCAGGGGCGGTGCAATACGATCCGAACGCCGACCAGCGCCACAACATCTCCAGCTTCTCGGGGCAAAGCTGGCAGCCGCATTTCCAGAACCTGACCAACGGCGCGATCCTGTGCGACCTCACCTCGCGCGCGGTGCATTTCTGGTCCGAGGACGGCAGCACCTACAAGGTCTATCCCTCGTCCATCCCGGTCAGCCAGGACCTGACCCGCACCGGCCGCACCGAGATCATCAAGAAGGTCGAAGGCCCCAGCTGGGCCCCCACGCCCGAGATGAAGGCCCGCAATCCCGAATGGCCGGATTTCGTGCCGCCGGGACCGGACAATCCGCTGGGCACCCACGCGCTGTGGCTTTCCTGGCAGTACTACCGCATCCACGGTACGCACGATACCCGCAAGATCGGGCGCAAGTCGTCGAACGGCTGCATCGGCCTTTACAACGAACACATCAAGGAACTGTATGACCTGACCAAGGTCGGCACGCAGGTTCTGGTGATCTGAAAAAGGGGGGCCGCCAGGCCCCCTTTCCCGTTGCGCGGGGCGGGCTAGACCCAGCCCGTGATGTTGTCGCGCACCACGTTCAGCATGACTTCGATATGCTCGGGGTCGTCGTTCAGGCAGGGGATATAGGTGAACTCCTTGCCCCCCGCATGCTCGAAGCTTTCGCGGATCTCTCCGTTGATCTCCTCCAGCGTCTCGATGCAGTCCGACGAGAAGGCCGGAGAGATCACGGCGATGTCCGTGATGCCCCTCTGCGCAAGCTCGGCCACGTGTTCGACGGTATAGGGCCGCAGCCACTCCTCGCGGCCGAAGACCGACTGGAAGGTGGTGTCGATCACGCCGTCGGGCCAGCCCAGGGCCTCTTTCAGCAGGCGCGAGGTCTTCTGGCACTGGCAGTGATAGGGATCGCCCTCCAGCAGATAGCGCTTGGGCATGCCGTGATAGCTGGCGACCAGCTTGGCGGGCACCTTGTCGCCCAGCGTGCGCCGGACCGACGCCGCAAGGGCCGCGATATAGTCGGGCCGCTCGAAATAGGGTTCGACCGTGCGGACGGCGGGCTGCCATTTCTGCTTCATCAGCGCGCGGAACATCTGGTCGTTCGCCGTGGCCGAGGTCGCGCCCGCGTAATGGGGATAAAGGGGCAGGAACACGATCCGCTGGCAGCCCGCCTTGACCATGCGGTCCAGCACCGCGTCCGTTGAGGGGTTTCCGTAGCGCATGCAGAACTCGACCATGACCTGATCGCCCCATTCGGACCGGGCGCGTTCGCGCAGGGCCTCGGTCTGGGACCTGGTGATCGTCATCAGCGGGCTTTCGTTCCTTTCCTCGTTCCAGATCAGCTTGTAGTTCTTGCCCGAGGTGAAGGGCCGCTTGGTCAGGATGATGCCCTGCAGCAGCGGCTGCCATTTCCAGGCCGGGAAATCGATCACCCGCCGGTCGGACAGGAATTCGTTCAGATAGCGGCGCATCGACCAATAGTCATAGCCATCCGGCGTGCCCAGGTTGGCGATCAGGATGCCGGTCTTCTTCGGCGGAATCGAAGGGTGGTTTGCGGGCATGGCTGCTGGCGTCATGTCTTCTTGGTCCTGAGTTCTTTAAGCGCGTCTTCAAGGCGTGTGGTGGCCGACCCCGGCCGCAAGGGTTTCTGCTGCGTGTCCGAAGGCGCCCATCCGGTCAGGAAGACCAGATCGAAGGTGGCGGCGATACGGGACGGATCGTCGCGGTCGGCGTGATGCGCCGCCATGATCGCGCTTGCGCGGGCAAAGATGTCGCGGCGCGTGGGCTGGCGCAGCCGGGCGGCCATGGCGTTCCCCTCGCCCATGGCGCGCAGGTCATGGGCGAGGTGGATGACATCGCGATAGCTGGCCTTCTGCGCGACCAGATCGGCCACCGGCAGGGCCAGCCCGGCGCGGTGCAGAAGCTGGCCGATGTCGCGGATCTCGCCCATCGGCAGGATGCGGGGTGACAATCCGCCCGTCACCTCGGACTCGGCCTGGGCCAGGGCGGCGCGCAATTCATGCAGGGTCTGGCCGCCGAAGCAGACGGCGATGAACAGCCCGTCCTCGCGCAGGGCGCGGGCGGATTGCACGATCTGGCCCACCGGATCCTCGGCCCAGTGCAGGGCCATGGCATGGATCACCAGGTCATGCGCGCCGGGTTCGAGATCCAGCACGGGATCGTCGGGAACGATGCGGGCATCCGGAAAGAATTCCGACCAGAGCGCCGGAAAACCCGTCACCACGGCGGGCGCGGTAAACCTTCTGTTAATGTCCGACAGCCTATCCTGAATCTCGTCGGCGGCGAGCCGGTGCAGCACATCGACGAAGCCCTGGCGAATCGCGCGGTCGCGCTGGCGCAGCAGCGCGGAACGGTCGGTCAGGGCGGGACGGTCTGGTGCGGGCGTTCTCATGGAGGTGGAACATAGGGTGCTTCAAGGGGCGATGAAAGGCGCGTTGCGCCTGCTTTATCCGCCGCAATGCGTGGCTTGCGGCGCGCCCGTGGCGGGCGGGGCCGAGGATCCGGGCCAGCTGTGCCCCGGCTGCTTTCCCGAGACCCGCTTCATCACGGGCGCCGCCTGCACCCGCTGCGGGGTGCCGCTGCCCGACGATGGCATGGGTGCGGACGATCCGCTGCTGTGCTGCGACGACTGCCTGTCGATGGCCCGTCCCTGGCAGAACGGGCGGGCGGCGATGGTCTATTCGGGAACCGGGCGCCGGTTGGTGCTGGCGCTGAAGCATGGCGACCGGCCGGACCTTGCGCCCGCCCTGGCCGCCTGGCTGGCGCGCGCGGCCGCCCCGCTGATGCAGCAGGACACGATCGTGGCCCCCATCCCGCTGCACCTGCGGCGCCTGCTGAAGCGGCGGTACAACCAGGCGGCGCTGATCTCGGGGCGGGTGGCGCGGGTCCATCGGGCGCTGCATCTGCCCGACCTGCTGCTGCGCCGCCGCCATACGCCGGGCCAGGACCACCGCGGCGTCGGCGACCGTTTCGCCAATGTCGCGGGGGCAATTGCCGTCAATCGGCGGCGCGTGGACCAGCTTGCCGGGCGGCCGGTGCTGCTGGTCGATGACGTGATGGCCTCGGGCGCGACGATGGCGGCTGCGACGGAGGCGCTGCTGGCGGCCGGATCGGGTCCAGTTTCGGTCGCGGTTCTGGCGAGGGCGGTCAAGGATGACTAGGTAAGGGGCCAGTCGAAAAGGAGCACCGCCCATGACCAAGCCCGCGATCACGATCTATACCACCCGCACCTGCCCCTTCTGCATCCGCGCCAAGGGCCTGCTGCACGAGAAGAACGCCCAGTATGACGAAATCGACGTGGGCACCGATCCGTCCATCCGCGCGCAGATGACGCAGCGCGCCAATGGCCGACGCACGGTGCCGCAGATCTTCATCGGCAACCGGCATGTCGGCGGTTGCGACGACCTGTTCGACCTGGAACGGCAGGGCAGGCTCGATGCGCTTCTGGCAGGCAACGCTGCCTGATCCGATGCACTGACGCAGGGTTTGGCCAGGTCGGGCTTGACCGGGGCCGCCCGGCGAGGCACGGTTTCGACTTCGCCCTGCCTCGCGACCACATATTCCGCCCCTTGGGGAAAAATGCCCGTATCCGCGACCTCCGAACGTCCCCCGGCCAATGACCGGCTTGCCGCAAGCCTCTTTGCCGAGGTTCTGATTGCGGAACAGCTGTCGCGCAACCTGATCAGCAAGGCCCTGCCGCGCGGGATGCAGATCTCGCATTTCTCGGTCCTGAACCTGCTGGCCCATGTGAACGAGGAACGGACTCCGGCCCAACTGGCGCAGGCGTTCCATGTCACGCGGGGTGCCATGACCAATACCCTGTCGCGCCTGGAATGGGCGGGCCATGTCCATATCCGTCCCGACTGGGACGACGCGCGGCGCAAGTTCGTGTCGATCAGCCCGGCCGGGCGGGTCGCCCGCGACGCGGCGCTTGCGGCCTTCATGCCCCTGATCGCCCAGGTCGTGCGCGACATCGGCGCCGACCGCGTCCGCACCGCCCTGCCCGTGCTGCGCGAATTGCGCATCCGGCTGGAGGAAAGCGACGACTAGTCGTTGCGCCCCGCGGTCAGGATATAGTTCACCGACAGATCCCGGTCGGACAGCGACCAGCTGAAGCTGAGGGGGTTGAAGACCATACCCCTGCGGTCGGCCACGCTCAGGCCCGCGCCTGCAACCATTCCCGCCAGCTCGTCGGGGGTGATGAAGCGGTTCCAGTCATGCGTGCCGCGCGGCAGCCAGCGCATGATCCATTCGGCGCCGATGATCGCCGCGCCGAAGCTTCTGGCCGTCCGGTTCAGCGTGGACAGGATCACCAGCCCGCCGGGGCGCACCAGGTCGCGGCAGGTGGCGATGAAGGCTGCGGGATCGGCCACATGCTCGACGATCTCCAGCGCAAGCACCGCATCGAAACGCTCGTTCGCCGCGGCCAGCGCCTCGGCGGTCGTCGCGCGATAGTCGATGGCCAGCCCCTGCTGTTCGGCATGGAGGCGGGCGACAGCGATGTTGCCTTCGGCCGCATCCGCCCCCACCACATCCGCGCCAAGCCGGGCCATGGGTTCGGACACCAGCCCGCCGCCGCAGCCGATGTCCAGGATGCGCAAGCCTTCGAAGGGGCGCAGGTCCCGTCGGTCGCGGCCGAATTCGGCGGCGATCTGGGTGGCGATGTAGTCCAGCCGGACCGGATTCATCAGGTGCAGCGGCCTGAACTTGCCCTTCGGATCCCACCATTCGGCGGCCATCGCCTCGAACTTGGCGATCTCGGCGGGGTCGATGCTGGTCATGTTCTGGTCCTTCTGGCGGGCGCGTCCGTCTGGCCTTATACTGGGGCGATGGACCGATTGGCAGGACAAATCGCCGCATCGCATGGCCGCCTTCACGTGGCCGCCGAAGCCTTTGCACGCCACACCCTTGATGTGGGGGACGGCCACTCGATCTATGTCGAGGAAAGCGGCAACCCCGAGGGCCGGCCGGTCCTGGTGCTGCACGGGGGCCCCGGCGGCGGTTGCAGCCCCTTCATGCGCCGCTTCTTCGACCCCGACCATTACCGCGCGATCCTGTTCGACCAGCGCGGCTGCGGACGGTCCCGTCCCGCGGCCTCGGTCCATGCCAACACGACTCAGCACCTGATCGCCGATATCGAGGTGATCCGCCGGTCGCTTGGCCTCGAATCGGTGCTGCTGTTCGGGGGCAGTTGGGGGGCGACCCTGGCGCTGGCCTATGCACAGGCGCATCCCGACCGTGTAACCGGGCTGGTCCTGCGCGGCGTCTTCCTGGGCACGCAGGCCGAACTCGACTGGTTCTATGGCGGCGGCGCGGGGCGGTTCTTTCCCGACCTCTGGGCGCAGTTCTGCGAGCCGATCCCGCAGGCCGAACGCGGCGACCTGATCGCCGCCTATCATGATAGGCTGTTTTCCCAGGATCTGGCCCGGCAGGGCCGCTATGCCCAGCCGTGGCTGATGTGGGAAAACGCGCTGGCGGGGCTGCAGTCGTCGGCGGTCAGCCACGCGCCCTCCGATTATGCCCGCGCCTTTGCGCGGCTCGAGAACCATTATTTCATCAACCGCTGCTTCCTGGACGAAGGCCAGCTTCTGCGCGACCGCCACCGGATCGAACACCTGCCCGCGGTGATCGTGCAGGGCCGCTATGACATGGTCTGCCCGCCCCTGTCCGCCTGGCGCCTGGCCGAAGGGTGGAAGCGCTGCGAGCTGCGCCTTGTTCCTGCCTCGGGCCACGCGCTGTCGGAGCCGCGGATTTCGGCGGAACTGGTCCGGGTGATGGATGCGATCCGGGATGGCGACCGCTGACATGGACAGGCGCCATCCGCGCCGATAGCTTGCACCCGTCAACTGCGCAGGAGTTCCTTGGCCGTGCATCACCCGGCGTTTTCGTGGCTATCTCTTCACCTGGATCGCGCCAAGAAGGCCATTGGAAGGCCGATAACCTTCACGGATTACCCTGAACCGATCCTTGAAAACCCGCCGCGCACCCTGCCCTGCAGGCCGGCCCTGTTTGATTCCGAACATCTGTCGCGGGTAACGGCCTGCGCTTTTGGCAGGACGGTCTCCGAACTAGGGCGTGTTGACGTTTGAGGGTTTCCAAACTGATCGCTGGCTGATTCAAGGCTGCCAAATGGGAGGCAACCTTG
>NZ_JAPTYD010000025.1 GCF_026913015.1 Paracoccus benzoatiresistens
GCGTCCGGTCCCAGCAGCGCCATCAGCGCTTCCTGAAAGTCTCCGGTCGAAACGCCGCGCAGGTAAAGCACCGGCAGAAGCGCATCGAGGCTCCTCGAGCGTCGGGCCCAGCGAGGCAGAATGTTCGAGGTAAAGCGGATCTTCCTGTCAGTCGGCACCTCGGCGCGGTCACGGACCTTGTGTCGCTTCACGGCGAGCGGCCCGATCCCGGTCTGGATCATCCGCTCCGGCCCGGTCCCGTGATGGACGAGGCGCTGACGGCCATCGGGCAGAAGATCATCGTTGAATTGGGCGACAAAGTTTGCAGCCTCGGCCTTCAGCGCGGCGGCCAGCATCTGGCGTGCGCCCTCACGGGCAATCTCGGTCAGCGGGTCAAGGATCGAACCAGGCTGGTGAAGCGGGGTGATCGTGGTATCGTCATTCATGGCGTATCGCTCCTTCGGGAGGTTCTGGCAGGCTTCGACACCCGCCACGATACGCCGCCTTCTCAGGCCCCATCACCCATTTTCAGCCATAGCCCGGTCGACGCGCGCTGAAGCCGTTGCTGATAACTCTTCGTAGCAATTATCGAAAGCCTTCGACAGCCTGTAGGTGAATAATTGCCAATCTGCGAGCCAGAGCACGGCGGGTATTTGCCCGATATCTGTAACAGTTTTGCCGATCCGGAACTGCCGCCTTACCGCCGATTGACTCTCCTTCTGATTGAACTTTGAAGCCCCTCGAGGTTGCGACCTCTTCAACGGACAGTGTGAGCGCGTCCCGTTGATACGATGCATAGAACGAGGGAAGACTTTCACAATGGCATTGAATTTGCCGGCTGCTCCTCAGGGCAAGCAAACTCTGACCGTCGAGTACGGCGACGCGACCCTGAAAACCTACACCTACCGTCCCGATGGCGAAATCAAGGGTATTCTGCTGGACCTCCATGGTGCGAGCCGGAACGCCGAAGGGGCTCGCGATGCTGCCATCGACATGGCGGATGACTACGGGCTTTATGTTGTCTCGCCGCTTTTCGACGAGGCGAACTTTTCCAGCGCAGATTACCAGCGTGGCGGTCTCACCGATAGCCGCGGCAACCTGCTGCCCGAAGATGAATGGACGATCTCGCTTGCGGATGACATCGCCGAGTGGGCGCATGCCAAGGTCGGCAACCCGTCCGGGATCGAGACGATCGCCTTTGGTCACTCTGGTGGCGGCCAGTTCATGAGCCGGCTTGCGGCCTACGGCCCGGATGAGATGTTCGACAAGATCATCGTCGCCAATCCCTCGACCCACGTGCGCGCGAGCCTGGACGAGGAAGTCGGCTACGGCTTCGATGGCTTTGGCACCGACTCCGAGGCAGAGGCGGCGCTGAGGGACTACCTCGCGGATCCGGTTACGATCTACCTGGGCTCCGAGGACAACGATCCTGATGCCGCGGACCTTGCCACGGGCTCGGCTGCGATGCGCCAGGGAGACACCCGCCTGGAGCGTGGAGAGTTTGTCTACGAGGAAGCAAAAGACCTCGCAGAGGAGAACGGCTGGGAGTTCAACTGGGAGCTCGTCGTTGCCGACGGTGTGTCGCATTCGGCCCGCCAGCTCTTCAACGCACAAAAATGGCAGGAAGCGTTCGACGGCTGGGCAGGCCAGGGCAGCAGCTCCGGGTCACAGTCCCAATCGCAGCCGGATCCGAACGACACTCCGACATCCCAGCCTCACTCGGGCGGCACGACCCATGACTTCAACTCGGTCGATGAATGGGACGGTGCGGTGATCAGTGACTATGAGGATGGCGATGTGTTCGACTTCCGCGACATCGACGCCCAGTCCGTCGAACAGGGTGACCAGGACTTCGATCTCTTGGGCTTTGTCGGCTCCGACGCCTTCACGCAGGACGGAGCCGAGATCCGGCTGCGCCATGCTGATGGTGACACTTACGTCTACCTGAACACGGACGATGATACCGGCTATGAGGCGAAGGGTGTGATCGAAGGCACCCAAGACCTGACCGCCGACAACTTCCTGCTGTAAGGATCGTTTGAACGACACGGCGGGGCTTCCGGGCCCCGCCGATCAGGGAGCAGGGCGCGTGGATGTGGTGCTGTAGACGCCCCCCCCCGCAATATGGAAGGACTGCCGTAGCAGCCCAAGACCGCCAGACAAGCGGCCTGTGCCTCGGGGGAAAATACGAGACAGGGGCTGTCTAGCGGCCTCGGCAAAAAAGATGCGTGGTTCTTGTCGATCCCTCGTGGCCGTGAGCATCACCGTGCGGATGGTCGAGACCGACCGCGAGGCGATCTTTTCCTAGGCTTCCAGAACACCCAATATAGCTGGAGGGGCTTGTAGGCGCAGAGTAGAATTGTCGCGAACTGGCAAAGTTGATTTGTCGCCCTTGCCCTGCTGCCGGAGCCTTGCGCCCAGGATGTGACACAAGGGTATCGGCATCGGACTTCTCCTGATGAGCGAACGCGAGCTTCAGCGAAGCGACATTTTAACTTGGTGACAACAGCGGTTGTGGAGCCCCGTACTAATCCCGTTGCGTGCCCATTTGATTTTCTGCTTGGTGCTTGCCGGCCGAAGGTGGTCATCGCCCACGATTAGATCAGTTCCCGTCCTGAGTTGCCGGCATAACCTTCAGGGTCAACTCGGCTGGATTTTACGTCTGCGTTACGCCTCCGTCGGGTTTCCATATCGCCGCTTTACGCCTTGGACCCCCATTCTCGTGCCATCTGAGCAAAGGGGGCATGAATGCTGTCCGACATTCTTTTCATTCTGGGTGGGCTTGCGGCGTTTCTGCTGGCTGGCCTTTCCGTGCGCGGCGGCGATCGGCTGTGAGGGCATGATGACAATCGAACTCGTGCTGGGCGGCGGCCTTGCGGTTGTGCTGCTGGTCTATTTCCTGATCGCGCTTCTGGCGCCGGAAAGGTTCTGAAATGGCTGGCGATCTGACGTTTTTCGCGCTGTTCCTGGCGGGACTGACTCTTATGGGGGCAATTCTTGGCCCCTGGATGGCCCGAGTATTCACCGGGCGGGTCAGCTTTCTTGCACCGGTCGAACACGCCCTTTACCGCGCGGCGGGCATATCGCCGGTGGGGCAGCGGTGGACGGCCTACGCGACTGCGGTGCTGGTGTTCAACGCCGCAGGCTTTGTGCTTCTTTACCTTATTCTGCGCCTGCAGGGCATCCTGCCCTTCAATCCGCAGGGCTTCGGTGCGATGGAGTCCAGCCAGGCCTTCAACACCGCCATCAGCTTCGTGACCAACACCAACTGGCAAAGCTATGGCGGGGAAACCACCCTCAGCCATTTCAGCCAGATGGCAGGGCTCACGGTGCAGAACTTTCTGTCGGCTGGAACCGGGATCGCGGTCGCTGTCGCAGTCGTACGCGGGCTTGCCGCGCGTTCTGCCGCGGACATCGGCAACTTCTGGGTCGATCTGACGCGGACGGTCCTCTACCTGTTGCTGCCAGGTGCCATCATCATTGCATTGCTGATGGTCTGGCAGGGGGTCCCGCAGACCTTGGCTGCGAACATGACCGCCACGACGCTGGAGGGTGGCCAGCAGGTCATTGCGCAAGGCCCGGTGGCGTCCCAGGTGGCGATCAAGATGCTGGGCACCAACGGCGGCGGCTTTTTCAACGTCAATGCCGCCCATCCCTACGAGAACCCGACGGCCCTGGCGAACCTGATCCAGATCTATGCGATCCTGGTGATCCCGGCGGCCTTCCCCTTCTTCTTCGGGCGCATGGTTGGCGACCGCCGTCAAGGCTGGGCGATCTTCGCGGCCATGAGCGCGCTGTTCGTGGCGGTGCTGCTCTGGGCCTATCTTGCCGAAGCGGCGGGCAATCCTCTGCATGCGAGCCTGGTCGAACCTGGCACCAGCATGGAAGGCAAGGAAACCCGTTTCGGCCTGGCGCAGACCGTGCTGTTTGCCGTGGCGACCACCGTGGCCTCCTGCGGCGCGGTCAACGCCATGCACGACAGCTTCTCCGCGCTTGGCGGCATGATCCCGCTGCTCAACATGCTGCTGGGCGAGATCATCTATGGCGGCGTCGGGGCGGGCTTCTATGGCATGGTGCTGTATGTCGTGCTGACGGTGTTCCTGGCCGGCCTGATGGTGGGGCGCACCCCCGAATGGCTGGGCAAGAAGATCGAAGCCAGGGAGATGAAGCTGGCCGCGCTGACGCTGCTGGTCATGCCGCTGGGCGTGCTGGTCCTGGCATCGGCATCCATCCTGACGGGCAACGCGGCCGGCTCGGTCCAGGATCAAGGGCCGCACGGGCTGACCGAACTGGTCTATGCCTACACCTCGGGAACGGCAAACAACGGCTCGGCCTTTGCGGGCTTCGGCGCCAACACCACCTGGCACAACACCATGATCGGCATAGCGATGATGCTGGGCCGCTGGGGATACGTCATTCCTGTCCTTGCCATTGCCGGCAGCCTTGCCGCCAAGGCCCGTGCCCCTGAGACGGCGGGCACCTTCCCCACGCACGGCCGGGCCTTCACCGTGCTGCTGGTGGTGACGATCCTCATCGTCGGCGCGCTGACCTTCCTTCCCGTCCTGGCTCTGGGTCCGATTGCCGAGCATGTCTCGGTCGCGGACGGCCAGGCTTTCTGAGGACCATCATGTCAAAACATCCACGATCCGAGATCGGCCTTCTCGCGCCCGAGATCCTCCGCCCGGCTGCCCATGCGGCCTTCGCCAAGCTTGATCCGCGCAGCCTGGCCCGCAATCCGGTCATCTTCGCCACGGCCCTCGTGGCGGCGGTGACATCCGTGCTGGTTGCGCTCCAATGGGGTCAGGCGGGCAGCGGGCTGTCGCTGCAGATTGCGCTGTGGCTTTGGGCCACCGTGCTGTTTGCCAACTTCGCCGAGGCCGTCGCCGAAGGCCGAGGTAAGGCCCGGGCCGATGCCTTTAGGGCGACCCGCACCCAGGCCCAGGCCAAGGCGCTGCTGGATCCGGCGCGCCGCGATTTGTTCGAATGGCAGGATGTCGACCTGCTTGAGGTCGGCGACACGCTTCTTGTCGAGGCGGGCGACATCGTGCCCACTGATGGTGAGGTGATCGATGGCCTGGCCTCGGTCGACGAAAGCGCCATCACGGGCGAGTCCGCGCCGGTGATCCGGGAGTCGGGCGGCGACAGGTCGTCGGTGACGGGCGGCACCAGGCTGGTCAGCGACTGGTTGGTGGTCCGCGTCACTGCCAGGCCCGGCGACACGTTCCTGGACCGCATGATCGCCCTGGTCGAAGGGGCCAAGCGCGCCAAGACTCCCAACGAGATTGCGCTGAACATCCTGCTGGCCGGGCTGTCGCTGGTCTTCCTGCTGGTCGTGGCGACGCTGCCGGTGTTCGCGGGATGGTCGTCGGGCACGGAAATCCCGGTTGTCTATCTGGCGGCGCTGTTCGTGACGCTGATCCCGACCACCATTGGGGGGCTGCTGTCGGCCATCGGCATTGCCGGCATGGACCGGTTGGTCAAGGCCAACGTCATCGCCAAGTCCGGCCGCGCGGTGGAAGCGGCAGGCGACATCGACGTCCTGCTGCTGGACAAGACCGGCACCATCACCTTCGGCAACCGCATGGCCGACGAATTCGTGCCGGTGCCGGGCGTGAGCGAGCGCGAGGTGGCCGAGGCCGCTTGGCTGGCCTCGCTTGCCGACGACACCCCTGAGGGCAAGTCGACTGTCGCCTTGGCGGTCCAGCAGCACGGCTTTGCCGAAGAAGGGCGTAGACAAGGCGCCGAGTTCGTGGCTTTCACGGCCCAAACGCGGATGTCGGGCGTCGATCTGGCGGACGGCACCTCGGTCCGCAAGGGTGCGGCGGACGCCATGACCCGTGCCTTTCCGCAAGGGGACGCCACCGCAGCCGAACCGATCGTCCGCCGCATTGCCATGGGCGGTGGCACGCCCCTCCTGGTGTCGCGGGGCGGACGGATGCTGGGGGCGATCCATCTGAAGGACATCGTCAAGCCCGGCATCCGCGAACGCTTCGCCGAATTGCGCCGCATGGGCATCCGCACGGTGATGATCACCGGGGACAATCCCCTCACCGCCGCCGCCATCGCGGCCGAGGCCGGGGTGGACGATTTCCTGGCCGAAGCCACGCCCGAGCGGAAGCTTGACTATATCCGCGCGGAACAGGCGCAGGGGCGGTTGGTCGCGATGTGCGGCGATGGATCGAACGACGCCCCGGCGCTTGCCCAGGCAGACGTAGGGGTGGCGATGAACTCGGGCACGCCCGCGGCCAAGGAGGCCGGCAACCTGGTCGACCTGGACAGCGACCCGACCAAGCTGATCGAGATCGTGATGGTCGGCAAGCAGATGCTGATCAGCCGCGGCGCCCTGACCACGTTCAGCATCGCCAATGACGTGGCCAAGTATTTTGCCATCCTGCCCGCGCTGTTCGTCGCGGCCTATCCGGGGCTGGCCGTGCTGGATGTGATGGGGCTTGGCACGCCGCAATCGGCCATCCTGTCGGCCATCATCTTCAACGCCCTGGTGATCGTGGCGCTGATCCCCCTGGCCCTGAAGGGCGTCAGCTACCGCCCCTCCTCGGCGGGGGCGCTGCTGTCGCGCAACCTTGTCGTCTACGGTCTGGGCGGCCTGATCGCCCCGTTCGTCGGCATCAAGCTGATCGACATCCTTGTCGATCTGGCCCATCTGGCATGAGGAAAGATCATGATTTCGCAACTCCGACCGGCACTGGTGATGCTTGGTGCCTTCACGGTCCTGCTGGGGCTTGGCTATCCGCTGGCAATGACGGGGATCGCCCAAGTGACGATGCCGCGGCAGGCCGGCGGCTCTCTGGTCGAGCGGGACGGCGCCATCGTCGGATCGGTCCTGATCGGCCAGGCCTTCACCCGTCCCGAATACCTGCACTCGCGGCCTTCGGCGACCGATCCGGCTTATAACGCGGGCTCGTCCACCGGCTCGAACCTGGGGCCGTCCTCGGCCGCGCTGCTGGCGCAGGTCCGGGAACGCGCCGCAGCGCAAGGTCCGGGGCCGGTTCCATCCGAGATGGCGACCGCCTCGGCCTCGGGGCTTGATCCGCATATTACGCTGGACGCGGCCCTGCGGCAGGTGGATCGCATCGCCGCGGCCAGGGGCGTCCCCCCGGCAGCCGTCGAGGACGCGATCCGCGGGGCGACGACCGGGCCAGCCTTCGGCCTTCTGGGCGAGCCGATCGTGAACGTCCTTGCCGCGAACCTCGCGCTTGACGCGCAGGAAGGCTAGAACGGCGCCCATGACCGACGACGCGCGCCCCGATCCCGAACAGTTCCTGGCCGAGGCCCATGCCGAGGCCGGAAGCGCGGCGGCAGGGCGCGGACGGCTGAAGATCTTTCTTGGCGCCTCGCCCGGCGTCGGCAAGACCTATGCCATGCTGGAGGAGGCTGCCGCCCGTGCCAGGGCCGGGACCGATGTCGTGGTGGCGCTGGCCGAGACCCATGGCCGGCAGGAAACCGCGGCGCTTCTGGCGCAGCTCGACCAGATCCCCCGCCGCGTCATCACCTACCGCGACCGCCAGCTGACCGAGATGGACCTTGACGCGCTGCTTGCGCGCCGCCCGCAGCTTGCGCTGATCGACGAGCTTGCCCATACCAACGTGCCCGGCGCCCGCCATCCGAAACGCTGGCAGGATGTCGAGGAAGTCCTGGCAGCCGGCATCGATGTCTACTCGACGTTGAACATCCAGCACATCGAAAGCCTGAACGACCTGGTGGCCCGCATCACCGGCGTCCGCGTGCAGGAAACCGTGCCCGACATGGTGCTGCAGATGGCTGACGAGATCAAGCTGATCGACCTGCCGCCCAAGGACCTGATCCAGCGGATGCGCGAGGGCAAGGTCTACATGCCCGCCGAGGCGGGCAGGGCGCTTGGCAACTTCTTTTCCAGGGCCAACCTGACGGCCTTGCGCGAACTGGCGCTGCGCACGGCGGCCAGCCGCGTGGATGCCGAGATGCTGGCCCTGAACCGGGGCAGCGGGCGGGCGGCATCGCAGGACCGGCTGATGGTCTGCCTGGACGACCCCGCGACCGCCAAGGGGCTGGTGCGCGCCGGCCGCCGCATGACCGACCGTGCCCGCATTCCCTGGGTGGTGGCCACGGTCGTGACACCGGCGGTCGAGGCGCGGGGCCCTTCGGCGGCGGGGGCCATGACCGACGCCTTGCAACTGGCCGAACGGCTGGGCGCCGCCACCCGCACCCTGCGGGCCGAGGGCGACGTGGCCGGTGCCTTTCTGGATGCCGCGCGGCAGCTGAACGTGACGCGGCTGATCCTGGGCCGCAGCGCGCCGGGCGGCTGGCTGGCCCGTCTGGCGGCCCTTGTCCATCCGCCGCTGACCCAGCAACTGCTGGCCGCCGCCAAGGGGTTCGAGGTCACCGTCCTGGACCCCGCCACCGATCGCCCCGCAACCCCCGGCGCGGCCCCCGCCCGCCCGCCACAACGGCAGGCGCACGACCGCGCCTGGTTCCGCGTTCTTGCGGAATCGGCCGTGGCCACCGCAGGGGCCACGCTGATCGCCTGGCCCTTGTGGCACATCCTGCCAGTTGCCTCGCTGGCTGTCGTCTATCTGGTCGGCGTGCTGGCCGTGGCGATGCGGCTGGGGACCGCCGGGGCGATCGCGGCCAGTATCCTCGGCTTCCTGGCCTACAACTACTTCTTCACCGAGCCCTTCTTCTCGCTGCGGGTGGCGGCCGATGAGTCGGTCGTGGCGCTGCTGGTCTTCACCGTTTCGGCCCTGTTCACCGGCAGCCTGGCAGGCCGGCTCAAGCGGCAAGTCGAGTTCATGCGCGCGACCCAGGTGCGGACCGAAACCCTTTACGACTTTGCCCGCAGGATCGCCTCGGCGACGACGACGGATGATGTGCTGTGGGCGGCGGCCGCCCATATCGCGCATACGCTGGAATGCCATTCGCTGATCCTGATGCCCAGGATGGACGGCGTGCTTGACCAGGTGCAGGGCTTTCCGGCGATCGAGGAAGATCTTGATCCCCATTCGCAGGCCGCGGCGCTGTGGGCCTATCAGAAGAACCAGCCTGCCGGGCGGGACACCGACACGCTGCCCGCGGCGGACTGGATGTTTCTTCCGCTGGCGACCCAAGGGGCGCCGATGGGTTCGATCGGGCTGCGCTTTCTGGATCCCGCCCGGCGGCTCGACCCCGAAACCCGCCGCCTGCTGGCCGCGGTCGAGGACCAGATCGCGGTGGCGGTCGAACGCATCGCCGTCGAAAGCGACCTTGAACGCGCAAGGCTGGTGTCCGAGACCGAGAAGCTGCGCGCGGCCTTGCTGAACAGCGTCAGCCATGACCTGCGCACGCCCTTGGTCACCGTGATCGGGGCGCTGTCGGCCGTCGCCGAGGGCGGCCTGACACCCGCGCAGAACCGCGACCTGGTGGCCGAGGCCCTGGACGAGGCGCGCCGGCTTGACCGCTTTGTCGGCAACCTGCTTGGCATGACCCGGCTTGGACATGGCGCGCTTGTGCCCCGACGCGACACGGTCGCGGTGGCCGAGCTGATCGGCCGGGCGCGTGCCGATCTGGCCCGCGTCCTTGCCCCCTTCCGCGTCGAGGTCGCGGTTGCGCCGGGCACGCCCCCCGTCCTGGCCGACCCGGTGCTGATGGGCCAGGCGCTTGCCAACCTGCTTGAGAACGCGACGAAATACGCGCCCGAGGGCAGCACCATCCGCATCGCGGCCCAGACGGTCGCGGGTGGCGTCGCGCTGATCGTCAGCGACGAAGGTCCGGGCATCCCCGACGCGGAACGCGGTCAGGTGTTCGACATCTTTCACCGCGCCGTGCAGGGCGACGGGCAACCCGCGGGCACCGGGCTTGGCCTTGCCATCGTCAAGGGCATGGTCGAGGCCAACGAAGGCAGCGTCGCCGCCATTGATCCGCCGGAAGGGCGCGGCGCGGCGATCCGCATGATCCTGCCCGCCGCAGCACCCGAGGACACCGATGCCTGACGCACCTTCGCCGCTCCGCCTGTTGGTGATCGAGGACGAGGCCCCGATCCGTCGCTTCCTGCGGATCGTGCTGGAAGGCGCGGGCCACGTCATGGACGAGGCCGCGCGCGGCCGCGAGGGGATCGAGCGCGCCGCGACCGGGGCGCCGTCGGCGGTGGTGCTGGATCTCGGTCTTCCCGACATGGACGGCAAGGCCGTGATCGCCGCCATCCGCGAATGGTCCGACGTGCCGATCGTGGTTGTCTCGGTCCGTTCGGCCGAAGCGGACATCGTTGCGGCGCTTGACGCGGGTGCCGACGATTACGTCACCAAGCCCTTCGCCCCGGCCGAGCTGCTTGCCCGCCTGCGCGCCCTTGTCCGCCGCCGGAGCGCCGGAGGGTCCCCGCTTGTCGTGACCAATGGCGATCTCGGCATCGACCTGGCTGCCCGGACGGTGACGATGGCCGGCCTGCCCGTGCGCCTGACTCGCAAGGAATTCGACGTGCTGGCACTGCTGGCGCGCAACGCGGGGCGGCTGCTGACGCATCGGGAATTGCTGCAGACCATCTGGGGACCGGCGCATCTGGGCGACAGTCACTACCTGCGCATTGCCGTGGGGCATCTGCGCGAAAAACTGGGCGATGACGCGGCGGCCCCGCGGATGATCTTCACCGAGCCCGGCATAGGCTACCGCTTTGCCTCTGCCGAGTGAAACCACTCGGATGCTTGTGGCAGCGGAGCCGGTCAGCCTCATGAACGAACCCCTGGAGGGTGTGGTCAGACGCGAGGGAGCAGCGCAATCCCACCTTGGAATCCGGGGTCAATTGACGGAATGTCAGAGAATGTAGAATAGGCCCAGGCTCACTCCAAAGAGGCCGCTAGCAATGAATACCAATCCCGGCGATGACGAGAGTACCGTGCTGGAGAGACAGTCAGCACCCGAGCTCGCAGCGGCTGCCGCTCACCTATCGGACCTGCCGACGCCCGGACAGCATGCCACAGGCAGTCTGGCCGGCTTGACCCTGGGGGCCATCGGTGTCGTTTACGGCGACATCGGCACATCGCCGATCTACGCCATGCGCGAGTCCCTGCACGCCGCTTCGCATGACGGGCTCACGCCCGACGACGTGATCGGGGTGATCTCGCTTCTGATCTGGACGCTGATCTTCATCGTGAGCTTCAAATACGTGCTGCTGATCATGCGCGCGGACAATCGCGGCGAAGGGGGCACGCTCAGCCTGGTGACCCTTGTCCAGCAGGCCCTGGGTAGCCGTCCGATATGGCTTCTGGCTCTCGGCATGATTGGCATTTCCCTTTTCTTCGGCGACGCCATCATCACGCCGGCCATGTCGGTGCTTTCTGCCGTCGAAGGCCTCAGCCTCGTGACGCCAGCCTTCGGACCCTATGTTGTGCCGCTGACGCTGGTCATCATCGCGGGGCTCTTCCTGGTGCAGCGGTGGGGCACCGGCGCCGTCTCCGTCTTTTTCGGGCCGGTCATGATCGCGTGGTTTCTCACCATGGCAGTCATGGGACTGCTGCACATCGGAGACGACTGGTCGATCTTGCGTGCCTTGAGCCCGACCTACGCGGCAGGGTTCGTCGTCACCCACGGCTTTGCCTCCCTTATCGTGCTGGGCTCGGTCTTTCTGGCCGTGACCGGAGGTGAGGCGCTTTATGCCGACATGGGGCATTTCGGCAGACGCCCCATCCGTCTCGCCTGGGTCGGATTGGTGTGGCCCGCGCTGACCTTGAGCTATCTTGGGCAAGGGGCCATGGTCCTCGCCCATCCCGACAGGGCAGCAAACCCCTTCTTCCTCATGGCACCAAACTGGGCACTGCTGCCTTTGGTCATCCTGGCCACCATGGCTACGGTCATCGCCAGCCAGGCGGTAATCTCGGGAGCCTTCTCAATGATGAAGCAGGCGGTCCGCACCGGCCTTCTGCCCAGGCTCGAAATCCTCCACACCTCGGAGGATCAGGAGGGCCAGATTTACCTGCCACGGGTCAATGCCATCCTCGCGGTCGGGGTCTTCATCCTTGTTCTCGTCTTTGGCTCATCCTCGAACCTTGCCGCCGCTTACGGGATTGCGGTGACCGGGGACATGGTCATCACCACGTGCCTCGCGTCCGTCGTGTTCCTCAAGGTCTGGCGCTGGCCGCTGCCCTTGGTGGCGGTGGTGGTCCTGCCGCTCCTGCTGCTGGAACTGCTGTTCCTAGGGTCAAACGCCATCAAGATCCCGCACGGGGGATGGGTGCCCATCCTGATGGCGGCCGTGATGATCCTGCTCATGTGGACCTGGGTGCGCGGGACCCGCCAAGTTCAGGACCAAGCCCGGCGGGGCGCCACCTCGATCGAGGCGCTGATCGAGATGCTGAGCAAATCTGAGCGGTTGTTGAACGTGAGCGGAACGGCAGTCTTCCTGACGGCTGAACCCGACATCGCGCCGGCAGCGCTTCTGCACAACATCAAGCACAACCAGGTCCTGCACGAGCACAACATCATCGTTTGCGTGACCATGGCCACTCGACCCTATGTGCCCGACACAGATCGGGTCACTGTCATGCCGATCTCGGACCGCTTTACACGGGTCGACATGTGCTTTGGCTATATGGAGGAGACAAACCTGCCCCGGGCTCTTGCTCTTGCAAAGAAAAAGGGCATCAAGTTTGAAATCATGGCAACCTCCTTCTTCCTGACGCAGCGCTTCTTCCGGCGATCGAAGGGCAAAGGCTTGCCGACATGGCAGGAAACGCTTTTTCTCTCGCTTTCGAAATCCGCCGCCAACGCGACCGACTTCTACCACCTGCCAAGCAGCCGGGTGATCGTGCTGGGCCAGCAACTGCAGATCTGACAAGACGACTGCAACCAAACAACTCAGTATGAGAGATGGTGTCCGCTAACGATGGTGGACACTCTGGCGCGATCATAGCCCTTCGGACGAAAGCGGCTTTGGGCGGCCCAGTGAAGCGGTAGATCTGCCTTCGAACGACGGATCTGGGAGTTTCGGTTGCCTAGGTGGCCCGCCTGTTCGTCGCGGAAGCAAGTCATTGTCAGAGCAGACGCTGCCAGCTTCAACTTGAAAAGCCAGTCCGCCATACTGTCGATGAGACTGAAACATTCATCTAGGCGTTTCCAGGACCCTCGGAGTAGAATTTTGTTCGAACAAGTGGTCGAATAGAGAAGGTGCGCTATGTCTTCTTATCCGAGGAAAGTGCTAGGGGAGCGTGACGGCTTGGGAGGTTACGCCCCGACGATGCTAAGCGTGTTGCGGATCATGTCGGGCTTGCTGTTTCTCGCTCACGGCACTCAGAAGTTCCTTGGCTTTCCTGGAGGGGACTATGCCGGGTCTGGATGGTCTTTCGCTCAACTGGGCGCTTATGCGGGTGTCGTCGAGTTGGTCACAGGCGCGCTGATCACCCTGGGGCTCTTCACCAGACCGGCAGCGTTTCTGGCGTCGGGGACCATGGCTTTTGCCTACTTTCTCGGGCATGCCTCCCAAAGCTTCTGGCCTGTCAACAACGGAGGCGATGCGGCTATCCTGTATTGCTTTGTGTTCCTTTACCTCGTCTTTGCTGGTCCAGGGCCCCTAAGCCTAGATGCAAGCCGAGGCAGGTAAGCCATGATCTTCAGGAGTGCCTTTAGACCAAAGTAGGTCTGAGCAGACCGCGGCGTCTGTGCATGGAGCCTTGCTGCCCGGGGTCAAGGATGATGAAGAAGGATCTTCGACTGCAGCAAAGGATCCATAAAACCCGTTAGGTGTCGGGGCGGCTGTAAGCGCAGAGTAGAATTGTCGCGAACTGGCAAAGTTGATTTGTCGCCCTTGCCCTGCTGCCGGAGCCTTGCGCGCAGGATGTGACACAAGGGCATTGGCATGGGACTTCTCCTGATGAGCGAACGCGAGCTTCAGCGGATCGAGGTTTTGGCGCAGGTTCTGGACGGCAGCTTGCGGTCAGCGACAGCTGCCAGTCTGCTTGGCCTCAGTCAGCGGCAGGTGCAACGCTTGCTCGGCAAGATCCGGGACGAAGGCGCCATGGCGGTGCGCCACAAGCTGCGCGGCCGACCCTCGAACAACCGCATCAGCGCTCTCAAGCGCGATTACATCCTGTCCCTGATCCGCAGCGATTATCCCGACTTCGGTCCGACCCTGGCGGCCGAGAAGCTGGCCGAGCGGCATGGCATCCGCATCTCGTCCGAGAGCCTGCGGCAATGGATGATGACGGCCGGGCTTTGGCACAGCCGTGCACAGCGGCACCGCCTTCACCAGCCCCGGCTGCGCCGGCAGGCTTTTGGCGAGTTGATCCAGATCGACGGCTCGGATCATCGCTGGTTTGAAGATCGCGGCCCCGTCTGCACGCTGCTGGTGTTCATCGATGATGCCACCGGCAAGCTGATGCAGATGCGCTTCGTCCCCTCGGAGACCACCGAAGCCTATTTCATGGTCGTGGAAGACTATCTGAGGGATTACGGCCGCCCGGTCGCGTTCTACTCCGACAAGCACAGCATCTTTCGCATCAACCGTCCCGAGGTTCGCAATGGGCATGCCATGACGCAGTTCGGCCGCGCCCTAGCGGAACTGAACATCGAGATCCTGTGTGCCAATTCCTCCCAGGCCAAGGGTCGCGTGGAGCGCGCCAACCGCACCCTGCAGGACCGCTTGGTCAAGGAACTGCGGCTGGCCGGCATCAGCGACATGGTGGCGGGCAATGCCTTTCTGCCGGGCTTCATGGCGCGCCACAACGAGCGCTTTGCCTGTCTTCCTGCCGGGTCTGATGATCTGCACCGGCCGCTGAATGTGCCGGCATCGCGGCTCCGCGAGATCCTCTGCATCCGCGATCAGCGCCGGCTCAGCGGCAACCTGGTGGTCCATTACGAGCGCAGGAAGTTCATTCTGAATGACAGCGCGCACGCCCGCAGCGCCATCGGTCAGTATGTCGAGACATACGCCCATGCGGATCGGCCGCTCGAGATCCGCTGGAAGGGCATGTTACTGCCCTACAGGGTGTTTGACCCCAGCCAGCAGCGGGTGACCCACGCCAGCATCACCGAGAACAAGCGGCTGGCCGAGGTGCTGTCCTACATCATGGTCCAGCAGCAGACCAACCCGCCGCAGGTCGGCCCTGTGGGCAAGCAGCGAGACTACTACACGCCGACCGGCAAGAGCGGTCGTGGTCGAACGAGCTGGCTCGACAAACGCGCCGAACGACGCGCGGCAGAAGCGCAGGCTGCGCAGCTCCTGCAACCACCTGCACAATGACGATGGGCTCGAATAGCCCTCAGCCACGATAGCCGAAACCTGCAAACAGCGCGCTGCCGCCGGCCCCGTCCCTACGGCCCTTGTGCTGGAGAGCGGGCCGGGGCCGGCTTATCGGTCCAAGCCCCATGCGACATTTCTAAATGGTCCAGGAGGCGACATTTTAACTTGGTGACAACAGCGGCACTCGCAGGTGTGTTTCATTTCAAAATGTGACAAACCACGATTTGCTGGCTTTTTGCAGTCCGCGGAACCGTGTTTTGGCATCTCACCTGACCCTTCCTGAGCGTCGCATTGTTGCGCCCATGCTTCAGCGCAAGATCAGCGTGGCGCAGATCGCCGTCGAACTCGGCCAACATCGCTCCACCATCCATCCGGAGATCCGGGGCAACGTCTGGCATGACGACGAAGTGCCGATGGGGCTGGTTACTGGCAACATGAATGCGCCTTGCCTCGCGTGTCCGTCTGACCACATCTACACCTAATTTCGCCACCGTTCTGTTGATTGACGCTCTGCGCGAAAGTATCCGCTGTTCTGATCGACCTGACATCAGACGTACTTGTCGGCGGTTGCGTCGGTCTCCACGGACATCCCGCCGCTAGATGAGTGATTTTGTCCGTGCAAAGGCACATCCAATGAAAAAACTGCTGGCAACCCTGGCCCTCACTGTCCTTCCGGCCAGTGTATCCGCCGCAACACTGAATGGCGGCGAGTGGCTTCGCTACACAGTCACCGGCGAGGACTCCACCTCGATCACCTTCAGCCTTCCCACTGAAGGGCTCTCGTCATATCGGAACTTTGGCGGCTACGTGAAGTGGTCCGAGTTCGAGAACGGCTGGATGACTGCCAACAACTATGCCCAGAACTTCGAGATGGGTCACAGTGGGGGCTCATGGAACCTCGTTTTCGATCCTTGGGGCCAAAGCGTCACGCAGTCCTCGCTCCTGCTGGATTTCGGCAAGGTCGTTGAGACTGCCTACGTCTGGGTGCGTTCCACTTACGGCTCCGGCAACGTCGAATATCTGCAGCTGACGGCTGATCCGAGCGGACCTGAAACCATCGACCGCGACGACGGGCAGGGCGAACCTGTGAACCCTGCAGTCGTCCCGCTGCCTGGTGCCGTCGTGCTGCTTTTGTCAGGCATGGCCGGACTTGTCTTGATGCGTCGCCGCCAGCGTCTGGCAGCTTGATCAAGATCGGATGCCCAAGGGATCGCAGCATGCCAGGTAGCGGCTAAATATCTTACTTACAAAGAGACTGCGCGCCGTTGGACCAGCCGACTGCTTCACGTCACGCACCCCGCGTCCCAGGTTCTGCCCTTCACGAACGGGAAGGTATCGTGAATGAAGTCGTCAGGACAGGGACAGTTATGCCGTAGAAAGAGAAGCCTCCGGCAATCAACGGGGGCCTTATTTTCTGAAAGCTGCGCCGGCAGGTGCCGGCGCTGGCATGCCGTCAGGCCTCGGCGGTGTCGCGCTGCAGCAGGGCAAGCTCGTCCTTGATCTCGAGCTTTTCCTTCTTGATGGCGGCGATCTCCTCGGCGCTTGCCGAGGGGCGCTTCAGAAGCTCCGCGAGCTGATCCTCGAGCGCCGCGTGACGCCCGTTCAGCGCTTCGATCCGGCCGGTGATGTCGCCCATGTCGTAACCTCCATTTGTCAGTTCCATACTCGACTTATGCACGACAGATGCCAATTCCAGGGCAGCGGACCGCTTATGGTCCACGTGTCCATGAAAGGCACGCTGCATGGCGAAGAACTTTGTTTAGCCTGATGCTAGTGTTCCACACCTGACGGAGGATTCCATAGCGCAGCCGGACGTGTCAGTGTCGGGGCATGAGACGCAATGACATCTGCCTGTACCTGAGCCCTGACGACCGAGCCAAACTCCAATCCCTGCTCGCTGACCGGAACACCCCGCGCAAGCTCGTCTGGCGAGCGCAGATCGTGCTGGCGACGGCGGACGGTCACGGCACGGGCGAGATCATGCGGCGCGCGGACACGTCGAAGCCCACCGTCTGGCGCTGGCAGGAGCGGTACTTCGACGAAGGCGTGGACGGCCTGAAGCGCGACAAGACCCGGCCGTCGCGCGTGCCGCCGCTGCCGCGGAAGACGCGCCTGAAGGTGATCGCCAAGACGGTGCAGGAGAGCCCGCCCAATGCTACGCACTGGACCCGCAGCCTGATGGCCGAGGTGGTCGGGATCTCGCCGTCGAGCGTGGGGAGGATCTGGGCCGAGGCGGGGCTGAAGCCGCATCTGACGAAGTCCTTCAAGGTCTCGAACGACCCGTTGTTCGAGGAGAAGGTCACCGACATCGTCGGGCTCTACCTCGACCCGCCGGAGCGGGCGGTGGTGCTCTGCGTCGACGAGAAGTCGCAGATCCAGGCGCTCGATCGGACCCAGCCGGGGCTGCCGCTCAAGAAGGGTCGGGCGGCCACGATGACCCATGATTACAAGCGACACGGCACGACCACGCTGTTCGCGGCGCTCGACGTGAAGTCGGGCCAGGTGATCGCAGAATGCCAGCCCCGCCACCGGGCGAAGGAGTTCCTGAAATTCCTGCGCCGCATCGACCGGGACGTGCCGAAGTCGCGCGCGGTGCACCTCGTGCTGGACAACTACGCGACCCACAAGACCCCGGAGGTGACGGCCTGGCTTTCGAGGCACCCGCGCTTCCACCTGCATTTCACGCCGACCAGCGCGTCGTGGCTGAACATGGTCGAACGGTTCTTCGCCGAGATCACGACGCGGCGCATCCGGCGCGGCAGTTACGCCAGCGTCGGCGACCTCGAAGCTGCCATCTACGACTACCTCCTCCAGCACAACGCCAGCCCAAAGCCCTTCACCTGGACCAAATCGGCCCAAGAAATCCTCGCCCGAGAGAGCCGCGCGTTGAACGCCCTCGATGAAATTCGGGGAAACCGGTAGCAAGTGTCAGACTCGGAACACTAGGCGCGCCACAGAAGCCCGGGGAACTGGGGGCGATCCCCAGCCAGTCTGCGAGGCCGCCCTGTATGAAGCCATCCGGGCCGAACGTGCGGCAGAGGCTCTGGACGTGTCGAGAGGTCACGACGGGATCTGGATCAGCGGGGAGTAGCCGGGCTTTGCAGGGAGGCACCCCCTAGTCAGGAGGTTACCTCAGTATCCTCGGCCCAGGCCACGGACAGGTTCAGGCTCTTCTCCAATAGCTCTGCGTCGACCGAAAACGTCACCCTCCCGAGCCCGTCCATATTGGCCGAGGATATTTCGACCGGTGCGGGCGAGGGTCTTCGCGTCCAGAATGTGCCCGCTGTATTCTGGCATTCTGGTGTCGTAGTGATTGGAAAACGATCAGGGTTGGATGATGCGAACTCCTTTTGCTGCTCTTTTTGCTCTTGCCGTCACCACCGCATGCGCGGTCGGCTCCGGCGCCGTGGTCAAGGGAGCCGGGCCTGATGATCTCTTGAAGCTGCGCGAAGGTCCGGGCTTGGACCACAACATCATCATCGGGCTGCCCGATGGAACACGCCTGATCCGCCGGAACTGCGTGACGAATGACGGCAAGGTCTGGTGCAGGGTCTCGCTCGCCGAGAAGCCAAGTGTATCGGGTTATGTATCAGCGGACTATCTGGCGCATCGCTGACCGGGCGCTACTCGGCTCACGCTCAGTGGAAGTTTCGCCCCTTCACCCGGATCGCATCCAGATGCAGGTCTGGGATGAAGATGTCGCGCGGCTGGGGAGCCTGGGGCGGGTTTCCTTCCCGTTGCGCGGGCGGCCCCTCATCACCCCGTCCTTGCGGGAGAGGAAACGCCGCCCCGTGTGTTTCGACGCTGGCGAGTTCCCGCGATAGATCCTCGATCCGATGCACCACAAAATGGACCACCTCGCCCTCGCGCTGGATGCGGCCTTGCACGCCGATCATGCTGGCACCAAGCACGATGCGCCGGTGCGCCTCGAAGACCTTTGCCCAGACCACGAGGTTGGCGACGCCTGTCTCGTCCTCCAGCGTGATGAACATCACCCCCTTGGCTGACCCCGGCCGCTGACGCACCAGAACCAGGCCTGCGGTCGCGCACCAGCGGCGATCCCGGCTGGCCATGGCCTCGGCGCAGGTGATGATCTTCCGCTCCTTCAGATTTTCCCGCAAGAACGAGACCGGGTGCCGGCGCAAGCTGAGGCCGGTATGGCCGTAGTCCTCGACCACCTCGCGACCCCGCGTCATCAGCCGGAGTGCAACGGTTGGTTCCTGAGCTTCCGCTTCGGCATCGTCGTTTAACTCCCCTGAGGCCTTCGTCTCTAGGTCCGTATCTGCCTCGGCCTCCTCCTGTCTCTTCCGCTCCGACGCTTCCTGTGCCGCGGCAAAAAGCGGCAGTTCCTCCGGCCCAAGCCCCTTGATGGCCCAAAGCGCCTCACGGCGGCTGAGCCCGAGCGAGGGCCGGAACCCGTCGGCCTCAGCAATGCGGGTGAGGCTAGCCATCGGCACACGAACCCGGCGCCACAGATCCTCGACCGAGGCAAAGGGCTGATCGCCCCGCGCCGCGACAATGGCTGCGGCATGGCTGTTGGCCAGTCCCTTGGTCATCCTCAGGCCGAGACGCACTGCAAAGCGGCTGCCCTCGTCCTCGGGCCGTCCGGTGGGCTCCAGCGTGCAGTCCCAGCGGGAAGCGTTGACGCAGATGGGCCGGATCTCGACGCCGTGCTCCTGCGCGTCCCTGACGATTTGCGCGGGGGCATAGAAGCCCATCGGCTGGCTGTTCAGGAGCGCCGCACAGAAGGCGTCGGGGTGCCAGCACTTCAGCCAGGCCGACGCATAGGCGACGAGCGCGAAGCTGGCCGCATGGCTTTCGGGAAAGCCGTAGGAGCCGAAGCCTTCAAGCTGGCGGAAAGTGCGCTCGGCGAAGTGGGGATCGTAGCCACGTTGGACCATGCCCGAGACCAGCTTGTCCTTGAAGGCAGACACCCCGCCGGTGAACTTGAAGGTGGCCATGGACTTCCGGAGCATGTCGGCCTCGCCGGGGGTGAAGCCCGCGCATTCGATGGCGACCCGCATGGCCTGTTCCTGAAAGAGCGAAACGCCCAGGGTCTTGCCCAGCACCTTCTCGAGTTCGGGGGTGGGATACTCCACCGGCTCCAGGCCCTCGCGCCGTCGCAGATAGGGATGGACCATGTCGCCCTGGATCGGGCCGGGACGGACGATCGCCACCTGCACCACCAGGTCATAGTAGGTCCGCGGCTTCATGCGGGGCAGCATGGCCATCTGCGCCCGGCTCTCGATCTGGAAGGTGCCCAAGGTATCGGCCTTCCTGATCATCGCATAGGTGCGCGGGTCCTCGGGCGGGATGGTGGCGAGGTCATAGCGGACACCCTTGTGCGCCTCGATGAGTGCCAATCCCTTGGCCATGCAGGTGAGCATGCCGAGTGCCAGCACATCGACCTTCATGAAGCGCAGCGCATCGATGTCGTCCTTGTCCCATTCGATGATCTGCCGGTCCTCCATGGCGGCGGGCTCGATGGGCACCAGATCGTCCAGCCGATCCTGGGTCAGGACAAACCCGCCCGGATGCTGCGACAGGTGCCGGGGAAAGCCCATGAGCTGGCGGGCCAACTCCAGCGTCAGCCGCAAGCGCCGATCGGAGGGATCGAGGTTCAGCTCCCTGATCTGCGCCTCGCTGACGCCCTCCTCGGACCAGGCCCAGATCTGGCCGGAGAGGGTCTGGATCAGGTCCTCGGGCAGACCCATGGCCTTGCCGACGTCACGCAGCGCCCCCTTGGCGCGGTAACGGATCACCGTGGCACAGAGGGCGGCGCGATCACGGCCGTAGGTGTCATAGACCCACTGGATCACCTCCTCGCGGCGCTCGTGCTCGAAGTCGACGTCGATGTCCGGCGGCTCATGGCGTTCCTCGGACACGAAGCGCTCGAAGAGAAGATCATTGCGGCCCGGATCGATGGCGGTGATGCCCAGCACATAGCAGACGGCGGAGTTCGCTGCCGAGCCGCGGCCTTGGCAGAGAATGCCGCGGGAGCGGGCAAAGCGGACAATGCTGTGGACGGTCAGGAAGTAGGGGGCATAGGCAAGCTTGCCGATCAGGCGCAGTTCGTGAGCCAGCGACGCCTTTACCTCATCCGGCACGCCTTCGGGATAACGCTCCGCCGCGCCCTCCCAGGTCAGCCGCTCCAAGGTCTCCTGCGGGGTGAGGGTCGGATCGTCCCGCTCCTCGGGATACTGGTAGCGCAGCTCATCGAGCGAGAAGCGGCATCGGTCCACGATCTCCCTTGTCCGCGCCAGAGCCTCCGGGTAGCGCGAGAAGAGCCGGTGCATCTCGGCGGGCGGCTTCAGATACCGGTCCGCATGGCGCTCGCGGCGAAAGCCGAGGACCTCGACTGTCACATTGTGGCGGATGGCGGTGACCACGTCTTGCAGGATGCGGCGGGAGGGTTCGTGATAGAGCACGTCATTGGTGACGACCGTCGGCACCCGCAGCTGCGCAGCCATTGTCGACAGCTCATGCAGCCGCAGCTGGTCATTGGGACGGCGGCGCAGGGTGAGGGCCAGATAGGCGCGGTCACCGAAGACATCGCGCAGCCGGCGCAGGCGCAGCGCACAGGTGTCATCGGCCAGATCCGGCACCAGCACCGCGATGAGGCCCTCGGCATGCTCGGCGACATCGGACCACTCAAGATGGCACTTGCCCTTGCCGGCGCGGGACTTGCCAAGGGTGAGCAAGCGGCAGAGACGGCCATAACCCGCCCGGTCCATGGGATAGACCAGCAGCGCCATGCCGCAGGCGAGATCAAGCCTGCAGCCGACCACTAGCCGCACACCCGTAGCCTTGGCGGCCTCCCAGGCCCGGACAATGCCAGAAAGCGTGTTGCGGTCGGTCACGGCCAGAGCCTCGATCCCCATCATCGCCGCCGTGGCGAACAACTCCTCGGCCGAGGAAGCACCGCGCAGGAAAGAGAAGGGCGAGGTCACCTGCAACTCGGCATAGCGCGGCCCGGTCATCCGATGACACCGTTCATCCGAACACCCCGTGCAGGAACCAGCGGTGGCTGCCGGTCTCGCTGTTCTCGCCGTCGCCGGCGCGAAACACCCAGTAGCGCTCGCCGGCCTCATCCTCGATGCGGAAGTAGTCGCGCACCGCAATCATCTCGGCATCACGCTTCCACCATTCGCCGAAGACCCGCTCGGGTCCATCGGCACGGGCGACCTTGCGGCGGATGCCGCGCCAGGCGATCCAGACAGGCGGATGGTCCGGCAGCAGCGCCAGGGTCTCGATCAGCTCCGGCCGGGGCAGCAGACGCGTGGGTCGCGGCCAGTGATCGGGCCAGCCGGCGCCCACAGGATCGGACAAGGGCGCGACGCGGATGACGGAGCGCTCTGGCACATCGCTGGCGACGGGCGCCATGCGGTAGACGCCGCGGGCGCCGACGCGGTTGGCCAGCACATCGACCAGACCGGAGAGATCCGGGGCAGGGGCCTCCAGGAGCGAGCTGGCCACCTGCCGGGATTCCAAAGGTTCCGCCATGACCGCCGTCAGCGACAGGATCTCGATGCCGAAGCCCGGCGAGATGGTCTCGATCTTCTCGCAGAGAAGCCGGGTCAGCAGCTGCGGATCGCGCTGCGGCTTGGCCAACCCCACCCGCACCGTCTGCACATGGGCATCGACCCGCCAGCAGAGCAGATCAAGCCTGCGGGCCCCGAGGCCGCGCTCCTCCAGGGCCGCGCAAAGCTGCACCACCAGCTTGCCGATGTAGCGGGCGATGGTCTCGGCGGCGGCAATGGGTTCAGCGAAGGCGCGACGAACCTCCACAAGCTCCGACGGGCGCAGCGGCTCGATCGGCTCCGACGCATGACCCAGGGCCTGATCCAGCCTGCGGCAGAGGTCGGGGCCGAAGCGTCGGGTCAGCGGCGCACGGGGTTGATGGAGAAGATCGCCGATGCAGACAAAGCCCAGGGTGCGGAGGCTCGCGAGCGTCGCGGGCGGCAGCCGCAGGGCCGAGAGGGGCAGGGGGCTCAGCAGTGCCTCGGCCGTGCCCGGCTCCGCCACATGCATTGGCGCTGCGACATGGCGGGCCAAGGCATGAGCGGCGCCCCAGGTGTCGGCAATGGCGGCTCGTGCCGTGACGCCCGACATGACCAGCCGACCGATCAGGGTCTCCAGGAGGGCGTCCTCGCCGCCATGCAGGTGATCGGCACCGGTGGAGTCGATCACCATCCCATCGGGCGGATCGACCGCCACGATCGGCGAGACCCGCTGCAGGACCCAGAGCGCCAGCCGTTCCAGCGACGCTGCATCGGCCTGGGGATTATGGGGCAATACCTGCAGCCCCGGCACCATCGCCTGCGCCTTGCTCACCGGCATGCCGACCGAGAGTCCCAGCTCCTGGGCCACAGCACAAGCCGCTGTCACCAACCTGCGGCTGCCGACGCGGCCAGCGAGCACCAGCGGCCGCGCGTCCGAGCCAGATATTCCCTCAGGCGCCGACCGCCTGAGCCGGTCGATCGGCCAAAGCGGCAGGGTGACCGAGATGACCCGTGCCATCACACGCCTCCAGTTCGATATCGAGACTTTCCCCCGCCCGTGCCCGGATCAGCTCGATGAGCCAGCGGGCCCGGCCGAGACCGGGAACGGGCAAGGGAGCGGACGGCAGGACCGAGATGCGCCAGCGGGTCATGGCCGCAGTCGGCAGCCCGAAGTCATAGGCCTCCTGCTGACGCCGCCAGCGGCGCAGCGCGATGCCGGTGGTGCCCGAACCCTTCGCCGCCAGATGCAGCCGGCGCGAAGCGGTCATCGAAAGGCGCGCCACATCGGCCACGACCGCGCCAAGACCGCCATGGCGCAAGCCTTCCTCCATGCAGGCCAGCACCGAGACATCATCTCCGGCCTCGACATAGATCACCCGGTCGGGACCCAGGCCCGCCTGCTCCAGCCCTGGCGCAAAGAGATCAGCCTGCGTCACGCACCAGAGCACCTGTCCCGGAAGACGGGCGGCAATGCCCGCTGCAAAGCAGGAAGCCGCCGCCCCGTCCACCGCACCGTTGCCGCCGCCCGCCACCTCATGCAGGCAGCCGAGCGCCAGACCGCCACCGGGCAGGCGGCGGTCCAGTTCCGGCACACCGAAGGGTAGCGCACCACGCGCCGCTGCACTCTCGCCCTCCATGGCTGCGATCTGCTCGCGCAGGGCAGCGATGGCTGGGTTGAAGGACCGGGCAGGCATGAGAAAGGACGCTCCAGTGAAGCAATGGCAGACGAACAGGCATTGTTCCTGTTTTGTTCCCTAAAGCACCGGGGTGTCAACAGGATGCCGCAGAATGATCTGGGGATATTTCGCGGGTTCTGCCGCGTTATACTGTCGTGATCAGCAGAGCCGACGATGTGCAACCTCTACAACCTGACCACCAACCAGCAGGCGATCCGCGATCTGGCGCAGGCAATGACGGACAGCCTCGGCAACCTCGAGCCGCACCTCGATGTCTATCCCGATCGTCCCGCGCCGGTGGTGCGCAACACCGCTGAGGGGCGTGAACTGTCCCGGCTGACATGGGGCATGCCCACCCCGCCGCAGTTCCTGAAGGCAAAGGATGCGCCCGATACCGGTGTCACCAACATCCGCAACACCTGGAGTCCGCATTGGCGCCGCTGGCTGGGCGTCGAGAACCGCTGCCTGGTGCCGGCCACCGCCTTCTCGGAATACGGGCAGAAGCCAGACCGGCAACAAAGCGCTAGCCGCTGCACTGGTTCGCCTTGGACGCGAGCCGGCCGCTGTTCTTCTTCGCGGGCATCTTGACGTCGTGGCGAGGGGTCCGCGGCTCGATGAAGACCCCGCGCCCGGGCGAGCATCAGTTCTTCGCCTTTCTGACCTGCGAGCCGAATAGGGTGGTGGGCAAGGTTCATCCCAAGGCCATGCCGGTAATCCTGACAACCGAGGACGAGATGGAGATGTGGATGACGGCAGAGTGGTCGCAGGCCCAGGCGCTGCAGCGGCCGCTGGCCGATGAGGAGCTGATCGTGCTACCAGAAAAAGCTCCTAACGAACCGCAGGGACGGCTTCTTTGAGATGGGGCAGGGCAGGGGGGTGCGGATCGCCACCTACAACATCAATGGCATCAATGGTCGGCTGGAGACGCTGCTGTCCTGGCTGGCTGAGACGCAGCCAGATATCGTCTGCCTGCAGGAGCTGAAGGCGCCGCAGGCGAAGTTCCCGGAACGGCAGCTGGCCGATGCCGGCTATGGCTCCGTTTGGCACGGCCAGAGCCGCTGGAACGGCGTGGCGATCCTGTCGCGCGGCAGCGAGCCGGTGCTGACGCGCCGCGGCTTGCCCCGGGACCCCGATCCGAGCCAGAGCCGCTATATCGAGGCGGCGGTGAATGGCCTGCTAGTGGGCTGCCTTTATTCCCCCAATGGCAATCCTGCACCGGGTCCGAAATGGGACTATAAGCTCGGATGGCTAAAGCAGCTCACCGCCCATGCAAAACAGCTGCTCGCACTGAACGTGCCGGTGATCCTTGCCGGAGACTACAACATCACTCCGACCGAGCGCGATGTCTATAACCCCGATCGCTGGCGCGATGACGCCCTGTTTCTGCCAGACGTCCGAAAGGCTTATGCGTCCCTTCTGAAACAGGGTTGGTGTGATGCCATTGCGGAGATCCATCCCGGCATGCCCGTTTATACCTTCTGGGATTATCTGCGGCAGGCCTGGGAGCGGAATGCCGGACTGAGGCTTGATCACCTGCTGCTCTCTCCCGGTTTGGCAGCAAGGCTCAAAGACGCCGGTGTTGATCAGGTTATGCGCGGCCGGCCGAAAGCCAGCGATCATGCGCCGGTTTGGATTGTGCTCGACATGAAGTGATCCGATTTCTCTCTGAAGATCAAACCTGCCCTGCAGATTGGAGGCTTTCCTATCGGGGATTGTTTCTGTATTGCGACAGGCAATTAAGGAGACCGTCATGGACATCACTTACAACGAGCTGTCGCTTGAGCAGCTGAAAGAGATCAACAAGAAATCCGCAGCCGCCATTGCTGATTTCGAAAACCGTCGGAAAAAAGATGCCATCCAGAAGGCGACCGAGATCGCCAAGGCTGCGGGCTTTGCCTCGCTTGAAGACATGCTGGCCGCTCAGCCCGCCAAGCAAAAGGTCGAGCCGAAATACCGCCATCCCGAAAACCCAGACCTGACCTGGAGCGGTCGCGGCCGAAAGCCCGGCTGGATTGCCGAAGCCCTGGAAGCCGGAAAGTCGCTCGACGATTTCGCAATCTAAGGACACTGATAACCCCCGCAATCGGGGGTTATTTTTTGGCTAAGGCGCGCGCCTTAGCCTGCATCCGGTTTATGGATTCAGCCACACCTGTTGTTGCTTGGGAGACCGTTGGATGGGAGACAAATGCTTGGGACCCACGAGCAATCGCACTTTCACCTCGATAGGTTTGCTTCGCCGCTTGAGTTGTAGTCTTTATCGCTGAGGCCGCGTTTCTAGCGCCCCCCACATACGACCCGACACTTCTTCCGGCCATGAGACCAACAGCCGCCAAGCCCATCATCTGCATGTTTCCAGACACGGAACTGACAAGAGAGGGAAGAAGGGCCATGCAGAGCAGGATCAGGATCATCAGGACAATGAACGGTACAAAGGCCCCGATGCTGGCGAAGTTGGAGGTTCCGATGCGGTCCACTAGGTCGGTCCCCATGGAGATCATGATCGAGAAGATCGAGGCGATGAACAGGGGGTAAAGAGACCAACTGACGCAGGCCGACACCCACCGCTCGAAGAAGCCCTTTGTGGCTTCAAACAAGGTCAGGGCAATGACAATCGGCGCGAGACCCAGAAGCACGGTGATGACCACCTTCGGGAAGAGAATCAGCACGGCCGCTACTGCCGATATGGTGCCAATCAGCAGGAGGCAGATCCCGGAGACAATGGCGGTCACAAACCACCCACCCATTTCCGCAGCGATGTTCGTGGCCGCAACCGTGAACTTGTCCATCATGTCGTCGATGGCGGTGGCGAAGCCATCGGCGATCGTCGGCCCGCTCAGGCCGTCTCCGCTCGATGCCAGAATGCCGCCAGCCGTGGCCTCGATGGCTTTCTGGATGCCGCCCGCTACAGCCCAGAACTGGTTCCAGTTCCAGGCAAAGATACCGATCAGGGCCAGCTTGATCATCAGGCTCAAAGCGTGGCCCCAGGTCATGGGAAGCAGTTGCAGCATCATGTTGATGCCGACCAGGGCGACAGCCAGAACCGCCATATACCCGACGAGCGTGCCGGAGGCTTCCACCAGTCCCAGGAATGTCGATCTGGCGGCATTGGTCAGGAAGGACTCGGCTGAACCCACGATCAGTTGGACAGCGGACATGTCAGCGCCCTCGCCATGCTTTGCAAATATCCAGCGACTGTTTCAGGGTGTCGCCTGCCTCCCGGCCAACCTGACTCGCAATTTTGAATACTCCATCGCGGTCCTTGCCAGCCGTCAGCTCCTCATACTGCCGTTCGGCTTCGTCCCATGACGGAAACTCAACCTCGCAGGGGCAGGAGTTTGTCTCGATGATCGCCTGCTGGCGGCCGATGTTGTAGAGATCCTTCAAGAGCAAAGATCGCCGCGCCTCGGCGGGTGGCAGATCATCCGCCCATTTCGGCAGCGCAGGCATGACGCAGCCATGCCGCGACCTCTTTTCGCCGGTTTGAGGTTCGGACAGGTCCGGCATCGTGAAGTCCAAGACGTCGCGTTCAGCCTGGGCCGCTTCCGCCATTTTCCCTGTATCCGGGAACGGCGACGGATCAGCGCGAAGCACGTTGGTCATCACCACCGCCCCGGCGATCATGCCAACGGCTGCCGACGCTGCACCAAGCAGCATCGCGTTGCGGTCGAACATGGGGTGCCTCTCCTTCGTCGGAATTGTCAGGGATGTGAAATTCGAGAACGCCGCGATCACCCCCGGCGCGGCCGGTCTGGATCACCACGTCGATGGAACTGCCGATGTAGCGCAGCGTGTCCGTGTAGGTTAGCGGCAGGTCCGCCTTCAGCGCCATGATGGCGAGCTTTGCCAAGGCGAGCTTCGGCGTTTCGGCATGGATCGTCGTCATCGAACCGCCATGGCCGGTGTTGATGGCCTCGATAAAGGTCATGGCTTCCTTGCCGCGCACCTCGCCCACGACCAGCCGGTCAGGCCGCATGCGAAGGCAGGAGGTGAGAAGAACATCCGGCGAGCGGGTCCAGCTGTCGCGGTCCGCAATCAGCGTCACGACATTGGGCTGCGCAGGCACCAGCTCTGCCGCGTCCTCAATGGTGATCAGCCGCTCACTGTTGGGGACATAGGAGAGCATCTTGCGGGCAAAGACGGTCTTTCCGCTGTCTGTCGCCCCCGCGATCAGGGCATTCATCTTGTGCCTGACGATGAAGGCCATGGCCGCGTCGATCTGGCCGGAGGCCGCAAGCGTCTTCAGTTCGCGCTTCATGTCGGCGCGGGCCGCGTCCACCAAATATTCCCGGCCATGGAGGTATTTGACCGTGATCTGGTCGAGGGGCAGGGTGGAAAAGAAGCGCAGCGAGATCGCCGCGCCCGTCGAGACGGCCGGGGCCGTGACCACCTGGGCGCGGATGGGCCGCCCCTTGTAGATCACGGAGGTGGAAATGATCGGGGCCTCCTTGCCGATGGTCAGCCGCCCGGCACTGGCGATGCGACGGCCAAGATCGTCTATCTCCATCGCGCTCATGGGCGCGCGTTCGACCGGCTGCATGGCCGCATCGCCGTGCTGGAGGGACCAGATGCGCCCGTCCGGGTTGATGGCGATTTCCACAAGGGCAGGGCTGTGGATGACAGCTCCAATCGCCGCCAGAGCTTCGTCGAGATAGCTGCCGTGGCTCATGTCATCCATGCTCAGAATATCTCCAAATCGCGGTCCACCATCACTGTGACGCGGGTGCCTTGGGCCACAGTGATCGTCGGCGGGATCGAGATGTATTTCCCGATGGCCGCGTCCGTTGCGCCGCCGAGAGCATCCGCCACGCCCGTCGCAGCATCCGAGCCGCCTGTCGAGATCGTCACGCCACCGCCGCTGTCTTCATCTTCCAGAAGCGAAGGAATGGCAGAGATCGTGGAAATCAGCGCCGCCGCCCCGAACCGTTTGAAGAAGTGGCTGTTGACCTTGCCGGTCGTGCCCGAGCGGCCAAGCGCGTCACCGCCGAAGGAACTGATCTGCACCGACTGATTGTCGGGCATGATGATGCGTTCCCACGCGACCAGAAGCCGGTTCTGCCCGGTGTCCACATCCGCCGAATAGCTGCCGATCAGCTTCGAGCCACGCGGAATGAGGATGCGCGCCCCGTCATAGCTGACCACATCGATTGTCACCACGCCCCGGATCGGTCCTTCAAGGGTCGAGTCGATGGCGGTTTCCAGAACCGCCTGGATCATCGTGCCTTGCGTGACGGTGTTGGCCGGGTTGACGATGATTTCCGCGCGCTGCACGGGCACCGGGCGTCCGGCATTGCGCACAAAGGCAGCGTCATCGCTGAGTTTCGCTGCCTGCTGCGCGGCGGCCGCATCACCCAAGCCTGCGGCCTCCGCAAAGACCCCTCCGGGACCATCGCCGCCGCCGATCGCGATCATCGAGGATTGCAGGCGCTGCTGTTCCAGTTGCGCGGCTTCTTCCGCGGCCTGCCGCCGCTGCGCCAAAAGATCATCGTCGCTGCCCGGCACGAAGCCCCCACCTCCGCCTTGCAGGCGCAGCATGTCCATTTCATTGTTCAGGCCAGCAATCTGCAAATCGCGGTCGCTCAGCATGTTCTGAAGCTCGCGCTCGCGATTTTCCGCTTGCTGGCGAAGTTCCTCCAACTCGCCCTGCAGGGTGGCAAGGGCCTCGTTCTCGCCGTCCGATGCCGGGCTTTCAGCCTCGGGTGCGGGCTTGGACAAGGCATCGACTTGCGCCTGAAGGCTTCGGATCAACTCGATGATTTCCGAATTGTCGGGGGCCGGAACCGGGTCCGGCACAGCCTCCACCACGGCTGCGGGTTCAGGCGCGGGTTCCTCGCGCTGCGGCCGGTCCATGTCCCCAAAGCCGCTGCCTTCCGGCTGGAACTCCTGGGCCTGTCTCACGGGAAGAACCGTCTCGCCTTCCGGTTGGCTATAAACATAGACCGCACCGGCCAGAACGGCTGCGCCGCCGAGAGCCAGGGCCAGCTTGGCCGCACCGGGCTTGGCTGCCCGTCCGGTTCCATCCGTTCCGGCCTCCTGATCGTTCAGGGAGGCGAGCCGCTGACGAAGATCGTTGTTTGCCCCATCGCTCATTTCACCAACCTTACGGCTTTCATCATCCCCACGGTGGACTCGACCTTGCCCAAGCGCAGCACCCAGAAGGGGCTTGTGCCCGTCACCCGCACCACGCCGTCAGGCATGGTCTGCGAGTTGACCGTGACCTCCTGTCCGGCCGTGACCTTGAAGATCGCGGGCAGCTCGCCGTTGCGGCGGAATTTGAAGTAGGTGAAGGCCCCATCATCCCAGACCTGCGTGGGCGTCGTGCCGTTCACCACGTTTCCACCATAGTCATGATTGGCAGGCCCACGGGCGATCTGCCGGTTGGCAGGCGTCGTACCCCCCGAGCCGCGCGGATAGGTAAAGCGGACCACCGAAAACTGCGCGGAGGACGACTCCGAGACCTCGAAGTAATATTGCCGCTTGTTGGTATAGACGTTGATGTTGGTGGCAGCGCCGCTGGTCGTGGGCTTCATCACGAAGGCGCTGCCGCCCGGCACCGCGTCAAAGTTGAAGCTGACGGTATCGCCCGCAATGACAGAGGTGATCTGTTCATCCGGGCCAAACTCCACGGACGTGACCCGGCCCATCTGCGTCTGGATGCGGTAAACCTGTCCATCGACCCATTGGGCATAGCGGACACGGGCATCGAGATTTCCGGCGCGGGGCGTGACTTCAGCCCAAGCTGCGGAGACACCCATGCTGGCAGCAGCCAGGGCTGCAACAAAACCAAGAGCGCGTTTCATTGGACCTCCAACCGGTCAGACGTGATGGCATATTCGTAGACACTGAAGCCAAAGGGGTTCGTCCAAACCTCATCGAGAGGCCGGGCCTCGGTGGTCTCGTAGCGGAACGCCAGGGTGGCGCTGAACAGGCCCTCGGTGATGCCCCCATCATCGGCCAGGCGCTTGCGCAGCCGGACCTGGGCGCGATCCTCGGTGATCAGCGTGACCGACAGGATCTCCACATCCATCCGGGCGCGGGGTCCGTATTTCCGTTCGGGATAGTCCGGGTTTTCCGAGGACCAGAGGCTGCGCATCGAGGCAAGTGCCGCGCCGGATGAACGGTCGATGACTGAGCGGACCCGCACATCATTGTCGAGTTGATTGAAGGTCTCGCGGTCGCGCACATAGGAATGGACAAGCGACTGAACGACCGCATCCCGGTGATCGAGGGATATGGCTTGCAGGTTCGCGGTCGGCAGCGCCATGCCGCTCGATGGATCAAACGGCACGAGGACCGGGGCAGGGGTTTCATGACTGGCCGCGACCACGGCTGCCATGAGGCAACCAAGGGCGCCAAAGCCCCAACCGGCTATGCCGAACTTCTGCCAGAACGCGCCACGGCGGCGTTCCCCATAGATCAGTTCTTCCTCCGTTTCGCTGACCATCTTCGGAGCGACGGATGCGGCTTTCGCCTCCATGTTTTTCTTGAGATCGAACATCGGGCCTTACCTCAGGTCCGGGATTTGGAAGTCGAGCATTTCCTGTTCCTGCGCCCAGGCACTCGCCTGCGACACATCCGACATGCCCATCCCATAGCTCTGCATGGCGAGAAGCTGGTTGTTCAGGATCAGCTCCTTGACCGCCTCGCCCATCATTCGGGTGTTGAGATCGATCGCCTCCTTGATGCCGGTCTGTTCCGGGATCTCGGCCACAAGCGTATCGAGGCGCTGAAGACTGACAAAGGTTTCGCGCTGCGCGGTATCGGCGGTCGCCGCCACCAAGGCCCCTGTCGTGGCCTGTGTCGCCGCCCGCTTTTCCGCCACGCTGCCGCTCTTGCCCATGGTCTCGACGCGGGCAGGATCGAGGCCCGCCTTGGTCATGGTCGATTTGGCATTGGTCTGGATCGCCGTGCGATAGCCCGAGGACACGCCCGACCAATCGCCCGCGCTTGCCGATCCAGCGGCTTGCAGGATGCTGGTCATCTTGGGGTCAAGAACCGTGTCGAGGCCGCCGCCCATCAAAAGGCCCTGAATATCGGCCTTGCCGGTCAGGACGGCATAGATGCCCTCCAGCTCCGCCGTCTGCCTTTGCAATTCGGCCAGTTGATCGACAAGGTGATCCAGCATGTCGGATTGGATGCCGAAGTCTTCGAGCATCCGCTTGATCTGCGTGATCTGCTGGGTGATCGACTGCGTGTCGATGGTCGGCACGCCCTGGGCAAAACCGGATGACGTGACCGCCAGCGTCGAGGTCACGCACAAACCTGCACCGAGAAATAGACTGGTGATGGTGTTTCGCATCACAACCTCCCTTGGAAATCCATAAATCTGCGTTCCTGGGCAAAGGCCGCTGCCGCAGCCACCGCCTCGGCCGAAAGCGGCTTGGAACGGGTCGCGATCAGCCGGGTCCGAATGACCAGAAGCCGGGCAAACTCCGCCCGCACAAAGCTGTTCAGAGCCATCGCCTCGGCCGCGTTTTCCGTCTTGTCGAGCCGCGACATGGCCTCTTCGAGCCGGGCCATCGCCAACCCCATGTCCTGCCCGGCCTCGTCGGCATATTGCGCGACGGCACCGCCGATCATCGCCTTCTCGGCATTCGCCAGATAGGAGGCCTCGATGGAGCCGATCTGGTCTGCCGCCCCGAGCTTTGCCATGTATTCGCGGTATTTGGCGGGAATGACTTGGACGTATTTCCGGGTTTCCGCGAAGGGCGGCACGCCACCATGCTTGCGGACATTGCCCGCCCCCGCGTTGTAGGCGGCCAGTGCCAGGATCATGTCGCCGTCAAAGGCATTGAGTTGCTGCGCCAGATAGCGCGCGCCGCCCTCTGCCTGAATGTAGGGATCGGAGCGATAGGTGGACCGGATGCCCAGGTCGCCGGCGGTGTCGGGCATGATCTGGGTCAGGCCATAAGCCCCGACCGGCGACTCCGCATGAGGGTTGAAGCGGCTTTCCTGCCAGATCATCGCCTGCACCCAACACCGCCACTGGATCAGCGACAGGCCCGCTTTCTGAAGATGATGCGTGTCCCTGGCCGCGCGGATGATGATCTGCTCGACGTTTTCCCGACCCTCGCCAAAAAGCTGCTCCGCCGCCGCGCTGTTGTCCGTGGCATAGACCGCCTGCTTTCCATCCCCGGCCGCTTCAAGGTCCGCGATCATGGCAGCGGCCCCTGCGCCGCCACCCGGCAGGATCATTCCGCCCGACACATCACCCAGGGTCTCAACCTGCTGGCGATCTGCCTCAAGCCTCTTGCGCGCTTCCTCCGCCTTCTGCCGTTGCAGCGCCAGGTCAGCTTCCATCTGCGCGGTAATCTCGGCTTCCTTGGCATTCTTGACCGGATCAAAGACCGGAACACCCTGCGCCAGCGACGTGCTGGACAGCATCAGCGCCACCAGCGGCACCGCTGCCGCCAACGGCCAAGTAAACAGCCGGTCAGGGCTGCGCATAAGGACCGTCCTCGACCGCGTTTTCATAAAAGCCGACCTTGCGAACGGCATCCTGCCGCGCCTCGCCCCACAGTTCAGGCAGGGGCCGCAGATCGCAGGTCAGATCGCCCCGCGCGGTGAAGCATTTACTCTTGATGGGCTGTGACTGCGTGCCTGCGCAGGCCGACAGGGCAAGGGAGGCAAAGAGCGCCAGGAGGACAGGGTTACGCATCATCAAATCCTTTCCAGAAATCAGGCCGTGTCCGGTAATCCGCCCCCACCAGGGCCTCACCCGCCTTCATGCCGCCGAGGATGGTCAGGAGCGGGCCGAGGGCTGACAAATCGGTGTCGATCACATGCGAGCCGTCATCGGACCGCAGCAGGGCCACGCGCGAGCCGGGGTTCACCCCCATGAGGATTTCCAGCTCTTTTTGGTTGAGATTGAGGCCGTCATAATCGCTGATGCTGGCTTCCTTGTTCGGGAGCAGCATCTTCGTGGGCAGAGCCTGCAGCAGCGTGCGTCCATGCGCCGAGGCGTTCAGCTGGTGCGCAAACTGCGTCATCATCACGACCACGGTGTTTTGCTTGCGCGCCGTGACGAGCCAGTTCTCGATCCGGCCCGCGAAATAGCTGTTGTCGAGCGCCTTCCACGCTTCATCGATGACGATGATGGTCGGGCGCTTGTCCTCGATCTTCCGCTCGATGCGGCGGAAGATATAGGACAGGACCGCCATGCGGGCCTTCTGATTGTCGGTATCGAGAATATCGGTCAGATCAAACCCGACAAACTGGCCGTCGAGGGAGAAGCTGTCCTCGACCTCGTGGCCGAAGATCCAGCCGAAGCGGTGGCCCGCTGTCCATTCATTCAGCCGATCGGCAAGCGCGCCCCCGTCATGGGTTGAGCCCACCAATTGCGCAAACTCGGACCAGGTCCGCAGACGCGGATTGCGCGCAGCCGCATTCTGGCGCACGGCATGGCGCACGGCGCGCGACTGTTCGGGCTGGAGCGGGCCGTGGCCGCTTTCCATCAGGTGAATAAGCCAGTCGCTCAGCCATTCCTGTCCAACCGTGTCGGTTTCCGTCCAGAGCGGATTGAGGCCCGTGCGCTCGCCTGCCTTCAGCTCGGAATAGGTGCCGCCAAGCGCGCGGACCGCCATTTCCATGCCGCGGCGATAATCGAAGACAAAGACCCGAGCGCCGACCCGCTGCGCCTGTGCTGCCAGAAATGCGGCCTGCACCGATTTGCCCGACCCCATGCGGCCAAGGATAAGCGTATGGCCGTTGGAGGGTTCTTTCTGCGGATCGCCTTCCTCGTGGAAGTTGAAGCGGTAGGCGCTGCGCGTGATGGTCGGAAACCAGGTGATGGTGGTGCCCCAAGGCACCCGTGAGCCGGGCTTGCCCATAGCGGCGCGATGCAGCGCGGCCATGTCGGCAAACTGTTCGTTGGTGATCGCGCCTTCCCGGATGCGGAAGGCCCGGTTGCAGGGATGCTGGCCAAAATAGACCGTCCGCGCGGTATAGCCTTGAGAGATCAGCTTCACGCCCGCCGTGACGGCGATGTTGCGGATCATCGAACTGATGCGGCCAAGCTCTTCTTCGCTGTCTGCATAAACCGCGACCGCCATCTGATGCTGCCCGAAGGTGATCTCCCCCGAGGCCAGCCGGTTCTGACCATTCTGCAGGGCAAGAATCAGGTTTTCGGCCTTGTCGTTGATCGCGTCACGGCGGCGCAATTCGCGGGCGACCCGCTCTTCCATGACGCTGTTGTTGACCGGCACGAAGTAGTTGGAGACCACCATATCAACCGGCAGGTCCAATTCATCGAACATGGTGACGAAGGACTCGCGGGGATATTCCTTGATCGAGTAGATGGTGCCGACCCGATCCGGCAGGCTGCCGCCGCTCAGGTAGATCTTGTCGCCCTTGAAGGTGACCCGGGTGTTCGAGACGGTTTCCGCAACGGTGCGATCAAGGGCCGTGTGGAAGGTCGGAACCTCGATGCCCGTGTTAATGCTTTCCAGAAAGCCAAGCAGCTCACCGCTCTCAGCCGTCAGCACACGCGGCTCCATTCCAGACAGGGCCGAGCAGAGAAACGAGACAACCTCGCTCAGTCGGGACACCTGGGCGCTGATCTGGCCCCCCAGCAGCGCGCGTGATTTCTGGATGCTGAACGGGATCTTCGAGAGCACGTCCGGCCGCTTGATGACCGTGATCGTGATTGTGTGTTCGCGCAGGTTCGCGCGGCCCATGTAGCCTTGCCAACGCCGGTCGATCTGCGCCGCCATGCTGTCGCCGTTCACAGGCGGCAGGCTGGTGTCGATGCGGCGGGATACCTTGTGGACCGTGTAGGCAAACTTGTCGCCGGTCTGGGCGATAATGCTGGCAAAAATGTCCTTGGCGCGATCCAGCAGCTCATCGGCCACGGTCAGACTGTTCAACCCGCTGACCCGGATGCACTGGAAGAACTCGTTGCCCTTGGTGCGGATGGTTCGATCATTTACCAGAGAGACATAGGGCAGCATGGAGGCCACCGATTGTTCCTTGCGCACCCATGAAGGCAGCACGTCGAAGGCGGCTGGCCCGAGCCGAGGGTTATGGTTCATAGCTGTCAGCACCCCAGAGGTCTTTGTTTCTGGTCCGGCGGGTCTGACGGCTGACAACAGTGACCACATCGAAGAAATGAGGGTCCCATTCCGCAGCCAACCAGAAGGCCGGATAGGCAAGGGCCGAGAAGAGAAGCGTCCAGAAACTCTCGGCCCACACAAAGGCTAGGACGGACCCTGCCATCCAGATTACGGCATAGAACATCGGCAGGCCCATGAGACGAGGCGGGCGGATGAGACCGAGGAAAAGCAGGGACCGTCTGACCATGGGATCAGGCGCCCCACATGGCGTTCACGATGGTTGCCGCGCCGGCGACGATGGCGATACCCGCCACGACATAGACGACCGTGCGGAAATCCACATAGCCCATGAGCCAGGCAGCACCAATGCCGATCACGGCAAGCGTTGCCATGGCCTTCCCGAGCGGCCCGGTCAGGGTGTTGGCGATGCCGGTCAGAATATTGGTGATCGGGCTCAGGTTGATCGTGCCTGCCGCCAGAGCGGGCGAGGTGGTCAGCATAAAGAGACTGAGCGCCAGCAGAGCACACAGCGCCAAGTTAAGCGCTGAAATTGGCAAAGTATCATTCATAGGGAGTCTCCGTTCAGTCGGGAAAAAACGGCCATGACCTTGCGGACGTGACCGATGGTCTCAAGGTAGGGAGGGATACCGCCGTGGCGCGAAACAGCCTCTGGACCGGCGTTGTAGCCAGCCAGAGCCAGCTCTTTCGTCCCGAAGCGGTCGAGAAGAAAAAGCAGGTAGCGGGCAGAACCATCGAGGTTCTGGTACATATCGTAGGGATTCACGCCGAGCGTTGCGGCCGTGGCCGGCATGAGTTGGCCCAAACCGATGGCGCCGACATGGCTCCGGGCGTCCGGTCGATAGCCACTCTCGATCTCGATGTTGGCGCGAAAGAAGTGATGCCACTCGGTAAGAGACATGCCCGACCTGCGAAGGGCCAGATGACCACCGTACCGCATGGCGGTGCGCTCTATCGCGTCCAGGACTTCCGGACGGGCGACAGGGCCGCGAGGCGCTGTCAGGGTTGACGTATGCCGACCCAGAAGCGTCAACGCGTTGTCAGGAAGGGCAGGGGTAGGCTCGAGCTCCGGCAGAACAGGCTGGCCGTTGCTGCCGAAGTGCCTGGCAAACCCGGAGGCCTGCTGCTGAAACTGGAAAGTCCCGTCCGAGCCGGGCACAAGAACCAGCCCTTGTGCAGTCGAGCGCTCGGGAGAAAGGGCTGCTGCTGCGACAACAGCAGCCGACAGGATCAGGCGCCGGAGCGCCTCATTGTCAGAGCAGTTGTGGTTCCAGAACCAGGCTCGTGCCCGGTTCTGTTGGGAAGGCCACATACGTGAAGCCGAAGCTTGTGACCATGCTGACAAGCCCGCTGATCGTCTTGATCTCGCGATAGCTGACATCATCCATCGGACGAGAACCCTCAGCGCGTCGGCTGAGCTTGGCTTTTTCTCGCGCGGTAATGAGCGGCGCCCAGTCGTTCGTGCTGGGGTCAACCGCCACCAGATACCAGCTTCCGTGCCACTGGTATCCTTTGAGTTCCGGTTTCTTCTGGCAGACGACATGCAGCTGCCAGCCGGATTCCAGCAATTCTTGTAGGCCTGCGCTTGTAACCACATGCTTTGGACGTGTTTGCGTGATGCTCACAGCCAGGCCGTCTCCATGAAAGCAGGCCCGGCATGTCTGTGATGCCAGGTCTACAAAACTATAGTTTTTCCTGCAAGCTATAAATTCGTTTAGCAGGCTCTTGTTGTAATCTGTCTTTGGCTTGAGCGAGGGGCATTTTCAAGCAAGCAGATCTGAAGCCCTAACGGCAGAACAGCCGTAGGCTCCAAGGCCTGGTGACGATGGAAGCGTCCTATCGCCGGTAGAGGGCTGCCACACCGCTGGCATGAAGCCCTTGAGTTTTCGCGCTCCGCACGCATGGAGCGCCTGCGTGGAGCTCAACCTTCATCATGCTGTCGTTGTACGAAAAGGGGCCGAAATCCCAGAGCATTACCCTCCAGGAAGTTTTGGGGTACCGCACCCTCTGCATCGAGAGATGGATGAACCGCTGACACCATCGTCTTGAGCCTTATCCGCGCACCGGACATTCAATGACCTGAAAGCGGCCATCGGCGTTTCCCGTCACCGGACCCAGACAAGAGGCCGGCCAGTTCCAGGATCGTGCCATGCGCAGAAACGCAGGCGACCCTAGAAACAAGATGGATGATGCATGGTGCTCGCGCAGGAAGTCGTTTGCGGTTTCCAGGATCTTGCGTGTGATCGCCTTCGGACCGTTGACGACCATACGGGTGAGTTCCCAGACCCGATCGCTTTCGGGAGGCATCTCAAAGCAAAGGTCGTTCGGAAGGCCAGGCAGAAGTCCCAGATACGCATCCCGGATCATGTACGAATAGCGCAGGCATCCGCCCGTGCTACGTTGATCAGTTCGGCGGAGCCTGGCGCCCCCTACGACCTCATCACCTTGGCAAGCAACGATATAGGTCGTGTAAAAGGAGTCGTATTGCTCGAACTCCAGCTCGTCGGCGTGGAAAAGCGGCCAATCGAGACGGTCAACAAACACTTCCTTGCGCAGCTTCAGGTAAGCCGCCACCAGATGCCAGCGCTTCATGTCCTGAGGATATCGAATGACATGCACGGTCACAGGGGCCGTAGAGCTGTAAACCGCGTCAGTGCGCTCGTCCTGGATCATCATCATCGCTATCACCATGCATAATCGTCGTCGAACCGATGAAGAGACGCATCCCCGCTGAGGTCTTTCCCCAGACACCCTTGTTGCAGATCTGAAGGGTGACAGGCTGCCCCTCAGAAATGGCGGAGCACATGCTGAGCAGATTTTCTGCCATGTCTTGGGTGAACTCGGCTTCTGCCAGGACTTGGACTTTGCTTGGAGCAACGCGCGGGGAGAGGTTCTTCATCAATAGTCTGCTTCCTTTAAACGGGCCTCCTATAAACCGCAGGTTGCAGCCTTGACAGTCTTTGACCAAAAGGACAGACAAATCAGACAAGATGCTGATTTTGCTTGACTGAGACTACTATGATTGAACTTGTGATCCCGAATCACGAAGAGGAACTTGCCCGTCTCGCGGAGATTGGAACATCTGGCTTCGTCATCGGCTTCGGCCTGCGCTTCGGACAGCCGGACTTTTTCTACAACGGCTACCCAGTAGACTGGACAGCCCATTATGAAGAAGAGAACTACTTCTTCGGGGATCCGGTCGCGGCTTGGACAATCGCCCGGACAGGAGTGATCCGTTGGTCGGAGATCAAGTTTCCAGACATGCGGAGTATTATGCCGGAAGCTGCCAGCTTTGGCCTCGTGTACGGAGCAACAGCCGTCACGAAGCTGGAACGCAAACGCTCCTTCATGTCTCTGTCGCGAAGCGACCGTGAACTGAACGATGCGGAACTGGACTACGTTCACGGTCGGATCCAGCTTTGGGCTAAATCCTTCGAGCGCGCCCAGGTGTCGCTCAATGAGGGCGAGTTGCAGGTCTTGAGGATGCTGAAGGACGGTCATACCCAGGCTGAGGCTGCAGCAGCCCTCGAGATCCCTGTCTCAACCTTGAAGTACCGCCTTCAAGGCGCCCAGAAGAAGCTCAAGGCGAGCGGCACGAAGAATACGATCGCGGTCGCCGTTCGGCAGAACTTGATCTGATGTCAAGAAAAATCCTAAAGTTGGCTAATCAGTCTGTCTGAACAGCCAGTTTTTGGCCTTTGCCTTTATTCTTCAAGCAATTGCGGGCAGAGGGAACCGGAATGTCCAGACGGTTCGATCATGCCTGCACCCACTGCCCTGAACAGCCTGCTCCACAAGGATGCCATTATGAGAGCCGCAACCGCGCGACAGGACGTCAGCATCGATGGGCGGGAAGGTTGTGTCTATGAATGGAATACCGGAACGATGAGCGTCGTGTTTCCGCCGGAAGGATGGTCTTTCGATCCTACCCGCTCGAAGCGCATCGCGGCACCGTACAAAAGTGCAGTCGATATAGACGGTTGATCAGGCGTCGCCGCTTCCGTATGCTTCTATAGAATTTCGATTGGCTGTAGAATCGTATGAAGATGAGCCTCACAAGAATCGCGCTCGCAGCCAGCGTTTCTACAATGGCAGCAGTTGTGCCAGCGGCACCCGCTGCTGCTTATCCGATCGACTGTGCCATCCTGCTCTGTTTGGCCGGCGGCTTTCCCGCATCAGTCGAGTGCAGCGCGGCAAAGGCCGAATTGCTCCGCCGCATCACCCCTTGGCCCATCGAGCCGCCCTTGCAGCTTTGGCGTTGCCCGATGGGTGGCGGCGGTGTGAGTCTTCCAAGTGGCGGGGGATCTGACAGTCTGGCTCCGGAAGTCGCAAAGTATCGAGATGCAATCGAACTCTGGTCGCTTTCAAAGCACGTGACGAGCGGCAGCGGAGGACGAGACCTCTACGTCAACGTGGGTCGTTATGGATATGCCCCATCTGGTGACTTCGTTCAGTTTCGGACCAGCGAAGATGATGTGCCCGATTGGCTTGATGAGGAAGTCAGGCGACAGACCGGCAGCACACTGATGAATCACTATGGGCCCGGCTTCAGAAGCATCGTGCTGCGCATGCAGGACTACACGGGAGCCTATTCCACAGAATGGGTGTCCTACTGATGCCCCTGATGTCACGATCCATACACAAAGAATTGCCGCTAAGCCCCTGCTGGCGTAGGCTGTTCGGCAAAATGCCCCAAAGGGGAGGGACGAGCAGAATCAGATAGACCACCAGCCCAAAAGGAAACCCCCCGCGCGGGGGTCCGCACGAGGGGGCTTGGGTTGATAACACAGGTTTGGCGACCTGAATTAGCGGATCATTTCACCTGCTATAGTTAGCTTCCCACTCCCGAAAATCAAGAGCAAAAAGCGCATCTGTGCGAACGGATTACGCTTGCCCGCGGACACCGCGCTTCTTGTAATCGAGGAGCAGCACATGACGACCGATATAGCCGCGGCAAGCGGCGATTTTTTCCAACGCTTGGGCAGCGTTATTGCCCAAGCACGGACAGGCATGCGGTCAAGGAACCGCACACCCGTACGCAACAACTCGCATCGGGCAGGAACCTGCGAGGCGACTTTCTGGCGCAGCACATCGCGCCAAGAGGTTCAGAAGATCATCAAAGCCGCGCAGCGATACGAGCTGCATGGTCGCAAACCCGGCAGGCGAAACGGACCTTTGGGCAGCATCGCATTGGAGGTCTTGGCCCTCTTCGGCAATCTGGTCAGCTTCAAGACCGGCCGCTTGGATCCTTCTCTTGAGTGGATCACCGCCAAACTGAAACGGTCCCGGGATGCCATTGTTCGTGCGCTGAAGGCTTTGCGCGATCATGGCTTCCTTGACTGGCTGCGCCGGTTCGAACCGACCCCTTATGAAGGTCGTGGACCGCAGGTCCGGCAGGTCAGTAACGCTTATCGTCTCTCCGCGCCCAAGCGTGCCTTGGCGCTTCTCGGTCGCTGGTCAGGTCGTCCTGCATTGCCGGATGATGACGAAGTTGCCCGCGAAGGCAGGGCAGCTATGGAAGCCGAGCATGTAGCAACGCTGGATCTTCGCGCGTTCGCCAGTTTCCAGTGCGGTGACTCACCGCTTGGTCAGGCTCTGGCGCAGATGGGCAAAGCAATAGATTTACGCGAGTCTGCCAAGCGGACTGAATCCCCATCTACCTCTATTCTTATGTATAAAGGCACGCTGGACACCGTGCGGCAATAGCACTTCGGTCCTCACACTCAGCTCATGCGGCAACGATGCATGGCTATGAAAATAGCCTATGGCAACCGGACGGCGCCTCAAGATCGTTTCGCATGTGAACTATCAACAAGAGGATAGCGCAACCAGACAATTAGAGCGAGAGATCCGAGGTAACTCGCAGTGTTCTTGATTTGCTCTCCAACTTCGTGCTGACGTGTTGAGGTTCCACATCAGTAGTAGTTGGCCCATACTCTTGCCACACGTCCCAAAGTGGGCGGCAGGTATGTCTTCGGCCAGTCGAGTCGGCTTGGCTCCAAATTCCATGAAAGCAGGGGCGATCATCGTCCCATCCGACATGGTCTATAGCCGGATACCAGCAGACCCCGTTTACAGGAATGCCTGCCCGCCGCGCCGAGATGACCTCATCGAGGACGTGGCGGGCCATTTTGGCTCTGTCTTGACGCTCCGCACTCGTCTCGGCCACAAAGAGTGGGCGGCCATAGCGGACGTGTACATCCTCGAGCAGAAGCGCCAGGGGCCGTCGGCTCGCATCCTCGGGAGCGAGGGCGATACTCGAGCCCGCGGCCCCACAGTCGTACCACTGGTTGAACTGGTAGTAGCAGGCCCCAATGACGTCAAGGATGGGGCGCTCCCCGCCGCCAGCTTCGGCGAGTTGGTCGCGGAAGTCGTACTGCCCGTCATGGAGCAGTCTGGCCGCCTCAGACCTGTCAGGGCGATCCGGATGAGCTAGGACTTGAATTAATGGGTCCGTTACCACGATGCGGGCTTTCGGGTCGACCTGGCGCACCGCCGCGGCGCCAGCTACAAAGGCGCGCAGGAGTTGTGCCTTGAGTTCGTTGCCGCGCCCTACAGCATAAGGGAAGATATGCCCAACCTCTCCAGCCGCCCAGGACAGGTAAGAAGGCTCGTTGATAGGGACGACGTAGATTGGATCTCTGCCCTCCTCTCTCAGCAGCCGCGCGAAGGCTCCGGACAGCCCTGCAAATCGATCAATAAAGGCTGGTGCGAAGACGTCTAGGTCGTCCGGCCACCCAAAGTGGCACAGGTCCCAGATCACCTGCACGCCGGCGGCTCGCGCCGCCTGGACCATGGGCAAAACGCTGCCGAAGTCGTACTGATAGGGGGACCGCTCGATGAGGTGCCAGCGGATACCGTCGCGCACGGTGGTCATGCCCGCCTCGCGCGAACGGACGTAGTCGGCCAGAACGAAGCGGTCGTGCGCCGTTGCGGCCGTAAGGTCCAGTCGGCGCCCATGCGGTGGCTTGTGGCTCGCGCACTCGAAGCCAGCCATGAGGAAGCTCTTGAAAAGGGGCTCAGGCATTCCCGGTCCTCGGCATGTCCAAAGTGTCTTCCCATAGTGCCTCAGAGCCTGTTCGCTGCAACGATAGGACAAGGCGCACCTCTGCAGGCAGGGTCGCCACGTTAACCAGGCTCGCGAGTCGAAAGCCTAGGTCGAAGTGGGCGAGTGTTCGGTCGGCGCCGATCGCGTCCACGCTGATGCTCATTTCGGTCTTGGCTTTGAGATCGGCCGTCTCAAGGTCGTCCTGAAAACCGCCGCCAAGCAGTTCGTCTACTTGTTGACCCTGTGCGATGAGCCTGTAGCCGGAAGCAGGCCTGCCGAGCTTGACCCTAGGGTCGATGGAGGAGGCCCACTCCCAGACGTTGCCAATTAGATCGCTCACGCCTGCCAAGTTGGCCCGCTGGCCGTTCCTGTCGACAGGGGCCGGTGCCGCGCTGCGGTGGTGGATGGCGACGCCAGGTAGGAGCAAAGCGAGCGGCGGCTCCTCTGCCAAATTCCCGCGCCCGAACTCTCGGCCGAGCACCGCAACCTGCCACAGCCGTGGCGAGGGCACGAGCGCCATAGGTGGTCCGCCGAGCTTGGCGTTCAGCCAGTTCCTGTAGGCAAGAACGTCTACGAGGCTCACGCAGGTGACTGGCTGCTCGGGGTCGTTGAACCCCACTGTTCGCCACGGGTAGAACTCGCGCCAATCGTGGAAATTGAAACGATTACCTACGCCCGGAAAGTATTTGCCTGCGGGCTCGGGATGGTCCGTCTCTGTTACGAAGCGCTTGTACTGAGCGTTGGTGACTGGATGCTGGCCGATACAAAGCGCCAATCCGTTTCGCGGCCTCAGTGGCAGGAGCATCATAGTTGACCCGTCCCGCCAAGGAATGCCGTGCGGAGTCCACCGCGGGACCTCGGGGGTGAGGAAGAGGCGGCCGCCCTTAGTCTGGCCGAAGCTGTGAGGAAGGGGAACCAGCCTCTGCTTCCCCTCTTTTAGGTAGCGACCCAGCCCTTCCCAACTCAGCTTGATCCAATGCGTTAGGTCCTCAAACGACAGCCGCTTGTCCTTATCTTGGTCAGCTTGGTCGAAGTCGTCCTTCAGAGCGCGCCGCAGTGCGTCTCCTAGGAACGATCCCCCAAGTTCGGGGAACTCGTTGATTCGCTCCAGGCGGTCGCCGGCCATCAGCATGAGGTAATTGTCGGGACAGGGTTTGGTCGCCTCCTCAACAGGCATGCCCTCACCCCTAGCGCCATGTGCGCCCGCCCCGGCATGACAGCAGTCAAGAACAACAAGCTTGCTCGCAGCCTTGCACCGATCAACGTAGTACAGAACCTGACTTACCCCGACCGAAGCCTCGCGCTCGTCTTTGACTTTTTCTTGCCAAACGAGTTGCAGCTTTCCCTGTTCTAGAACCCCGTGCCCGGAGAAATAAAAGAGGAAGGTATCGTCCGGCGCACAAGCAAGAGTCGCTTTCTCAAGCTCATAGAGCTTTACATGCTTAGCCTGGGCAGGCTTGGGCGATATGACCTCGTAGTTGCACCGTGGCGATCGCAGGATCTCGGTTAGGCGAGCGGCGTCGTCTCGGGCGTACTTGAGCTTGCCTCGACCGGGTAAGCCATTGCACCCATAGACGAAGGCCCGGTGGGTCATGGCGGCGTGTTCGAGGCCGGCGCCTTGCTGCCGGAGGACAGCTTGACCTTGAGCCCCATTAACTCCCACTCGACGCCCGACGTGTGGTCGCGGGGAACCGGTGCCGCCGCCTCCCTTCGGCTCCAAGTGTTGTAAAGGGGTTGTCCGTCATCGCCCTTAATTGGCTTGCCGTCTGCGTCCAGCTGGAGGCTTGTCGTGACTTCAATTGTTTCTGCCCCCTTGCTCGCGGCCAAAGCATTGATAATTTGAACAATGCCTTGGCTGACCGCCACGAATGCGGCTGCGGATGCGAGGATGACAAGAACGAGGTCCTTCTCCCCGCTCTTGGTGGGGTCCGCCCTAAAAGTGCCTTCTACCTCAATGAAAGTACCTTCCACCTTGAGGCGCTTCTTCTGCAACTCCCGGACCAAATCGATCCCGTTGTCGGCGAGCAGCTTCTCGACCTCTGGGTCGGGGAGGATGAAAATGCTGTCCATGGCAATCTTAAAGAAGCCTCTCACATCATGAGGGTGAACCTCTGCCACTTGCCTGTCAATCGTTAGCACAGGCTGCACTAGCTATCTGATTGTCTGGAAGGGGATGGTCCAGCGATACACACCCTGCTGCCTGACTTCCGTGCCACGAACCTAGCCCTGCTTCCGGAAATCAGCGTGGCCTGAGTCTCAGTTGACCGGTCCGATTTGTTTGTCAGTCAGGGGACGGCTAGTGTTACAGACTGGCTCATGATGCCCGAGGTAGTATCGACACGAAGAGCCCACCAAAGACACTCGTGCTGACTGCAGCGAATGCAAGTGCAGTGTGTGCAATCGCCCCTTTGCTGCCGGTCGGCCTGTTGCGCGCGGGTCACCGAAGCGGCCATTCATCCTTGCCGCAGCGAAATGAGCAGAGCGATGTCTTCGAGGCGGACATCCCTGCCACTCGCTGCAATTATTCCAGTGCCCCTCATTGCAGTCAGTCCTCCGAATGCACCCATCCGCGGAGTTCAGGTGGTCGTACCACGGAAGGTCGTAACCAGGAGGTCCAATCAAACTCTGTCTCTTGGACTGGTCAAGCGAGTGGCGGTATGCAGCACTAATGCGTCGATCTGGCAGTACGCGGTGTGCCACGCTAAACAATCGATCAGGGCGGCAGCAGAACAAGTCCAAATAGCGCGGCAGGGAAAGAGATGGCACTCAAGACCACACTCCTTGGACACTTAGTGCGGGAACCGCTTGTTCATTTCACCCTCCTCGCCGCCTTGCTTTTCGTCCTGCTTTCCGGACCAGACGCACCAGAAGCAGTCCCCGATGACAACCGGATCATGATTTCGGCAGCCGAGGTTGATCGTCTGGCGGTTGCCTGGACGCAGCGCTGGCAGCGGCCTCCGAACGAGGACGAACTCGCCGGGATGGTGCGCGAAGCGGTCCGGGAACAGGTACTGTATCGCGAAGCGATGGCGCTGGGGCTTGACCGGGACGACGTGGTGATCCGACGCCACCTACGGCAGAAGTACGAGTTCGTCACCCAGGATCTGGCCTATGACAGGGACCCGGACGAGACGACGCTGCGGGCCTATTATGATGCTCAACCCGACCGTTACGCACAGTCAGCCCAAGTGTCCTTCAGCCACATCCTGTTCAGCACGGATCGACGTGGTGCGGCCGCCGAGGCTGACGCGGCACAGGCGCTGGCGGATCTGCAATCGGCAACTGGGCCAGAGGCTGCGGACCTGCTTGGGGATGCGACGTCCTTGTCGCCGGGTTTCGAGAAGATCAGTGCTGTCGAGGTCGAGGCCATGTTCGGCCCGGACTTTGCAGCCTCGCTTCTGCGACAGGAGGCGGGGCGCTGGTCCGACCCCATCCCCTCGGGCTATGGGCTGCATCTGGTCTGGGTTTCCGAAAGGATTTCCGGTGGACCCATCGCGTTTGAAACGGTGCGGCAGCGCGTGAAGGACGACTGGGTCTATAAACAGCGCGTAGCGGCCAATGAGGCGATCTTTCTCAAGCTGCTGGACCGCTACGAGGTGGTAATCGAGCCCCCTGCGTCGGCAGGCCAGGATGTCGGTGACGGTTCATGATGCGTTGGCTGCTTCTCGCGATCTTCGCGATCTTCAGCCTTGCGCGCCCCTCCGCGGCCCATGAATCTCGCCCGGCCTTCCTTGATGTCCGCGAGTTTGCGGCCGGCCAGTATGAAGTTGTCTGGAAGCGACCGATGCGCGGGGAATATGTCATCGGCTTTACCGTAGGCTGGCCGAAGGTGTGCGCGCCAAGAGTCACGAACGAAAGCCAGGTGCCGGGCGCGTCGATCACCCGGATGCTGCTGGACTGCGGTGAGATGGGGTTGGTCGGCGGCACGATCACGATCGGCCGGCTGCCCGAAACCAGCGCCGAAGTCCTGGTGCGGATCGAGTTTGCCGATGGCACCAACCAGACCCAGCTTCTGCGCCCGGCCTCGCCCTTCATGACCGTCGAAGGCCCGCGCAGCGCCTTTGCCGTGGGAACGCAATACCTGCTTCTGGGCTTCGACCACATCCTTGCCGGGATCGACCATCTTGTCTTTGTCCTTGGCCTGACGCTGATCGTCGGCGGCGGTTGGAGGCTGGTGAAGACCATCACTGCCTTTACGGTCGCCCACAGCATCACCCTTGCGCTTTCGACCCTTGGTCTCGTGCGGGTGTCGCAAGCCCCGGTCGAGGCCTCCATCGCGCTCAGCATCGTGTTGCTGGCCCGCGAGCTTCTCCTGTTGCGGCAAGGGCAGCCGGGGCTGACCTCACGCGCACCGTGGCTTGTTGCTTTCATGTTCGGACTCTTGCACGGGCTGGGGTTCGCCGGTGCGCTGCGCGAGATTGGCCTGCCGCCCGGGGACATTCCCCTGGCCCTTCTGGCCTTCAACCTGGGCGTCGAGGCGGGGCAACTGGCCTTTGTCGCCGCCGTCCTTGTGGTGATGGCCTTGGGCAAGCGCATCTGTTCCAACACCTTGCCAAACTGGCTGGGGCAAGTGCCGGCCTATGCCATCGGCACCGTTGCCGCGTTCTGGACACTGGAACGAATCTTTGCCGCGTGATTACACTTAGCAAAGCCCCGAAAGGAGACGATCATGACGTCGAGGACACTCCGCACTTTCGTGCTTGCCACACTTACCCTCGGCCCGGCGACTCTGCCTGCTTTTGCGCAGGGGGATATCGTTGATACGCACAGTCATGATCCGGCCGGGCTGGACGTCCAGAACAAGAAGCCCCCGTATTCCCCGAACGCCGGGCGCAACTTCCCTGATCGGCCCCTGTTCGGCGAAACGCACCTGCATACCACCCTGTCGTTTGATGCCGGCACCTTCGGGGCCATCCTGGGCCCGCGCGACGCCTATCGCTATGCCAAGGGGCAGGAAATCGTCTCGAACACTGGCCAACCGGTCCGCATATCCCGACCGCTGGATTTCACCGTGGTCACAGACCATTCCGACAACATGGGCTTCTTCGCTGAATTTGCGGCCGGAAACCCCGACATCCTTGCCAACCCGACGGCCAAGGGCTGGTACGATCTGTTCAAGGCCGGTGAAGGTGCCAAAGCGGCGGTCCAGATCATTACCGCCTTCTCGAACGGGACCTTCCCGCCGGAAATCCTGTCGCAACCCGGCACCAAGCTTTATCGCGACACCTGGAAGGATATCATTGCTGCCGCCGAGGAAGCGAATGAGCCCGGTCGGTTCAGCGCGATCATCGGCTACGAGTGGACCTCGCAGGTCGGCACCGGCGACAACCTGCATCGCAACGTAGTCTACCGTGATGGTGGCGATCTCGCGGTGCAAATGGACCCGATGGTGACGCTGGCGCCCTTTGGCAGCCAGGACCCGGTCGATCTGTGGAAATGGATGGGCGCTTACGAAGACAAGACCGGAGGCGACGTTCTGGCCATCGCGCACAACGGCAACCTCTCCAACGGTCTGATGTTCCCGACCATCGAGCAGTTCGGCAAGCCGATCGATGCCGAATACGTCACCCAGCGTGCGAAATGGGAAAAGATCTATGAGGTGACCCAGACCAAGGGGACGGGCGAGGCGCATCCGAACCTGTCGCCGAACGACGAATTCGCCGACTTCGAGATCTGGGACAAGGCCAACCTCGTCGCAACGACGGCAAAGACACCTGATATGCTCCAGTTCGAGTATGCCCGGACTGCGCTGCTGAACGGCATGAAGCTTGAAGCCCAGTTTGGCACCAACCCCTACAAGTTCGGGATGGTCGGATCGACGGATTCCCATCTTGGCTTCTCGTCCTTTGAAGAAGACAACTTCTTTGGCAAGACTGTGTCGATGGAACCGAACGCCGAGCGGATGGAGACACCATTCGTGAAAACCTCCATTGCCACCATCAAGGAATGGGAGGTTGGCGCCTCCGGTTTGGCCGTTGTCTGGGCGACCGAAAACACTCGTGCGTCTATCTTTGACGCAATGGAGCGCAAGGAAACCTACGCAACCACGGGCACCCGCATCACGGTGCGGTTCTTTGGCGGTTGGGACTTTGTCGAGGAAGATGCCAACACCCGGCGCCCGGCGCAGGTGGGCTACACCAAGGGCGTGCCGATGGGCGGCGATCTGGTGAACGCGCCTGAGGGCAAGGCCCCAAGCTTCCTCGTCGCCGCGCTGAAAGACCCAATCGGTGCCAATCTGGACCGCGTTCAGATCGTCAAGGGCTGGATTGACGCCGATGGCAACGCGCAGGAGAAGATCTACGATGTTGTCTGGGGTGACGCCGACACCCGCCAGCCTGGCGCTGAGGGCAAGCTTCCTTCGGTGGGGACCACGGTGAACGTGACTGATGCAAGCTTTACCAACACAATCGGCGATCCCGAACTGATCACCGTCTGGACCGACCCCGAGTTCGACCCTGCGCTGAAGGCGTTCTACTATGCCCGTGTCCTCGAAATCCCGACACCGCGCTGGACCGCCTTTGACGCCAAGTACTTCGGCCTGACCCCGGCTGAAGACGTCCGCATGACCATCACCGAGCGGGCCTACACATCGCCGATCTGGTACACGCCGGCTGGGTGACAGTGACGGAACGCAAGTGACAAGCCATGTCCGCGCTCCGCGCACAGCGGAGCGTAAGGTCTGGCAGAGTCGGAAAGGCGACAAACGCTGGTGGCATGACAGGACAAGGTCGCACTTTGTTGGCCCAGTTGGCCAGCGCCTTATGTCCCGACACTTCGACTCCTAGGTCGCCGACTTCTAGGTTCGTGCCGCGGTGCCAAAGGCTTCACTCCACTCGACATCCTCTTCACAAAAGTCCCTGGCTAGGTACGTCCGGTAGTTGGTGGGTTCAGGTTTCAGCCTGCGCGTTCACCACGATCCTCCGTGATCGATCGTCCACTTTTGCCAGATGCTGCGGAAATCATGCTGCGTTACCGTCAGGCCACTTTCCGCCCTTTGGGGCGATTTCCACTATAGCAAAGGCAATGAAGCTGCACCTGCAACGAATGACCGAAAGGTCTGCATTGCGACCGCTGGCCTCACTGGCTTTCCGTGCCCGTTTCAGCACCTCCAGCCTCCAACGCCCGATAAATCGTCATCCGGGACACGCCGAGGTCTCGCGCGATCCGTGCCTTGGCTACGCCATCCGAGGCCAGCTTTCGGATCCTTGCATCGTCCACCCGCTTTTCCCGCCCCTTGTAAACGCCCTTGCCCTTCGCTGCCTCGATACCGGCGCGCTGACGATCCCGGATGAACTTCAGCTCCATGTCGGCCACCATGCCGAGAACGGTGATGACCATCCGTCCCATGTCCCCGGCCGTGGTCACTTCGGGTTCGAGAACGCGGAGCGAGGCTCCCTTGGCATCCAGCTCATGCACCAGGTTCAGCACGTCGCGTGTGGACCGGCCGAGACGGTCGAGACGATGCACGACCAGTTCGTCACCCCCGCGCAGAAATTCCAGAACCGTTGCCAACTCGTTGCGACCGTCGCGGGATGCCCCGGAGACGGTTTCCGCGCGAATGATCTCGCAGCCTGCCGCCTCCAGTCTGGCTTTCTGGATGTCGAGATCCTGGCTCGACGTGCTGACGCGGGCATATCCGATCCGGGGCATGGGCAATCTGTCACATTAGGGTGATTGAGGTCCTGATACTGTCGCAAAGGCATCTTTGCCACTCATTTGTGACACTCTGGGCCGTCACATTCGGCTGTCACTTGCAGGTGTGCTCAAACGTGATATAGAGACTGATCCAAAGCTCACAGGCGGCAGGACATCGCAGTTGCCGCCTATCCTACCCTCTCTGCGGCGAGTTCTCAGGCAGGCATGTCCAGGTAGAAACCGAAGAGGTTATTCTGGACGCCTGATTTCCTGACACAGTTCTTGGACAAAAAACAAGTCTAGGCAGGGCCTGCCACCTGTCGGCAGCCGTGCCTGGCAGAGGAACGTTTGGGAAACAAATGAGGGTCGTGCGAAGGCGATGCAGATCCGGCCCACTGCGGACGGTCGAACTAGACTTTTGGCGAGGCCTGCATCCCCCTGCGCGCACCACGGTGATCCGACCACGGATTCCATGAACATCCGACCGGCCATTCCAGACCATCCGACCACCCGCTCCAGCCGCATCCGACCAGGCTGATCTGAGCGGGCTCCGTCACACGGAGCGGGTCTGAGGCAGACCACCTGCGCTACCCAGAAGCTGTTGCAACAGCGGAAGAAGGGGCGCGATGAGGAGACTGCCGATGAGGAAGATCGAGGACGTGCTGCGCCTGCATGCGCAGGGAATGTCGACCCGGCGGATCGCACTTGCCACCGGCGTCGGCAAGACAACGGTCATCGAGTATCTGCGCCGCGCCGCGGTGGCTGGCTTGTCCTGGCCGTTGCCCGAGGGCCTGGACGAGGAGGCACTGGAACGGCGGGTGTTCCCGCCTCCGCCCCCCTTGCATGGCCGCCAACTCGCCGCTGCAGACTGGGCGATGGTTCATCGCGAACTGAAGCGGTCGGGCGTCACGCTGGCGCTGCTTTGGGACGAGTATCGGGGCCAGCACCCCGACGGCTATGGCTACTCGGCCTTTTGCGAGCATTACCGCCGCTGGGTCGGGCGCCTTTCGCCGGTGATGCGCCAGCGCCATGTCGCAGGCGAGCGGATGTTCGTCGACTACTCGGGCACCCGGATGACGGTGATCGACCCGGTGACCGGCGCGGTCCGTCCGGCGGAGATCTTCATCGCCGTCATGGGCGCCTCGAACATGACTTACGCCGAGGCGACCTGGAGCCAGGCGCTGCCGGATTGGATCGGCGCTCATACCCGCGCCTTCGCTGCACTTGGCGCGGTGCCGGCGCTGGTGGTCTCCGACAACTTGAAGTCCGGCGTGATCCGGGCCTGCTTCTACGAGCCCGAGATCAACCGCAGCTACGCCGAGATGGCGGCGCACTATGGCACCGCCATCCTTCCGGCGCGGCCCTACAAACCGCGCGACAAAGCCAAGGTCGAAGGGGCGGTTCTTCTTGCTCAGCGCTGGATCATCGCGCGACTGCGCAATCGCCAGTTCTTCAC
>NZ_JAPTYD010000026.1 GCF_026913015.1 Paracoccus benzoatiresistens
CCTATGAATCACTCAAAACGTCGACCTTGAAGTCAGAGACTATCGGATCAGCAATAATCTGCCAAAGTAGTGCTAGGTCGTCGGGCGCGCGGCCCTCGCGGATCGCCTGCATCCGGGCCGTGACCAGGCCGGTGATCAGGCCGCGGATCACCGCCGCGGTGCGGCGGGTGCGGCGCGAATGGGGGTGGGGCAGCCAGCGTGGCCAGGGCAGCAGGGCCGCGAGGTTGACGACGGGCTGCGCGTCCTGATGCGCGCGGAAGGCCTGGAAGACCTGCGCCGAGATGTCATGTTCGATCGGCATCGAGAACAGCGCGCGAAAGATCACGTCGGCGGCGGCATGGCTGCATTCCGGCTCGATATCCTGTTCGCCGGGTCGCAGGCGGGCCACGGCGGCATCGGCTGCGGCGAAGATGGCGGGCAGGCTGTCGTGCAGGCGCCCGCCCTCGAAGGCGGGGTCGATGATGCGGCGCTGCGCCGCCCACTGATCGCCATTCGTGACAAAGACGGATTCGCCCAGCAGCGGCGCCAGACCGGCGCGCAGCCGGTCCGACTTGGGGAAATCGCCGGGACGCTCCTTCAGGATCAGGCGCACAAGGGCCGGATCGTTGCAGACGAAGCTGTGGATCAGCGGGCTGCGAAACTCGGCCATCCAGGCGTGATACAGCCGCTGGGGCAGGGCAGACAGCAGGTCCCGGCGGAAGGCGCGGGCAAAGCGCAGGACGCTGCCCCGGCCTTCCGTCGTGGCGGGACGGGGCGGGATCATGGCAGCCCCGGCCCGGCCGGGGTGGCGATGCGACCGGGCGAGGGGCGGCGCCCCCCGAAGCGGTCGTCCAGCCGCCGTGGTCCGGCGGTGATGGCGAAATAGTCGTAATCGCCCGGCTGGTCGAAGGCGCACAGATACTGCAGGTGCAGCCGGAACCAGCGCCAGCGCAGTTCGCGCTGCAGGCGCCGTGACAGGGTTTGCGTGAAGGCGGCCGAGATCACCAGCGGCCAGCGCTGGCCGGGCCGCGCGACCCCGGTGACGGCGACCGGGTCGCACAGGGCAAAGCTGCAGGCATCGCCGGGCGCGGTGACATCCAGCCAGAACAGGTCCGGCCGCTCGGACAGATAGGCAAGGTCAGCGCGCAGGCGCTGCGCGCGTGGCAGAAAGGCGGCCATCGGCACCACATGGCCCAAGGTCAGCAGCGCCAGGGCGGGACCATGGGGCGCGACCGCGCCCCGGCGGAGGACATCGGCCAGCAGAGACACCGCCAAATACGCGCCCGAGGAATGGCCGACGACCAGGACCTCGTCGATATCCTCGGTCAGGGCATGGGCGACGCGGTCGGCGAACTGGGCCAGCCGGTCTTCCAGTTCGGGCGGATAGGCCCCCTGCAGGCTGGCGGTGAAGGCATAGTCATGCATCAGGTAATGCGCGAACAGCCGGCGGTCCTGCCTTTCGGCAAGGGCCAGGGTGGCCCATGCTGCACCAAGGGCAAGGATCGCGGCCAGCCAGGACAGGCCTGTCAGGACCGCCACCGCCCATCCTGCCAGCATCGCGACCAGGATCGCGCCAAGCAGTTGCAGCAAGAGTACCGCAAAGGGATAAAGCGCCGCCAGAACCGGCCCGCGCCGCAGCCGCATCAACCGCCGCAGCGCCCCCGAGCCGATATAGATCCAGGCTGTCCGAACCATCTGCGCATAGGTTGCAAGGATGCCCGTCTGCATCGAGGCCTGCACCATGTCGGCCCAGACCAGCACCTCGACCCGCGCATCGGCCTTTCCCTCGGGGAAATGCGCGCGGGTGCGCCAGCCGAAGCCGGTCGCCACGGCAGGCTTTTCCATGGTCAGATCGTAACCGCTGATTTCCGCCTGCTTCCGGGATTCGCGGCGATACAACTCTCGGTAGCGCCGGGGGGGCATCGGATCGAAGCCGGGCAGATACAGAACCCGGCGGCGGAAGGGTGGCGTCATGGTGGTGTCCAGTGGTGCCGGGGCAGCATAGGACAACCCTTGCGTGTCGCAAGCTGATTCAGCCCTGCCGCCAGCGCGCTTCCTGCGTCTGGATGGCCGCGATGCGGCGGGCCACGGGGGGGTGGGACAAAAGCCAGGCCGGGGCCGTGCCGCGGTTGCCCGTCAGCCGCTCCAGTTTCTGGAACAGCGAGATCTGCGGGCCGGTGCCCAGCCCCGCGCGGATCATCAGCGCGCTGGCAAAGCGGTCGGCCTCGAATTCATCCTCGCGCGACAGGCGGGCGGCGACGGCGGCGGCGACCAGCCCCGCGATCCACACGCCAAGGCCGGGGATGATGCGGCCCAGCACCCCGGCCAGCGCCATGCGGATGGCGTTCTGTCCCGCGAAGTCGATCATCCGCCGGCGCGCGTGGCCATGGGCGACATGGCCCAGCTCGTGGGCGATGACGCTGGCCAGTTCCTCGGGCGTGACCTCGCCTGCGTCCAGCTTGCGGATGAAGCCGCGGGTCAGGAAGATGCGCCCGTCGGGGGCCGCAAGGCCGTTGACCGGCTCGACCTCGTAGACATGGGCGCGGACCGCGGGCAGGTCCATCGCCCGGCCCAGCCGTTCCAGCATGGGCGTCAGGCGGGGATGGGTCAGGGGTGTCGATCGCTGGTTCAATTCCTGCTTCAGCCGCCACAGGGAAAAGAACCACACGGCGGCGATGTAAAGGATCAGCAGGATGATCGGCGTGAACTTCAGCATGATCCCTATATGGTCAGGCCGTGCCGCCTGCGCCAGATCCTCCGCAGGACCAGAAGCACCACCGTCAGCCCCGCACCAACCGCCAGCGCCTTGAGCGCGGCGCCCTCGGTGTGGCGAAAGCCGCGGGCCAGCAGATGCCCGGCAAGCAGGTGGATCGCGGCCCACAGGCCTTCGCCCGGCAGGGTCGCCAATGCGAAGCGGTGCAGCGGCATCCCCGCCGCACCCGCGACATAGTTGGTGGCCGGGCCCAACGGCGTGACCAGCCAGCGCGACAGGAATACAGCCATTGTCCCGCGCCGGACGATCAGCTCCTGCGCCTTGGCAAACAGGGCGGCGCGGCGGCTGCCGGGGCGGTTCAGCCAGGGCCCGATCCGCCGCGCCAGGGCGAAGGCCGCAAGATCGCCCGCCGTCGCGCCCAAGGTGGCCCCCGCCGCCAGTTCGGGCAGCCACAGATGCCCGGTTCCCGACAGCGCCCCCGCCGTCAAAAGCAGCGGCGAGGTCGGCAGCGGCACCATCATGCAGGACAGAAAGGCCGAAACCGCCACCAGCCACGGTCCCCAGTGGGGCAGCAGCGCGGCCAGATCGTGCATCATCCAAGGATCCGCATCGCTTGCGTCAACCCGTCCAGGGTCAGGGGCATCATGCGGCTTTCGAAGATTTTGCCGATCATGGCGATGGATTGCGTGTAGCCCCAATGCGCCTGCGGGACGGGGTTCAGCCAGATGTGGTCGGGCCAGGTCTCGGCCGCGCGGCGCAGCCAGACCTCGCCCGCTTCCGGGTTCCAGTGTTCGTTGGCCCCGCCGGGCACCGCGATCTCGTAGGGCGACATCGACGCATCGCCCACGAAGATGCACTTGTAGTCGCGGCCAAAGCGGTGAAGCACGTCCCAGGTGGGGGTCTGCTGGGTCCAGCGGCGGCGGTTGTCCGTCCACACGCCTTCGTAAAGGCAGTTGTGGAAGTAGAAATGCTCCATGTGCTTGAACTCGGCGCGGGCGGCCGAGAACAGCTCGTCCACGACGCGGATATGATCGTCCATCGACCCGCCCACGTCCAGGAACAGCAGCACCTTGACCGCGTTGCGACGTTCCGGCCGGGTCTGCACGTCGATATAGCCGTGATCGGCGGTGGCGCGGATCGTGGCGGGCAGGTCCAGTTCGTCCGCCGCGCCGTGCCGCGCCCATTGCCGCAAGCGCTTCAGCGCGACCTTGATGTTGCGGGTGCCCAGTTCCACCCCGTCGTCGAAGTCGCGGAATTCGCGCTTGTCCCAGACCTTGACCGCGCGGCGGTGGCGGGATTCGTCCTGGCCGATGCGCACCCCTTCGGGGTTGTAGCCATGGGCGCCGAAGGGCGAAGTTCCGCCCGTGCCGATCCACTTGGCTCCGCCCTGGTGGCGCCCCTGCTGTTCGGCCAACCTTTCGCGCAGCTTCCGCATCAGCTCCTCGAAGCTGCCGCTGCCCTGGATCCGGGCCTTTTCCTCGTCCGTCAGCAGCTTCTCGGCCAGCTTTTCCAGCCATTCGCGGGGGATCGCCCGTTCGGTCACAAGCGCCTCGACCGGGATCGTTTCCAGGCCCGAAAATGCCTCGGCAAAGGCGCGGTCGAAGCGGTCGATATGGCGTTCGTCCTTGACCAGCGCCAGCCGGGCCAGGTGGTAGAAGCCGTCCACCGTCCAGCCCGCTACCCCGGCCTGCATCCCCGCCATCAGGTCCAGCCATTCCCGCAGCGAGACCGGAACTCCTTGCCGGCGCAGGCTGTCGAGGAACGGGATGAACATCAGATCATCCGATCAACAATGACGGTCGCGAACAGTCCCAGCACGGCGAAAGCCATGGCGAAGGCTGCCGCGTATTGCGCGCGGTCGCGCGGCGCACCGCCCAGCTGAACGGCCCGGCGCCAGCCAAGGAAGGCCCCGATGATGGCGGCGGCGATGACGATCATGGTGGCCCCTTGGCATTTCCCCTGGGCCTTCAGATAGCGGCTGGATCCCCGGGACGCAACCAAGGCGCTATTCCCGCAGCATTGCGCGAAACGCGTGCCAGCTGGCCTTGGGCGTGCGCGCCATCGTCTGGTAATCGACATGGACCAGCCCGAAGCGCGGACCATAGCCCCACCCCCATTCGAAGTTGTCCAGCAGCGACCAGTAGAAGAAGCCGCGCAGGTTCACGCCCTCGTCCATGGCCTCCCTAGCCGCGCGCAGGTGATCGCCGATAAAGGCGATGCGGCGCGGGTCGGCGGTGATGTCGGGGCCCGCGGCCTCGGACATGCCGTTTTCGGTGACAAGGATCGGCAGGCTGCCCACGTGATCGCGGGCAAGGCGGGTCAGGAACTCGGTCAGGCCCTCGGGCCGGATTTCCCAGCCCATCTGCGTCTTGGGCAAGGGACCGTCCACGGCGTCTCCCTGCGGCCAGAGGCCCGCGCCCGCCGCATAAAGGCGGCGGGTGTAGTAGTTGACGCCCAGCCAGTCGATCGGCTGCGCGATCCCCTCCATGTCGGCCTGCCAGCCTTGGGGCAGATGCGGCTCCAGCCCGTCCAGCGCCGCTTGCGGATAGCCCTGGCCCATCACGGCACGGATGAACCACTGGTTATAGATCGCGTCCTGCAGCTTCGCCGCTTGGATGGCCCCGGGGCTGTCGTTGGCGGGATGGGCGGTCTCGAAGTTCAGGACGATGCCGAGGTTCCTTGCGCCGTCCCCTCGCAGCGCCTGGATGGCGGTGCCATGGGCCAGCAGGACATGGTGCATGGCACGGGCAGCGGCGCGGATGTCGCGCAGGCCGGGGGCGTGATGGCCCAGGAAATGCGACAGCCAGGCGATGCACCAGGGTTCGTTCAGCGTGGCCGTGCTGGCCACCCGGTCGCCGATTCTGCGATGGATCGCCGTGCAGTAATCGGCAAAGTGCCCGGCGATGTCGCGGTTCTGCCAGCCGCCCAGGTCGGACAGCGCGGCAGGCAGTTCCCAGTGATAGCAGGTCAGGTGGGGTGCCGGACCACGCTCCAGCACCCCGTCCACCAGCCGGTCATAGAAGTCCAGCGCCTGCGGGTTCACCGTCACGCCGTCGGGCATGACCCGCGCCCAGGAGGTCGAGAAGCGATAGGCCGAAAAGCCCCCGTCCCGGATCAGGTCCAGATCCTGGGGCCACAGGTGGTAATGGTCGCAGGCCAGGCTGCCGTTGCCGTTGTCCGCGATGTTGCCCGGCGTGGCGGCAAAGGTATCCCAATGCGATGGACCGGCCTCGCCATGGCTGGATCCCTCGATCTGATAGGCCGAGGTCGCGACGCCGAAGGTGAAATCCGGGGGGAAGGTCTTGCGGTCCGGCAGCATCGCGTTCTCCGTCAAGGTGCGGCGTCAGGTTGCGGCGGTGCGGCCTCCGGTCGCCTGCCGCCAGAAGAAGACCAGCGCGAACAGCACGGTCATCACGACGACGATAGTGGGCGCGGGCGCGCTGTCCAGCCAGAAGCTGATCCAGATGCCCGCAAGGCCGGAGCCCGTGGCGACGGCAACGGCCAGCGCCAGCATTGCCTGCAGGCGGCGGGTCACCAGGAAGGCGATGGCCCCGGGCGCGATCAGCAGGGAGACCGACAGGATGATTCCCACGGCCGACAGCATCGCCACCACCACGGCCGAGATCATCGCCAGCATCCCGTAGTGCAGCCAGGCGATCGGCAGTCCCGCCACACGCGCTTGCACCGGGTCGAAGACCAGCAGCGCGAAGTCGCGCCATTTCAGGACCAGCACCAGCCCCACCACGGCCGAGATCGACCCGGCCGAGACGAAGTCGTCGCGTCCCACGCCCAGGATGTTGCCGAACAGGATATGGTCCAGATGCACGTCGGTCGGGAACTGCGTGTAGATCACGAGCCCCAGGCCGAACATGCCCGACATGACGACGCCCAGCGTGGTATCCGGCTTCACCCGGCTGTTGGCGTCCAGCCAGCCCGCGGATAGGGCGCAGATCATGCCCGCGACGAAAGCTCCGATCAGCAGCGGGATGCCTGCCAGATAGGCCAGCACGATCCCCGGCAGCACGGCATGGCTGATGCCGTCGCCCATCAGCGCCCAGCCCCGCAGCACGAGGAAGCAACTGAGCAGGGCGGCGGGAATGGCGACGATGACGGTGATCAGCATCGCCTCGACCATGAAGGGGAAGGCGAAGGGCGCGGTCAGCCAGTTCATTGCACGGCCCTGCGAATGCGGCGGCGGCTGGCCAGCAGGCCGTGCGTCGGCGCGAAGATGAAGGCCAGCAGGAAGATCAGCGTCTGCAGGACCACGATGATGCCTCCGGTCGCGCCATCCAGGAAGAAGCTGACATAGGCCCCGATGGCCGAGGTCAGCGTGCCGATCGCAACCGACAGCGCGATCAGCCGCGGAAAGCGGTCGGTCAGCAGATAGGCGGTGGCGCCGGGCGTCACCACCATGGCGATGACCAGGAAGGCGCCCACCGTCTGCATGGCGGCGACGGTCGAGGCCGCCAGCAGCGTGAAGAACAGAACCCGCAGCCGTCCGGGGCGCAGGCCGATGGTGCGCGCATGGCTTTCGTCGAAGAAGACCACCATCAGATCGCGCCATTTCGCCAGCAGGATCACCAGCGAGACGCCTCCGATGATCGCCAGTTGCAGCGTGTCGGCGGGAGAGATCGCCAGGATGTTGCCCATGGTGATCACCTGCAGATCCACCGAAACCGGATTGAGCGAGATCATGAAAAGCCCGATCCCGAAGAAGCCGGTGAAGATCAGGCCGATGATCGCGTCCTCCTTCAGCCCGGTGCGGCTGTTCAGGAACAGCATGGTCAGCGCGGCCAGCCCGCCCGACAGGAAGGCGCCAAGCGCAAAGGGCAGGCCCAGCATGTAGGCGCCGGCGACTCCGGGAACGATGGAGTGGGACAGGGCATCGCCGATCAGGCTCCAGCCCTTCAGCATCAGATAGGCGGACAGGAAGGCGCAGACCCCGCCGACGAGGGCCGACACCCAGATGGCGTTCGCCATGTAGCCGTAGGTGAAAGGGGTCAGCAGGGTTTCCAGCATCAGGCGTTGCAAGCGGGGGTTTCACACCCCCGCACCCCCGTGGGATATTTGAGTGAAGAAGAAGGCGCTGTCATTCGGGATCCCTGGTCCGGGCGCGGTGGTCGTAGAAGACAAGCGGGCGTTCGTCGTCGGTAAAGACATCGACGCTGCGCTGGTCGGCGTCGTCGTGCAGCGCGGCGCCACCCAGCACGAAATGGCGCAGGACGCCGCCGAAGGCGCGTTTCAGGTTTTCGGGCGTGAAGGTCGTCCCGGTCGGCCCGCTTGCCAGGACCGTGCCCTTCACCATCACCACCCGGTCGCAATATTCGGGGACCGAGCCCAGGTCGTGGGTCGAGACCAGCATCACCCGGCCTTCGTCCCGCATGGCCTTGAGCAGGGCGATGATCGCCTCCTCGGTCTTCACATCGACGCCGGTAAAGGGTTCGTCCAGCAGGATCACCCGCGCGTCCTGGGCAATGGCGCGGGCCAGGAAGACGCGTTTCTTCTGCCCGCCCGACAGCTCTCCGATCTGGCGATGGCGGAAGTCGGCCATGCCGACGCGCGCCAGCGCAGTGTCCACTGCCTGGCGGTCCTGGGGGCGGGGGCGGCGAAAGAAGCCCATGTGGCCATAGCGGCCCATCATCACCACATCCTGGACCAGGACGGGGAAGGACCAGTCCACCTCCTCGGCCTGGGGGACATAGGCCACGAGGTTCCTTGCCAGGGCCTGTTCGACGGTGCCGCCCATGATGCCGACCTGCCCGGCGGCATGGGGCAGCAGGCCCATCAGGGCCTTGAACAGCGTCGATTTCCCGGCGCCGTTGACGCCTACCAGGGCCGTGACCGAGCCTTGGGGAACCGTGAAGCTGGCGTCCCGCAGGGCGGTGACGCCATTACGATAGGCGACGGTCAGGTTCTTGACGTCGATCCCGTCGCTCATTCCCCAAGCCCGTTCACGATGGTCTCCGATGTGACGCGCAGCAGGTCCAGATAGGTGGGGACCGGGCCGTCCGCGTCCGAAAGGCTGTCCACATACAGGACGCCGCCATAGGTCGCGCCGGTTTCCGCGGCCACGCGGCGCGCCGGGCGGTCGGAAACGGTGGATTCCGAGAACACCACATCCACGTTGTTTTCGCGCATCACGTCGATGACATGGCGCACCTGCTGCGGGGTGCCCTGCGCATCGGCGTTGATCGGCCACAGGTAGAGTTGCTTCAGGCCGAAGTCGCGGGCGAGGTAGGAGAACGCTCCTTCGGAGGTGACCAGCCAGCGGCGGTCCGCCGGAAGGGCGCGGGCGGCGTCGCGAAGGGGCGCAATGGTTTCCGTGATCTGCGCCTTGTAGGCTTCGGCATTGGCCTGGTAGGTCGCCGCATTGCCGGGATCGGCCGTGGCCATCGCCGCCGCAATGTTGTCCACATAGATCAGCGCGCTGTCGAGCGCCATCCACGCATGGGGGTTCGGCTTGCCCTCGTACTCTCCGCCGCTGATGGGCATTGGCTCGACGCCCTCGCTGACCACGGCGACAGGCACGTCGCCCAGCTGGTCGATGAATTGCTGGAACCAGCTTTCCAGGTTCAGCCCGTTCACCAGGATCAACCGGGCGTCCCCGGCGCGGATCAGGTCGCCCGAGGTCGGCTGGTAGTTGTGGATCTCGGCCCCCGGCTTGGTGATCGACTCGACCGTCGCCGCGTCACCTGCGACGTTGCGGGCCATGTCGGCGATGATTGTGAAGGTCGTCGCGACCTTCAGTTGTTCGGCATGGGCGGGCAGGCAGAAGAGGGTAGCGAAAGCGGCAGCCACAGACAGTTTCATCAACGTTCGTTTCCAATCCTTGCTGTCCATGGCCAAGTTATGTGCAAGTCGTTCTCAGCTGTCAATAGTTGAGAATTAGTTGCAACTGAACGCCGAATGCGGCATCAGAGTTTCATGGAAAATCGAGCGACACAGTTGGAACAGGCCTTGCGCCATGCCGGAGTGCGGGTGACGCGGCAGCGCGCGGCGCTGTTGCGCGTGATTGCGGGCAGCGAGGATCATCCCGACGCCGCCGAACTGCACCGCCGGGCCGAGGCGGCGGGCGCCGGCGTGTCGCTGGCGACCGTTTATCGCACGCTGACCACGCTGCAGGCCCAGGGCGTGATCGAGAAGCTGGAATTCCAGGGCGAACCCGCCCGGTGGGAGGCCGCGGACCAGCGCCACCACGACCACATGATCGACGTGGACACGGGCGAGGTGATGGAATTCATCAACGACCGGATCGAGCGCCTGCAGGCCGAGATCGCGGCGGAAATGGGATACGAGATCGTCCATCACCGGCTGGAGCTTTACGTGCGGCGGCGGGGCGCCTGAACTGCCGATGCAGGTCTTCGACAAGATCATTTCGGACCGGGGATCGCGCTATGCGGTCTCGGGCGGACCCGCCGCCACGCGCGCCGAGGCCCAGGCCCTGCTGGCCGAGCTGAAGCGAAACAAGCGGTTCGCCAAGGCGACCCACAACACCTGGGCGGCGATCCTCTCCGGCGAGGCGGTCAAGGACGACGATGGCGAGGCTGGCGCAGGGGCGCTGATCCTGCAGATGCTGGAACGCGCCGGGCTTCAGGATCATGTCGTGGTCGTGACCCGCTGGTATGGCGGCAAGCAGCTGGGCGGCGACCGCTTCCGCCATGTGGCGGATGCGGTCCGGCTGTATCTGCGCGAAACCGGCCTGGGCTAGCGCCAGCCAAGCGCCGGGGCGACGTGGCGCAGGATGCTGTCGATGACATGGACGTTGTAATCGACGCCCAGCATGTTCGGCACGGTCAGCAGCAGGGTATCGGCCTCGGCAATGGCTTCGTCCTGGCGCAACTGGCCGATCAGCCGGTCGGGTTCGTCGGCATAGCTGCGCCCGAAGACGGCGCGATAGTTGTCGATATTGCCGATCTGGTCGCTGTCCTTGCCCCCGCGCCCGAAATAGCGGCGGTCCATGTCATTCACCAGGGCGAAGATCGACCGGCTGACCGACACGCGCGGGGCGCGCTCATGGCCGGCAGCCGCCCAGGCTTCGCGATAGACGCGGATCTGGCGGGCCTGCTGGACGTGGAACGGCTCGCCCGATTCATCGACCTTGAGGGTCGAACTTTGCAGGTTCATGCCCATCCGGGCCGCCCATTCCGCCGTGGCGTCGGACGCCGAGCCCCACCAGATGCGGTCGCGCAGCCCTTCCGAATGGGGTTCCAGCCGCAACAGGCCCGGTGGGTTCGGAAACATCGGGCGCGGGTTCGGACGCGCAAAGCCCTTGCCTTCAAGCTGCTGCAGGAAGACCTCGGTATGGCGGCGGGCCATGTCCTGGTCGCTTTCGCCCTCGGCGGGTTGATAGCCGAAATGGCGCCAGCCATCGACCACCTGTTCCGGGCTGCCGCGGCTGATGCCAAGCTGCAGGCGCCCGCCGGAAATTAGGTCGGCCGCGCCGGCGTCCTCGACCATGTAGAGCGGGTTTTCATAGCGCATGTCGATGACGCCGGTGCCGATCTCGATCCGGCTGGTGTGCGCGCCGACGGCGGCCAGCAGCGGAAAGGGCGAGGCCAACTGGCGCGCGAAGTGATGCACGCGGAAATAGGCCCCGTCCGCGCCCAGTTCCTCGGCCGCGACGGCAAGGTCGATGGATTGCAGCAGCACGTCCCGGGCCGTGCGGACCTGTGATCCGCGCTCGGGCGACCAGTGGCCGAAGGACAGAAAGCCGATCTTCTTCATGTTATCCCTTTGTTGCGCGAAATGTGCGCTGCGAGGGATCTAGGGGCTGGCGGGTCCGCCCCACAAGGCTCACGGGCGCGCAGGGGCTGTGCGCCAATGATCAGGATGGCGTGCTATTTCCAGCGGCGGTGCACCCAGAACCACTGGTCCATGTGCTGCCGGACCAGCGACTCCAGGTCGTCGTTCAGCGCCTGCATCATCTGGGCAGGCGCGCCATGTTCGACAGGCTCGCCCACATGGACACGGAAGCGCAGCCCGTCGGGACAGCGGATGCCGTGGACCGGCACCAGCAGTGCGTCATAGCGGACGGCCAGTTCGGCGGGCGTCAGCACCGTGCGGCTTGGCAGGTCGAAGAAGCGCAGTTCCGGCGCGTGGCGGTCGTATTGGTCAAAGCCGAGCGCCAGCCAGCCGCCCCCCTTCAGGAAACGCAGCATCGAGGCGAGGCCCGAGCGGCCACGCGGGAACAGCGGCTCGGCGATGGCGTGGATGGCCGGGATGTAGTGGCGGTTGAACGCCTCGTTGTTCATGGGGCGATAAAGCGCGCCCACGGGCCAGCCGCGCCCGGCAAGGGCTGCGCGCATGGCATCGTAGTTGCCGAAGTGGGCGCAGGCGATGATGACAGGGCGGTGCGCGTCGAAGGCGGCTTCCAGCGCCGGCAGGCCGGGGCCTTCTAGGGGATCCGCCTCGCGGATGCGGGCGGTGAATTCCTCGCCCGAATAGATTTCTGCCACGGACCGGCCCGCGTTGTTCGGGACGGCGCGGGCCAGTGCCTCGACCTCGTTGGGGGACAGGTCGGGGCGGGCAAGCGCCAGGTTCTCGCGGATGCGACCCCGCCAGCCGGCGAGAAGGCCCAGGACATGCGCGAACAGCCAGCCCACGGCGGGGATGCGCTTTTCATAGGGCAGCAGCCGCGCGAGTCCGATCACCGACAGGAAGGCGGTGTTGGCGATGCGGTCGGAGAGGGGCGGGGAATCAGGTTGGCTCATCAGGTCTTTCGCGTCGCGCGGGCCTCTCGCGACCAGACATACAGGCCCGCGGCCACGATAAGCGCAGCCCCCGCGACCGTCCAGAGATCGGGCAACTGCCCGAACAGCATCCAGCCCCATAGCCCGGCCCAGACCAGCCCGGTATAGCCGAAGGGCGCCAGCACACCGGCCTCGGCCACGGCAAAGGCGCGGACCAGCAGGTATTGGCTGAGCGTGCCGAAAGCGCCCAGCAGCGCGAAGGCCCACAGGTCGGACAGGGCGATCGGCTGCCAGACGAAGGGCACCACAAGCGAGGTCAATGCGCTGCCCACCACCGCCGACCACATGACCGAGGTCGCCACCGAATCCATCCGCGCCATCCGCGTCAGCAGCGCGCCCGTGGCATAGGTGAAGGCCCCGGCCAGCGGCAGCAGGGCAGCGGGCTGGAAGACGCCCATGCCGGGGCGGATGATGATCAGGGCACCGATCAGCGCGACACCGATGCCCGCCAGCCGTCGGGGGCCGATCTTCTCGCCCAGGAACAGCGCGGCGCCAAGCGTGATCAGGACCGGGTTCAGGTCCATGATCGCCGTCGCCTCGGCCAGCCCGATCACCTGAAGCGAGGAAAAGAACAGCCCGACCGAGCCCAGCTGCATCAGGGCGCGGGCGAATTGCAGTCCGGGTCGGCGGGTGCGCAGCAGCGGAAACGTCCCCGCGCGAAAGATGAGGGCGAAGATCAGAAGATTGCCGACGAAGCGCGCCCAGACGACCTGCGCGGGATGATAGGATTGCGTCAGGTATTTCGCCGTCGCGTCCATCATGGTGAAGCCCAGGATAGCGGCCAGCAGCAGCAGGATCCCGTTCGCCTGCATGCTGGCGGGACCGCGCAGGCCAAGGACATGCCCCTGGGGCTTCATTCGCCACCTCCGCACGCGCTGCAGCCGTTAATCAAGAAACCAATCCCTTGTTGCCGCGAATGACGGGTTTGTAACAAAATCGTGTCACAGGTTTCTTTAACAGTGTCAGAGGTAAAAGTGTCTTCTTTTTTCAACACGTTGGCAGAGATTGACTTTGCGATTTCCAGAAGCGCGATCGAGTGGACGACACAGACGCGCATCGGCCGTGGCATCATGGCACCCTTCGTGGACAACGCCCTGCTGAAAGGCGCCGTGCCGGCGGCCGTCTTCTGGTATCTTTGGTTTCGAAACGATCAGCAACCCCGAAAGCATTCCCAACTGGTCGCAACCCTGCTGACCGTCGCTGTCGCCATCGTCGCTGGGCGAACCTTGGCAAACTTCCTGCCGTTCCGGCCGCGTCCCCTTGCGACGCCGGAGGTGATGGGCGCCAACGTCAAGACCTCGGCCTTCTTCGAGGATTGGAGTTCGATGCCAAGCGACCATGCCGTCATGTTCTTCACCCTTGCCGGCTGCATCTTCCTGATAGCCCGGCGCGAAGGCATCGCGCTGTTTCTCCATGCGGCGTTTTTCGTCTGTGCCGCGCGCGTTCTTTTCGGGCTGCATTTCCTCAGCGACGTGGTCGTGGGGGCGGTTGTCGGAACGGCGATCGCCTTTGCGGTGATGCCGGTCCTAACGCAGCTTGTGCAAAGACTGCGCCAGGGGATCCGCTGGACCATGCGGCCCCAAGTCGAATATCCGCTGCTGTTCCTGGTGACATTCCAGTTCGCGACCATGTTCGACGGGGCCCGGGACCTTGCCATCCGCGCAGCAAGATTCCTGTTCTAGCCCGGCACGCCGCCCTTGCGGGCCAAGGGATGGTGGGTCAGGACCAGGTCGCGCATCCGTTCGTCAAGGACATGGGTATAGATCTCGGTCGTGCCCAGGTCGGCATGGCCCAGCAGCGTCTGGATGCTGCGAAGATCGGCGCCGCCTTCCAGAAGATGCGTGGCGAAGGCGTGGCGGATGACGTGGGGCGTCACGCGCGAGGGTGAAACGCCCGCCTGCACGGCCATGTCATTCAGAAGCCTGCCAAAGGTCTGGCGCGGCATGTGGCCCGCTGCGCCCGGCGCGGGAAACAGCCAGCGCGCCCCTTTGCCCGCCACCAGCCGGCCAAGCGCGCTGTCCTTCGGGGCATCGTCGCGAATCCCCAGCCAGGCCGCCAGCGCGCGCCGGGCAGGCGCGGTCAGCGGCACCATCCGCTCCTTGTCGCCCTTGCCGCGGATCAGCAGCACGCGCGGGTCGCCACGGCAGGCTGCGGCGGGCAGGGCCACCAACTCGCTGACGCGCATTCCCGTGGCATAGAGCAGTTCGATCAGGCACAGGTTGCGGGCCTGTTCCGCCTCGGTCCGGCCGATCTTCGGGGCGGCGGTCAGCAGGGCCTCGATCTCGGCCCGGTCGAGCGTCTTGGGCAAGCGCTTGGCCCGGCCCGGCCCGCTGATACGGATGGCGGGGTCGTCGTCGCGCCAACCTTCCTCCAGCGCGAAGCGCGTGAACTGCCGGATCGATGACAGCCGCCGCGCCCGCGTCGCGCGCGACAGACCCTGCGCGTCGCAATGGGTCAGGTAATCCTCGACCAGTTCGCGGGTCAGGGCGGCCAGGGTCAACTTGCGGGCGGCAAGCCAGTCCGACAGGTCGCGCAGGTCGCGGCCATAGGCCAGCACGGTGTTGCGCGCGGATCCGGATTCGGCGGCCTTGGCGTCCAGAAAGGCCGATATGGCGCGATGGTCCGCGATCATGGGTCTTGCCGCATCACCGGCAGCAGCGACAACTGCGCCGCCGCCAGATCCGCCTCGGCCGTCAGCCCGAGCGCGCGAAGCATGGCAAGTCCCCGACCGGCGCGGGGCAGGTCGCCGTCCAGGCCGGCATCGACGTCCGCCATGGCGTTCAGCAGCGCCTCGCCCTGATGGGTGCCGGGGGCAACGACGGGATCGGCCTTCAGCGCCGGGTCAAGGATCAGCGGCACCGGGGTCGGCAGGCCCTGCCATTGGCGCAGCCAGGTGGCGATCTCGGCCGAGGGACCTTCGCCGCCCTGGGGCAGGTCGGCGGCAATCATGGCCGCAAGGACATGGGCCATGCCGGCCTTGCGGAATTCGTCGAAGGCCCGGGGCAGGGCGGAGGAGGGATCGCCGCCGGCCAAGGCGGCCTCCAGCGTGCGCATCGCGCCGGCGCGTTCCCAGACCCCGCCCGAGGCGGCAGGCTTCTGTTCGCCGTAAAGCGCGCGCAGGGTCGCGGGCGGAGTGGTGCCTGCGCGGGCCAGACGCTCGGCAGCCTCCAGCCGGGCCTTCCAGCCGTTGTTCGCCCGCAGGTCGGAATGCGCAAAGGCGATCGGCAGCGACGAGGTCGGAAGGGGTTGGCCGATCGCCTCGTGGATGCGGAAATCCAGCGGGGTCATGCGGTCGGACGGGGGCAGCACCTGGTCGCTGTCCACATAGGCATCGTCCAGGAAATGCGTCAGCAGGACCGCCTGCCGCTGGTCCAGCAGGCCCAGGGCCTCGGCCCCGTTCAGGCTGATCGCGGCGGCGGCCCAATCGCCGGTCTGCGCCAGGCAGAAGATGCGCGCGGCAAAGCTGGGGGCGATGCCGGGGGTGTTGTTCATGATGTCGCAGGCCCGCGCCTCGTCGCCCTTCAGAAGGGCGATGTCGAACAGCCGGCGGAAGATCTCGGGGTCGCTTGGCCCTGCGGCGATCAGCAGCGCCTGCGCCCGGTCCAGCGCGCCCGCATCCAGCAGGCGGTCGGCGCGGGCCAGGAACAGCCTGCCTTGCGGCGCACCGGGTTCCGCGGGGGGCGGGACCAGTTGCGTGACAAGGACGCGGTCCAGCAGGGCATTCATCGCAGGCAGGCGGGCAGGGGTGCGCAGGATCAGGTCGGCTAGCGCGGCGGGGCTGCTGCCCTCCCACAGGGTGGGTGGAAGGCCCGCCTTGCGCGGCGTCACCAAGCCCACCGCGTCAGGATTGCCGTTGCCAAGGCGGGTGACCTGGACCGAACCGACCTCTCCTGTCGTGGCGACCGGCTTGGGGCCGGGCGCGCCCGGCAGGCCGGGGGGCGGCTTGTCGCCCGGCCGCCAGGCCGAGCTTTCGCGGTCAGGCCCGCGCACGCTACCCGAAAGCCAGTCGCTGGCCGACAAGGGCTGTTCCGCCAGGGCGGGGCAGGCCAGTCCAAGGGCAAGGCCCAGGGGCAGCAGCCGGGGGATCAAGCCCGTCACTCGGTTTCAGCCCCGGCTTGCGGACCGGGGACGGGGGTTGCAGGGGCGCCGCCGATGGGGCTGCGGACCTCGGACCGGACCGGCTCCATGTCGCCGAAATAGGCGTAACCGGCCAGGCCGATCACCGCCGCCAGAATCAGCACCACCAGAACCTTGAGCAGCCGCATCGAATTTCGCCTCGTTCATCGTTGTTTTTCGTGTCTCGGACCCGGTCTTTCGCCGGTTCGGCCCGAATATATATGGCATTCCCCGAAAGATCACGCCATTCAGTCGGGCCATGAAACGGGGGACGGACATGCGCCAGCGCCTGAGGCGCCATATCGTGCTGGTGGGGATGATGGGGGCGGGCAAGAGCGCGCTCGGGTCGGAACTGGCCCGGCGGCTGCACGTGCCCTTCACCGATTCGGATCACGAGATCGAGGCGGCGGCCGCCATGTCCATTTCGGAAATCTTCGCCCGCGATGGCGAGGCCTTCTTCCGCGACCGCGAGGCCCAGGTCATTGCGCGCATCCTGAAGGAATCGCCGCGCGTGATCTCGACCGGCGGGGGCGCCTGGATGCAGGAGCGCAACCGCGCGGCCATCAAGGCGGCGGGCCTGTCGGTCTGGCTGGCCTGCGACCTTGAAACGCTGTGGCACCGCGTCCGCCAGCGCAGCACGCGGCCCCTGCTGCAGACCGCCGATCCCAAGGGCACCCTGGCCCGGCTTCTGGCCGAGCGCGATCCGACCTATGCCCTGGCCGAGCTGACCTTTCCCGCCCGCCCCGGCGACAGCGTCGATGCCGCGACGACGCGGCTTCTGGACGCCATCCGCGCCGCCGACCCAGACCTTGTGACCGAGACGCCATGACCAGCCATTCCGACCCCGTCACCGTTCATGTCCCGCTTGGCGCACGCGCCTATGACGTGCGCATCGGCACCGGTCTGATCGACCATGCCGGCGCTGAGATTGCGCCCCTGCTGCGCCGACCGCGCGTGGCCATCGTCACGGACGAGACGGTGGCAGGGCTGCATCTGAAGCGTCTTCAGGCGGCCTTGGCCGCGCAGGGCATCGGCTCCGAGGCGCTGGTCCTGCCCGCCGGCGAGGCGACGAAAAGCTGGCCGCATCTGACAACCTGCGTCGAATGGCTGCTGGAGCAGCGCGTCGAGCGGCGCGATGTCGTGGTGGCCTTTGGCGGCGGGGTAATCGGTGATCTGGTGGGCTTTGCCGCGGCGATCCTGCGGCGCGGCGTGCGCTTCGTGCAGATCCCCACGACGCTTCTGGCGCAGGTGGACAGCAGCGTCGGCGGCAAGACGGGCATCAACAGCCCGCACGGCAAGAACCTGATCGGCGCCTTCCACCAGCCCTCGCTGGTGCTGGCCGATATCGCGGTGCTGGACACGCTGACCCCGCGCGACTTCCTGGCGGGCTATGGCGAGGTGGCCAAATACGGGCTGCTGGGGGATGCCGCTTTCTTCGAATGGCTGGAGGTGAACGCCCCCCGCCTGCGCGACGACAAGGCCTTGCGCCAGCACGCCGTCGCCCATTCGGTGGCCATGAAGGCTGGCATCGTCACCCGCGACGAAACCGAACAGGGAGAGCGGGCGCTTCTGAATCTGGGCCATACCTTCGGCCACGCACTGGAATCCGCGACCGGCTATTCCAGCCGGCTGCTGCATGGCGAGGGGGTGGCCATCGGCTGCGCGCTGGCCTTCGATCTGTCCGCCCGCATGGGGCTGTGCAGCCAGGAGGCGCCGTCGCGCGTGCTGGCGCATCTGCGCGAGATGGGAATGCCTGCCGCGCTGCGCGACATTCCGGGCGAATTGCCGGACGACGCGGCGCTGATCATGCTGATGGAGCAGGACAAGAAGGTGGTCGATGGCCAGCTGCGCTTTGTCCTGGCGCGCGGCATCGGCGAGGCATTCGTCAGCGACGACGTGCAGCCCGACGTTCTGGCCGCCGTATTGCGGGACGCGCGCTAGGCGCGCCCCGCAGCACGTCAGAACGGGATTTCGTCGTCATAGTCGCTGCGGCTGCTTCCGCCACCCTGGCTGCCGCCGCCGGACGAGCCGGCGCGCTCGTAATCGTCATAGCCGCCGAAACTGCCGCCACTGTCGCGGCCGCCGCCAGCCCCTCCGCCTTCGCGGCCGTCCAGCATCTGCAGGGTGCCGTTGAAGCCGCGCAGCACGACCTCGGTCGTGTAGCGGTCCTGGCCGGACTGGTCCTGCCATTTGCGGGTTTCCAGCTGGCCCTCGACATAGACCTTGCTGCCCTTCTTCAGGAACCGCTCGACCACGTTGACCAGGCCCTCGGACATGATGGCGACGCTGTGCCATTCGGTCCGTTCCTTGCGCTCGCCCGTGTTGCGGTCCTTCCACTGTTCCGAGGTGGCGATGCGCAGGTTTGCGACCTTGCCGCCATTCTGGAAGGTGCGGATTTCGGGGTCGCGGCCCAGATTGCCGATCAGGATGACCTTGTTGACGCTGCCTGCCATGGACTGGGTTCCTTGAAGTGTGTTCTTGTTACGGTCTAGCGCAGCGGCCCGCGCGATGCAAATAGGCGCTTTGGCGCCGATGACGCAGGGATTGGACCAAAAGGCATGCTGGCGATGTGAAAGGATTTCTGTATAGTCCCGTCAAAACCCACAACAACGAGGGACGGGATGATGTTTTTCCCAACCATCAAGGCGGGTCTGTGCGCGATGCTGATCGCAGGCCTTGCGCTTCCCGCTGCGGCCGAAGGGCTTCGCCTGTCGGGTAGTTCTTCCAAATCGCGGGCCGAGCAATTCGCCCGCCAGACGCGCCTGATGGATTCGCGGCTTGCCGGCCAATACCAGCAATCGGCCCGGTTGCAGCCCAAGGGACGCGAAACCAGCTCGGTCGAGATCCAGTTGTCCGCGAACATCCCGGCCTATCGCGGCAAGCGCAGCGACTTCATTCCCCATGCCCGGGCAGCCGCGCGCCGATACGGCATCCCCGAGGACCTGTTCCTGCGCCTTGTCCAGCAGGAATCGGGCTGGAACCCCCGCGCGCGGTCGCACAAGGGCGCGACGGGGCTGGCGCAGCTGATGCCGGGAACGGCGGCGAAACTGGGCGTCAATCCGCATGATCCCGTGGAAAACCTGCAGGGCGGGGCGCGCTATCTGCGGATGATGTACAACCAGTTCGGCAACTGGAACCTGGCCCTTGCGGCCTATAACGCGGGGCCGGGCGCGGTGCAGAAATACGGCGGCATCCCGCCCTATCGCGAAACGCGCAACTATGTGCGGATCATCGCCGGGAGCTGAGGCCGTCCGCACGGCAGAAACGGAAAGGGGGGCGTTGCAGCCCCCCTTTGTCGTCAGACTTCCTCGATCCGCAATTCGACAGGATCGCTGACCAGCACGCCGGTGCGGGGCAGGGTCTGGATGGCGAAGTCGATGGCCTCGGGCGTGGTCTTGTGGGTCACGACCAGGACCGGAACGCTGTCGGGGCTGTGCTGGCCGTATTGCCGCATCCGGTCGATCGAGATCCCCGCGTCCCCCAGGACCGTGGCGACCTTCGCAAGGGCGCCCGGCTTGTCCTGAAGTTCCAGGCGGATGTAATAGGCGGCCGGAACCGCGGTCCGGGCAGGCTGCGCCGCCTTCAGCGCCGTCGCGGGCTGGCCGAAGACCGGAAGGCGCACGCCGCGGGCGATTTCCACGATGTCGGACAGGACGGCGCTGGCGGTCGGGCCCTCGCCCGCGCCCGCGCCGCGCAGCACGATCTGGCCCACGCTGTCGCCTTCGACCACGACCATGTTGGTGCCGCCCATCAACTGGCCCAGGGGACTGTCGGCCGGGACAAGGCAGGGCGACATGCGCTGTTCCAGCCCGCGCGGCGTCATCTGCGCAACGCCCAGCAGCTTGATCTTGTAACCCATGTCGGCGGCGCGGCGGATGTCGTCGATGCTGACGCGCTCGATCCCCTCGATCTCGACCGCGTCGAAATTGACCTGCGTGCCGAAGGCGATCGACGACAGGATCGACAGCTTGTGGCCCGCGTCGATGCCGCCCACGTCCAGCGTCGGATCGGCCTCAAGATAGCCAAGCTGGCGGGCTTCCTCGAACACGGCCTCGTAGGGCAGGCCCGCGCTTTCCATTCGCGTCAGGATATAGTTGCAGGTGCCGTTCATCACGCCCATAACGCGGCGGATCTCGTTGCCGGCCAGCGACTCGGTCATCGCCTTGATGACGGGGATGCCGCCGGCCACGGCGGCCTCGAAGCGCAGGGTGCGGCCCAGGGATTCCGCCAGTTCCGCCAGCGCCTGACCGTGGACCGCCAGCAGCGCCTTGTTCGCGGTCACCACGTCCTTGCCCGCGTTCAGCGCAGCCTCGATGCTGTCCTTGGCAATGCCGCTGTCGCCGCCCACCAGTTCGACGAAGACATCCACGTCGTCGGCGGTCGCGACGGCCATCGGATCGTCTTCCCAGCGATAGGACGACAGGTCGGCATCGCGGTTCTTGCGCTTGTCGCGGGCGCTGATGGCGGTGATCGACACGGGGCGGCCCGTCCGGCGCGCCAGAAGATCGGCGTGTTTCTGGACGATCTTGACGACACCGATCCCTACGGTGCCGAGCCCGGCGATGCCGAGGCGGAGGGGGGACGACATGAAATCCTCTTGTCTATGGTTGCTTGCTGTTAGCGTGGCGCGCGCACTCATGCAACGCGCGAGTCAGTCGCCGCCATCCTCGTATCCCGCCCATTCGCCGTGGATGCCGGTGCCGCGCATGATCGACACGACCTGCCGCGCGGCCTTCAGCGTGGCGGCGTGGATGGCATGAACGGCAGCCGGATCCATTTCGTCCGGGTAACGTTCGCCCTTCGTGTTGATGAAGGTCGGACGCCAGAAACCGGGTTTCCTGCGGGGGCGCCAGGACGCATGGCACAGCAGGTTGCGCTTCAGGCGGATTTCCCGCAGGTCGTCGGCAAGTCCCTGCCTGTCGCCGATCTGCGCCTGCTTCATGGCGGCGGCGAAGCTGTCGATCAGCGTGCCAAGCGTGTCGTCGGCGATCTCCTCCATCCGCCTCAGCCACTGCTGCAGGGCCTTGTCGCTGACCTCCTGTCCCAGCTCCTTGCGGGTCAGCGAGAAGATCGCGCGCTTCAGCGCTTCCTCCAGGAAACCGAAGCCGGATATGGCATGACCGATGGCCACGGCCATTTCGTCGGACAGGCGGTCGGGCGCGCGGGGCAGTGCCATGCTATTCGCGCCACAAATCCCTGACCCAGCTTGCGGGCAGCAGATAGTGGCGCAGGTGCCTGGACAGGCTCTCCTTTCGCCTGCCGGAGAAAGCCGCGCGCAGGTGATCCAGCGGGGGGCGGTGCTGGTCGTCTTCTTGCCAGCGGCCGGCGATGGCATCCGGCGGGTTCAGGTTGCCCGCGAAGATCACGATGCGGCTGTTCCGCGGCACCTTCGGTTCGCGCAGATAGTTCAGCGGGAAAGGCGGGACCGAATGCATCCGGAAATGCGCCAGCCAGCCGCGCGGCCAGAACTTGACCCCGCCCGGCGCATTGCGCGTGACGAAGCGCTGCTCGTACTTGTACTTGTCCGCCACCCCCTGCGGATCGGCGCGGAAAATCTCTTGCAGCGGCGCCAGCTTGCCGACCCGCATCCGATAGACCGAGGTCTGGCCCAGCCGTTCCAGCGGCGTGTTGGGATTGCGTCCCAGGATGGTGTCGTCCGGGTCCCCGAAGGTAAAGAACGGATCCAGGTTGCCGGTGATGATGACGTCCAGATCCAGGAACAGCACCACTCCGGTCACGTCGCCCAGATCCCCCCACAGCCGCGACTTGGGCCACTTGCCGCGCGTGTTGACCGGCGCCTGGTATTCGAAGACGGGCAGGGGGCGGACCGCGATATCGGGATGCAGGCCCGCGCCGTCATCGGTAAAGCAGAACAGCCGGAACGGAGGGGTGATGTTGCGGCCGATCATCCCGTGCAGGCGGTTCACGTATTCCGGGCCGAACTTCGTGCCCCATTTGATGCAGATGATCTGCTTGATTTCCGGCGCGTCCATTCGTCTGCCCTTTGTTTTTCCGGCAGGGTTTCACAGCCGGAAGGCCAAGGCAATGTCATTCACTTTGGTCCGAATATCGTCGGGGGTTCAGGGGGCAGGCAGCCCCCTGCGGGCGCGGCATGCAATCACGCCGCCCGGTTTTCGCGGATCAGCCGCAGGATGTCGGCGGCGGCCGACGGGATGTTGGTTCCCGGCCCGAAGATCGCCTTCACGCCCGCGCGCCGCAGATAGTCATAGTCCTGCTGCGGGATCACGCCGCCGCAGATGACCAGGATGTCACCCGCGCCCTGGGCCTGCAGCGCCTCGATCAGCTTGGGGGCCAGCGTCTTGTGGCCGGCGGCCTGCGAACTGATGCCCACCACATGCACGTCGTTGTCCACCGCATCCTGGGCGGCTTCCTCGGGCGTCTGGAACAACGGCCCCACGTCCACGTCGAAACCGATATCCGCGAAGGCCGTGGCAATGACCTTGGCGCCCCGGTCGTGGCCGTCCTGGCCCATCTTGACCACCAGCATCCGGGGGCGGCGGCCTTCCTCGGCCGCAAAGGCCTCCACGTCGCGCTGGATCTGCGCAAAGCCCTCGTCGCCTTCGTAGGCTGCGCCATAGACGCCGGCCAGGGTCTTCACCTCGGCCCGGTGGCGGCCCCATTCCTTTTCCATCGCCATGCTGATCTCTCCGACGGTTGCACGGGCGCGGGCGGCCTCGACGGCGGCCTCCAGCAGGTTGCCGCCCTCGCGGGCGCGGCGGGTGATTTCGTCAAGGGCCGCCTGGCAGACGGCCTCGTCGCGACTTTGGCGGATGCGGTTCAGCCGCGCGATCTGGCTGTCGCGGACCTTCATGTTGTCGATGTCGAGGATGTCGATCGGGTCTTCCTTGTCCTTGCGGTACTTGTTGACGCCGACGATCACTTCCTCGCCCCGGTCGATCTGGGCCTGACGACGGGCGGCGGTTTCCTCGATCCGCAGCTTGGGCATCCCCGAGGCGACGGCCTTCGTCATGCCGCCCAGTTCCTCGACCTCCTCGATCAGCGCCCAGGCCTTTTCGGCCAGTTCGGCGGTCAGGCTTTCGATGTAGTAGGAACCCGCCAGCGGATCGACGACATGGGTGATGCCGGTTTCCTCCTGCAGGATAAGCTGGGTGTTCCGCGCGATGCGCGCGCTGAATTCCGTCGGCAGGGCGATCGCCTCGTCAAGCGCGTTGGTGTGCAGCGACTGGGTGCCGCCAAGCGCCGCGCTCATCGCCTCGTAGGCGGTGCGGATCACGTTGTTGTAAGGGTCCTGTTCCTGCAGGCTGACGCCCGAAGTCTGGCAATGCGTCCGCAGCATCAGGCTGCTGTCCTTCTTCGGGGCGAATTCGCTCATGATCCGGTGCCACAGCAGGCGCGCCGCCCGCAGCTTGGCGATCTCCATGAAGAAGTTCATGCCGATTGCGAAGAAGAAGGACAGTCGGCCCGCGAACTGGTCCACGTCCATGCCCGCCTTCAACGCCGCACGGACATATTCGCGCCCGTCGGCCAGCGTATAGGCCAGTTCCTGCACCAGGTTCGCGCCCGCTTCCTGCATGTGATAGCCGGAAATCGAGATCGAATTGAACTTGGGCATCTCGTTCGAGGTGTACTCGATGATGTCCGCGATGATCCGCATCGAAGGCTCGGGCGGATAGATATAGGTGTTGCGGACCATGAACTCCTTCAGGATGTCGTTCTGGATGGTCCCCGACAGGACCGAACGGTCATGGCCTTGTTCCTCTCCGGTGACGATGAAATTGGCCAGGATCGGGATCACCGCGCCGTTCATGGTCATCGACACCGAAACCTTGTCCAGCGGGATGCCGTCGAACAGGATCTTCATGTCCTCGACCGAATCGATGGCGACGCCCGCCTTGCCCACGTCGCCCACCACGCGGGGATGGTCGCTGTCATAGCCGCGATGCGTCGCCAGATCGAAGGCCACGGATACGCCCTGCTGACCGGCCGCCAGCGCCTTGCGGTAGAAGGCGTTCGATTCCTCGGCCGTGGAAAAACCCGCGTATTGGCGGATGGTCCAGGGGCGGCCGGCATACATCGTCGCCCGCGGGCCGCGGGTGAAGGGGGCGATGCCGGGCAGGCTGCCCAGGTGGTCGAGCCCCTCCAGGTCCGCCTCGGTGTAAAGCGGCTTGACCGGGATTCCTTCCAGGGTGTTCCAGGTCAGGCTGTCGGGGCTGGCCCCCTTCAGTTCCCTTGCCGCCAGGGCCTGCCAGTTGTCCAACGTGGGTTTCGTCATGATCCATCCTTTCGCACGGCGAAGGCTGCCCTATATTCAGAGCAGGGAAGGGTGCCGATGAAGTTGAAATTGCTGATATTCGCGATGCTGGCTGCGGCCATGGGCCCGGCGCGGGAAGCACCCCCGCCGCAGGTCGAGCCGCCACCGGCCAGCCCCGAGGAGATCGCGCCTGCCGTTCCCGTGCCCGCGCGGCCCGAGTTGCGCATCTTGGCCGCGTCCGAGGCCCTGCCTGCCGATTTCCTGTGGAAGGCCCGCCCGGTCGTGGTCTTTGCCGACACGCCCGACGACCCGGCCTTCCGCGAACAGATGCGCGCGCTGGAAGCCAGGGATGAGGCGCTGGCCGAGCGCGACGTGGTGGTCATCACCGACAGCGATCCGACGGCAAACAGCGCCTGGCGGCAGCAGCTGCATCCCCGTGGCTTTTCTCTGGTCATCATCGACAAGGACGGGCAGGTGAAGCAGCGCCGCCCGCTGCCCTGGGACGTGCGGGAAATCAGCCGCGCCATCGACAAGCTGCCCCTGCGCCGCCAGGAAATCGGCCGGGCAGGCCTTTTGCCATGATCGTTGAAAATCCGGACGCGCCTGCCTATATTCGTCCTGAAGGACATGGAGGTTCGACATGAGCACGACATCCTACAACCCACCCCCGATCACCGGTCGGACCGGTCCGAAGCCGGGCTATTGATCGTCCTTCGATAGCCCCTGCGCCGTCCGTCCAGATTGGCCCGGATCGCCTCCAGGGCTATTTCCCCCAGTTCCAGGGCCTCGATCTTCATAGAGATATAGTCGTGATACATCCCGGCCGCGCGCTGGGCCCCGATCTCCGCGACATCCAGTTCCCGCAAATCGCTGATCATCGCTGAAATGGCGTTCAGCTGGCTGTAATACAGCACCACCGGATCCACCGTATCACGCGGCAGGACGTGAATGTCCCCGATGATGGCGCGAAAGATCGCGTCGTTATGCTCGGTCGGGATGACCGGGAAAAACCCCGGCTCGGTCAGGATGCGGTCCTTGATCCCCGCGCCGTATTCGCCGACGTTGTCGCGCTTCAACACCGCCAGATAGGCCCGGATTTCCGCAAAGACCGCGCGCTGCACGTCCCGCACGCGTTCGGCCCGCAGGGTTGCATCCCGCCTGCGGTTCTGGAGGGCGACCACCCACCAGCCCACGGACAGGAACAGCCCGGCGATGACCGCCTGCTGCGCCTGGGGGCTGAGATACTGGTCGAAAGGAGGCATTACTATTAATCAAATTCTTCAAGTAAGTTGCGAAGGGTTTGAATTCCTTCTTTGCCGAACTGTAGGGACTGACTAATCTTTCCAGGGATCTGCCGATCCGACGCTCCATAGGTATCAATTTGGAGCATTTTCTCCCCATCGACTTCCACCACCGAGTAAGTTCCCTCAACTTTTCCATGTTTTGAGGGGCGCTCGATTAGTCTCAGTTTCAGGCTCTCGACTCTAGCCATTATTCAAACTCCATGATCACGTCATCGACCTTCAGGCTCTGCCCCGCTTCGGCGTTCACGGACCTGACCACGGCCCTGCGTTCGGCGCGCAGGATGTTTTCCATCTTCATCGCCTCGACCGTGGCAAGGGCTTGGCCTTCCTGAACCTCGTCGCCGGGCGCGACGTTCACCCGTACCACCAGCCCCGGCATGGGGCAGAGCAGGAATTTCGACGTGTCGGGCGGCAGCTTTTCCGGCATCAGGCGCGCAAGTTCCGCCGTGCGAGGCCGGCGGACGTGGACCTTGAGATCGGCACCGCGCGTGCGCAGGCGGAGGCCTGCCGGGATCTTGTCCACCTTCAGCACCAGCGGACGGCCATCGACCACCAGCCGCGCCAGGGTCTGGCCGGGCTTCCAGTCGCTTTCGACGCGCCGGTCGCGGCCCTCGACGGCGACGGTGGCGCCATCGCGATCGGCGCGGATCCGGACGGGAAATTCGCGGCCACCGACGAAGACCACCCAGTTTTCGCCCACCCGGCGTTCGTGGTTGTCCAGCCGCCCGCTGATCCGCGTGCGGCGGATTTCGGCGACACGATGCATGGCCGAGGCCGCCGCCGCGACGCGGGCCAGTTCGTCGTCGGGCAGCGATGCGCCCCCGAAGCCGTCGGGATATTCCTCGGCGATGAAGGCGGTGGTGATATCGCCCGCGACGAACTTGGGATGGTCCATGACCGCCGACAGGAAGGGCAGGTTGTGGCCGATGCCCTCGACCTCGAATTCGTCCAGCGCCACGCGCATCGCCTCGATGGCATCCCCGCGCGTCGGCGCCCAGGTGCAGAGCTTGGCGATCATCGGGTCATAGAACATGCTGATCTCGCCCCCCTCGAAGACCCCGGTATCGTTGCGGACCACATGGCCGGCATCCGCCACCTCGGCCGGGGGACGATAGCGGGTCAGCCGCCCGATCGAGGGCAGGAAGTTGCGATACGGATCCTCGGCATAAAGGCGGCTTTCCATGGCCCAGCCGTTGATCTTCAGATCCGACTGCGCAAAGGGCAGGGGTTCCCCCGCCGCGACCCGGATCATCTGCTCCACCAGATCGATGCCGGTGATCAGTTCCGTGACCGGGTGTTCCACCTGCAGCCGGGTGTTCATTTCCAGGAAGTAGAAGTTCCTCTGCCCATCGACGATGAATTCCACCGTGCCCGCGCTGGTATAGCCCACGGCCTTGGCAAGCGCGACCGCCTGTTCGCCCATCGCGCGGCGGGTTTCCGGGTCCAGGAAAGGCGAGGGCGCCTCCTCGATGACCTTTTGGTTGCGCCGCTGGATCGAACATTCGCGTTCGTGCAGATAGACCGCGTTGCCGTGCTTGTCGGCCAGCACCTGGATTTCGATGTGACGCGGCTGCGTCACGAACTTCTCGATGAAGATGCGGTCGTCTCCGAAGCTGCTGGCGGCCTCGTTGCGCGAACTTTCAAACCCTTCGCGCGCCTCCTGCGCGCTCCAGGCGATGCGCATCCCCTTGCCGCCGCCGCCCGCGCTGGCCTTGATCATCACCGGATAGCCGATCTGGTCGCTGATCCGCACCGCTTCCTCGGCATCGGCGATCAGGCCCATGTAGCCCGGAACGGTGGAAACGCCCGCTTCCTGGGCGATCTTCTTCGAGGTGATCTTGTCGCCCATGGCCTCGATGGCCGGTGATGGGGGTCCTACGAAGATCACGCCCTCGCGCTCCAGCGCCTCGGCGAACTTCATGTTCTCGGACAGGAAACCATAGCCGGGGTGGACGGCCTCGGCCCCGGTCTGGCGGATGGCCTCCATGATCCTGTCGATCACGATATAGGACTGGCTGGCAGGGGGCGGGCCGATATGGACGGCCTCGTCGGCCATCTTCACGTGCAGCGCGTTGCGGTCGGCATCGGAATAAACCGCGACGGTCGCGATCCCCATCTTGCGGGCGGTCTTGATGACGCGGCAGGCGATTTCGCCCCGGTTGGCGATCAGGATCTTCTTGAACATGGGCACCCCCGGCCAGACATGAAAAAGCCGCCCGAGGGCGCAGAGCCCTGGACGGCGATCAGGGTGTCACGGCGCGACGGGCGCGCCGGGATCAGGTAATTACTGGCAAAGCCGAACGTCGTTGCACAGGGCGCCGGCAGCACCGCCCAGGGCAGCGCCCTTGACGACGTTGTGGCCGCCGACATGGGCAACGGTCGCGCCGACGCCGGCACCGATAAGGGCGCGGTCAGTGTCGGTCGGGTTGATGCCTTGGGTGCAGCCTGCAACGGCGGTCGCGCCAAGAAGGGCGGCAATGGAAAGGAACTTGGACATTCTGGTCTTCCTGTCGAATTATTGGCTGGACCGGAACGCCGGTCCAGCCGCTGCGGTTCAGTAACGACGCTGGCAGACGCCGGCGTCGTCGCACAGCGCGCCGCCGACGGCGCCAACAGCCGCGCCCGTCGCGAGATCCTCGTCCAGCGCCTTGGCGATGACGGCACCTGCGACGGCGCCGCCTGCTGCACGCTGCGCATCGGGCGACAGGCCGGTCGCGGTGCCATAGCCCTGGTCACAGGCAGCAAGGCCGAGAAGAAGGAAAGCGCCGCCTGCGACGCGGGTGAACAGCGAAGTCTGCATGAAGTCTTGCCTGTATTGAGGGCCGTTTCGCCGGCCGGTGGGAAGTTCGCGAGCACTATCTTATAGCCAAGGCCAAGGTCAAACTGACATCCATGTGAGATCAAAGCCCTAGGCAGCAAGTCGCGCATCATCGTCCGTCCGTCGAATCCTCGTCGTCTTCGTCCCAGTCGTCCTCGTCCCAGCCGAAATCGGGCGGGTTGTCGGGTGCGAAAAGCTCGGGAAAGGATGCCTCTGCGGCGGCCATGTCCACCTGCAGCAACTGGTCATAGTCGGCAGGATCGAAGGCTCCGACAGGCTTGACCTCGCGCCCGATCAGCCAGCCAAGCCGGCCTGCGTCCAGGTTGCCGCGGACAAAGGGCTCCTCGCCGAAGTGCTGGATCAGCGCGGCCAGGAAGCCGGCATCGGCGCGGCGGTCAGCCGGCTTGCGGTCGCGGAACCGTTCGCGCCGGGTAATTGGCGTCGCGCCCTTCTTGCGATTCTCGCGGCGGATGACGAATTGGAAATCGGTGCCGGGAAGGCGGCCCGGAAAGCCTCGGTGCTTCAGCATGATGTGCCCCACGATGCGGTCTTGTGGCGGGGGCGGGGCCGGGCCGGGCCGGAAAGGCGCGGGCAGCCGGACCGCCCGCGCAAGGTCAGATGGTTCGGATCAGTTGGCGCCGTACTTGCCCTGGTAGACGGGCTCGGTCGTGACCGGGTTCGGGGCGGGCACATAGACTTCGGGTTCTGCTGCCGGGCGCTGGCACGCAGCGAAGGCCGACACCAGCACGAGGCCAAGGATGATTTTCTTCGACATACTGTCTTCTCGCTCCTGTAAAGCGGGCGCGCCTGCGCCCGTCTGCTCGGGTTCAGGGGGATGTCTTGATGCACCGCCCCGCGGCGCATGATAGCGATGCCGCAGGGGCACAGACAGGCGGGCAGGGCCGGGGTGGCCAAATGTCGCCTGCCCTGTGGCTGCTCTGCATCATTCACGCCTTTGTGCAACCTCATGAAAACCCGGGCCTTACAGGGGAATGTTGTCGTGTTTCTTCCAGGGATTGGACAGCCGCTTGCCGCGCAGGCTGGCCAGTGCGCGGGCCACGCGCTTGCGGGTCGAATGGGGCTGGATCACCTCGTCGATGAAGCCCTTCTCGGCGGCGACGAAGGGATTGGCGAAGCGGTCCTCGTAATCCCTGGTCCGCGCCGCGATCTTGTCGGGGTCGCCCAGTTCGCTGCGATACAGGATCTCGACCGCGCCCTTGGCGCCCATCACCGCGATTTCCGCCGTGGGCCAGGCATAATTGAAATCGCCGCGCAGATGTTTCGACGCCATGACGTCATAGGCCCCGCCATAGGCCTTGCGCGTGATCACCGTGACCTTCGGCACCGTCGCCTCGCCATAGGCGAACAAGAGCTTCGCGCCATGCTTGATGACGCCGCCATATTCCTGGCCGGTGCCCGGCAGGAAGCCCGGCACGTCCACGAAGGTCAGGATCGGGATCTCGAAGGCGTCGCAGAACCGCACGAAGCGCGCGGCCTTGCGGCTGCTGTCGATGTCCAGGCAGCCCGCCAGCACCATGGGCTGGTTGGCGACGACGCCCACGGTGCGGCCTTCGATCCGGATGAAGCCGATGACGATGTTGGCCGCGAAGTCGCGCTGGATCTCGTAGAAGTCGCCTTCGTCCGCGACCTTCACGATCAGCTCCTTCATGTCATAGGGCTGGTTCGGGTTGTCGGGAATCAGCGTGTCCAGGCTTTCCTCGATCCGGGCGGGGTCGTCGAAGAAGGGGCGCACCGGCGCCTTGTCGCGGTTGTTCAGCGGCAGGAAGTCGAACAGGCGGCGGATTTCGCTCAGCGCCTCGACATCATCCTCGAAGGCGCCGTCGGCGACCGAACTCTTGCGGGTATGCGTGGAGGCGCCGCCCAGTTGCTCGGCGGTCACGACCTCGTTGGTGACGGTCTTGACCACGTCGGGACCGGTCACGAACATGTAGGACGTGTCCTTCACCATGAAGATGAAGTCGGTCATCGCGGGGGAATAAACGGCGCCGCCCGCGCAGGGCCCCATGATGACGCTGATCTGCGGCACCACGCCGGACGCCATGATGTTGCGCTGGAACACGTCGGCATAGCCCGCCAGCGATGCCACCCCTTCCTGGATGCGCGCGCCGCCCGAATCGTTCAGCCCGATCACCGGCGCGCCGTTCTGCATCGCCATGTCCATGATCTTGCAGATCTTCTGCGCATGGGTTTCCGACAGCGAGCCGCCAAAGACGGTGAAGTCCTGCGAAAAGACATAAACCATGCGCCCGTTGATCGTGCCCCAGCCGGTCACCACGCCATCGCCATAGGGGCGGTCGGCTTCCATCCCGAAATCGGTGGAACGGTGGGCCACGAACATGTCGAATTCCTCGAAGCTGCCTTCGTCCAGCAGCAGTTCAATGCGTTCGCGCGCCGTCAGCTTGCCCCGGGCGTGCTGCGCGTCGATGCGCCGCTGACCCCCGCCCAGACGGGCCTGTTCCCTGCGGCTTTCCAGTTCCTGCAGAATGTCCTTCATGGCGGCACCCCCGATCGTCCAGCCGCAGCCTAGTCGGGTGCCATGGGCCAAGAAAGCAAAATCAAGAAAATTTGCAAAGGCTGCGGCACGAGGCGGCCGAAAACTGAAAAGCTGCAAAACGCGTTTGCGGCAGCGGCCGGCTGCAGGAAAATACCGACATGGAGGGGGGATGGGTGAGAGGCTGGACAACAACCATACAGTAATAAAATCAATGATTTAAAAGTCTTTTTGTAACAGTGTGACGTGCGTTAAAACGACCAAATGACGTTACGTCATTATTGATGAGGGCTTGTCCGATACGACGTCAAGTATCGCAGACAATGTGTCCAGTGTGGATGAGAGTGCCTGGCATCCTTTATATCGGTAATTATTCATATGAACGCGATCCAAGTCTCAATCATCACCAGTCGTTCCACTGATGTAGTCAGGGGCGCTATGAGGGATAACGAAGATCTGTTCACGACGTTCAAGGAGTATCCGAACTTAAGAGGGCGTTTCAAAACCACTTGCAGGCGGAATCGTCCTGTTGGATTGGCGGCTTATGTCTGCCAAGCTTGTCTCTGACGGCCTTTGGACCGTGATCGAACCTTTGTTGCCATCCACGTCTCGGTCCGCGAAAGGCGGGCGGCCTCGGGTCTCCGACCGGGCCGCTCTGGCCGGGATCATGTTTGTCCTGCAGAGCGGTATCCCCTGGCGGATGTTGCCCGCGGAGCTGGGCTGCGGCTCGGGCGTGACCTGTTGGCGAAGGCTCTGGGATTGGCAGTTGGCCGGTGTCTGGGATCAGTTGCATCAGGTCTTGCTGCGCCAGCTGCATCGCGCCGGTCATCTCGACTGGAGCCGGGCCTGCATGGACAGCGCGTCCATCGCGGCGAAAAGGGGAGCGAAGTCACCGGCCCTAACCCTACCGATCGCGGGCGCCCTGGCACGAAGCGCCACATCGTCACCGACAGGCGAGGCATTCCCCTGACGGTGCGCCTCCGCGGCGCAAACGTTCATGACAGCAGGATGCTCGATCCGCGGCTCGACGCCCTTCCCCCCATTCATGGCAAGCGTGGCAGGCCGCGCCATCGGCCCGGCAAGCTGCATGCCGACAAGGGGTATGACTATCCCCGCTGTCGCAGGGCTTGCACCACACGCGGCATCAAGCATCGCATTGCCAGGAAGGACATTGATAGCAGCAGTTATCTCGGAAAGCATCGCTGGGTCGTCGAGCGCACATTCGCCTAGCTCTCCAAATTCCGGCGCCTCGCCGTCAGATATGAGCGCAGGGCCGACATTCACCTCGCCTTCACCATCTTGGCCTGCGCCATCATCTGCTTTCGAGCGCTGACAACGTGTTTTTGAAATGACCTCTTAAGAACGATAGAGCCCTTCTTCGCCAAGCTCGAACGCCGAGAAATTCTGAGTCCTTCGCTGAGAACCTGGCGGGCTGGATGAAGAGAAAGGTCCGGCATAGCGCGCTAGCAGCGGGGGGACACTGAAGCAGATGCATGCGAACCTCAAGGCGCGCTCGGCTTCGTCAGTTCCTGCGGCCGGGCTGCGGCCTTTGCGCGGCAATGACGGACAGATCGGCAGCGTGATGAACAGTCCACGAGCCCCGCACCTTCGTGCCACAAGCTTCCCGCGTGGGGAGGCATTCCGGTTCGACTGGAACGACGACCTCAGATCGTTGGGTGACGAGTGCACAAAAATGCCAGATGGCGTAAGTCCAGTGTGTCCTATAGCCGGACCTTCCCACTGCGCACCTTTAGATGAAACGTCCTGTTTGTGACCTCGGGCTGAGAAATCTGTCTAATATTGATGTAAGTCTTGGAGCAAATTGGCCGATCCCGTTCACGCTATTGATTAAAGTGGGGAGCTGAGGGGGAAGCTATGTCCAACACTGATCTCAAGACAATCGAACAGCGGCTGCTGTGGCTATCGCATTGGATGATCCACAACGCCAACCATATCCGTCCCAAGAAGGACGGTATTAAGACCGGCGGGCATCAGGCTTCGTCCGCCTCGATGGTGTCGATCATAACGGCTCTTTATTTCTCGGCGCTGCGGCCCGAGGATCGGGTTGCGGTCAAACCACATGCCTCGCCCGTATTTCATGCGATGCATTATCTCATGGGCAACCTCGACCGCGAGCGGATGGAGAACTTTCGCGGCTATGGCGGTGTGCAGTCCTACCCCAGCAGGACCAAGGATGTGGATGATGTCGATTTCTCGACGGGCTCCGTGGGCCTTGGTGTGGCCATCACGGCATTTGCGTCGCTGATCCAGGACTATGTCAGTGCCAAATCATGGGGCCGGAATGTGTCGCAGGGCCGCATGATCGCCCTGATGGGAGACGCAGAGCTGGATGAGGGCAATATCCACGAATGTCTGCAGGAGGGCTGGAAGCACAACCTGCGCAACTGTTGGTGGATCGTTGATTACAACAGGCAATCACTGGACGGAGTGGTTCAAGAAGGGTTGTGGACCCGCATCGAAAGCTTGTTCTCGGCCTTCGGCTGGGAAGTGATCAGGCTTAAACATGGCGTGCTGCAACGGACCGCCTTTAAAGAGCCGGGCGGGCAAAGGCTGCGTGAATGGATCGACAGCTGTCCAAACGAGCTTTACTCGGCTCTGACCTTTGAAGGGGGCGCGGTCTGGCGGCAACGGCTAATGGAGGATTTGGGCGATCAGGGAGAGGTCAGTGCCCTGATTGAGCGGCGGAATGACGAAGAGCTTGCCGGGCTGATGGAAAATCTTGGCGGCAACTGCGTAGATACGTTGGCGCAAGCATTCGCGGCGGTGGACCACGACCGGCCCACATGCTTTCTGGCCTATACGGTAAAGGGGTGGGGCACACCCATCGCCGGCCATAAGGATAATCATGGCGGGCTGATGACCAAGGCGCAGATGGCCACATGGCAGGCACGAATGGGCGTGCCGGAGGGGCAGGAGTGGGAGCCGATGGCCACAGTCGTCGACCCCGAGGCGCTGCGCTCCTTCCTGCGCAAGGTGCCATTCTTTATTGCCGGCCCGCGTCGCTATCAGGATCACCGGTTCGCGGTTCCTGCCATCTCAGTCTCATCAGAGCGCGAGATCTCGACACAGCAGGCCTTCGGCAAGATCATGGACGATCTGGCGCGCGAAGGGGGAGAGCTCGCAAGCCGAATTCTAACCACATCGCCCGACGTCACGGGGACGACGGGATTGGGCCCTTGGGTGAACAGGCGCGGCCTTTTTGCGCGCGCCACGCGCAGCGACACCTTCCGCGAGCGCAAAATCGCTTCAACCGCGAAATGGGATTTTGCGCCTGAAGGGCAGCATATCGAATTGGGCATCGCCGAGATGAACCTGTTTCTGCTGCTGGGCGCCGCGGGTCTGTCGCATTCGCTGTTCGGCAAGAGGTTGATCCCCGTCGGAACGGTCTATGATCCCTTCGTCTGTCGCGGCCTCGATGCACTGAACTATGCCTGCTACCAGGATGCGCGCTTCTTGATCGCGGGCACGCCGTCCGGGGTGACGCTGGCACCGGAAGGTGGGGCGCACCAGTCCATCTCAACCCCGCTGATCGGCATGGCGCAGGATGGGCTGGCCAGTTTCGAGCCAGCGTTCGTGGACGAGCTGGCCGTGATCATGGAATGGGCTTTCGACTACCTGCAGCGTGACGGCGACAGCAATCCCGACGAACAGACTTGGCTGCGGGACGAGACAGGCGGCTCGGTTTATCTGCGGCTGTCGACCAACCCTATTGAGCAGCCAGGCAAGCGGGCCGATGATGCCTTCCGTAGCGGTGCGGTAGACGGCGCCTATTGGCTACGCGAGCCGGGCTGTAATTGCGAAGTGGTGATTGCCTATCAGGGCGTGGTTGCGCCCGAGGCGATCCGGGCGGCGGGTCTTATCGGCGAAGGCCGACGGGACGTGGGCGTGCTGGCCGTCACTTCGGCGGACCGACTTCATTCGGGCTGGAGCGCCGCACAGCGTGCCCGCGCGCACGGTGATCGGCGTGCCGGCTCTCATGTCGAGCGGCTGTTGCAGCAGGTGCCGCGCGACTGCCTGCTGGTCACCGTCATCGACGGACATCCGGCGACACTGTCCTGGCTTGGGGGCGTCTGCGGACATCGCTGTCTGCCTCTGGGCGTCGAACATTTTGGGCAGACGGGGACGATTGGCGATCTTTACAGCCATTTCGGCATCGACAGCGCAAGCATCGTCGCCCGGGTTTCGAACCTGACGGCGGGACGGCGGCTGAAGGACTGGGTTCTTTGAAGGGACAAGCCACTAGGCAATACGTGCCTGGTGGCCTTTCACGCGCCTGATCGGTATGGCTGTTTCCAGCGATGCGACTCCCGGCACCTTGGTCAGCTTGCCAGTTAGGAACTGCTCGAACTCTCTCAGATTGGCGACGGCAATGCGCAGAAGATAATCGCGGCTGCCCGTCATCAGCCAGCAATCCACCACCTCTGGGCAGAGGGCAATGGCCTTTTCGAAGGCGACAAGCTGGTCATCCACCTGCCGGTCCAGCTTGACCGAGACAAAGACGCTGAATCCAAAGCCTACCTGCGTCTCGTCGACCAGCACCGTGAAGCCGGTGATGACGCCTTCTTCCTCCAGCATTCGCATCCGCCTGAGGCAGGGCGTAGGTGATAGTCCCACGCGCTCGCTCAATTCTTGGCGGCTCAGGCGGCCGTCGCGTTGAAGCTCGGCCAAGATGCGTCGGTCAATCCGGTCAAGTTCACGTTTCATGGCACCGCTCGTGTCTGCACAGTGGTCGGATCAGCCAGCCATCACAAGGGGGGCTCGATAGCTTTCAAAATTCCCGCACACCCCGATCGACTGGCCTGAAACGTGTGGCGCAAGATCGGATGCCAGGAAGGCCGCCATATCCGCGATCTCCTGCATCTGGACCATGCTGTGCATCGAAATATTATGCAGAAACATCCGTGTATATTCTTCGACCGAGACCCCGCGCGCCGCCGCCTGCTCAGCGATCACCCTTTGCCCGCGCGGTCCGTCCACCAGACCTGGCAGGAGGGAATTGACCCTTACGCCCATCTCGCCCAATTCAATAGCCAGCGTCTCGGTCAGACCGCGGATAGCGAATTTCGACACCGAATAGGGCAGACGCAAAGGCATCCCGACGCGCCCTGCGACCGAAGACATGTTGATGATGCACCCGCCCTGCGCGGCACGAAACAGGGGAATCGCGGCGCGAGCCATATAGAACATGCCCGACAGGTTCACGCTCATCGTCGCGGCCCATTCCTCGTCGGTGATCTGTTCAACAGGCTTCGTCGGTCCCGAGATGCCGGCATTGTTCACCAAGACGTCTAGATGGTCGAAACGCTTGCCAAAGGTTTCAAATAGCTGTCGGATCTGTGCCGAGTCTGACACATCGGCCTGAACCACAAGCGCGTCGGGCAACTGTGCTTGCGCCTCTGACAATGCTTGAGCCGAGATGTCGCACAGGCACAATTCGGCCCCACATTCTGCAAAGCGCTTGGCGATCGACAGGCCGATGCCGCCGGCTCCGGCGGTGATGAGGGCGATCTTGCCGGCAAGATTCATGTGGTCTTCTCCAGTTTTCTCGGCCGTCCGCGTGGTCGTTTGGGCGCGATTTCTTGGTGGGGAGTGTTGATAAGGCCCACATCCCCGCGAAAGCGGCGTGCGGAATGCCAGATGTCGCAAGCCATCAACGAAGCGGCTGCCTTGGGTGCTTTTTCCTCGCAAGCCTTGATAATGCGTTCGTGAAACAAGGTTCCTGCGCGAAAGAAAGGCAGCGGATTGGCAAGCTTGCGATGTGCGTTGCTAAGATAGGGACCGGCGCGCAGCCAAAGCCCGTTGATGATGTCCAGCAACTGCGGCATCTCGGCGATCTCATAAAGAGTAAAATGGAAATCGCGGTTCGCAGTCATCACCTGTGCGGGGTCCTTGCGCTCGATGCCGCGAATCATAGCCGTGTTCAGCTGCGTCAGCCGGCGCAGCCCGGCAGGCGTGACCCGGCGAGCAGCCTGATTGGCGGCAAGACCTTCGACAGTCATACGAACACGCGTCAGCTCACGAAACATCTCAGGCGTGAACGGCGTAACGCGGAAGGTGCGATTGGGCATCTGGACCAGCGCACGTTCAGCGACAAGCCTTTGTAATGCCTCCCGCACCGGCATTGGGCTAGTGCCCATGGACGCAGCTAGATTGCGGATCGTCATGCTTTCTCCAGGTGACAGTCGACCAGTGAACAGGGCCTCGCGAAGGCGTTGGTATACCTGCCACTGGATGGTCGCCGAATCGATCTGCCCAAGGTCCGTTTTCATCCAGCCTTCCCCTGCTGCATCACCCGCAGTGCGTGCGCTCACCCTATCGTTAGCACGGGAAATAAATAAAATAAATTGAGATCACAGATCACGAATTTTCTTGACCGACTCAAGCGATCCGCGGAAGGTCGACCCAACTGGGAAAGACCATGAAAAACTTGGGAGGAGTTGTTCATGACGTCTGTTGCTGTCGTGGGTGCCGGCTTGATCGGTCGTAGTTGGGCGGTATGCTTCGCACGCGCCGGATGGACAGTTCGCCTGTGGGACCCAATGACCGGGGCGAGCGCTGCGGCGTGCGACTATATTGCGGCGATGTTGCCGGACATGGCCGCAGCCGATCTTCTGGGTGGCCATGCGGCAGAGGATGTCCTGACGCGGATCACGGTTATCGCCGATCTTGAGGATGCGCTGCAAGGCGTGCATCACGTGCAGGAGAACGCCCCTGAAAATTTGGAACAGAAACGGCGGCTGTTTGGGGATCTGGACCGGTTCACCCCACCCGAGGCGGTGATCGCAAGCTCGACCTCGGCGTTGCTGCCGTCCGCATTCACCGGCGATCTCGCCGGTCGAGCCCGCTGTATCGTAGCGCATCCCGTCAATCCACCGCATCTGATCCCGCTGGTTGAACTGGTGCCCGCGCCATGGACGGCACCAGCTACGATCGACCGGACCGAGGTCCTGATGAAGGACATCGGCCAGGCCCCTGTTCGGCTGGAACATGAAATCGAAGGTTTTCTGCTGAATCGCCTGCAGGCGGCCGTGCTGGACGAAGCCTTCCGTCTGGTGGCGGATGGCTATGGCTCGGCCGAAGCGATCGACGGCTGCATGCGCGATGGACTGGCAATGCGCTGGTCCTTCATGGGTCCATTCGAGACCATCGACTTGAACGCCCCCGGCGGAGTGCGCGACTACGTCGAGCGCTATCAGGGCATGTTTCGCGGCCTGACCGACACCATGCGACAAAGCGCCGATTGGGCCGGTCCCGTTCTTGAGCGGATTGAGGCAGATCTCCGGCGAAAACTGGCCGCTGCCGATCTGCCCCAGCGCCAGATGTGGCGCGACAAGAAACTAATGGCGCTGGCGGCTCATCGTCGCGCCTATAGCACTGATTGAGAAGAAGGAACGGACAATGGCTCAGGCGCCCGTCATCATTACCTGCGCGGTGACCGGAGGTATTCATACCCCCACCATGTCCTCTGCGCTTCCCGTCACCCCGGATGAGATCATCGCCGACTCTCTGGGCGCGGTCGAGGCAGGGGCGGCGATCCTGCACCTTCATGCGCGCAATCCAGAAGATGGGCGTCCCGAACAAACGGCGGACGCGTTCATGCGGTTTCTGCCGCGTCTGAAGCAGTCCACCGATGCCGTCATCAACCTAACCACCGGCGGCTCGCCGCACATGGCCCTGGCCGAGCGCGTAGCACCGGCGGCAACCCTGCATCCCGAACTGGCATCGCTGAACATGGGCTCGATGAACTTTGGGCTCTTCCCGCTGCTGGAAAAGTATCCCGAGTTCCGCTTCGAGTGGGAAAAGACCCATTTGGAAGCCACACGGGACGTAGTGTTCCGCAACACGTTCAAGGATATAGAATACATTCTGCAAACTGGTTACCGGAATGGCACCCGGTTTGAGTTCGAATGCTACGACATCTCGCATCTCTATAACCTTGCGCATTTCGTTGACCGCGGCCTGGTCAAGCCTCCGTTCTTCGTCCAGTCGGTATTTGGTATCCTCGGGGGTATCGGCACCCATCCCGAAGATGTCGCTCACATGAAGCGGACTGCTGATCGCCTGTTTGGCAATGATTATCGGTGGTCGGTTCTGGGTGCGGGCAGCAGCCAACTCCGGATTGCTGCGCAGGCTGCGGCCCTTGGAGGCAATGTCCGCGTCGGGTTGGAGGATTCGCTTTGGGCCGGCCGCGGCCGCATGGCTGAATCCAGCGGCCAGCAAGTTACGCTGGTCCGCAAGATCATCGAGGGGCTGGGCCTCCGCATCGCCACGCCCGATGAAGCACGCGAGATGCTGGCCCTCAAGGGCGGCGCGGACGTCGCCTTCTGACGCCGTCAGCAGAACGAGAAAAGTTTCGTCTTAGGGGAGGGAAGCATCATGAAAAGAAGAACAGTCCTGAAGGGTTTCGCCGCCAGCGCCGGTGTGGCGTTGGGGATGAATGCCACCTATCTGCGGGCGCAGTCTGCGCCGATCCGCATCGGTGCTTCTTACGCCCTAAGCGGCGTCGGCGCACCGGTCGGCACGCAGATGCTGGTTGGCACCCAAATCGCCGCCCAGCAGATCAACCGCGCCGGAGGCCTTCTAGGGCGTGAAGTCGAACTGGTGATCCGGGACGACAAGTATAACAGCGCAGAATCGGTCGCGGTCGCGCGCGAGCTGGCGGGTGACGGCATCAATCTAATGCTGGGCGGATCTCAGACGGTCACGGCCTTGGGGCTGGCCCCACTGGCGCCCGAGCTGAACATGGTCGCGATCATCGTGGCCGCGGCCGGGATGCCGGTGACGCATGAGCTGTTCAATCGCAACATTTTCCGCACCACCGCGAACAACTATACCCAGTATGGTTCTCTAGGGCGCACGCTCATCGAGCAGAACCCCGAAATCAAAACTTGGATCTCGTTGGCGCCAGATGGCGACTTCGGCCGGGATTCAGCGCTGTTCTTCGGCCGCGCGGTTGAAAAATACGCTCCTTCCGGTGAGGTCACGGTTCTGGACACGATCTATGCGCAAGCAACGGCCACGGATTTCCGCACCCAGATCAACCAGCTCATGAGCTCGGACGCCGATGGGCTTTACCTGGGGATCGCGGCTTCGGCGCAGATCAGCTTTTTCCAGCAGGCGCGCTCAGTTGGGCTTTACGACAAGTTCAAGGCAATCGGCGAGGTCGGCAACGGCGATATCACCGGCAAGGCGATGGGACGCAACACACATCCGAACCTGTGGTCGGTCTGCCACTGGCTGCACAACCAGGAACCTTTCGCCAGCAACCCGGTCAGCCAGCAGCTCTATAAGGATTATGTCGAGATGAAGGGCGAGGATTTCCCCTCGGGACAGGTCGCAGCCGGTCATCGCGCGGCGCTGGCCCTGTTCGCCGGAATCGACAAGGCGCAGTCCACCGAAACGGAGGACGTGATCACCGCAATGGAAAATCTGACCTTTGAATCCGTCGGCGGCACGGTCCGGTTCCGGCCCGAGGACCACCAGATGCTAGGATTGAACTATTATTCCCAGATGGGTCCATCGACGGAAGCGCCTCACTTCCAGTTCAACCAAGTGACCAGCGTGGACGCAAGCGAGATGATCGAACCCGCGAATCCCGGTCAGCCATTCAAGATCGAAGAGCTATCGCAATGAGTTCGCAGGCCATCTTTGTCCTGTTCAACGGCTTGGCGTCGGGGATGGCCTTCTTCCTCGTTGCCGCCGGTTTGACATGGGTGTTCGGGATCCTGAAGATCCTCAACCTCGCGCACGGGGCCTTTTTCATGCTGGGCGCCTATATCGCCTTTACTGTTGGCGGCGGGTGGCCCGCCTCGATCTGGAGCTTTTTAGGCGTCGCGCTGATTGCGGCGGCGGCCATCGGTGTTCTGGGTTACCTGACCGACCAGCTGGTGCTGAAACGACTTCGCGATGTCGATTACCATTATGCACTGATCGCAACCTTCGGGCTGATGCTGTTTTGCGAAGGGGCTGCTAAGTTCATTTGGGGCACCGACTACCAAGCTGTGATGCCCCCGCCCGAGGTGGACCGCGCGGTTGTTGTCGGCGGATCCTATATCTCGGTCTACACCCTGTTCGTGATCGGCATAGGGGTCTCGGTCTTTGCCGCGCTCGAGATCATCATGCACCGAACTTGGGCGGGCAAGATCATGCGGGCCGTGTCGAACGATCCATGGATGGCGGGAACGCTTGGGATCAATGTTCCGATGGTGCTGATGGTCTCGGTCATCGCCAGCTTTGCCTTGGCAGGGTTCGCAGGCGGCATCTTAGTGCCGAACCAGGCGCTGTCGCCCCATGTTGGGGCATCCTTCGTGCTTTATGCCTTCATGGCGGTTGTCATCGGCGGCCTTGGCAGCATTCGCGGAACCTTCTTGGCCTGCATCCTGCTGGGTCTAGTCGAAAGCGCCAATGCGACCTTCCTCAGCCAATATGGCGGGATCGCCATCTATGTCGTGCTTGCCATCTTCCTGGTCTGGAAGCCGACCGGCCTATTCCCCGCGCAAGGAGCGACCTGAGATGGATCAGCATTCCTCCACCCTCATGCAAGGGCGCCCGGCCTTCAGTAGTCCGATGCTTAAAGCGGCGGTCCTCGCGCTGCTCTTCATCCTGCTGCTATCGGCGCCGGCGATGCTAAACGCGGGGCTTCTGTTCTGGGTCGGCATGACAATGATCCAGGCGGTCTTTGCGCTATCTTGGAACCTGCTGTTCGGGTTCACCGGCCTTGCGTCTTTCGGACATGCGGGATTCTATGCAATCGGCGCCTATTTTACGGGGGCCGCGCTTCGCTATGACTTCCCTCTGCCGTTTCTCGGTATCCTGGCTTTAGCGGGAATTTTTGGAGCGCTGGTGGCACTGGCGATCGGCGTCGTCGCACTGAAGCGACTGACGGGGATATTCCTTGCCGTCCTGACGGTGGCTCTGACAGAGGCAATGGCCAAGATCATCGGATTCTCGCCAGCCTTGGGGGAACAAGACGGACTTGGCAACATCCCCCGCCCGATCGTCGGATTCGGGGTCTTCAATCTGGATCTGACGCACAGCAATGACTACTACCGCTTCCTTCTGGTCGCGGTGGCGCTGATGGTCGCCGCGCTGTGGTGGGTGGTTCATTCACGCATTGGCCGCAGCTTCCGCGCCGTTCGCGAAGATGCCGAGCGTGCGCGCTTCATCGGCATCAATGTGACCCGCGTCCGGGTGCTGTCATTCATGATCTCGGGTGGCACCGCAGCGCTGGCGGGAGCGTTATCTGCGCCTTGGACTCGTATCGTTACGCTGGATCAGGTCAACTGGCTGGCTTCGACGCAACCGATCCTAAACTCGCTTCTGGGCGGCTTCACTTCATTCTGGGGGCCTGTGGTGGGAGCGGCGGTCTATACGGCCATCAATTATTGGACTCGCACCTTCGCAGGACTGTCCGAGATGCTGGTGGGCGGAATCCTTGTTCTGGTCATACTGATCGCGCCGACCGGGATCGTCGGCCTGCTGGGCAAGCTCACCCGGCGCATCCGCAAGAACGGAGACCGCACATGAGCAACGGACCTCTGCTGCAGGCGAAGGATCTGCGCGTCAGCTATGGCAACTTCGAGGTGATCAAGGGTGTTAGCCTTGCCGTTCAGCCGGGCGAGGCGCTGGCGATTATCGGGCCGAACGGCGCTGGCAAGACCACCATGTTCAAGGCCCTGACCGGTGAAATCGACTGCAGGGCCGGACAAGTGATGTTCTGCGGCGCGGATGTCACGGCCAAGCCCGCCCATTTGCGCACGGCTGCGGGCATGGGCCGGACCTTCCAGGTCTCGCGCGTGTTTCTGGACCTAACGGCCATCGACAATGTGATCGTCGCGCTGGAATCTCGTGATCGAAATCGCGGGCAGCGCAAGGGGCCTTGGTGGCGCGCTGCTCCCGCCGCTGCCCTGATCTCCGAGGCTGATCGGCTGCTGGCACATCTGCATTTGGGTCATCTGCGCGACGAGGTCGCCGCGACCATCTCGCATGGCGACAAGAAACGGCTCGAACTGGCCCTGACGCTGGCGCTTGAACCCAAGATCCTGATGCTGGATGAGCCGACTGCGGGCATGGCCCCCGCAGACAGGATGCAGATCAGTGAAATGATCCGCAGCATTCGCCGCGATCATGGCGTTTCCGTGGTGATGACCGAGCACGACATGGACGTGATCTTTTCGATCGCGGATTCAGTGGTCGTGATGAACTACGGGGAGATTATCGCAGCGGGCACGGTGGATGAGGTTCGCAACAGCCAGATCGTTCGCGACGTCTATCTTGGCAAGGATATGTATCATGCTGCGGGTTGACCATCTGAATGCCTACTACGGGCAAAGCCATATCCTGCATGATATCCGACTGGAGGTCCCGTCTGGGCGACGAACCTCCGTGCTGGGCCGCAACGGGGCGGGCAAGTCGACGCTGCTGAAGTCCATCACCAATGCTGGGCCACGGGTCGAGGGCGAGGTTAGCGTGAACGGGAGCCCCCTTGGGCAAAGCGCTTGGTATCGGCGTGCAAAAAGCGGTATCGCGCTGGTCCCCGAGGACAGGCGCATCTTCACTCATATCACGGTCGAGGAGAATATCGAATTGGGGCGCCTCGGGGCCTCGGCCGATCGGCCGGCTATTCCGGTCTCGCAGATCTATGAATGGTTTCCGATGCTGGGTCCGCTCAAGGCGCGCCTTGGCGGGCAGTTAAGTGGGGGCCAGCAGCAGATGCTTGCTGTGGCCCGTGCCGTGGCCTCGCATCCGCGCGTCCTGTTGCTGGATGAGCCGACTGAGGGCCTTGCTCCCGTAATCGTCGAGGAGCTGGCCAAGATCGTGGCCAAGATCTGCTCCGAGCTGCAGATTACCTTGCTGCTGGTCGAACAGAACATCTGGTTCAGCCGCCAGACAACCGACCATGTTTATTTGCTGGGCACCGGCTCAATTGTGTTTTCGGGCAGCTGGGCTGAATTCGATCAGGACGAGACAATCCGCAACCGCCACCTGGCGATTGCATGACCAAAAAGTGCGAGAGGGAGGAATTGAATGGGCAAGAGATTTGAAGGACGGGTGGCGCTTGTCACCGGCGGCGCCAACGGGATCGGTCGTGCCAGCGCAATGAAGTTCGCTCAGCAGGGCGCCAAAGTCGCGATTCTGGATATCGAGGACGGCCCCTTAGGCGAAACCAGCGAAGCGATCCGGTCTGCCGGGGGCGAAGTGCTGCCGCTGGTAACCAACATGCGCGATCGCGACGCCGTCAAGGCCTCAATTGAGAAGGCTTCGTCGGATCTGGGGCCGGTCGACATCCTGCTGAACAATGTTGGCCAGACCGCGCGCAAGAATGCTTCGGAGTTTCTGGATTCGGTGCCGGAAACCTGGGAGTTCGTCGTCGATCTGAATCTGATGGTGACCTTCTATGTCAGCTGGCTGATCGCGCCGGGGATGCGGGACCGCAAGTTCGGTCGGATCGTCAACATTTCATCCGACTCGACGCTGATTGGCGAAAAGACCATCGTGGACTATGTCGCCGCGAAATCGGGCGTGACCGGTTTCACCCGCGGGTTGGCGCGCGAGCTGGCGCCATTCGGCATCAACGTGAACGCCGTCGCGCCGGGCGTCACTAATACCCGTGGTCCCAAGCAACTGCCTAAAGAAGTCTATGACGCGGCCGTGCGCGAAATCCCGATGGGCCATTTCGCAGAACCCGAAGATATCGCGAATGCCATTACCTTTTTGGCCAGTGAAGAGGCGCGCTGCATCACCGGGCAGTTGCTGGTGGTCAACGGCGGCCGCATCTTCTACTGAGAAAGGGACAGCAGATGCTTCACAATACCGGTAAATCCCTGATCAACTACGATCTCATCGGCGCGCCTGACGCGCCGGTGGTTTGCATGACTCATTCGCTGACATCGGATTTCGGCATGTGGGCCGAGCAGGTGCCTGAACTGCTTGAGGCAGGCTTTCAGGTGCTGCGGATCGATACTCGCGGTCATGGCGGCAGCACTGCAACCAAGGGCGATTACACGATTGAGGAACTAGCAGGCGACGTCCTGTCCGTTTTGGACGCGCTTGGTTTTCAAAGCGGCGTCCACATGATTGGCCTGTCGATGGGGGGAATGATGGGGCAGGTCATCGCAGCCGACCATCCAGGGCGCATCGCGTCACTAATGGCTTGCTGCACGGCCGCCAAATTCATGGGCGATACTGAGCTGATGTTGGGCAGGATCAAGGCCGTCCAAGAGTCTGGTTCGTTGGAAAGCATTGTCGAAGCCAATATGGAGCGCCGCTATGGTCCCGGCTATCGCGAACGCCGTCCGCTGCGCTGGCAGGCATTGCGCAACACATTCCTAGGAACCTCGCTGGACGGGTTTTTCGGCTGCATGCACGCCTGCCTCACCCACAATGTCGAGCCGCGCCTGCACAAATTGGACATTCCGACGTTGGTGCTGGCCGGATCAGAAGATCCGACCACGCCGCCCGATGACAACAAGCTGATCGCCTCGAAGATCCCGGGCGCGCGCTATGTCGAGATCGCAGGCGGGTATCACTTCCCGAATGTCGAGTTCGATGCTGAGTTCAACCGCATCATGATCAACTGGCTGAATGAGGTGCGCGGCTGAGGCCGCGCACGTCGCATCAGTGAAAGGTGCGGCCGTTGTCGATCGCCAAGGCCACGCCCGTCACCCCTGATGCCTCATCCGACATCAGAAACAGGATACCGTTAGCGATTTCCTCGGGCTCGCAGATCCGCTTCATGGCATAGACATTGGCCAGCGCTTCGCGGCCGGCTATGTCGTCGGGCGCGACACCTGAATCGGTCATCGGTGTCGCAGTCGCACCCGGGCAGATGATGTTCACGCGGATCTCGGGGGCAAGTTCCTTCGCAATGCTTTTCGAGAACATCATCACGCCAGCCTTTGATGCTGCATAGGCCGAACCCGTCAGCGACGGAAGAAGGGCTTGGGCCGAGGCGATGTTGACGATTGCGCCGTTTCCAGCCCTTCGCAGCCAAGGCAGCGCGGCCTGGCAAATAAGGAAAGTGCCAGTGAGGTTGACATCGACCACCTGGCGGAACTCTTGTGGCGAGATGTCGTCCACCGTCTTCATCGTCAGGATGCCAGCCGAGTTCAATAGTCCGTCGATCCCGCCCAGCGCGTCGGCTGCGCTTGCGATCACCGACTGCACCTGATCCGGGTCGGTCACATCTAGCTTGAACACCGATCCGCCAGTTTCGGCGGCGGTAGCCCGAAGGGCCTCGAGATCGCGGTCCAGCAGCGCAAGCTCGGCGCCCTCGCGCGCGAAAATCCGGGCCGATTCGCGCCCGATGCCAGAACCGGCGCCCGTGATGATGATCTTGCGGCCCGTCAATCGTCCAGTCATAGTTCCTCCTCGTTTCATCCGCATGATACGGAGTGCGCAGCCAGTTTCGCGCGTCGGGAGATGGACATGCCAATACCTTTCACGCGCAGCCCCGATAACGTTAGGGTATCGTGATGCTGAACACGCGCCACATTCGTTATTTCGTGGCCGTGGCCGAGGAACTGAACTTCCACCGCGCGGCTGTGCGGCTGCATGTCTCGCAGCCCGCACTTTGGCGGCAGATCCGCGATCTCGAGGCTGAGATCGATGTTGTGCTGCTAAACCGGGATCCCCGCGGCATCAGCCTGACCCGCGCCGGCGCGGTCTTCTTGGATGACTGCCGCGACATCCTGGAACGAATGACGGCGGCGCAGTTGAAAGCGCGCAGAGTCGCACAAGGTGAAGTTGGCGTTCTGCACATTGCCTTCAACGAGATCGCTGGGCGTCGGCGCGAGATGCCGCGGTTCCTGCAGGCGTTCCGAGAGGCCTATCCTGAGATCAGCCTGCAGCTGCATTTCTTGATGTCACAGGCCCAGATCGAGTCGCTTCGCGCAGGCACACTGGATGCAGGTTTTCTGCTGCGCCATCGTGGAGAAGGCCATGATTTCGAAGCTTTGCGGGTGGGGCAGGACAATTTCGTGCTCGCTATGCCGCGCGATCATCCTTTGACCCGCAAGGCATCGCTCCGGCTTTCGGATCTAGCCGATCAACCGCTGATCATGCCGAACCCGCGCAACAACGGGATCACCCATGAAAAGTTGGTATCTGCCTTGCGCAAATCAGGCACCGCGCCTCGCATTGCCCAGTTCGCCGATAACGAGAACGCCATCGTCAACTTGGTGATGGCTGGCATGGGGCTTGCCTTCCTGAATTCGTCCTGCCGCTCTCTGGATGCTCAAGGCATCATGCTCCGCTCGTTGGAGGATCTGTCGCTGCCCGTGGATCTGGAACTGGTTTGGCCCGCTAGGAACAGGAACCCAGCCCTTGCACACTTCACCTCTCTGGTCAAAGCGCTGTCTGGGGACGCCGATCAACTCGAGGCGCTGATGGAGACAGGCATGGGCTGAACCTGATGCCCTGAAGGTATCAGAGGCGTTCGCAGATGGCATTTGTCGTGCCCATCCGCAGCTTTCATCCTGATGGCGGAGAGACAGTTCGCCGCACGATCCATCGAGGGAGGAGCGTTGCGCCGGCCGCAACAGAAGAGAACGCCATGAACATGCAGAACAAGATTTCCCAGTCCGGTTCCGAAACTATGTTGGAGCGTGCGCGCCGCATCGCTCCTCTTGTCCGAATGGAAGCAGAAGAATCCGAACGGCTTGGAACCATGACACCCAAGGTCGTGGCGGCAATGAAGGAAGCAGGGCTGTTCTGGATGCTGCTGGAGGAAAAGATCGGCGGCCTCCAGGCACCTATGACGGATTGCATGGAAGCTTGGGAAGAGATTTCTGCCGCTGATGGATCGGCCGGCTGGTCGTTGATGGCCAACGCCACAGGCACAGCGGTGCCTTACGCTTTTTGTAGCGAAGAGGCCGTGGCCGATATCTATGGCGGAGAGCAGTTGCCGGTGATGGCCGGGATGCTTGGGCCAGGCGGCGCGGCTACCGAAACGGCCGAGGGACTGCAGGGCAGCGGCAAATACCGGTTCGGCAGCGGCTCTCTGCACGCCGACTGGCTGGGTTCGGGCATGTTTGTCATGGATGACAAGATCATGCGCAAGCTGCCTGACGGAAACCCTGTGGTCCGGGTCTGCTGGCTGCCGCGCAAAAAGGTCGTCTTCGAATCCGATTGGGACGTGCTGGGACTGCGGGGAACCGGCAGCGTCGATTACACGCTGACCGGCGTCACTGTTCCCGAAGGCTATCACCATGAACGTGCCACGACCCGCGGCCTGCGCGAGTGGCGCCTTTACGACATCGGCATTGCTGGACTGGCGTGTGCGGGGCATACGGGTGTCGCCCTGGGTCTGATGAAGCGGGCGCTGGAGGAGATTACGAGGATCGCTTTCGGTAAGAAACGCCCCGCATATCAGACCGTCTTGGGCGAACAGCCCGTCTTCCGTCACGACTTCGCCTATCACGAAGCCAGCTATCATGCTGCGCGCGACTTTACCTTGCGCCTCTACGCGGAAACGCAGGACTTTCTGGAAGCCGGGGGCGAACTGACGCCGGCGATGCGGGCTCGCTTCCGCCAGAACGTGATCTATGTCCACAAGGTCGCGGCCGAAGTAGTGCGCTTCTGCTATACGATGGGTGGGTCCGAGGCGCTGCGCAACCCCAGCGATCTGGGGCGCTGCATGCGCGACATGTATGCAGCCACGCAGCACATCTTCGTCGATACGATCGCAATGCAGGACATCGCGGTGCCGATCCTTGACGAATGGAAGGCTGCCACCTCCGAACGCGCAAGTGCCTGAACCCAGATGTCCTCGGATTCGGGAAAACTGGCCGGCCGGCGCATCGTCGTTACTGGGGGAGCCTCTGGCATTGGTGCGGCGGTGGTGCGCATGGCTGCTCGGGAGGGCGCCAAGGTCGCCTGCCTCGATCTCAACTTGAAGGAGGCCGAGGCGCTGACAGCCAGTCTTTCGGGGCAGGGGTTCGCCGTTGCGTCGAACGTGGCAGACCCTGCTTCAATCCGGGCCGCTATGGACACGGCGGCGACGGGAATGGGAGGAATTGACGGCTTGGTTAACTCGGCCGGTGTCGTCGCCATCGAACCCGCTGCCGGAATGGAGATCGCCATCTGGCAGCGGCTGATCGACGTCAACCTGACCGGCACCTTCCTAGCCTGTCAGGCCGCCATCCCGCATCTGGTTCAGGTAGGGCAGGGTGCGTCGATTGTCAATCTTAGCTCCGCCCAAGCGCTGGCACCAGTCGCGGGTGCGGCCGCCTATGCAGCATCAAAGGGCGGGGTGCAAAGCCTCAGCAAGGCGTTGGCGGTGGAATTGGCGCCCGCCATTCGCGTCAATGCTGTCTGTCCGGGCCTGATCGACACGCCAATGAACAAGGGGCTGGCCAAGGACGGCGACAGCGGCCCGCCTGTGCCTCTGGACCGGTATGCCTTGGGGCGTTGGGGCAAGCCTGAAGAGGTCGCCGCCTGCATCCTGTTCCTGCTGGCGAACGATGCCTCTTATCTGACCGGAACATCCATCGCGGTGGATGGTGGCCGGACTTTCCACTGAGGAGACGACATGCCTGAGCTGTTTGACCTTACCGGCAAGAAGGCCATCGTCACCGGCGCAGGTCGCGGGCTTGGGGCGGCGATGGCTCATGCACTAGCGGCGTCGGGCGCCCATGTGACGCTGGCCGGACGCAGCCCCGGGCCGTTGGAAGAGGTCGCGGGTGCGATCCGGCAGGCCGGTGGCATGGCGGATACTGCGGTTTGCGACGTAACCTGCCGCACCCAAATCGACGGAATGGTTCAGGCCGTAACCGAACGGCAGGGCCGGATCGATATTCTGGTGAACAATGCCGGCATCACGGATCGCGGTCCCCTGACCGGCGTTTCGGATGAGGCATGGGACCTTATGATGCAAACCCATCTGGCCGGCCCTTTTATGGCCTGCCGCGCGGTCCTGCCGGAGATGTTGCAGCGGGGTTCGGGCAAGATCATCAACACCGTCTCGGTGGTGGGTGAACTGGGCCGACCGAACGTCGTGCCATATGCAACGGCGAAGGGTGGATTGCGGATGCTGACGCGCAGTCTTGCGACCGAGGTCGCCGGTTCAGGCATCCAAGTTAATGGTATCGGACCCGGCTATTTCATGACCGAGATGAACCGGCAGATCATGGCGGACCGCGCCTTCTTTGACAAACGTGTGGCCCGGGTTCCGGCCGGCAGATGGGGGGAGCCCGAGGAACTGGGCGGCACGGTGGTCTATCTGGCCTCCAGGGCGTCGAACTATGTCTCAGGGCAGATCATCTATGTAGATGGCGGATTGACCGCTTCTTTCTGACGGGACCAGGCAAAAAGGAAAGAGATCGGTATGAACATGCATACGGGATCTGTCGCAGCAGACAGCTTCAAAGAGGCTATGGCCCGACTGGCCGGGGGCGTTTCCCTTGTGACCACGCGCGACGGGCAAGGCAATCCACTTGGAATGGTAGCCACAGCCGTCGCCTCGGTTAGTGCCGAGCCGCCCACGGTCCTAATCTGCGTAAACCGTTCGGCAAGTATTTATTCCCATCTGCGAGAGCAGGGTATCTTTTGCGTAAACTTTCTCGCCCAAGATCATGAGGATCTAGTAACGCGCTTCTCCTCTTCCACCGCACGGGCCAGCCGCTTCGACGGGGGCGGTTGGATGCAGCGAACGACGGGCGCGCCAGTGCTGGAGGATGCGCTGGCCTCCCTGGACTGCCGGCTGGAGAGCCAAGTCGAGAACGGAACTCACAGCGTGTTCTTTGGTCAAGTGCTTGAAGCAAAGTCCGGCGCGCCGCGCCCGCCGCTAGTTCATTTCAATCGAGGCTTCAGCGGTCTCTCCGCCCTCTAGCATCGTCTCATGCGGCACCGTATCGCATTGTCCTGCTGGCCCAGAAGTGAGCAGCACCCGCAGGGCTTCGCAAGGTTTGCGTTGTAAGCAAAGCGCAAGCTGTAAGGCCAGAAAGGTTTGCGGACATGGATCGGGTCGTGTCTCGGAAGTGGTAGAAATTGGACAGTGGCGTAATCTCCGGGTGAACTGACACCCACCCAACCGGCGGCTGCAACCGCCAGGGAGATCACGCCATGAAGCAGAATACCGATAGCTCGTCCTTTTCGCTACTGCCCGACGCAAGCGGGTATGATCCGATCGAGGATCGCCTGCGGGCGAATGTCCGGGCCACCATTGAGGCCATGTTCGAAGAGGAACTGGCCGTCTTTCTTGGTCGGCTTCGTTACGGCCGCGGCAACGAGCGGGCCAAGGGTTACCGCCATGGGCACCGCGAACGGCAACTCACCGGCACATTCGGCACCGAGACGGTGCGGGTTCCTCGTGCCCGGATCGAGAACGAGGCCGGAAAGGTCACCGAATGGCGCTCGAAGGCACTGCCACGCTACAGGCGGCTGACGAAGAAGGCCGAGGCCCTGATCGC